>JBKJPX010000027.1:0-71183 GCA_046594215.1 Panacagrimonas sp.
GTTAGGGTAGCGGGTAGTTTTGCAGCGTATAGCCGGCCGGATCAAGCGGAACCGATCCCGATCAGCGCAAATCGGGTGGCGCGGCCTCCGCCGCAAGGCGGGAAACGGCGTCAACAAGGGAAAGAACCTCCTGCGCATCCCCGCCCAGGCGGCGCAGGGCGACGGTGCCCTGCTCGGCTTCCTTGCGCCCGACCACCGCGATGACGGGGACATGGGCCAGGGAGTGTTCCCGCACCTTGGCGTTGATCTTCTGGTTGGTGCCGTCCACCCGCACCTCCATGCCTTTGGCGCGGAGGGCACGGGCGACCTGCTCGGCATATTCGTTGGCGTCCGACACGATGGACGCCACCACCACCTGCACCGGCGCCAGCCAGAGGGGGAATCGGCCAGCATATTGCTCGATCAAAATGCCCAGGAAGCGTTCGAAACTGCCCAGGATCGCGCGGTGCAGCATGACGGGGCGGTGACGAGCACCGTCTTCCCCGACATATTCGGCGTCCAACCGCTCCGGCAGCACGAAATCCACCTGCAAGGTGCCGCACTGCCAGTCCCGGCCGATGGCGTCCCGCAGGACGAATTCCAGCTTCGGGCCGTAGAACGCGCCTTCGCCCGGGTTCATCGTGTACGGCAGTCCCGTCTGCTCGACGGCCGCGCGCAGCGCACCCTCGGCGCGATCCCAGATTGCATCGTCGCCGGCCCGATTTTCCGGGCGGTCCGAGAACTTCACGCGCACGCTTTCGAAGCCCAGATCCTTGTACATGCGCGTGAGCAAATCGCAGAACGCGACCGTTTCAGCGTTGATCTGGTCCTC
Source organism: Panacagrimonas sp. (assembly GCA_046594215.1). Taxonomy (GTDB): domain Bacteria; phylum Pseudomonadota; class Gammaproteobacteria; order Nevskiales; family Nevskiaceae; genus Panacagrimonas. The sequence continues at coordinate 812 of JBKJPX010000027.1, forward strand.
GGTGCAGAAGATGTGCGCGTCGTCCTGCACGAAGCCGCGCACGCGCATCAGGCCATGCAGCGCACCGCTGGGCTCGTAGCGATGGCAGGCGCCGAACTCCGCCATGCGCAGCGGCAGGTCGCGGTAGGAGCGGATGCCCTGCTTGAAGATCTGCACGTGGCAGGGACAGTTCATCGGCTTGACCGCGAGCAGAGCCTTGCGCGCGACACCCGCGACCTCCCCCTCGTCGACTTCCGCAATGAACATGTTCTTGCGGTAGTTCTCCCAGTGGCCCGACTCTTCCCAGAGCTTGCGGTCGACCAGCAGCGGCGTCCTGACCTCGACATAGCCGGCCTCGTCGAGCTGCTTGCGCACGTAGTTTTCGAGCGTGCGGTAGATCGCCCAGCCCTTCGGATGCCAGAACACCTGGCCGATGGCCTCGTCCTGGATATGAAAGAGATCGAGCTGGCGGCCGAGGCGGCGGTGATCGCGCTTCTCGGCTTCCTCGAGCATGCGCAGGTGCGCCTTGAGCTCGTCGTCGTTTGCGAACGCGAGGCCATAGATGCGCTGGAGCTGCGCGTTCTTCGCATCGCCGCGCCAGTACGCACCCGAGACCTTGGTCAGCTTGAACGCCGTGCCGAGCCTGCCCGTGGACGGCAGGTGCGGACCCAGGCACATGTCCAGCCACTGGTCGCCCTGGCGGTAGATCGTGAGCGGCTCGTCCGCCTTGATGCCGTCGCGGATCCACTCGGCCTTGAATTTCTCGCCGCTCTTCTCGAAGTACGCGACCGCGACTTCGTGCGACCACACCTCCCGCGTGATGGGGAGATCCCGCTTCACGATCTCGCGCATCTTCTGCTCGATCTTCTCGAGGTCGGCCTCGGTGAAGGGCTCGGCGCGCGCGAAGTCGTAGTAGAAGCCGTACTCCGTCGAAGGGCCAAAAGTGATCTGTGTTCCGGGGAACAGCTCCTGCACGGCCTGCGCGAGCACGTGCGCGGCGTCGTGGCGGATGGTTTCGAGCGCCTCGGGCTTGTCGCGCGTGATGATCGAGATCGACGCGTCGCGATCGATCGGGCGCGTCAGGTCCCAGAGTTCGCCGTCCACGGCGACGAGCGCGGCCTTCTTGGCGAGACCCGGCGAGATGCCCTGCGCGATGGAAAGGCCGGTGACCGGCCCTTCGAACGACTTCTGGTTCCCGTCCGGGAAGGTGATGTTGACGGACATTGGCAATGACGCCTGCGTTCAGCAGGTGGAGGATAAGAGCGCCATTGTCGGCGCAGCGCGCGCGAATGTCGCGGGGCGTCCCTGCACGTAACCCTGTCGAAGTCCGGGATGCGGGCCCCGAAGAAGGTGGTCGGCGTGCACTCCAGGCGGCGACTCCGGACTTGTTCCGAGCCGCGGACTTCCTCTGTCAGGCCGCGTGCGCGACGCGCCTGGGCGCCGGCTTCGGCTGCGTGACCCAGAGGATCAGCGCAAGCAGAAAGATCTGCAGGATCAGCCGGAAGCCGAGCATCGCCGGCGAGAATTCCGGGAACTGGTCGAAGTTGACCCACATGTTGATGTTGGCCGCGCTCACGACCAGGGTCAGCAGGAACAGGCAGATGCCCGCGAGGCGGCGCATGGTGGGGATCAGGATGCCGATGGCGCCCAGGATCTCGAAGATGCCCGAGACCATCACGGCGGTTTCCGGCGCCTTCACATAGCTGGGCACGATGCTCACGAAGAAATCGTCTTCGAAAAAATGCGCAAGCCCACCGAAGAAGAACCACACGAAGAGGATCAACAGTCCCACCCGCTGCCAAAGGTTCATCTCGCCGCCTCCGCTCGTTCGAGTGCCGCTGCCAGGCGAGCCAGGCTGCGCTCGCGTCCTAGGAGGGCCAGAGTCTGATCGATGGGCGGAGAGACCGCCATGCCCGCCACCGCCACGCGGATCGGCTGGGCCACGTCGCCGAGCTTGAGGGCCAGCTTCTCGGCCACACCATGCACGCCCGCGTGCAGGGCCTCCGGCTTCCACTCGGCAACCGCCGTCAGCGCGTCGATCAGCGCCGACAGAACGGGCACGGCCTTGGTGCTCAGGTGTTTGGCCGCGTCCTTCTCGTTGTAGCCGGTGAGGTCCTCGTAGAAGAAGCGCGATTTCTCGGCCATCTCCGCGAGGGTGCGGCAGCGTTCACGCTGCTGCTCGATCACGCCCGTCAGCGCGGGGCCGTTGGCCGGGTCCACGCCCAGCCGCCGCAGGTGCCAGTCGAACTCGGGCGCGATCAGCGCGAGGTCGGTGACCTTCAGGTACTGGTGGTTCACCCAGTACGCCTTTTCCATGTCGAAGCGCGCGGGGCTGGCGGAGACGTGGTCGAAGTCGAACTTCGCCATCATCTCCTCGCGCGTGAACAGCTCCTGGTCGCCGTGGCTCCAGCCCAGGCGCACGAGGTAGTTCAGCAACGCCTCGGGCATGAAGCCCATTGCGCGGTACTCGGTGACCGACAGCGCGCCGTGGCGCTTCGAGAGCTTGGCGCCGTCCGAACCCAGGATCATCGAGACATGCGCATAGGCTGGCGGCGTGGCGCCGAGCGCTTTGAGTATGTTGATCTGGCGTGGCGTGTTGTTGACGTGGTCGTCGCCACGGATGACGTGCGTGATGCCCATGTCCATGTCGTCGACCACGACGCAGAAGTTGTAGGTGGGCGTGCCGTCCGAGCGCGCGATGATCAGATCGTCCAGCTCCACGCTGTCGAACACGATGTCGCCCTTGATCAGGTCGTTCAGCACGACCTGCCCTTCCACCGGATTGCGGAAGCGCACCACCGGTTTCACGCCGGCCGGCGGCGCCGGCAGCGCCTTGCCGGACTCGGGGCGCCAGCGGCCGTCGTAGCGCGGCTTTTCCTTGCGCGCCTGCTGTTCGGCGCGCAGCTGGTCGAGCTCTTCCCGGCTCGCGTAGCAGTGATAGGCCGTGCCTTGGTCCAGCATCTGCTGAATCACCTCGGCATACCGGCCGAAGCGCTGCGTCTGGTAGATCGGCTCGGCGTTGTCGCCGGCCAGTCCCAGCCAGGCCATGCCTTCGAAGATGGCGTCGACGGCGGCCTGCGTGGAGCGCTCGCGGTCCGTGTCCTCGATGCGCAGCAGGAACTTGCCGCCGCGGCCCTTGGCGTACAGATAGGAGAACAGCGCCGTGCGGGCGCCGCCGATGTGCAGGTAGCCGGTGGGGCTGGGCGCGAAGCGGGTGACGGCCATTTGAATGCGGAATTCGAATTTCGGAATGCGGAGTCGGGAAGCACCGCGTCTCCCGGCGCTTTAAGCTTCGCCGCGGCCGCGGATTCTAAACCCAGTTCCGCATTCCGAAATTCGAATTCCGCATTCCAAAGTGTCCACCCTCTTCGTCGAACACCTGACCGTCATCGACTGCGCCTACCTGGACGCGTCGCGCGGGCTCGTGGGCCAGAGCTGGATCGTGGACGTGGAACTCGAGGGCGACCTCGACCACCAGTCGATGGTGCTCGACTTCGGCGAGGTCAAGCGCGGTCTGAAGCGCGCCATCGACGCCGGCCTGGACCACACGCTGCTGGTGCCGGCGCTGGCGCCCGAACTGACCTTGTCGCACGCGGGCGCGACCAGCCAGCTGCTGTTTCGATCCGATCTGGGCGCCATCGAGCATCGCTCGCCGACGCTGGCGATCACGCCGGTGCGGGCCGCGGCCATCGACGAGGACGCCGTCACCGCGCACCTGCGCGAAACCCTTGCGGGCACCCTGCCCCCCAACGTCGCCCGCCTGGGCCTGCGGCTGCGTACCGAGGCCATCGACGGCGCGTTCTACCAGTACGTGCACGGGCTCAAGAAGCACGCCGGCCAGTGCCAGCGCATCGCCCACGGTCATCGCTCGCGCATCGAGGTGCGCGTCGACGGCCAGCGTGACGCGGCCATCGAACAGGACATCGCGCTGGCGTGGACCGACATCTACCTCGCGACGCGCGAGGATCTCGTCGCGCGCGCCAACGGACGCCTGCGCTTCGCGTATTCCTCGCCCGAGGGGCGCTTCGAACTCGCCCTTCCCGAGGCCCATGCCGACCTGCTCGATGCGGACAGCACCGTCGAGCGCATCGCGGAGCACCTGGCGTGGGTGGCGGCCGCGCGGTCCCCGGGGAAGGAGGTGGAAGTGCGGGCCTACGAGGGCGTGATGAAGGGGGCGGTGGGACGAGTTCGCGGGAGCTGAGCGTGCGATCGATCTGCAAGGGGCCGGCCCCTCACCCCGGCCCTCTCCCCGCCGTCGCGGGGAGAGGGAGCAAAGCTTTTCTCCGTCTCCCCATGCGGCTTCATCGCATGTGGAGAGGGTCGGGGTGAGGGGCCTGCCGCTCCGAATCCCGAGAACATCCTTGAATCGCCGCTCCCGGCCGCCACGTATAATCCGCGCCCGCAAAAGCGCCCTCCCAACGAGTCTCGCCATGGCCTCCTCCCCCGACGTCCAGTTCTCCAAGCGCCTCACGATCGAGCAGGTCGAGGAAGGGCACGAGCTGGCGCCGAAGTTCGACGAGCACGGCCTGATTCCCTGCGTGACCACCGCCGCGGGTTCGGGCGAGGTGCTGATGCTGGGCTACATGAACGTCGAGGCCCTGAAGAAGACGATCACCACCGGCGAGGCTCACTACTACAGCCGAAGCCGCCAGCAGCTCTGGCACAAGGGCGCGACCTCGGGCCTGGTGCAGAAGGTGGTCGAGATGCGCATCGATGACGACCAGGACGCCATCTGGCTGCGTGTCGAGATCCCGGGCGATGCGAGCTGCCACGTGGGCTATCGCTCCTGCTTCTACCGTTCGATCCCGACCGGTGACGGCGCCCAGACGCGCGAGCTGCACTTCGAGGAAAGCGAGAAGTCTTTCGACCCGAAGAAGGTCTACGGCGACGCGCCGAACCCGACGATCCTCTGATCCCGTCGTAGGGTGGGCAAACGTTTTTCGTTTCCCCACGCGTATCCGGGCAACGACGCGCGGGCGGATGAAGCCTGCCCACCCGGCGTTCAAGGTTCCGGCGCCGCGTTCCAGAACCGCGATGATCGACGCCTCCAGGACTCGGTCCTGAGCACGCCCGCGTCATCCACCCAGATCCGCACCGCCCCTTCGACGCCCGTGGTCAAGGAGCGCGCTCCGACCTCCTCGTAACGCTTCACCACCTCGGGACGCGGATGCCCGAAGTGACTGCGCCAGCCGGCGCCGAAGACGACGAGCTTCGGCGCGACGGCCTTGACGAAGTCCGGCGTGGACGAGGTCTTGCTTCCATGGTGCGGCGCGACGAGCACGTCGGCCTTCAGCGCGCCGGGATGCACTTCCAGCAGCCGCGCCTCCGCGCCGCGCTCGATGTCGCCCGTGAGCAGGGCCGCAAACCCAGGCGCCGACACGCGCAGCACGCAGGATCGGTTGTTGTCCGAAGCGGACGCGTCGGCGCCGGCGTCGGGGTGCAGCACCTCGAACCGCACGCCGTCCCAGTCCCAGTGCTGGTCGTCGTGGCAGGCATTGCTGTCGAGCGTCCCGATCTCGTCGCCGACGTGGACCAGCCGGCGCACGGCCGCCACGCCGCCCGCGTGGTCGCTGTCGCCGTGCGACACGAGCATGCGGTCCACGCCTCGCAGGCCCAGGCCGAGCACGTAGGGCGCGACCACCGACTCGCCCGCATCGAAGCCATCCTCGAAGGCGGGGCCCGCGTCGTACAGCAGTGCGTGGTGCGGCGTGCGGATCAGCACCGACAGTCCCTGGCCGACGTCGAGCGCCGTCATTTCAAACGGGCCATGCACCGCGGCCTGCGGCGGCAGCAGCAGCGGCACGAAACAGGGAAGCGCCAGCCAGCGCAGCGGCCAGCCGCGCGGCGCGAACAACAACAGCGCGCCGAACAGCGACATCACCAGGGCCGCCAGCGGCGGCGCCGCGGGAATCCACGGCGAGGGCGCGTTCGCGGCGATCCATGCGAAGGCCGACTGCAGCGCCTGAAGCGCATCGGCGACACCGGTCAGCGCGGGCACGCCGATCGACGGAACGAGTTCGGCGGTCGCCATCGCTGCCAGCACCAGGGGCGTGAGCACCGCCATCGCAGGCACCGCGAGCAGGTTCACGAAGGGACCCAGCCAGGCGGCGCCGTCGAAGAAGTACAAGGTCAGCGGCGCCAGCAGCACGCTGAGCATGAGCTGCAAGTTCACTGCCACGACCCAGCCCGGCGGCGCTTGCAGCCGTCCGCGCGTGGCGTAGAAGATCGCGGCCACGGCGCCGAAGGACAGCCACAGGCCCGGCGCGAGCACGGTCGCCGGATCGAAGGCCAGGATCAGCGCAAGCGCGAAGACCAGCACGCGGACCGGGTCGGCACGACGATCCGGCAGCGTGGCGCAGAGCAGCAGCGCGAGCATGATCGCCGCGCGTTGTGCCGGCGACTCCCAACCGGCGAGAAGGCCGTAGGACAGTCCGGCGATCGCGGCGGCCACGGCCGCGGCTTTCTGCGCGGGTAGTGCGAGCGCCAGGCGCGACGAGGCCGGCCAGGTCCAGCGCAGCAGCAGGAAGGCCAGGGCCGCGAGGATCGCGATGTTGAAGCCCGAGATCGCGACGAGGTGACTCGTGCCGGTCTGGCGGAAGGCCGACCAGTCCGCGTCGTCGAAGCCGGACTCGTCGCCGACGCTGAGCGCGACAGTCATTGCCTTGCCCGGATGCGCGCCAAGCCAGCGATCCAGCCGATCCACCACCGCCTGCCGCGCGCGTAACACCGGCAGCGCGCGCTCGATCGCGCAGGGGCGACCTTCGCGCACGCTCGCGACCGCGCCGATGTCGCGGCGGTAGAGCCAGCCTTCGTAGTCGAACGCGCGTGGATTCGCCGAACCGTGCGGCGTGCGCAACCGCAGACGCAGCTGCCAGCACTCGCCGCCGCGCGGCGTCTCCCGGGTGCGATACCAGGTTGCGCGGATGCGGCGCGGGAGACGGTGGTCGTTTTCGACCGGCTCGAATTCGAAACGCAGCGTCTGCAGGGCGGCGTCGGCACCGGCGCCGACTTCCTCGCCCTCGTCGCGCGACTTCAGCGCAGCGGTGCGCTCCGGAAGGCTGAGCACGTGGCCCGCGACCTCGATCTCCTCGCCGTGGCGCGCCGCAGGCCACCGCTGCTCGAGGTAGCTCTGCCCAAAGCGGCTCGCGATCAGCACGCCCAGCACCGCGGCCGACCAGGCCGCGCGCCCGCGCCAGGGCAGCAAGGCCGACAGCGCCAGCAGCGTCAACGCGAAAACGGGGAGGAGATTCGTCGCTGCGTGCGTTGCCAGCACGCCCGCGACGAAGGCGAAACTCAGGTACCGGAGGTCAGGCGCAGCTTGCCGGACTCGATCGTCCACGTGCGATCCATGCGTGCCGCGAGATTCAGATCGTGCGTGACCACGACCAGGCTGGTGCCGAGTTCGCGGTTGAGTTCGAGCATGAGATCGAACACGCGCGCCGCGGTCTTCGTATCGAGGTTGCCGGTGGGCTCATCCGCCAGCACGCAGGCCGGCCGCGTCACGAGCGCGCGCGCCACCGCCGCGCGCTGGCGTTCGCCGCCGGAGAGTTCGCCCGGCTTGTGCTGCAGGCGCTCGGCCAGGCCCACGCGGCTCAGCAGCTCGCTCGCCTGCGCGAATGCCTCCTTGTCCTTCACGCGCCGGATCAGCAGCGGCAGCGCAACGTTTTCCAGCGCCGTGAACTCCGACAGCAGGTGATGGAACTGGTAGACGAAGCCCAGCGCGCGATTACGCAGGTCGCCGCGCGCGGCATCGGACAGCGCCGACATCTTCGAACCCTGTACCCAGACCTCGCCCGCGGTCGGCGAGTCGAGCCCGCCGAGCAGGTGCAGCAGGGTGGACTTGCCCGAGCCCGAGGCGCCCACGATGGCGATGCGCTCGCCCCGCTTGACCTCGAAGTCGATGCCCTCGAGCACGGTGAGATTGAGCCGGCCGTCGTTGAAAGTTTTCTTGAGACCCGAGGCACGCAGGACGGCGTCGGCCTCGGGGGTCTGAGCTTCACTCATACCGCAACGCCTCGGCCGGCAGCACGCGCGACGCGCTCCACGACGGGTAGATCGTGGCAAGCAGCCCCAGGGTCAGCGAAAGCAGGCCGATGCGTACGACGTCGCTGACCTCGAGCTGCGAAGGCAGGTCGCTGATGTAGTACACGGACGGATCCAGGAACTGCTGCCCTGTGGCGGCCTGCAGCAGCGGCACCAACGACTCGACGTTGAGCGCCAGCGCAACGCCGCCGGCCACTCCGAGCGCGGTGCCGACCACGCCGATGATCGAGCCCTGGATCATGAAGATCGCCATGATCGCGCGCGGCCGTGCACCCAGCGTGCGAAGGATCGCGATGTCCGCCTGCTTGTCCTGCACCACCATCACCAGCATCGAGACGATGTTGAACGCCGCGACCAGCAGGATCAGCGAGAGGATCAGGAACATCACGATCTTCTCGGTGGCCACCGCCTTGAAGAAGTTGGCGTGGCTGCGCGTCCAGTCGTTGACGAAGTACGTGCCGTCCAGCGTGGCGGCCAGCTCGCGCGACACCTGGGGCGCCGCGAACATGTCGTGCAGCTTGATGCGCACGCCGGTCACGCCCTCGCCCATGCGGTACAGCGCCTGCGCGTCGGCGATGTGGATCAGAACCAGACCGCGGTCGAACTCGTACATACCCACGCGGAACACGCCGGACACCGTGAAGCGGCGGAAGCGCGGCATCACGCCCGCCGGGGTGACGCTGGCGGTGGGGATCATCAGGTCGATCTTGGAGCCGGGCTCCGCGCCGAGCGCCTGTGCCAGCTCGTAACCGATGACGATGTTGTACTCGCCAGCCTTCAGGGATTCGAGCGTGCCGAGCTTCATGTTCTTGCCGATATCCGACACGCTCTGCTCGTCGGCGGGCTGCACGCCGCGCAGCAGGGTTCCGGACAGGTCCTGGCCGAATCGGAGCATGCCCTCGCCCTCGATGTAGGGCGCAACGGCCTCGATCTTCGGATTGGTGCTCGCGGCCTTGGCCACGACCTGCCAGTCGTTCAGCTGGCCGCGGTAGGCGGAGATCGTGGCGTGGCTGGCCATGCCCAGGATGCGGGTTCGCAGCTCGCGCTGGAATCCGTTCATCACCGACAGCACCGTGATCAGGACGGCGACGCCCAGGGCGATGACGATGATCGACGCGCCGGAGATGAAGGAAACGAAGCCGGTGCGACGCTTGGCGCGCGTGTAGCGCAGGCCGGCAAACAACTCGTAGGGATTCCGCATCCGCCCATTGTAGGGATCGCGCGGGCGAACCGCGGCGTGCGAACGCGCGTCGTCAGATTCCGGCGGCCTCGCCCAGGCGCTGGAAAAGACGACGGCAGCGATCCATGAGGGCGGGCATGGCGGCGATGCCGCCGTCCACGTCGTTCTCCTTGAACGCACGCTCGGCGGCCTCCAGCGCATGGCCCAGCGCATCGGCCGCGACCATGAGCACCTCGGACTTCAGGCTGTGGGCCACGCGCGCGGCGCCATTCCAGTCCTGGCGCGCGATGGCGGCTTCAAGGTCGGCCTGCTGGCGCGGCAGGTCGTCGCGCATGGTCTGCACCAGCTCGCGCGCGCCCTCCGCCTCGTACATCGAGACCATCGGCTCGAGCATGCCGGCGTGATAGTCCTGCGGCGCATGCGCGTCCGGCAGGTGGTCGGCTGGCGCGGCGGGAATCCTGGAAGTCATCGTCGAAGTCACCGTCGTGACGGGGCGAAGGGATGCGAGGGTAGCAATGGGCGTGCCCCCGGCTGCGTCTGCGCGCGGTTCGGCTCGGTGCGCGTGAGCGCGTCGACGCGTTCGCGCAGGTCGATGGGCTTGCGGCTGTAATCGTCCATGCCGGCCTCGAAGCAGCGCTGGTCGTCGCCCCCCATCGCGTTGGCGGTGACCGCCACGCTGCGCGGGCCGCCGGCGATCCGGCGCCGGATCTCGCGGCCGACGAATCGCGCGTCCTTGCCGGTATCGGAAATCTCGAACACGTGCTCGGGTTCGAGCAGCGCGTGCGCGCAGAAAGACAGGTCGCGCGGCGTCTCCTGGACCTCGACGCCCACCCGCGACTTGAACCACTGGCGGTCGCGATCCACGAGGCTCACCAGGGCCATCGGCGCGCCGCAGATCATGCTGGCCAGGGCTGTGAGGTCATCGAATGCGGGCTCTGCGGGGGTGTCGAGCACGCAGGATTCGTGCAGCGCCGCGAGGCGCTGGAGTTCGGTTTCCGGCAGGCGGGCAGGCATCGCGCCGGAGGGCCGCGACTGCTGCGAATCGGCAGACATTGGTGCAGCACCACCCTGTTTCGGGGGACAGTTTTCGACCGTCCGATGATACGACAGCATCGTTCACGTCCGAGCCGATCTCGCGACCAGGAGACGCTGCGCGCGCGAGACGTTCGCGACGTGTGCTCGACCGCAGTTTTTTCCTGCTCCGGGGCTCACCCTGATCGATGCCCTCCTGCGTTTCCCCCTCGCCCGCCGCGGGCGGGCGATGTTTTTCCGAGGTGGACCGCCCGCCGGCCACCGCCGTCAGCGGCGGCACCGTGTCGTCGGCCCTGCTCAGCCCGATGCTGCTGCCGGGTCCGTATCGACTCGCGCACGGGCGCCGACGCGGATGCAAATGCGGATCCAGCTTTGCCGGCCCCGATCGAGGGCGAAACCCGAGGGTGCCGGACGCCGCATCGCCGGTGCTATCTTCGGGTCAACCGGTTCCAGGAAGAAAACGTGAGCGACCACGACGTCCCCGGAGAGAGAATCGTCGCCAACTTCGAAGTGCGACTGACGCGCTTCGTGGCCGATGACGGCACGGTGCTCGCGCCGCTGCCGGAGTTCGCGCGAGACAAGGAAGAGCTGCAACGCATGTACCGCGTGATGGTGGAGACGCGCGCCATCGACCGCAAGGCCGTGGCGCTGCAGCGCACCGGCAAGCTCGGCACCTACGCGTCCTGCCTGGGACAGGAAGCCGTGGGCACGGCCGTGGGCCTCGCCATGCACGCGGACGACGTACTGATTCCCGCCTACCGCGACTACGCGGCGCAATTCCTGCGCGGCGTGCCGCCCGAATCGACGTTCCTGTACTGGGCCGGCGACGAGCGCTCGATGCGTTTCCCCGAAGGCACGCCCTCACACCACGACTTCCCGTTCTCGGTGCCCATCGCGACGCACGTGCCGCAGGCCATCGGCGTGGCCTACGCATTCAAGCTGCGCAAGCAGGCGCGCGTCGCGGTGGCCTGCTGCGGCGACGGCGCGACCTCGCGCGGCGATTTCTACGAGGCCGTGAGCAGCGCCAAGGTCTGGAACCTGCCGGTGGTGTTCCTGATCTCGAACAACCAGTGGGCGATCAGCCTGCCGCGCAAGCGCCAGACCGGCGCGCAGACGCTTGCGCAGAAGGCCATCGCGGGCGGCATTCCGGGCGAGCAGGTCGACGGCAACGACGTCGTCGCCGTGCGTCACGTGCTGCAGCGTGCGCTGGCCGCGGCCCGCGCCGGCGAAGGGCCGCGCGTGATCGAGGCGCTCACCTACCGCCTGCACGACCACACCACCGCGGACGATGCGCGTCGCTACCGCTCGGAGGAAGAACTCCACGACGCCTGGGCGCGCTGCCCGATCCTGCGGCTGCGCACCTGCATGACCACGCTCGGCTGCTGGAGCATGGCGGACGAGGAGGAACTGGAGAAGCGGGCGGCCGCGAAGGCCGAGGCCGTGGCGCAGGCCTACTTCGCGGTGAAGCCCGAGCCGCCCGAGGCGATCTTCGATTCGCTGTACGCGAGCCTGCCGACGACCATGGCCGGGCAGCGCGCCGAAGTGATCGCGGCGGGCGCAAAGGAGCATTGACGGATGGCCGATCTCAACATCATCGAGGCCGTGAATCTGGCGTTGAAGTCCGAGATGAAGCGCGACGAGAACGTGCTGGTGCTCGGCGAGGACATCGGCCGCAACGGCGGCGTGTTCCGCGCCACCGTGGGGCTGCTGGATGCGTACGGCGCCGACCGCGTCATCGACATGCCGCTGGCGGAGAACCTCATCGCGGCGATGGCGATCGGCCTGTCGACGCAGGGCCTGCGCCCGGTCGCGGAGATCCAGTTCAGCGGCTTTCTTTATCCGTGCCTCGACCAGATCGCGAACCACGCGACGCGCTACCGCAACCGCACGCGCGGGCGCATCACCTGCCCGCTCGTGATCCGCGCGCCCAACGGCGGCGGCATCCACGCGCCCGAGCACCACTCGGAATCGATGGAGACCTTCTTCGCGCACATGCCGGGCCTGCGCGTCGTCGCGCCCTCGAACCCGGCGCGCGCCTACGGCCTGCTGCTCGCCGCGATCCGCGATCCGGACCCGGTGATCTTCCTCGAGCCCACGCGCTGCTACCGGCTGTTCAAGCAGGCGGTGGAGGACAACGGCGAGGCCCTGCCGCTGGACACGGCCTTCATCGAGCGCGAAGGCACGCACCTGAGCCTCGTGAGCTGGGGCGCGATGATGCACGAGACGCGACTGGCGGCCGACGCACTCGCGCAGGAAGGCGTGAGTTGCGAGGTGATCGACGTCGCCAGCCTCAAGCCGCTGGACATGGACACGATCCTTTCCAGCGTGAGCAAGACTGGGCGGTGTCTGATCGTCCAGGAAGCTCCGCGCGCCTACGGACCGGCGAGCGAGATCGCGGCCAACCTCGCGGAGCACGGGCTGCTGAGCCTCTTCGCGCCGGTGCTGCGCGTGTCCGGCTACGACACCGTGATGCCGCTCGCGCGGCTGGAGAAGGTGTACCTGCCCGACGTCTCGCGCATCGTCGACGCGGCACGCAAGCTGCTGGAACTTGCGCCGATCGCATGAAACAGCACCGGAGGTCCGCATGACCGTCTTCAAGCTCCCCGACCTTGGCGAAGGCCTGCAGGATGCCGAGATCGTCGAGTGGCGCGTGCAGGAAGGCGACACGGTTGCGCTCGACCAGCCGCTTGTCGCGGTGGAGACGGCCAAGGCCGTGGTCGAGGTGCCGAGCCCGGTGGCCGGCAAGATCGTCAAGCTGCATGGCAAGGCCGGCGACACCATCGAAGTCGGCAAGCCGCTGGTGACCTTCGAGGGCGATGCGCCGACGCCGGTCGTGGAGCCGGCCACGCGTCCCCCCGCGGGAGAGGACAGGCCGAACGCGGGCGAAGCGATCCGCGACACGGGCGTCGTCGTCGGCGCGATGACGCAGAACAACGAGGTCGTCACCGAGAAGGTGACGACGGTCGGGTCCGCCGCGGGGCTGAAGGTCGCACCCGCCGTGCGTGCGCTCGCGCACCGGCTCAACGTTGACCTCACGATCATCACGCCCTCGGGACCCGACGGCATCATCACCGCTGCCGACGTGCAGCGCGTGCACAAGATTCTCACCGAGGTCGGCCCGCTCGAGAAGCTCAAGGGCACCCGCAAGGCCATGGCGCACGTGATGAGCCAGGCGCGCGACGAGGTCATGCCCACGACGCTGATGGACGACGCCGTGCTGCGAGACTGGGACCCGGCGCAGCAGGACGTGACGATTCGCGTGATCCGTGCGATCTGCACCGGCGTGAAGAAGGAGCCCGCGCTCAACGCCTGGTTCGACCACGTCGAGATCGGCCGGCGCGTGCTGCCCAAGGTGCACCTGGGCGTTGCCGTCGACACGCCCGAGGGGCTTTTCGTCTGCGTGATGCAGGACGTGGCCAACCGCGACGAGGCCTCGCTGCGGCGCGGGCTGGACAAGATGAAGGCCGATGCCCGCAGCCGCACGGTTCCGCCCGAGGAACTGCGCGGCTACACGATCACCCTGTCCAACTTCGGCCGCTTCGGCGGCCGCTACGCGACGCCCGTGATCGTGCCGCCGACGGTGGCGATCGTCGCCGCCGGCGCCGTGCGCGACGGCGTGATCGCGCTGGAGGGAAAGCCCGCCGTGAGCAAGGTGCTGCCGCTATCGCTGACCTTCGATCACCGCGCCGTGACCGGCGGCGAGGCGGCGCGCTTCCTGGCGGCGATGCTCGAGGACCTGCGGCGGTCCAGCTAGACCATCCAGGGCGTCAGGGCGTAGGTGCCGCTCTGGGAGTAGTCATGCGCACCGCCGGCGGGGCACTTGCTCATCAGCGGCTTGTAGCCCATCTCCTCGCATTTACGGCACCAGCGGAAGCCATCGACGCTTATGCCCGCGATCCTGACGTGGTGGAAGAAATCGCCCTGGTAGAAGGCCAGGTTCGCGGAGCCCGAGTGCGCCCCGCCCCAGCTGCAGACGCCCTGGGTCGCGTTTCCTCCGAAGTAGACGCACTTGCAGCGCGAGCACCATTTCCAGCCGCTCTGCAGGTTCGGAAGCGCGAGGGTCTTGGCGTCCACCATCATCAGCGCCGTAGAGCCCGGCGTATGGGGCGTCTCGCCCACCGCACACCGGTCCGGTGTTCCTTTCATGATTCCGTAGACCGTTGCGCACTTCATGCAGATGCGCCATCCGCTGCTTGCAGTGATGATGATCGTGGCCGAGATGTTCCTGCTCCCTGGTTGTCGTGGGTGGTCGTACCCGCCGGCGGCCGTGCAAGCCCCGGCACGGTGAGCGTCTGCGCGAACCGCCAAACGGCGACGCTTGCGCCTTTTCAGTGCCTGCGGGCCCACGGCGATCAGACCACCCCTCGCCGGCGCGGGCAACGAGAGCGCGTGCTTTGCATCACACCCTTCGCGGATGCGCAAGACGGAAAGCGGCGGCCGGTCGCGGCGCCGCGCGGAACCCCAAGCGGCGGCGAGGCGCCAGGGGCCGCCTGTCGGACCTCCCATTCACGGTGCTATCCTGAACCCGAGATTGTGTAGGTAAGCCCCCCATGCGCCTGAAAATTATCGTCGCCGCCGCTGTCCTGTCCTCGCTGCCGGTGCTGGGCCAGGCCCAGGAGGCGCCGGAGGTGATTGTGGTGACCCAAGCCTCCGGTCCCGCCACCAGCACCCTTCCCTCGTCCGCCTCGGGACTGCCTCACAAGGGCATGACCAAGGTCAGCGTGACGCACGACTTCGGCCAACCCACGCTCAGGCACGCCACGGTCGGTGGCGGTTCGCCGCACCAGCCGCCGATCACGCGATGGGACTATGACGGCTTCTCCGTGTTCTTCGAGAACGATCACGTCGTCGACGCGGTGCAGCGCGGCAACCCCGCGCCGATTGCGGTGTACGACGGCCTTGCAGGCGGTCCGCCGCGCTGAAGTAACGAAGGGCTGACCCGCGACTCGCAGCCTCGACGGTCTTCGACCGTCGAGGCTTTCTCATTTACGACGACCCCTCATGACCGATTTCCTTCTGCCCGAGTGGGCGCCGCAGTCCGCGGTGATGCTGACCTGGCCACGCGCCGACGGTGACTTCGCGAAGCACTTCGCGCCCGTCGAGGAAAATTTCCTGCGCATCGCCTCGGCGATCAGCCGCTACGAGCCGGTGCACATCAACTACGCACTCGAGCCGGCGCCGCTGCTGAAGCGGCTGGCCGCCGCAGGCGCGTCGGTCGATCGCATCCGCGTGCTGCGCGTGGCATCCGACGACGTCTGGGCGCGCGATCACGGCCCGGTCACGGTGCTGCGCGACGGTCACCTGCTGCACCTCGACTTCGGCTTCAACGGCTGGGGCGGCAAGTTCGAGGCAACCCACGACGATGCGCTGACGCGCGAGCTCGCGAAGCTCGGCGCCTGGAGCGCCCCGGTCGAGACGCAGGATTTCATCCTGGAAGGCGGCGCCATCGAGGTCGACGGCGAAGGGACCTTGCTGACGACCGAGCGCTGCCTGCTCGCGCCCACGCGCAACCCGCATCTCGACCGGGCTGGCATCGAGGCCTTCCTCAAACCGCGCCTGGGCGTGAGCCGCGTGTTGTGGCTCAAGCACGGCGACCTGCTCGGCGACGACACCGACGGGCACATCGATACGGTCGCTCGCTTCTGCGACCCGCACACGATCGCCTACCAGGGCTGCCACGACCGCAGCGATCCGCACTACCCGGATCTGGCGGCGATGCAGGAAGAGCTGTGCGCGTTCCGCACCTTCGACGGCAAGCCCTATCGCCTCGTGCCCCTGCCGCTGCCCGCCCCGATGCACGACGACGACGGCAAGCGCCTGCCCGCGGGCTACGCGAACTTTCTGATCGTCAACGGCGCGGTGCTGGTGCCGGTCTACGGCGCACCGCAGGACGAGTTGGCGCTCGCCGCGCTGCGTCCCTGCTTTCCGGGTCGCGAGGTCGTCGGCGTGGATTGCAGCTGGCTGATCCAGCAGTACGGCAGCCTCCACTGCGTGACGATGCAGATCCCTTCTTTTCCATAGCCTCCGCCGCGCCGCGCCTCACTCCTCCAGCACGTGCGCCAGCCGCACGAAGTGCCATTCCGGGTTGAAGTAGATCGTGACCGCCACGCCCGATTCATCCGTGGCCAGGATCGCGTCCAGTCGCCTCTTGCCCTGCACGACGGCCTTCTCCTTCTTCTTGAGACCCATTCGGCGAAGGACCGCGTACTCCTCGCCCACCGAGATCGTCTCGATCGCAGTCTCCGGTGACCTGCCGTTGCCGCTGGCCAGCGCCGATTCGGTCAGGCCCGTGAACCAACGCTTGTCGATGTCGGAATTCTCGCGGTCGCCCTGCTCGGCGAAAGCGGCAACGGCCCATAAGTGGAGCTGCGCGTCCACCGGGCACTCGGTCAGCCACTGGCGCGCCAGGGTCGATGCGCCGACGAAGTCACGCTGGTCCATCAGCGCCATGAACGCCTTTCCCGAGTGGCCGGATTCGCAACGCCGCGCGAAGTCGGCGCGGCGCGCGTAGGCGGCTCGAAGCTCGTCGAATTTTTCGGGCTTGGAAAGATCGACCACCGGGGGCGCAACGCTGGCCGCCGTGAGCTTGGGCCTCGGCGCGGGCGCGGGCGCGGGCTTGCGCGCGGCCGACACGGAGCCCGTGGCCAGGAGCATCGCCGCCGCCGCGCAAAACAAGGTGAATCCGCATTTCATCTTCTCTCGATCTCCGTTGATCGTCGTCACCCGAGCTTCCGTGCCCCGCTGAGCGGCGCCCTCAGCCGGCGAAGGCGATGGCGTGGTCCAGCCGCCCCACCGCCATGACCTCGATATCCAGTTTCACGCTCTTGCGCGGCTTGTTCGCCTCCGGCACGAGCGCCCGCTTGAAGCCCTGCTTGGCCGCTTCAACGAGCCGCTCCTCGCCACCCTGCACCGGCCGGATTTCACCGGCCAGGCCCACCTCGCCGAACACGACCAGATCCTGTGGCAGCGGCCGGCCGCGGAAACTCGACAGCGCCGCCAGCAGCAGGGGCAGATCGGCCGCGGGCTCGGTGATGCGCATGCCACCGACCACGTTCACGAACACGTCCTGGTCGCCCAGCGCGATGCCGCCGTGGCGGTGCAGCACGGCCAGCAGCATGTTCAGGCGATTGCCTTCCAGGCCCAGCGCGACGCGGCGCGGGTTGCCGATGATCGAGCGATCGACCAGGGCCTGCACTTCCACCAGCAGCGGCCGCGAGCCCTGGCGCGTCACCGTGATCACGCTGCCGGGCACCGGCGCCTCGTGGCGCGATAGGAACAGGGCCGACGGATTGCTCACCTCCTTGAGGCCGCCGTCGGTCATGGCGAACACGCCGAGCTCGTTGACCGCGCCGAAGCGGTTCTTCACGGCCCGGATGAGACGAAAGCGCGAACCGGGGTCGTGCTCGAAGTACAGGACGGTATCGACCATGTGCTCGAGCACGCGCGGACCGGCGATGGCGCCCTCCTTGGTCACGTGCCCGACCAGGATCACGGTGGTGCCGCTGGCCTTGGCGTAGCGAACGAGCTGGGCCGAGCACTCGCGCAGCTGGGACACCGAGCCGGGCGCCGAATCCAGCGAATCGGTGTACAGGGTCTGGATCGAATCGATGACCACCAGCCCGGGCCGGGTCGCGGCCACGGTGGCCAGGATCGATTCGATCGCGGTCTCGGCCAGGGCCGGCAGGTCGACACGGGGCAGGCCGAGTCGCTGCGCGCGCATGGCCACCTGCGACAGCGACTCCTCGCCGGTCACGTAGAGGGTGTCGAGCCGACCCTCGACCGCGGCCAGCAATTGCAGCAGCAGTGTGGACTTGCCGATGCCGGGATCTCCGCCGATCAGGATCACGGCCCCGCGCACCAGCCCGCCGCCGAGCACCCGGTCCATCTCGTCCAGTCCCGAAGGGACGCGCGGTGCGGATTCCGCGTCGACCTCGTTGAGCCGGCGCACCGAGCCCACGTTGGCGGCCGCCGGGCGGCCGCCGCCCCGCGGCCCGCTGAGGGTGGATTCGACCAGCGTATTCCAGGCCCCGCAGTCCGCACACTGCCCGGCCCATTTGGACGCCGCCGCGCCGCAGTTCTGGCACACGTAGGCGGTCTTGGTCTTGGCCATGAAGTTCCTGAACTGTGTTTCGTAAGGGCCTGAAAACCACGCTAGTATCACCCGCACAACGCGATCAGGGTTCGCGCGGGGGGACTAGGTGAAGCAAGGGTTCTGGACCAAGGACTGGTTTGCCGCGCTCGCATTCTCCGCGGCCTTCGTGCTGCTGGCCTACGCGGTCGTGCCCGAGAGCTTCCAATCGCTCGAGCGATACACCTACGACATGGGCGTGCGCGCCAATCCGCGCAATCCGTCCGACAAGATCGTGATCGTCGCCATCGACGACGACAGCATCGCGAAGATCGGGCGCTATCCCTGGCCGCGCCTGGTGCACGCGCAGATGCTCGATCGCCTGCGCGAAGCCGGCGCCAAGGTGGTCACCAGCGCCATCTTCTTTTCCGAGTCGCAGGACGAGCCGGGACTCGCGGCCCTCAACGAGCTGTCGACGTATCTCGCGCAATCGCCGCTGACGCAGATGATGCCGGCCGAGATCGACTCGCTGGGCAAGCAGGTGGCCGACGTCGAGGCCCTGCGCAAGCGGCTCGACACCGCGCTCGCGCCGGTGAATCCAGCCGATGCCAGCCTGCCCAGGCCGCCCCCGCCGCCGGACCTCAAGGCGATGCAGGACCTGGGCAAGCTCTGGTCGGACCTGTCGCTGGCGTCGCGCTACTCCGGCGAGATGGCCGCACTCAAGGACAAGCTCGATACCGCGCGCAGCCGCCTCTCGGCGGACGATTCGCTGGGCGTCGCGATGCACGCCTACGGCAGCAACCTGCTGCCGATCAACTTCAAGCAGGGCCGTCCGCATGGAAACCCGGATTCGCCGCTGCCCACCTACGTCAGCCGTTTCGCGCTCACCAATCTGCACGACGATGTGGATGCCGTCGCCACCGGCGGCCTGCCCATGCCGGTGATCGAAGCGGAGCTCCCGCTGCCCAACCTGGGCGAGGCTGCCGCCGGCCTGGGCTACCTGCTGTTCCCGCTGGACAGCGACGGCGTGCTGCGCGTCGAGCCGCTGGCGGTGCAGTACTACAACGACCTGTATCCCTCTCTGAGCCTGATGACCGCTGCGCGTGCGCTGAACATCAAGCCGGAGGAGATCGAGGTGAAGCTCGGCGAAGGCGTGCGCCTGGGCGGCGTGATGCTGGAGACCTCGCCCTACCTCGAGATGCGTACGCACTTCTACGGCGACGTGAACGGCCGCCCGCCGTTCCCCGTGTACTCGTTCTACGACGTGCGCGAAGGCAAGGTCCAGAAGGGCGCGCTGAAGGACAAGATCGTGCTCATCGGCGCGACCGCCACGGGCCTGGGCGATTCGCTGGCCACGCCCGTGGCCGCGAGCATGCCGCCGGTGATGGTGCTGGCGCACTCGGTGTCCAGCATCCTGCAGGGACACTTCTTCGTCGAACCGAGCTGGGGCACGATCGTCAGCGGGCTGGTGCTGGCGCTGGCCATCGCCTACCTCGCGCTGCTGATGCCGGCGCTGACGCCCGCCATCGGCTTCGGGGTCAGCGCGGGCCTCGCGGCCGTGATCCTGCTCACCGAGTTCTACCTGCTCTCGGCCAGCGCGATCTGGGTGCAGCTGACGGTGCCGGCGCTGCTGCTGGTGCTCGGCCACCTGTTCATGACGGTCAAGAAGCTGCGCCTGACGGAGAAGCTGCGCGGCGCCAGCGACGCCGAGGGCTCGGAGTCGAACAAGATGCTGGGCCTGGCCTTCCAGGGCCAGGGCCAGCTCGACATGGCCTTCGAGAAGTTCAAGCGCGTGCAGCCGGTGGACGATCGCCTGCTGGATCTGCTCTACAACCTCGCGCTGGATTTCGAGCGCAAGCGTCAGTTCAACAAGGCAGAGAGCGTGTACCAGTACATCGGCTCGAAGAACAAGACCTTCCGCGACGTCGGCACCAAGCAGATCCGCGCGAAGAAGCTGTCCGAAACCGTGATCCTGGGAACCGGCATGGGTGCGCAGACACAGGACGGAACCTTGATCATGTCCGGCTCCGGCGAGATCGAGAAGCCGATGCTCGGCCGCTACCAGGTCGAGAAGGAACTGGGCAAGGGCGCGATGGGCGTGGTGTACCTGGGCAAGGATCCGAAGATCGGCCGCATGGTGGCGATCAAGACGATGGCCCTGTCCAACGACTTCGCCTCGGACGACGTCGCCGAGGTCAAGGCGCGCTTCTTCCGGGAAGCCGAGGCCGCGGGAAATCTGTCGCACCCGCATATCGTGCAGATCTTCGATGCCGGCGAGGAACACGACCTCGCCTACATCGCGATGGAGTTCATCAAGGGTTACGACCTCGTACGCCACACCAAGGCCGCGGCCCTGCTGCCGGTCAAGGACGCGCTCAAGTACATCGCAGACGCCGCCGACGCGCTCGATTACGCGCACGCGCGCAACGTCGTGCACCGCGACATCAAGCCTGCCAACCTGATGCTCGTCGACGAGACCAAGACGATCAAGGTCACGGACTTCGGCGTGGCGCGCATCACCGACGCCAGCAAGACCAAGACGGGCATGGTGCTGGGCACGCCGAGCTACATGAGCCCCGAGCAGCTCTCGGGCAAGAAGGTGGACGGTCGCTCGGACCTGTTCTCGCTCGGCGTCACCGCCTACCAGCTCCTGACCGGGTCGCTGCCCTTCCAGGCCGAGTCCATGGCCACCCTGATGTTCAAGATCGCCAACGAGCCGCAGGTGCCGATCACCACGGTCCGCCCCGACCTGCCAGTCGAGCTCAACGCGATCATCGAGAAGGTTCTGCAGAAGCACTACGACCTGCGGTACGCGCGCGGTGGCGAATTCGCGCGCGACCTGCGCGCTGTGCTGGCCGGCCTGGCCTGAAGAAGGAAAGCACTCCGCCATGGCCCTCAAGGACAAGGTCACCACCGCCCTGATCACGGACATGGGCCGAGTGCGCACCAACAACGAGGATGCCATCGCGGAGGATCGCGACCTCGGCCTGCTGGTGCTCGCGGACGGCATGGGTGGCTACAACGCAGGCGAGGTCGCCAGCGGCATCGCCACCAAGACCATCCCTGAAGTCGTGCGCCGCGAATTCAAATCGCTGCCGCGTGGCGAGGCGCCGCCCGAGCGCGGCAGCTATTCGCCGCACGCGCTGCTGCTGAAGAAGGCGGTGGAGGAAGCGCACACCACGATCTATGAGGCTGCGCAGTCGCAGCCGCAGTGCGCCGGCATGGGCACGACCGTGGTCGTCGTGCTGCTGCACGACGATCGCATGAGCATCGCCCACGTCGGGGACTCGCGCCTCTACCGCTACCGTTTCAGCAAGCTGCAGCAGGTCACCCGGGATCATTCCTTGCAGGAGGAAATGATCGCCAAGGGCCACTACACCCGCGAGGAGGCGGCGATGATGGTTCGCAAGAACATCGTCACCCGCGCCATGGGCGTGGAGCCAGCGGTCAACGTGGAGCTCAACGAGTCGGCGGTCGAGGTCGGCGACACCCTGCTCCTCTGCTCCGACGGGCTCACCGACATGGTGACCGACGAACAGATCGGCATAAGCTTGCGGCGAAACGGGGACGACCTCCAGGGCGCCGCGAAGGATCTGGTCCAGCAGGCCCTCCAAGGCGGCGGCAAGGACAATGTCTCCGTGATCCTTGCGCGCGTCGATCAGTCCTTCGCCCGCGTCAGGCCCTGGTACCGACACCTGCTGGACTGGCTCTAAACGCTACGCGCCACACCAACGAACACGGAAGGAACTACGCGAATGGGCAAGCTCGTCATCACCGACAACACCGGCGTAACGACCGATTTCGAGCTCAACGCCGAGCGCGTCAGCCTCGGGCGCCAGGCGACCAACGACATCGTGCTGAATGACAAGGCCACGTCCGGGCGGCATGCCGCCATCGTCACGATCCTCGACGACTCCTTCCTCGAGGATCTGGATTCCACGAACGGGACGCAGGTGAACGGCCAGCCCGTCACCAAGCACCCGCTCGCGCACGGCGATGTCATCACGATCGGCCGCAACACGGTGCGCTACTTCAGCTCCGACGTGCCCGAGAGCGAGATGGACAAGACGATGGTGCTGCGGCCGGGTGCCGCGCTGCCGCCGTCACGCCCCCAGCCGGCGGCTCGCCCGGCACCCCGGCCTGCCATCGATCCGCACCTGATCTCCGCAGGCAAGCCCGTGCTGGGCAAGCTGCGGATGGCCAGCGGCTCGACCGAGGGCAGGGAGATGGAACTCAGCAAGGCGCTCACCACTCTGGGCAAGGTGGGCGTGCAGGTGGCCGCAATCACGCGTCGCTCCGACGGTTACTACATCGTGCTGGTCGAGTCCGCCGGCGGCCGCAAGCTGCGCATCAACGGCGCCGACGTCGAGCCGCAGCCGCGCAGGCTGGCCGACCGCGATCGTGTGGAGCTGGCCGGCACTCAGATGGACTTCCTCCTGATCGGTTGAGCGGTCGGCGTGTAGGTCGGGCTGTGGCCGGACTGCCGGGCATTCGAATGCGGCCGAAGCCCGACCTGCGATAAACGCGCACGATTGTGCGGGCTGTGCGGAGACTCCCTAAACTCGCGCACCATGACCACCCCGACCCTAGCCGAGACCATCGGCAACACGCCGCTGGTGCGCATCACGCGCCTGCCCGGCATCGGCAACAACACCCTGCTCGCCAAGCTCGAAGGCAACAACCCGGCCGGCTCGGTGAAGGATCGACCCGCGTACTCGATGATCAAGCGCGCCGAGGAGCGCGGCGAGATCAAGCCCGGTGACACCCTGATCGAGGCGACGTCCGGCAACACCGGTATCGCGTTGGCCATGGCCGCCGCGATGCGCGGTTACCGCATGGTCCTGGTCATGCCCGAACACATGAGCGCCGAACGCCGCGCGCAGATGAAAGCCTATGGCGCGGAGATCGTGCTGGTGACGCAGGCGCAGGGCATGGAATACGCGCGCGACCTCGCGCAGAAGATGCAGAAGGAAGGCCAGGGCCGCGTGCTCGACCAGTTCGCCAACCCCGACAACCCACGCGCGCACTACGAGGGCACCGGCCCCGAGATCTGGCGGGACACCGACCAGAAGGTCACCCACTTCGTCGCGACCATGGGCACCACCGGCACCATCATGGGCACCGGCCGGTTCCTGAAGGAAGTCAACCCGAAGATCGAAGTGGTCGGTGTGCATCCGGCTGGCGAATCCTCCATCCCCGGCATCCGCAAGTGGCCCAAGGAATACGAACCGGGCATCTACGACGTCAGCAAGATCGATCGCATCATCGAGGTCGAGGCCAGGGACGCCGAAGAAACGATGCACGCGGTGGCGCGCACCGAGGGCTTGTTCTGCGGGCCGTCGTCGGGCGGCTCGATCTTCGCGGCGGTGGAAGTCTGCAAGCGCGTCCAGAACGCGACCGTGGTCTGCATCGTCTGCGATCGCGGCGATCGCTACATCTCGACGGGCATCTTCCCTTCCTGATGCGCGCGTGGCAGCCGCAGGTGATCCAGGCATGACCCCTACCCTGGTCTTCGACATCGAGACGATCCCCGACCTCGAGGGCGCGCGCCGCATCCTGGGCATCGATTCGACCGACGAAGAGGTCATCTGGAACGCGATGCGAACCTTGCGCCGCGCGGAGAAGGGCACCGAGTTCCAACCCGCGCACCTTCAGCGCATCGTCGCGATCTCCTGCGTGCTGCGCAGCGGCGATACCCTGCACTGCTGGTCGATCGGCGACGAGACCGCGCAGGAAGCCGAGCTGATCCAGAAGTTCTTCAACGGCGTGGAGAAGTACAAGCCGATCCTGGTGTCCTGGAACGGCGGCGGCTTCGACCTTCCAGTACTCAATTACCGAGGTCTCATTCATGGCGTGCGTGCGCAGGCCTACTGGGACAACGGCCACTTCGATCGCGAGTCCAAGTACAACAACTACCTCAAGCGCTACGAGTTCAAGCACACGGACCTGATGGACGTGCTGGCACTTTATACCGGCCGCCAGAACGCGCCGCTCAACGAGATTGCCCTGCTGCTGGGTCTGCCCGGGAAGCTCGGCATGGATGGCTCCAAGGTCTTCGACGCGTACCGCGCCGGCAAGCTGGGCGAGATCCGCGCGTACTGCGAGACCGACGTGATGAACACCTGGCTGGTGTACCTGCGCTTCCAGTTCATGCGTGGGCACCTGTCCGAGGACGAGTACGAGCAGGAAATCCTGCTCGCGCGCGATTTCCTCGACGGCAACGGCGCCGCGCACTGGACGGAATTCGCGGCGGCCTGGACCGAATGATCCGTCCGTTCCGCGGCGCCAATCGTCGCAGCAGGCCGCTCCCGGAAGGCGAATTCGAAGCCTCCATCGTCGACCTCGCGGAGGACGGCCGCGGCGTGGCGCGCATCGAGGGCAAGGTCTGCTTCATCCACGGCGCGCTGCCCGGCGAGAGCGTGAAGTTCCGCTACACGCGCAAGCACCGCGACGCGGACGAGGGCGAGACCACGCAGGTACTCGAGCCCTCGCCCGACCGTGTAGAGCCGCCCTGCGCGCACTTCGGTGTCTGCGGCGGCTGCTCCCTGCAGCATCTCGCGCCCGCGGCGCAGATCGCGCTCAAGCAGCAGCAACTGGTCGAGACGCTGCGCCGCGTCGGCAAGCTGGAGCCGGAGACCGTCGCGCCGCCGATCACGGGCCCGACCCTGGGCTACCGCCGCCGCGCGCGGCTCGGCGCCAAGTACGTCGACAAGCGCGGCACCGCGCTCGTGGGATTTCGCGAACGCGCCAGCCCCTTCCTCGCCGCTCTCGAGACCTGCGCAGTGCTCGACCCGCGCGTCGGCCAGAAGCTGCGCGCGATCGGCGAGTGCCTGTCGGAGCTGTCGATCCGGCGCGAGCTTCCGCAGATCGAAATCGCCTGCGCCGACGCCGTGGCCCTGGTCCTGCGCGTGCTGCAGCCGCCCACCGATGCCGACCGCGCGCGCCTTGCGCGGCTCGCGCGCGAGCACGGGTTCGAGCTCTTCCTCCAGACCGGGGGCCCGAGCACGGTCGCGCCCATGACGCCGCCCGCCCCGCGGCTCGACTACTCGCCCGACGGCTCCGCCGACCGCCTGCAGTTCGAGCCCACCGATTTCATCCAGATCAACGCGGCCGTGAGCCAGCAAGCCGTGCGCCAGGCGATTTCCTGGCTGCACCCGAGCCCCGGCGAATCGGTGCTCGAGCTGTTCTGCGGGCTCGGCAATTTCTCGATCCCGCTGGCGCGCACCGGCGCGCGCGTGACGGCCGTCGAGGGCGACGCAGGCCTCGTCGCACGCGCACGGGCGAACGCGCAGGCGCTGGGGCTCGCGATCGACTTCCACGCGGCCGACCTGTTCCAGCCGCGCGACGATGCGCCCTGGCGGCAGGCCCGCTTCGACGCGGTGCTGCTCGACCCGCCGCGCGCCGGGGCCGAAGCGATGATCCCCGTGATCGGCGCTCTGAAGCCGGCGCGCATCGTCTACGTCTCCTGCCACCCGGGGACCCTGGCGCGCGACGCCGGCCTGCTCGTCCACGGACACGGATACCGCCTGGCGCGTACGGGTGTGATGGACATGTTCCCCCACACCACGCACGTCGAGTCGATGGCGCTGTTCGAAGCTGCGTAAGCCGGATTGACTTGCGCCCGCCTTGGCTTAGCCTTCCGCAACGACTCCGGGGTCTATCGCCCCTAGTAACCGGTAATCCCATGGCTGTGGAAATCGAACGAAAATTCCTGCTCGTCGACGAGACCTGGCGCTGGGAAGTGTCGCGTCATCGCAAGATGGAACAGGGTTATCTCGGCGCGCCGGGCGGCCGGGCGTCCATCCGCGTGCGCCTCGAAGACAAGCGCGCGCTGATCAACATCAAGTCGGCGGTGGTCGGCGCCGTGCGCAGCGAGTACGAGTACGAGATCCCGATCGAGGAAGGTCGCGAGTTGTTCGAGAACCTCTGCATCGGGCGCGTCGAGAAGACGCGGCACTACATCGATCGCGACGGGGTGACCTGGGAGATCGACGAGTTCCACGGCGACAATGACGGGCTTGTGGTGGCCGAGGTCGAGCTGGCCAACGTGCAGCAGGAGATCACTCGCCCTTCCTGGCTCGGCCGCGAGGTCACCGAGGAGTCGAAGTACTACAACCACAACCTGTCGCTCAAACCCTTCCGCGCGTGGCATGCACATTGAAATCGATATCGGGCGCCAGCAGCTGAAGCTCTGGAGCGAGGGCCGGGTGCTGCGCGAATGCCTGGTCTCGACGGGCGCCAACGGGATCGGCGAGATCAACGGGTCGGGCTGCACGCCGCGCGGCCGCCACGTGATCCGCGCCAAGTTCGGCGACGGTGCCGCCGCCGGGACGCTCTTCACGCGACGACGTCCGACCGGCGAGATCTGGTCCCCCGAACTGCACGCGAAGTTCCCGGGGCGCGACTGGATCCTCACGCGTATCCTCTGGCTTTCGGGAACCGAACACGGCCGCAACCGGCTCGGCTGCGTCGACACCTTCCGCCGCTACATCTACCTGCACGGCACACCGCCGACCACGCGCCTCGGGATGCCCGGGTCGAAAGGCTGCATCCGGGTGGCCAACACCGATATCGTCGAGTTGTACGACTGCCTGCCCGTGGGCACCGAAGTCGATCTGCACGAGTAGCTCTCACCCGAGCGCGCAACCAAGGAAACCGGAGTTCATGGCAGGTAAGGCAGCGCGCGGGCCGATCGGTCCGCTGATGCTCGACGTGGGCGGTCTGGAACTCACGGCCGAGGATCGCGAGGTGCTGGCACACCCGCTGGTCGGCGGCGTGATCCTCTTCACCCGCAACTACCGCGACGCCGACCAGTTGCGCGCACTGTGCGCCGGCATCCTGGACATCAAGCGCGATCCCCGCCTGCTGCTGGCAGTGGACCACGAGGGCGGCCGCGTGCAGCGCTTCCGCATGGGCTTCTCGCGCATCCCGGCGATGCGCTCGCTCGGCAAGCTGTACGAGGAGAGCGCCAAGGCCGCCATCGACGAGGCGCAGGCGCACGGCTACACCATCGGCTCGGAACTCGGCTCCTACGGCATCGACCTGTGTTTCGCGCCAGTGCTCGACCGCGACATCGGCGTGTCCGGCGTGATCGGCGATCGCGCGTTCGCCACCAGGATCGACGTCATCGTGGAACTGGCGCGCGCGTTCCGCGCGGGCCTGAACCGCGCGGGCATGGCCGCAACCGGCAAGCACTTTCCCGGTCACGGTGCGGTGGCGGCGGACTCTCACCTGGAGCTGCCGGTCGATCGGCGCTCGCTGCCCGAGATCGAGCGCACGGAGCTCGCGCCCTTCCGACCATTGATAGACGACGGCATCGAGTCGCTGATGATGGCGCACGTGCGCTACACCGCGGTCGATCAGATCCCGGCCTCGCTGTCCCGCAGGTGGATCGCCGGTACGCTGCGCCGCAAATTGAAGTTCCGCGGCGCGGTGTTCTGCGACGACGTGATCATGAACGGCGCGGCCGTGGTCGGCACCGTGGCCGAACGAGCGCGCCTCGCGCTGTCATCGGGCTGCGACATGCTGCCGGTATGCAACGACCGCACGGCGTCGATCAGGCTGCTGGACGAGCTGCGCGACGTCGCCCGCAGCCCAGCGCGCAGCCGGCGCCTTGCCACCCTGTTCCGCACAGAAGGTCCCAGATGAACCGGCTCGAGGATGCTCTCCAGACGCGCGCCCAGGCTGACTGCCTGCACGACGCCGCGACCGTGCAGCGCGCATTCGACACGCTCGCCGCACGCATCGCGAAGGATTACGCGGACAGCAACCCACTCGTGCTATGCGTCATGAACGGCGGGCTGTACCCGACCTCCGAGATCACGCGACGGCTCGACCTGCCCTTCGAGCAGGACTATCTCCATGCGACCCGCTACCGCGGCGCCACCGAGGGCGGCGGCCTGGTGTGGAAGCGACAGCCGGATGCGCGGTCGATCTCCGGCCGCGAGGTGCTGGTCATCGACGACATCCTCGACGAAGGACACACCCTGGTCGCGATCCGTCGGGCGCTCGCAGAATTCCGCCCGGCCTCGCTGCGGGTGGCCGTGCTCGCCGAGAAGCGTCATGACCGTCGCGCGCCCGGCGCGCTTGCCGAGTACGTCGGCCTGGCGGTCGAAGACCGCTACGTGTTCGGTTGCGGCATGGACTACAAGGAATACTGGCGGCAGCTGACCGCCATCTACGCGGTGAGGGACTCGTGAGGAAGATCGCGGTCATCGGCGGCACCGGCATGAACCAGTGGCCCGGGCTCGTGGTCGAGTCCAGCCAGGAGGTCCGCACGCCTTACGGCATGGCCTCCGCCCCACTCGTCGTCGGGCGCGTGAACGGCCACCCGGCCCTGTTCCTCGCGCGGCATGGGGAAGGCCACAAGATCCCGCCGCACAAGATCAACTACCGCGCCAACCTGTGGGCGCTGAGGAACGCCGGCGTCGAGCAGGTGCTCGCCATCGCCGCGGTCGGCGCGATCGCCGAGTGGTTCGCGCCGGGTGAGATCGCGTTGCCGCGCGACCTTGTCGACTACACCTCGGGGCGCGAGCACACCTATTCCGATGGCACGCCCGGCACCGAGCTGCATCACATCGAGTTCACCTACCCGTACACCCCCTCGCTGCGCCAGGCGCTGTTCGAGGCGGCGGGTGCGGCGGACGTCGTCGTCAGCGGCGCGGGCATCATGGCGGTCACGCAGGGACCGCGGCTGGAGACGCCGGCCGAGATCCAGCGGCTGAAGCTCGACGGCAGCGACATGGTCGGCATGACCGGCATGCCCGAGGCCGCGCTCGCCGCCGAGCTCGGGCTGGAGTACGCCTGCGTCGCCGTCTCGGTGAACTGGGCCGCCGGCATTGGCAGCGGCGGCATCCACGACGAGATCCGCGAGAGCATCGAGCGCGGCATGCTCAAGGTGCAGGGAACACTGGCGCGGTATCTAGCGACCGCGGCCGCCTAGAGACGGGTAACGCTCCCGCTCGGCCCGAGTAACGGCGTCGGGCAGCCGCGTCAGGTATCGCGGGACCCGCGTCAGCTCGAACGATGCGTCGGTGGGCCTCGCAGGGCGTATCGTCCGTCCACGCGCGACGAACGGAATGCGCGACAGCTTCTTCACGTGCGGCCGCCTCCCGCGATTCCCCATACCCAGGCGACTTCGTCGAGCGACCTAACCGGACGCGCGCTAGCGCTTGTTGAGTGGGTACAGCGAGTTCTTGCCGCGGTAGTCGAACACGATGCCGTCCGGCGTGATCGCGGAAACCGTCGGGCCCTCCGGCAGCGTCGAACCTTCGACCTGCTTCTTGCCGTTGACCAGCGCCCAGCGTCGCGCCGGGTCAGCGTCGTAGACGTGCACGTCGATGCGCAGTTCCGGGAAAGAGGCGCGGTAGTCGGAGGGCATATCGCGCAGCAGCAGGACCGCACCGCTGTCGGCGGACGGCGGCTCCGCTGCCGTCGGCTCGCCAGGTGACGCGAGGACCGGTGCCGCCGGGACGGCCAGGGCAGCCGGGGCAGCCGGGGCAGCCGCAGTAACAGCGGCCGGAGTGCCGGTCTTCCCCACGGGCACCTGGACTGCGGGCGCATCGTCCTCGCCCTGATCGGCCGCCTCGTCGGGAACTCCACCTGCGACCGGTTGGCCAGACTCATCGAGCAGATCGTCGATCGATTCGGCCTCCACCCCTTCTTCCACCGCCGACTCGTCCGTGCCGGGTGCCGGCGCTTCGCTGTCGTTGTCCGATTCCGCCACATTCAGTTCGTGCTGCGAAACACGTCCTGCAGGCGATGACTCGACCGTGGCGGCAGGCATCGCCAGCCCAACCTGGGACGCGCCGCCCGCCGGCTCCATGAGCGGCCCGCCGGTAGCCGCGACCTGTGCCGGGCGACGCGGCCACAAAAGCACCGTCAGCAACAGCAGCCCCAGCACGAGGCCCATCAACGCGAATTCGCGTGTCGAAGGCTTGCGCGACGCAGGACGTGCGACCGGCGCGGTGACGTCGCCCAGCGAGGGCGTGCGTCCGAGGTTGCGGTCCTTCTCCGCCTTGCGTAGGGCGTCGAGGATGTAACTCATGCGGCCACTCCGCGAACGGTCATAGCGCTTCAGGGCTCGAAGTGCAGCGTCGGCGTGCTCGGCGCCGGGTCCGACAGGGCGATGCGCGTGCGGATGCCGACGACGCCGTCGGCGAACAGATCCCGCGCTTCCTGGAACAGCCGCACCTCTTCCTTGAGGCCGTCATCGTAGCGATCCGAGCGCACGGCCGGCTTTCCCATCATCTGCGCGAGGCGCTGCCGCAACCAGGCGATGCTCGGGCCACGCTGGCCCGGCGCGAGCTGCACGTCCTTGGTTTCGCGGCGCCACAGCACGAAGATCTCGCCGCTCCAGGCGCGACTCAGGTCCTCGATCGCCACCTCGACTCCGCCCTTGGCGGTCTCGATGCGCGCGCGCGTGTCGGTCAGCTGCGTGACCAGAGCGTACTTTGCGCCGCCCTTGTCGTCGGTGAGCGTCAGGATCGCCGGACGATCCATCTGCCGCAGATCTTTTAGGCCGCCGTTGGTGCGATAGCACTCGATGCCCTGTTTGCGCAGCGTGCGGCACACGTTGCCGCCCGGGATCACGCGCACGCCCGCGTCCCACAGGCGGATCAACTGGCTGGTGACCTGCGGCAGGCCCTGCGACGACGCGAAGACCTTGGCCATCGCCGCCGCATCGGGCGGCTTCACCGCAGCCGGCGGCGCGACGGCGACGGGCGAGGCCGCCCGTGACGCACGCGCGGTCGTGGCCGCCGTCGACGGAGCTGCCGATGCAGAGGCTGCAGGCGTGGCCATTGCCGCGGGCGGCGCAGCGCCCGGCCTGCGCTGCTCCGTCGGGATGGCGGACGGCGCGGACGTTGGCGCCGTCGCCATCACCGGCACCGACGACCCCTGCATGCCGCGCAGGACGGTCTGGTAGATCAGCGCGCCGCCGATCATGAGCGCCAGTGCGATCAGACCGCCCTCGAACCAGGTCAATGACAGCAGCGGCAGGCCGCCGCTGCTGCGGCGATCGAGCCGGCTCCAGCCGCCGGAACGCCGATCCGCACCCACGCCTTCGCGGTCCTTGCCCAGCACCTCGAGCGCGGCACCCCGCACGAGCTCGGCACTCACGCGGTGCAGGTGGCTGCCGTAGGCGCCCAGCAAGGCACGATCGCACAGCACGTTGATCAGGCGCGGTACGCCACGCGTGCGGCGATGAACCTCGGCGATGGCCTCGGGTGAAAACAGTTCCTCCTGGGTGCCCGCGACGCCGAGGCGATGACGCACGTACTCCGCGGTTTCATCCTCTTCGAGGGGGGTCAGGTGATAGCGCGCGGTGATGCGGCTCGCGAGCTGACGCAGTTCCTGGCTCGCGAGCACATCGCTCAGTTCGGGCTGGCCGACGAGCATGATGCGCAGCAGCTTTTCCTTGTGCGTCTCGAGATTGGTCAGCAGGCGCACCTGCTCGAGCACGCCGGGCGCGAGGTTCTGCGCCTCGTCGATGATCAGCACCGTGCGCCTGCCCTGCGCGTGGTTCTTGAGCAGATGCAGGTTCAGCGCATCGATCAGATCCTTGAGCGTGGCCGTCTGCGCGCGATCGTAGATGACGCGCAACTCGTCGCAGATCGACTGCACGAACTCGCGCTCGCTCTGGCGCGGGTTGTGGACCATCGCCACCTCGACGCCGTCCAGCTTCTGCTCGAGCAGCGTGCGCACCACCGTCGTCTTGCCGGTCCCCACCTCGCCCGTGAGCTGCACGAATCCGCCGTACTGGCCGGTGCCGTACAGCAGGTGTCCCAGCGCCTCCTGGTGGCGCGGCGACATGTACAGGTAGGCCGGGTCGGGAGTGATCGAGAACGGCATCTCCCTAAGGTTGAAGAACTGCGTGTACACGACTGTTTCGTCGGTCTTTGAACGGGGCTTCGGAGTATAAGCCGCAGGTCAGCCCGCCGCGCCCGGCCGGCGCATGTCGACGTGCAGGATGCCGTCCTCGTCGTATGGCTCGCGCAGGGGGTCGAAGCCCAGGCTCGCGTAGAAATCCTGCAGGTGCTGCTGCGCCGAGAGCTCGATCGGTTGTCCGGGATACTGGCGCTCGCACTGCGCGATGCCTTCGAGCATCAGCCTTCGTCCCAGACCGGTGCCGCGAACCGATGCCGCGCTGACCAGCCGCCCCAGCGCCGGGCAATCCGGGGCCGGGGCCGGGGCCGGGGCCGGGGCCGGACTGTACGGGCGCTTCAGTCCCGGCGGCACCAGCCGCAGGCAGCCCACGACTTCGTCATCCCTGTGCGTCGCCAGAAGGTGCGAACACCGTGGGTCGAGACCGTCCATCTCGTGGAACACGCAGGCCTGCTCCACGACGAACACGGCGCTGCGCAGGCGCATCAGTTCGTACAGCAGGTCCGGGTTGAACTGCGTCCAGTCGAACCAGCGAAGGCCCACGCTCATCGCTGGAATTCGTAGAGGCTGCCCAGGTTCAGGATCTGCGTCAGACGATCGAGTGCCGTTCGCGACTCTTCCAGCAGTTGTGGATCGGCAAGATCGGCGGCGACCAGCCGATCGCGGTAGTGGCGCGTGACCCACCCGACGAGTTCCCCATGCCGCTCCGGCGTGATCCAGACGCGCGCGTGCACCGCCGCCTGCTGTTCGGCCGTGAGCACTACGCGCAGGCGCAGGCAGGCCGGTCCGCCGCCGTTGCGCATCGACTGACGCAGGTCGAATACCTCCACGCCCTGAATCGGCAGCGCAGGATCCGCGATCCATTCCTGGATCAGGTTCCAGGCGCGCGGCATTTCGCGGCATTCCTGTGCGCAGACAACCCACAGGCCGCGGCCCGGCACGTCGACGAGCTGGCTGTTGAACAGATAGGACGACACCGCGTCGTCCAGGCTCAGGCGCGAATTTCGTACCTCGACAAAACGCGGCTTGAACTCGGGGCCGAGCGACTGGCGCGCCCGGGCATAGAGGCTCGCGTGGTCGACGAAGGCGTGCTCGTGATGCAGCAGCAGGCCGCGATGTCCGACGGCGACCACGTCGTTGTGGAACGCACCTGCGACGATCGCGCGCGGCGACTGCCGCACGAACGCGACGTGCCCCTGGCGCAGGCCATGCCGGCGTGCGATGGCCTCGCCCGCCGCCCGCGCCTGGCGCACCGGGACCGCCCGCGGCGAGTCGTCCGCGTCGGGATCGGCGTCCGCCTGGATCTCCAGCGCGTCCTGCGCCTCGCGGCCATAGACGAAGACTTCCAAACCGCGCAGGCCATGCGCCTCGCATAAGCGCAGGTGATTGGCCGCGCCCTCGTCGGCGGTGTCGGCGTCGGCCGCCAGCGGCGCGTGGTGGGCGAAGTGCGCGGCGTCGGGGAACAGGCGCGTCAACAGGCGCGCGGTGATGGGCGCCTCGATCGCACGGTGGCGGTGCGACACGAGGTTGGCCGGCGTGAAGTGCACGCGCCCGTCGGCGGTATCGGCCGAGGGCGAGACGGTGGCCGCGTTGGCCGCCCACATGCTCGAGGCCGAACTCGCCGCGAGCAGGAGGTCGGGATCGTCGCGCCGCACCTTGTCGAGCACATAGGCGTCGCGGCCCCGATAGCCGATCCTGCGCAGCGTCGGAAGGTGCGGCCGCTCCTGAGGCGGCAGCACGCCCTGGGCCAGGCCCAGGGCCGCCAGCGAGCGCATCTTGGCCAGGCCCTGCAGCGCCGCCTCGCGCGGGTTGGAGCGCTGCGCCGCGTTGCGCGCCGAAGCGCGATTGCCCCTGGCCATGCCGGCGTAGTGATGGGTGGGACCCACCAGCCCGTCGAAGTTGGCCTCGAGCGCTTCGACCTTCGGAATTTCATTCATCAGCATCACCTTAACGCAGGCGTCGGCGCTTGCCATCGATTGTCAGTCTGCGACCAACGAGGTCAGCGCCAGATCGCATCTGCGCAACGCTTCTGCTTGGGCGACGCGCGCAAGTCCTTGTCTGCGCAATGGCTGCGCACGAACACCGGTTCGGCACGAAAGGCGCAAGCCCTCCGGCATCCCTTTCCAGGAAGGACCATCACCATGACCTTCTCGTTTCTCGACGACGCTCTCTCCCCGCTGAGTCGTCGACTCGGCCCGACCGGTTCGCCGGTCGTGCCGAATTTTGAATTCTTGCCGAGCAGCACCGGAGGACCGACATGCCCGCCACCTTCAAACGATTCGAAAGCGCCGCGGCACGCCGGTTCAGCCAAGTCTGCGTCATCTCCCTTGCCGCGCTGATCACCTCGGGCACCGGCCTGCTGGCCTACGTACACGACGACCCGGGCCCGCCCTGGCTGCGCTCGATGGTGCTGGCGTCCGCCGTAATGGTCGGCATCTCGTTCTGCGGCTGGCTCGTGACAAGCCTGGCGGCGTACGCGCGTGAGCAGATGAGCACGACACGCTGAAAGCGGGTCGACAATAGGTCGGGCCTTGGCCCGACAGTCCGGCACAAAAGTCCGGTTGCAGCCTGGCCTTCACTTCGGTGCGGATTTCCTGACCAGATTGCCCGAAGCTTCTCAGTCCTTTCCTGGATGTCGCGGTACGCGCTCGAGGCCGCGCCGC
The DNA here is from genome assembly GCA_046594215.1 of Panacagrimonas sp. GTDB lineage: Bacteria > Pseudomonadota > Gammaproteobacteria > Nevskiales > Nevskiaceae > Panacagrimonas. Next base: position 35,661 of record JBKJPX010000027.1, read on the forward strand.
AGGTCGCGCAACATCGTCGCCGTCGTCAGCACCTTGCCGCCCAGATGTTCGGCCAGCGCAGACCTGAGCAGGTTGCGAGCCGCGCGCAAGTCTTCGGTTGTCGCGAGCGCATCGTCGCGCAGCGCGATCAGCATCCGGCCCGAATAACTGTCCGGCGCGTCCGACGCGGTGGAAAATGGTTCCTCCCCGCCCCGATAGGAATAGTGCAGGCCCGGGTCCAGGTCCTGCGGCAGGTCGATGCCGAAGCCGAGTTCCGCAAGCAGGCTCATCTCGAAGCGTCGCAGCGCCCGGTCGGTACCCTGCTCCAACGCACCCAGCGCCTCGCCGTAGGCATCGAAGAGCACGGGGTGCGCGTCATGGCGTTGCAGCAACCGCATCAGCAGCTCGTTGAGATACCAGCCGCTGAACACGGTCTCGCCACGAAATTCGAACGAGGCCCCCTGCGCCTCGACGCCCGTGAGCGTGCCCAGGTCGCCCGACTCGGTCCACGACAGGAAGAGCGGTCGAAAGGGCTGGAGCAGGGCGCGCGGCCGCGACTTGGCGGCGCGAGCGCCGCGTGCCACCAGCCCGATGCGACCGTAAGAGGCGGAGAATGCCTCGACCAGCAGGCTGGTATCGCCGTAGGGGGACGCCTTCAGGATCCAGGCCGGCTGCAGCTGGATCCTCGCCCGACTCACTCGCCGCCGATACCGAACAGCTTCAGGGCCTTCGGATCATCGCTCCAGTTCTCGCGCACACGGCACCAGAGCTGGAGGAAGACCTTGGCGCCGAGCAGGTGTTCGAGCTCCTTGCGCGCCGTGGTACCCACACGCTTGAGCGAGGCGCCGCTCTCGCCGATGACGATCTTCTTCTGGCCTTCGCGTTCGACCCAGATCACCGCGCTGATGCGGTGCATCGTTCCCTCGAGGGCGTAGGACTCGATCGCGACGGTCAGCGCGTAGGGAAGTTCCTGGTTGAGCGTACGCGTGAGTTTCTCGCGCACGAGTTCGGCCGCGAGGAACTCGTTGTCGAACCCCGCCACCATGTCGGGCGGATAGAGCGGCGGCCCCTCGGGCAGACGCTTCATGATCTCGTCGGCCAGCGCCTCGACGTTGTGCTTGCGCAGCGCCGACAGCGGCACCACGAACGCAAAGTCGCGGCGCGCCGACAGCTTCTCGATCTCCGGCAACAGCTTGGTCTTGTCGGTGACGCGGTCGATCTTGTTGATGACCAGGCCTACCGGAGCGGACACCTTGGCCAGGCGTTCGAGCACCGCCTGGTCTTCCTCGGTCCAGCGACCGGATTCGACGACGAACATCGCGAGGTCGACGTCGTGAAGGCTGCCGGCTGCCGCGTCGTTCATCGCGCGGTTGAGCGCCTTCTTGCCGCCCAGGTGCAGGCCCGGCGTGTCGACGAACACGATCTGGCCTTCTTCGCGATGCACCACGCCCTGGATCGCGTGGCGCGTGGTCTGTGGCTTGTGCGAGACGATGCTGAGCTTGCGACCGACAAGCGCATTGAGCAGCGAGGATTTGCCGACGTTGGGACGTCCGACCAGGGTGACGATGCCGCTGCGCATGGAAGCTCGAAAGAGAGGGGAAAAAAGGACTTCAGGACCGGTCGCTCTGCTGCAGGGATTCCAGCAGCGCCGCTGCCGCCTGCTGCTCCGCAACCCGCCTGCTGCTGCCGCTGGCGTCAGAGGCACGTTCCTCGTCGGTCAGGCTGGCCCGGACGAGGAAGTATCGCCGATGCGCCGGTCCGGATTCCTCGAGCACCTCGTAGACCGGCAGCGGACGGCTGCGGCCCTGCAGCCATTCCTGCAGACGGGTCTTGGGATCCTTGAGGGTCTCGGCATCCGGAAGGTCCGCCAGGTCGGCTGCGAACAGCAGCCGGCAGGTCTTCTGGGCCGCGTCGAAGCCACCGTCAAGATAGACCGCTCCCACCAGGGCTTCCACCGCGTCGGCGAGCACCGAATCGCGCCGCCAACCGCCGCTCTTGAGCTCGCCCTCGCCCAGGCGAAGGTGCTCGCCGAGCGTCAGTCGCCGAGCGATCGCCGCCAGCGAACGCTCCCGCACCAGGCTCGAGCGCCAGCGCGAAAGGTCACCTTCGCTTGCGCGTGGCCGCGCCGTGAACAAGGCGTCGGCCACGAACGAGCCTATCAGCGCATCGCCGAGAAATTCGAGTCGTTCGTTGTTGTCGCCGCTGAAGGAACGGTGCGTGAGCGCACGGACCAGCAGGGCCGGGTCACCGAACTCACGGCCCAGCCTGGCCGCCAGCTCAGCGTCCTTCCCCAAGATTCCACCGCCATGGAACTCAGGAATCGATGTCACCGCTTCCCGGCTTCATGGGGAAGTCGTCCTTGAAATGGATGACCACGAACACGTTGTAGAAAAGATTCACGCGGGCCTCGTAGTCGTACGAGAGCGTGCGCCCCTTGGCGCTGCGCTTGATCTTCACATCCTTGTCATCGAGCTGATTGATGTAGTCGATGTCCCAGCGGCGTTCAAGCGTCGAGCGAATCTCCTGCGGGGACGCATTCGCGTAATCGGGGTTGTCCGCGACACCCTTCACGACCTTTATCACCGTTCCCTGGTTCAAGTAGAGCGGCCCTACTTTGATCACGAGGATGGCGAGGAACGCGATCGTTCCGAACACGAACAGCATTCCAAACCACCCCAACCCCCGTTGCCGCTCGAGTGACTTGACCATTGACTCCTCCCTGGTGTCTGCGGTGCAAGCTTAGCGGATGCTCGTTCCCACACGGGCAAAGTTGGGCCGCATGCGCGCGCCGTCCCAGCTCATCCACACGAAGAAAGCCCGGCCGACGAGGTTGTGTTCCGGAACCGTGCCCCAGCCGCGCGAGTCGAAACTGCCGTCGCGGTTGTCACCCATTGCGAAATACTGCTTTTCCGGCACCACCATCTCGAAATCGCGCGCCGGCTCTTCCGGGTTCACGATGATGTGGTGCGTGTGTTCGGGGATGTCCTCGCGCAGGCGGTAGGCGGTTCCGCCGGGCAGCTTGGGAGCCGTGTAGACCCCATCGGCGGTCTGCGGCTGCGGCTCGCCGTTGATGTACAGGATCTTGTCGTGGTACGCGAGGCGGTCGCCCGGCAGGCCGACGATGCGCTTGATGAAGTCCACCGAAGGGTCATTCGGCCAGCGGAACACGACGATGTCGCCGCGCTTGGGCCGGTCGCCCTTCAGGAATTCGTAGTGGAACACCGGGTCGCGCAGGCCGTAGGAGTACTTGTTGACCAGGATGAAGTCGCCGACCAGCAGGGTCGGGATCATCGAGCCGGACGGGATGCGGAAGGGTTCGGCGAGGAACGAACGCAGCAGCAGCACGGCCACGATCACCGGAAAGAACGAGCGCGAGAAGTCGACCAGCCACCCCGGCTTCTCGTTTCCACCGATCAGATTGCGCCGCCTGCGCGACAGCCAGAGCACATCGAGCAGCCAGCCCAGGCCGGTCAGAACGGTGAGGACGGTCAACAGCACCGCGAAATCGAAATGCACGTCGGGCGGCAAATTCATCTAGTAGCTCCTCACTTCACTTCTTGCGGTCCACACCGAGCACGGCCAGGAAGGCCTCCTGCGGAATCTCCACGGAGCCGACCTGTTTCATGCGCTTCTTGCCTTCCTTCTGCTTCTCCAGCAGCTTGCGCTTGCGGCTGACGTCTCCGCCGTAGCACTTTGCCGTCACGTCCTTGCGCAGCGCCTTGACCGTGCTGCGCGAGATGATCTTGGCGCCGATCGCGGCCTGGATCGCCACGTCGAACTGCTGGCGATGAATCACTTCCTGCATGCGCTCGCAGAGGTCGCGGCCGCGCGTGTAAGAGGTGTCGCGGTGCACGATGCTCGCCAGCGCGTCGACTTTTTCGCCGTTGACCAGCACGTCCAGTCTCACGAGGTCGGCCGTCTGGAAACGCGTGAACTCGTATTCGAAGCTGGCGTAGCCGCGCGACACACTCTTCAACCGGTCGAAGAAATCGAGAACCACCTCGGCCAGCGGCATTTCGACTTCGAGCTGCACCTGGGCGCCCAGGTAGCGCAGGTTCTTCTGGACCCCCCGCTTCTCCATGCACAGCTGCATGACCGGGCCGACGTACTCGTGCGGCATCAGTACGCGCGCGGTGATGATCGGCTCGCGCAGGTCCTGGAACTCGCTGCCGTCCGGCAGTTCGGCCGGATTGTCGATGCGGCGGACCTCGCCGTCGCTCGTCACGATCTCGTACACCACGCTGGGCGCGGTCGTGATCAGGTTGAGGTCGTACTCGCGCTCGAGACGCTCCTGCACGATCTCCATGTGCAGCATGCCGAGAAAGCCGATGCGGAAGCCGAAGCCCAGGGCAGTCGAATTCTCCGGCTCGTACTGCAGTGCAGAGTCGTTCAGGCGCAGCTTGGACAGCGAATCGCGAAAATCCTCGAAGTCCTCTGCGTCCACTGGAAACAGCCCGGCGAAGACGCGCGGCTGGATCTTGCGGAAGCCCGGCAGCATCTCGGTGCAGGGGTTGATGCTCGTTGTCAGGGTGTCGCCCACCGGCGCACCGAAAATGTCCTTGATCCCGGCGATCAGAAACCCGACTTCGCCGGTTTCGAGCGCGTCCTTGAACACGCGCTTGGGCGTATGCACGCCGAGCATCGAGACCTCGTGATCCTTGCCGGTGGACATCACCTTGATCTTCTGGCCCTTCTGGATTCGCCCATTGATGACGCGCACCAGCGAGACCACGCCCAGGTAATTGTCGAACCAGGAGTCCACGATGAGCGCCTGCAGCTTGCCTCCAGGATTGCCCTTGGGCGGCGGCAGCCTCTGCACGACGGCCTCCAGGACCTCCTCCACACCCAGGCCGGTCTTCGCCGAGATACGCAGCGCATCCGTCGCCTCGATGCCGATGACCTGCTCGATCTCCTCGGCCACGCGTTCAGGCTCGGCGTTCTGCAGATCGATCTTGTTGAGGATCGGCAGCACTTCCAGGTGCATGTCGAGCGCGGTGTAGCAGTTGGCCACCGACTGGGCTTCGACGCCCTGGCTGGCATCCACCACCAGCAACGCGCCCTCGCAGGCCTGCAGCGAGCGGCTGACTTCGTAGCTGAAGTCGACGTGGCCCGGCGTGTCCATGAGGTTGAGCTGGTACACCTGCCCGTCGCGCGCCTTGTAGTCGAGCGAAACGGCCTGCGCCTTGATCGTGATGCCGCGTTCGCGCTCGATCGGATTGTTGTCGAGGACCTGCGCGGTCATTTCGCGTTCTTCCAGGCCGCCCGTGAGCTGGATGAAGCGATCCGCGAGCGTCGATTTACCGTGATCGATGTGCGCGATGATGCAGAAGTTGCGGATGTTCGCCAGATTCATGGCGCAAGCTGAGGAAAGTTCAGGCGAAAAGGGCGCGGAGTATACCGGGTGCGACCTCCTCGCGGTCGCGTGCGCCTCCGGATCGATCGCCGCGACCGGTCAGGACCGGTCGCGGCGTCGGTCCCGTCAGCGTTTGCGACGGGCTGCACTCTTGACCGGCTTGCGTGCGACTTTCTTCACAGCCTTCTTGACGGCCTTCTTCGCCGCGGGCCGCTTTTTCTTGGCGGCCGAACCACCCACCGCCCGCTCGAGCGCCGAAAGCCGCGCGTCGAGCGACTTGCGCAGAGCACTGATCAGGCGCAGCAGTTCCTTGCGCGAGGGCGCGGCACCGCTGCTGAGCTTGCTGCCGAGTTTCTTGAGCAACTGGTCCAGATCGTTCACGACGCCGCCGAAAACCGCACGCGCACGATCGGCGATCTCACCGGGCAAACCGTCCAGCTTCAGTTTCGCAGCCATGCGTTGTCTCCTGTTCCGAGGCGCCCGGTTCGGACGCAGGACCATGGTAGGTGCCAGCGGACACGGCCACAAATTGCCCAACCTCGATCAGGTTTCGCGGCGGGCCGACTCGCGACGCCAATCTGCAAAGGCCTCCGCGTCGAACCGACCCTCGCAGACGATGTCGTTCCAGCGGTCGAGCAGCACCGGCACGCGCAAGCCGTAGCGCCGCTGCCAGTCCGGTCGCGAGTCCACGTCCGCGTGCTGAAGATCAACGCCGATGGCGTCTGGGTGCGCGCCCAGTTCCATGGCCATCTCCTCGCACAGGCCGCAGTCGGGCCGCGCGAGCAGCAGCAGGACGACTGCGTCAGTCTTCTGCGCCATCGTCCTCCCCAGGTTCCGGTCGCGCGAGTGCGAACAGGCGACGCGCGCCTTCAACGCCCTTGAGCCGGAAGTTGCCCCGGCGCGCGAACTCGAAATCACTGCCGGCGACAAGGTCGCGCAAGGTGCTGGTAACCCAGATCTCCTGCGCCCTGGCCTCGCCTGCCACGCGGGCGCCGATGTGCACGACCAGGCCACGCACGGCCTCGCCCGAGACTTCGCACTCTCCCGCGTGCAGGCCCGTGCGGATGCCGATGTTCATCGCCGCCGCTGCGTCGTGCAGCGCCTGGGCGCAGCGCAACGCGCTGGTCGGCGTATCGAACACCGCGAACAGCCCATCGCCGGCCGTGTCGACGACGCGACCACGGAAACGGTCGACACGCGTCTGCAGCATTTGCTGCACGCGCGCCACGAGGTCGCGCCAGGCGGCATCGCCGAGTTCCGACGCAAGCTTGGTGGAGCCCACGACATCGGTGAACAGCACCGTCAGCAGACGCCGGCCCGCGTCGGCGTGCTCGCGCGACCCGGTGATGAATTCCTCGATCGCGCCGAGCGCCTCGTCGGCCTGCTCGAAGGTGAAGAACAGGCTGGAGCCCGGGAGCTCGACACGGCGGCTGCCGACGATGTGCCGCTCGACGTAGCGCGCATGGCGGCCGCTCTGGAAGAACGGCACGCGCGGGCGGTGCAGCAGCAGGGTCGGACACAGCACCCGCGGCAGCAGCGCGCGTGAATCCAGGTTCAGGAACTCGCGGTAGTGGGCGGCGGCGCGTTGGGGCGTGGCCGAGGCGCGCTGGAACCGGGCGGCGAGACGACGGAAGGCCGCGTCGTCGGCGCGGCTGGGCACGGTGACCGCCACCAGCTTCTCGGTGCCCCAGTGCTCGCCGAGCAGTGCGCAAAGCTGCTCGATCGAGGCCTCGGGCTCGCCTTCAGGATAGTCGGGCGCCACCGAGAACCGCGCCGACGGATTGCCCAGGATCAGCGAGCCGATGCGCGTCGAATGGTATGCCGCGAGGTGGAAGGCGACGGCGCAGGCGTCGCGTTCGGCCAGCAAGGTCACGCTCGTGGCATTGACCGCGTCGAGCACGCACACGAGGTCGTGCGCCCAGTGCTTCACGTCCGGCGCCTCTCCGCCCGGGAGGGGATCGGAGATTCCGGCGCCGCGCCGATCGAACAGGATCACACGGCTGAAATTCGCGAGCCGGCGCAGGAAGCGCTCCATCTCGGGCAGATCCCAGATGAGGTCGATCTGCGTGAGCTGACCGCCGATGAACACGAGGTCGATCGGCCCCGAACCCAGCGTCTGATAGGCGATCTGCCCGCCCGCAACCTGGGCGTAGCGGGTCTGCGGCGGTTCCACCCCTCGTCAGCCGCCGGCGCCGGCGGCCGGCGGGGGGCCCGGCAGGTCGAGCGGGAAGAACGAAGGCGCACCGTCGCGGCTGACCAGCATCGGCACCGTGGTGCCCGGCGTCAGCCGGTTTACGACTTCGGCGAAGCGTTCGGGCGAGTCGACCTCCTGGCCCGCGATCGTGAGCACCACGTCACCGGCGCGAATGCCCGCTGTGAACGCGGGCCCTCCACTGGAGACCTGCTCGACACGTACGCCGCCCGAGAGCACCCGCAGGGCGCGACGCTGCGGGTCCGTCAGCGAACTCACGACCAGCCCCAGCGGCGCGTTGCCCGGCGGCTCGGCGATGCGCGGCGGCGGCGGTGCCTTCTTCTTGACGACTTCGGGATCCGGCTCGGTCTCGGACTCGTCCAGCGCCCCGATCTCCACCTTGAACTCGATCGGCTTGCCGTCGCGCACGACGTTCAGGGATACGATCTGGCCCGGATCGACGCTGCCCACCAGCGGCGGCAGGCTTCCCGAAGTCGGCAGCGGCTCGCCATTGAATGACAGGATCACGTCACCCGGCTTGATGCCGGTGACCTCGGCCGGGCTATCCGGCATCACGCGCGACACGAGCGCGCCCTCCGGCTTGTCCATGCCAAAGGACTGCGCGAGGTTTCGATCCACTTCCTGCACGACCACGCCCAGCCAGCCGCGAGTGACCTTGCCGGTGTCGCGCAGCTGACGCGCGACCTTGGCCGCCACGTCGATGGGAATGGAGAAACTGACGCCCTGGAAGCTGCCGGACTGCGAGTAGATCTGGGAATTGATGCCCACGACTTCGCCGTCGAGATTGAACAGCGGCCCGCCCGAGTTGCCCGGGTTGATGGCCACGTCGCTCTGGATGAAGGGCACGTACTGCTCGGACTGGAGGTTGCGGCCCTTGGCCGAGATGATGCCTGCCGTCACCGAGTAGTCGAACGTGAACGGCGAGCCGATGGCGAAGACCCACTGGCCGGGACGCAGCTTGCGCGTGTCGCCGATCTTGACCGCCTTGAGTCCTTTTGCGTCGACCTTGAGCAGCGCAAGGTCCGTGGACTTGTCCGTGCCCACGATGCGCGCCGTGAACTGGCGACGATCCATCAGCCGCACGATCACTTCGCGCGCGCCCTGGACGACGTGGTAGTTGGTCAGGACGTAGCCTTCCTCCCACAGCACGAAGCCGGAGCCGAGCGGCTCGGCCTGGGGAATTTCGGATTCCTCCGGCTCGTCGGCGTCTTCCGGCGCATCGCTGCGCGGGGGCGCGTGGTCCTCGAGGAATTTGCGGAACCACTCCGGGTTCTGTTCGTCGCCGCTCTCGGGTGCGGCTCCGGGTTGGGCCGCCGCCACCTGCTCCGACGCCACGGTGCTGATGTTCACCACCGAGGGGCTGTTCTGCTCGACCAGGTCCGAGAAATCCGGGAGGCCGTGATTGTTGTTCTGCGAGCAGCCCGTGACGCCGGCGGCCAGCAGCAACGTCGTCAGTGCGAATGCGGACGTTCGCAAGGCTGGCATCCACAACTCCGGGAAAGGTTCAAAGGGCGAAGCGCCCGACGGATTCTAGCCCGGCTTTCCGACGGGTCGTCGCAGGCCCGGACTGCGGGGCCTCGGTACGCGACGGTTCTCGTCGCTGCGGCCGCCAATGCGGCCGGATTCGCGACTACGGTGCGGCGCCGACCGAAGCCAGCGGGGCGAAGGCCGTATCGATGCTGTCGCCGATCATCTGCACGGTGCGTCGCGGCGCTTCGCCCACGACGGTGATCTGGACCTGCCCGACCGAACGGCTGTATGCGTTGAGCGGGCCCATCTGGTCGATGCGCCGCTCGGACGCAGCCGTCGCGCTGGCGGGCGCGTGGCGCAGCACGCGGTAGACCGACACCGCACTCAGTCCGTCCGACAGCAGCAGGTGCTCACGCACCCCGGCGGGTGACGCGCGGATCTCGCGGCGCACGACGCGGAAACCCGGCGGGAGCTTCGAGAACTGGGAGGGCCCGATATCCGCGGTAGTTTCCTCGGCGACCGGCTCGCGCTCATGTGCCTGTGCGATGGCGTCGGCTGCCGCCGCGGTGGACTCCCGCGCCTGCGCGGCGGGCACGTCCGCGGCGAACGCGGATTCCGGGATGCTGGCGGGAAACCGCACCTCGGTGAAGAACATCTGCTCGAGCAGGCCGCCACCAGGCGCCACCAAGCTCAGCTTCAACGGCACGCCGCTCTCGCTGTCGGCCCACAGCTCGTACCCGTAGCGGAACTCGTCCCGCGGCGCGATCGCGATCCCGCGGCAGTTGCGGCCGGCGACGCGCGCCTTGCCCAGTTCCTTGAGTTCGTAGACGCCCGCGATCTGCTGCAGGCGCTCCTGAGACAGCGGCTTGAACAGGCTCTTCGGCGTTGCCGCGCGGTTCGCCGTCAGGCGCTGGTCCTTGGGCAGCAGGCAGGTGACCTTGTTGTTCTGCTTGAGGACTTCGCGCACCTCGCCCGTCATGGACTGCACGCGCTCGCGCTCCGAACCGTCCTCGAAACGGTGGGTGACCCGGAAGGTCTCGAGGATGTCGTCTCCGCGGTAGACCAGCACGCCTTCGTAGTTCGCGATCCGAGCGGCCTGGCTCATCTTGATGAGCCAGTCGCCAGCTTCGTCGGCGGCCCGCGCTCCCGGAGCCAGCACCAGGCCGGCCGCAAGAACCGCGAGACAAGCGGTCTTCAAGGCTGGCTGTCCGTCTGCGACCGGGATTCGGAGTTGTGCGCGGCGAAGCGCGCGTACCGCAGCGTGCCGCCCACGCCTTCATCCGCGATGGCGTTGCTGTGATCGATCAGGTACTCGCGGAGCATCTGGGCATGGGCGTCGTCCGGAACGGTCGAGACCGTCCGGAGTTCCGGCGTCTGTGACCACGACGCCAGTGTCGCGGCCGGCACGTAGCCCGAAGCCAAGCCCGCACCCGCCGCCGTACCGTGCGGCCGAGGCTGGATGAACATCACCGCGGCGGCACCCACCGACGCGGCGGCGGCGAAACCGATCGCCGGCTTCCACATCGAGGCGATCCGGCCACGGCGGCCCGCCTTGTGAACCGCAAGGTCCACGACTTTCGCGTCGGCAGCGGCCGGCGCGGCATCCAGGCGGCCCATCACATCCGCACAGATGCAGGGCTGCTGCCTGCCGATGCGGATGCCGGTGCTCGCTTCGCGCGCCAGGCACAGGCGGCTCCACTGCTGGCCCACCTGGGGCGAACGATCCACTTCATCCAGCAGGCGATCCAACTCCGCGTCGGTACATTCGCCGTCGAGCAAGGCAGACAGGGAATCCTGAGGCATGGGAGACACCATTCGTAGGTCAGTTCGCCGATTTGTCACCACGTACCCCAGCTAAACCGCAGCTTAACGGGAAAGTTCCCGACGTACGACGAAAGGAACGTTTTCATCCGTCACTCGATGAGCGGTTTGAGCACCACATCGATCGCCTCGCGCGCCCGAAAGATACGCGAGCGCACGGTACCGATCGGGCAATTCATGACCTCGGCGATCTCCTCGTACGAAAGTCCTTCGAGTTCGCGCAGCGTGATGGCCTGGCGAAGGTCGGGTGGCAGCTTGGCGATCGTCTCGCTGACCTTCTGTTTGATTTCCTCCGACAGCAGCACCGCTTCCGGAGTGTCGACGTCGCTCATCTGCTCGGTGTGCCCGAACTGCTCGGCGTCGTCGACGTCGATGTCCTGGTTGCTCGGCCGCCGGCTGCGCGCCACCAGGTGGTTCTTCGCGGTGTTGATGCCGATGCGGTACAGCCAGGTGTAAAACGCGCTCTGGCCGCGGAATCCGTTCAGTGCGCGCCAGGCCTTGATGAAGGTTTCCTGGGCCACGTCGGGTGCGTCGGCGTCGCCCACGAGCCGTCCGACCAGCTGAATGATCTTGTACTGGTACTTGCGAACGAGCAGTTCGAACGCGCGGCGGTCGCCCGCTTGCGCGCGTTCGACGAGTTGCTCGTCGATGCCGGGTGTGGCGGGTGGTTCTTCGCTCATCGACAGGGGGGTGGCGGAACGGCTTTCAGAATCCTGATGGCCCCGACGGGCCATCGCTCCCTCGTTCCGCGTTCATAATCGCGCCAGTCTACCAAGCGGGGCTCTTCGGGGATGAGTTCGGATGTATTGATTCTGGGCAGTGGCGCTGCGGGGCTGACGCTCGCCCTGCGCCTGGCGCAGGCGGGCCGCGAGGTCACGGTGATCTCCAAGACCCGGTTGGAGTCCGGCTCCACGCTGTGGGCCCAGGGCGGCATCTCGGCGGTGCTCGACGCCGGCGACAGCCTGGAAGCCCACGTCCGCGACACCCTGATCGCCGGCGGCGGCCTGTGCGACGAGAAGGCCGTGCGCTTCACCGTCGAACGCGGTCCGGACGCGATCCGATGGCTGGTCGCTCAGGGCGTGTCGTTCACGCGCGACGACGACGACCCCTCCGGCTCTCGACTGCACCTGACGCGTGAGGGTGGCCACAGCCACCGCCGCGTCGTGCACGCCGCCGACTCCACGGGCCGCGCGGTCGAGACCACGCTGGCCTCGCTGGCGGCCAACCATCCGAACATCCGCATCCGCGAACGCGCGGTGGCGCTCGACCTGATCGTCGACCGCAGTTCGAAGCGCGTGCAGGGCGTGTACCTCTACGACCGCGAGAGCCACGAGGTCGAGGCCGTGCCGGCCAAGGTCGTCGCGCTGTGCACCGGCGGCGCCAACCAGGTGTACCTGTATTCGTCGAACCCTTACGGCGCGTCCGGCGACGGCATCGCCATGGCGTGGCGTGCGGGCTGCCGCGCGGCCAACATGGAGTTCATGCAGTTCCATCCGACCTGCCTGTACCACAAGGACTCCCGCGCCTTCCTGATCACGGAGGCGCTGCGTGGCGAAGGCGGCTACCTGCGCCTGCCGGGCGAGAATGGCGCGCCCGGCGAGCGCTTCATGCTGCGCTTCGATGAGCGCGCCGAACTCGCGCCGCGCGACATCGTCGCCCGCGCCATCGACCACGAGATGAAGCGCCTGGGCCTGCGCCACGTGCTGCTCGACGTCACGCACCTACCGGCCGACCTGCTCAAGAACCACTTCCCCGGCATCTATGCGCACTGCCTGGAACTGGGCATCAACATCACGAAGGAGCCCATCCCCGTGGTGCCGTCCGCGCACTTCACCTGCGGCGGTGTCATCACGGATTTCCGCGCGCGCACCGACATCGACAATCTCTACGCGATCGGCGAAGTCGCTTGTACCGGCCTGCACGGCGCCAACCGCCTGGCCTCGAACTCGCTGCTCGAATGCCTGGTGTTCGCCACGGCCGCGGCCGAGGACATCCTCCATCGGCTCGATCGCCTGCCCGAGCCGCCGGCCCTCAAGCCCTGGGACGCCTCGCGCGTCCGCGATTCGAACGAAGACGTCGTGGTCTCGCACAACTGGCTCGAGCTGCGCACGTTCATGTGGGATTACGTGGGCATCGTGCGCACGACCAAGCGCCTCGAGCGCGCACTCAACCGCATCGAGCTGCTCAAACGCGAAATCCAGGACTACTACGGCAACTACAGCGTCAGCCATCACCTGATCGAGTTGCGAAACCTCGTGGTCTGCGCCGAGCTGATCGTGCGCTCCGCGATGGCGCGCAAGGAAAGCCGTGGCCTTCACTACACGCTGGATTACCCCGGCAAGCTCGACGCCGCGGTGCCGACCGTGCTGCCGGGTCGCGAGGTCTAGCCCTTCTCGCGTATGCGCCGCGCACGCAATTTCACCCGAGCAAAGACCGCTGCGGACTTGCCATGGCCTGCTCGTGGGCCAGCAACCACTTCTTGCGCTCGATGCCGCCCCCGTAACCCGTGAGCGCACCGTTGGCGCCAATCACGCGATGGCAGGGCACGATGATGGAGATCGGGTTCTGCCCGTTGGCCGCGCCCACCGCGCGCGGGGCGTCCGGTAATCCGATGCGCCGCGCCTGCTGACCATAGGTGCGCGTTTCGCCGAATGGAATTTCCACGAGCGCATCCCACACGCGACGCTGGAACTCGGTGCCCTGCATTTTCAGTTCGAGGTCGAAGTCGCGGCGGGTGCCCGCGAAATACTCCGCGAGTTGCCGGCGCGCCTCGGACAGGATGCCGTCGTCGCGAATCCCCAGGTCGGTACGCGGCAGCCAGCCAGTCTCGAGCTTCATGTAGAGCCCGCATAGCGTCCCGCCTTCCGCGACCAACAGGATCTCCCCGATGGGACTGGCGATGCGCGTGTGTCGTCGTTCGGATCCCATGCTCATCCTCCGGAAGCGAGTCCCAGCCATAGGTGCAAGGCCGCGTAGGCGCGCCATGGCCGCCAGGGTTCGGCTGCCGCGATCACCTGCGCGGGACGTACGAGCCCGAGCGCCTTCATGACGCCCAAGTCCGAGTGTGGAAAACCGTCGGGATCGCGCAGCGCACGCATCGCCACGTACTGGGCGGTCCAGGGACCGATGCCGGCGATCTGCTCGAAGCGCTCGAGGCTGGCCTCGATGCGCGCACCGCCGTCGAGATCGAGCTGGCCATCGGCCACCGCGTGCGCCATGTCGAGGACGGTCTGCGCGCGTCGCTGCGTCAGACCCAGGTCGATGATCTCCTGCAGGCTCGCCTGCGCGATGCGTGCCGCCTGCGGGGCGTAGTACAGCAGGCCTGCGAACGGCGTCTGTGCGGACTCGCCGTAGGCGCGCGCGAAACGGCCGAACAACGTCGTCGCCGCCTTGACCGTGACCTGTTGGCCGAGCACCGCCCTGAGCGCGAGTTCGAAGCCGTCGAGCGCACCCGGCACGCGTAGGCCCGGACGCGCCGACACCAGCGGCGCGAGCCGCGGGTCGCGCGACAGCGTCTGCGCGATCAGCTCGGGATGCGCATCGAGATCGAAGAGACGGCGAATGCGTGGCAGCAGCTTGGCGAGTATCGGTACCAACCCGGCCGAGATTTCGACCTCGAGCAGGTTGCGACCGGCCACCGGCTTCGCCGCGATCCAGCCGCGACGACCGTCAAGCGCAACGGTTCGCAGGTAGCGATCGCCTTCGGCGGCTTCCACGCCGAGCGCACCGCGACCGACGAGGAAGGAGCGCAGCTCGTTCCAGGCCAGCGGCGGCCGGTACGCGAGGCGCAGGCTCACGCCCTGCCCCGCCACGGCCTTGTTGCTTCCGGACTTGCGGAAGCGCTGCGGGTTGAGCGCGTAGCGGGCGCTGAACAGCGCGTTGAACCGCCGCACGCTGGAAAAGCCGCTCGCGTGAGCGAGTGTGGCCATCGGGAGCTGCGTTTCGGTGAGGAGCTGCTTGGCCAGCAGGAGTCGCCGCGTCTGCGCGAGCTGGATCGGCGTGACGCCGAACTCGCCGACCACGGCACGGCGAAGCTGGCGCGAGCACAGGCCGTACTCTTTCGCGAGCTGCTCGAAATCCGATTCGTTCAGCGCGCCCGATTCGATGCGAGCGAACATCCAGCACGCCGCGCTGCGCTGCGCATCGATGGGCGCGGCACCCGGCGCAAGCTCCGGTCGGCATCGCAGGCAGGGACGGAAGCCCGAGTCCTCCGCGGCCGCCGCGTGCGCGTAGAACGTGCAGCGATCGCGGCCCGGCGTGCGCGCCGTGCACACGGGACGGCAGTAGATGCCAGTGGTCGAAACGCCGACGAAAAAACGGCCGTCGAATCGCGTGTCGCGCGATTTCATGGCTTCGTAGCACAGCGCCGGATCGAGTCGCATGCCGCCATTGTGTCTTCGGACCACCAGCCTGTCTGGCCGTTTTCGGACACCGTCGCATTCGATGATCTTCCGCTCCCCACGAAAAGCGCGCGGGCAGCGGAAACAGGTGGCCTACAACGGCGGTCGCGGCTCCTTCTCCGGCCACTGCTGCGGCGTACGCGTGAACTCGGACATGTCGTAGCCCATGGCGGCGATCAACTCGCGATAACGGGCGTACGCCCTGTCGTCCATCTCGGGCCTGCGCGCCAGGAGCCACACGTAGTCGCGCTTGTTGCGCGCCACGATCGTCACCGAGTAGTCCGGCTCGACGTACGCGATGCGGTACTCGCCCTTGAACGGCCACAGGAACTGCATGCCCCACAGCGCGTTGTTCGTATTCGGCACGACGAAACCCTTCGGCGTGTTCTTCGTGAGCTTCTTGTCGAACGAGCCGTCGCGGTAGCGGTACGTCGTTGCGATCGTGCCGTCCGCGTTCAAGCGGTAGCTTTCGACCGGGTTGTGCGCGTCGCGCTCCGGGAAGATCGGGATGAACCCGATGACGTACCAGTCGCCCATGAAACGTGGCAGGTCGACGTTCGAGGCGAGCGGTATCTCGCCGCGCTTGGGGCCCAGCATGGTGCAGCCTCCCAGCAGGAACAACATCAGCAGCGTCGCAAGCATTCGGGTCATGGCGCTACCTTGGGTTTTTCAGATGGATCGCCCGGCCCTGACGCAAGCTTCGTGCGCAAGCGGCGCAAGGCGTCGGGCTCTGCCTCGTCCCCAAGCAGCACACGGCTTCGACGGCGCCCGTCTTCTCCGCGGAAATTCAGGATCAGCAGCCATGACCACACAACGCTGTCGCCTTGCAGGCTGACGTCGAGGCGTTTGCCCGCCGGGTTCTGGATCGTCCAACGTCCATCCGGATCCACCGCGATTCGCACGATCGCGCCGGGTCCGAAACCGAATGCCGCATGACGACGCACGCCAACCCACGACAACGCGATCGCCAGAGCCACGCCCACCATCAGCGCGCCGGCTTCCATCGCCATCGGCATCAACGCGAGCGGCAGCACGTGCATCCAGAACATCAGCTGGTGCGCGCGCGCGGACGACTTGAGCGGCAGCTCCAGCGCGACGCTCACCGCGTCTCCCGGTAGATGCGCAGCTGCTCGAGCAGCGCGAGGTACCCGGCTGGCGGTTCCGCGTAACCCATCGCCCAGGCCCAGATATCGGGGTCCTCCGCGGTCTCCAGCAGTTGCACGAACGCAGCGCGTTCCTCGGCCGGCGCGCCGGCATAGCGCTGCGCGTGGTAGCGCATCACCATCACGTCGAGTTCCTTCATGCCGCGCCGCAGCAGCCAGCGCAGGCGTCGTTCGTCGGTTTCTTCCATGGTGCGATTGTCGACGATGCGCCGGCACCGCGCAGCGCCCGCCCTGCCGCGTGAACGCGCATCCGCTAGGCTGCAGGGGGCAACGGAGAACCCCATGTCCCCATCCCCCAGCACCACCGCGCGCCTGGCCGTCCTCATCGACGCCGACAACACCACCAAGCTCGCGGCGATGACCGAGGCGCTGTTCGCCGAGATCGCGAAATACGGCACCGCGACCGTCAAGCGCATCTACGGGGACTGGACGCAGCCCAACCTCGCGTCCTGGAAGAAGGTGTTGGCCGAACACGCGATCCAGCCCATCCAGCAGTTCGCGAACACGACGGGCAAGAACGCCACCGACAGCGCGCTGATCATCGACGCGATGGACCTGCTCTACACGAACCGATTCGATGGCTTCTGCATCGTGTCCAGCGATTCGGACTTCACGCGCCTGGCCGTGCGCATCCGCGAGGCGGGCCTGATGGCCTACGGCCTGGGCGAGCAGAAGACGCCCAAGCCCTTCGTCTCGGCCTGCGACAAGTTCATCTACACGGAGCTGCTCGCGCCGGTCGAGGAAGCGACCGAGCAGGCAATGCCGAAGAAGAGGAGCACCAAGGAACTGCGCAGCGATACGCGGCTCATGGGCCTGCTGCGCGGGGGCATCAAGGCGGCGTCGGACGAGGACGGCTGGGCGCATCTGGGCGCGGTGGGTCAGCACATCTCGAAGCAAGCGCCGGACTTCGATCCACGCACCTGGACGTATCGCAAGCTCAGCGACCTCGTCGTTGCGATCGGACTGTTCGAGGTGGACCATCGCAAGCGCCCCGAAGGCGGCTCGAGCGCGCTGTACGTACGCGAGAAGCAGAAGGCGCCCAAAGAAAACACGAAAGAAACGTAGAGGAGAGAGCCCATGCGCAAAGCCCTGACCTGGACCGTCGCCGCGATCCTCGGCCTCAACGGCCTGGCGATGCTCCTGCTGCCGTCGACCTGGTATCAGATGGTGCCCAGCGTACCGCCGACCGGCCCGTTCAATCCGCATTTCGTGCGCGACATCGGCCTCGCCTACCTGGTCTGCAGTTGGGCGCTGATCTGGTTCGTAGTAGATCCACTACGCGGCGCGGCCGCCGCCATCGCGGCGGCGGTCCTGCAGATTGCGCACTCTTTCCTGCATCTCTGGGATCTGCTGGCAGGTCGCGCCGAGCTTGATTTCTTCCTGCTCGACTGCGTCCTCGTGGTCCTGCCGGCAGTGCTGATGCTCTGGCTCTCGTGGCCGCGCGCCAGTTCGGCGACGGGTATGGCGCCCGCCCGCTAGACCGGCCCGGCTACCTCCGGCTCCCCTAGGTTCGACCCGGGGCATGCATGGCCCACACTCGGTCCCGGCCACGCGGGAGGCGCGAGCACCGGGCTGCGCCTCGGAGAACATGTAAGGCAGCCCCGATAGCCGGTCAGCGGCAGTCTTGCGAACGAACCGCCGGAGCCACCCGAGTTCGGTAATCAACAGGAACGGCAGCCATGATCACGACAGCATCCGCCAAGCCCGTCCAGACCTACGACGCGCTGATCGTGGGCGCTGGTTTTTCCGGAATGTAGCTTCTGCACCGCCTGCGCCAGCAGGGCCTGACGGCGCGTGTGATCGTCGGTGTTCAGGCTCGGGCGGGACAAGGTCGCGGCGTAGCGCACCCGTAGCCCGGACAAAGTCCTGGCCTGCGCTCGATCCGGGAGGAAAAGCCCCGGACTTCGTTCCGGCGCGGGCTTTCGATCAAAGATCCTCAGGATCCCCGTAGGGCTTCGTGATCATCTCCATCAGGTGATCGTCCGGGTCGCGGAAATAGACGCCGCGCCCGCCGAAGTGATGATTGATCTCCCCGGTTTTCGTCCGCGCCGGATCGGCCCAGAATTCGAGCCCGCGATCGCGGATCCTCTGGAAGCCCGCATCGAACTCTGCATCACTGACCAGGAAGGCATAGTGCTGCGGTGATGGCGCGTTTCCCGTCTGGTAGTAGTCCATCGACACGCCGTTCGACAGATCAACGACGAGGAAATGCAGGAAGCGCCGCGGCTCAGGCAGGCCGAGCACGTCCGTCAGAAAGGCCGCCGAGAGGTTCTGATCTCGGCACCAGACGATGGTGTGATTGAGCTGGACGGTCATCGGCGATCCTCTCGGTGGATGCCCCGTTGCGGTGCTTTCGCGTTTCGATCGGCGGACATCAGGCCCGCACCCAGCCTGCTTCCGTCTAACGACACCGCTACGTCCAGCTTTCCGGGGTCACTTCACCCGCGGGGCCTTTCTTAATTCGAACGCCCGGATCAGGTGCGCCGTTCCACCAGCAGCTTCTTGGTCTCGGCGATCGCCTTGGCCGGGTTGAGACCCTTCGGGCAGGTCTTCGTGCAATTCATGATCGTGTGGCAGCGATACAGCTTGAACGGATCCTCGAGCTGGTCGAGCCGCTCGCCCGTGGCCTCGTCGCGCGAGTCGACGATGTAGCGATACGCCTGCAGAAGCACTGCGGGACCCAGGTAACGATCGCCGTTCCACCAGTAGCTCGGGCAGCTCGTCGAGCAGCACGCGCAGAGGATGCATTCGTAGAGGCCGTCGAGCTTCGCGCGGTCTTCCTCGCTCTGAAGGCGCTCGCGCGTCGGTGCCGGCGAATCCGTCTTGAGCCAGGGCTCGACGCTCGCGAGCTGCGCGTAGAAATGCGTCATGTCCGGCACCAGATCCTTCACCACCGGCATGTGCGGCAGCGGGTAGATCGCAACGTCGCCCTTCACCTCGTCGCAGCCCTTGATGCAGGCCAGCGTATTGGTGCCGTCGATGTTCATCGCGCAGGAACCGCAGATGCCTTCGCGGCAGGAGCGGCGGAACGTCAGCGTCGGATCGATCTCGTTCTTGATCTTGATCAGCGCGTCGAGAACCATCGGGCCACAGGCCGACATGTCGACCTCGTAGCTGTCGACGCGCGGGTTCTCGCCGGTATCGGGGTCGTAGCGGTACACCTTGAAGGTCTGAACCTTCTTGGCGCCCGTCGGTGCCGGGTACTTGCGACCGGCCGACTTGTTGATCGTGGAATTCTTGGGGAGAGTGAACTGGGCCATGGCTTGCTCGGCTATCCGTTAGTACACGCGCTTCTTGGGCGGGATCACGTCCACGTCGGAGTCGAGCGTGTTCATGTGCACCGGGCGGTAATCGATCTTCACGCCCGTGTCGGACTCGCGCCACGCCAGCGTGTGCTTCATCCACTCGTGGTCGTCGCGATCCTTGAGATCGTCGCGCGCATGCGCACCGCGCGATTCCTTGCGGTTCTCGGCGCAGACGATGGTGACCAGCGCCTGGCCCAGCAGGTTGTCCAGCTCCAGCGCCTCCACGAGGTCGGAGTTCCACACCATCGAGCGATCGACAACCGACAGGTCATTCGAGAACCCTTCGACGATGGTCTTGAGCTTGGCCACGCCCTCCTGCATCGTCGGCCCGTCACGGAACACCGCGCAGTGCTTCTGCATGGTCTTCTGCATGTCGAGGCGCAGGTTCGCGGTCAGCGTCTTGCCCTTGGCGTTGCGAAGCTTGTCGAGGCGCGCGATGCACGCGTCCTCCGACGTGCTCGGAATCGTTTTGTGAGACTGGCTGGCCTTAACCAGCTTGGCCGACTGGATCGCCGCTGCGCGACCGAACACGACCAGGTCCAGCAGCGAATTCGAACCCAGGCGATTGGCGCCGTGCACGGAAACGCAGGCCGCCTCGCCCACCGCCATCAGGCCGGGAACGACCGTGTCGGGCTGGCCGTCCTTGAGCGTCACGACTTCGCCCGTGAACAGGGTCGGGATGCCGCCCATGTTGTAGTGGACGGTCGGCACGACCGGGATCGGCTCGCGCGTGACGTCCACGCCAGCGAAAATCTTCGCGCTCTCGGAGATGCCGGGCAGGCGCGCGTGCAGCAGCGCCGGATCCAGGTGCTCGAGATGAAGATGGATGTGATCGCCTTCCTCGCCGACGCCGCGCCCTTCGCGGATCTCCGTGGCCATCGAGCGGCTCACCATGTCGCGCGGCGCCAGGTCCTTCACGCTCGGCGCGTAGCGTTCCATGAAGCGCTCGCCGTTCTTGTTCGTCAGGTACCCGCCTTCCCCGCGGGCACCCTCCGTGATCAGGCAGCCCGATCCGTAGATGCCGGTCGGGTGGAACTGCACGAACTCCATGTCCTGCAGCGGCAGGCCGGCGCGCAGCACCATCGCATTGCCGTCGCCGGTGCAGGTGTGCGCCGACGTCGCCGAAAAGTAGGCTCGGCCGTAACCACCGGTGGCGAGGATCACCATCTGCGCGCGGAAGCGGTGCAGCTTGCCGGTCGACAGGTCCCAGGCCATGACGCCGCGGCAGCTGCCGTCCGCGTCCATGAGCAGGTCCAGCGCGAAGTACTCGACGAAGAACTGCGCCTTGCACTTCAAGCTCTGCTGGTAGAGCGTGTGGAGCATCGCGTGGCCGGTGCGATCGGCGGCGGCGCAGGTGCGCTGAGCCGGCGGGCCCGCGCCGTATTCGGTGGTCATGCCGCCGAACGGACGCTGGTAGATCTTGCCTTCCGGCGTGCGCGAGAACGGCAGGCCGTAGTGCTCGAGCTCGATGATCGCGGGGATGGCCTCGCGCGTCATGTACTGGATGGCGTCCTGGTCGCCGAGCCAGTCCGAACCCTTCACGGTGTCGAAGAAGTGCCAGCGCCAGTCGTCCTTGCCCATGTTGGACAGGGCCGCGGAGATGCCGCCCTGCGCTGCCACGGTGTGCGAGCGCGTGGGGAATACCTTGGTGATGTTGGCCGTCTTGAGGCCCGACTCGGCCAGGCCCAGCGTCGCGCGCAGGCCGGAGCCACCGGCGCCGACGACAACGACGTCGTATTCGTGGTGAACGATTTCGTAGGCCGAGTTCTTGTTTTGGGTCATGTCGATCAGCTCAGCGCGACTTTCAGCACCGCGAAGATCGCGGCGACGGCAACGGCGGCGTGGAAGAACTTCGAGAGCAGCAGGGTCGTCAGCTTCATGCCCTCGCCACCTACGTAGTCCTCGATGACCACCTGGACGCCGAGCATGGAGTGGTACAGCGCCGTGGCGATGAACAGCACCAGGGTCACCGCGACGGCGGGATAGCTGACCCACCAATGCACCTGCTCGTAGCTGGCGCCGGCGAGCTTGGCCACGCTGAACACGAACCACAGCGTCAGCGGCACCAGCGCGATGGCCGAAACACGCTGCACCCAGAAGTGATGCGTGCCGTCCTTGGCAGAACCCAGGCCGCGCGCGTGACCCAGAGGAGAACGAAGACTCATGGCGAACTCCTCAGGTCAGGTAGGCCAGGGCCCAGACCGCAAGGGTCAGGACTCCGGACACGGCGATGACGGCATAGCCGCTCCTGTATGCGGCGGGCAGGGAGAAGCCTTTGCCCACGTCCCAGAACAGGTGCCGGATGCCGTTGCACAGGTGATAGAGCAGCGCCCAGCTCCAGCCGAGCAGCAGGATCTGGCCATACCAGGCGAGCACGTGCTTCGAATACGCGTGGTAGGCGTCGGGTCCGCTCGACAGCGCAATCAGCCAACCCGCCAGCAGCAGGGTGCCGAAACTCAGGGCCATGCCCGTCACGCGATGGGTGATCGACAGCATCGACGTCAGCTGGGGCTTGTAATACGGCCCGATCATGAACGGCGACAGCGGCCGATTCGGGCCCGACGGCGGATTGGGTGTGGACATGGCGTACCTTCAAGATCCGCGACGAGACCCGCCGCGGACTACGTGGGTTAAAAATCGATGCAGCGGCCGTCTTTTTCCCAATCGCCGTAGCGGGTCGGATCCAGGCCGTTCTTGCGGCCTCCGATTTCCGGGACGACTCCTTGAGCCTGCGTCGTTACGGGTGCCAGCTTCGGTGGGGGCGTCGAGTGCTCCGGCGTGAACCGGGCGTTAGCAAGAAATTCCGCGAGCGGAACGACGTCGTCCTGCTTCCGTACGAAGCTGCGGACGACGGGATCAGCGCTGTCATTCATGGAGGGCCGGGGCACACTGACGCTCAGGACCTTGGTATTTTCGCAAACCCGATGCCGCGCTAGCAACGAATGTCCGATCCGTATTCCCTTTCCGAGCCACTTCCGCTAGCCCCTGGAACACCCGGGGTCCGCGCTTTTACGCTCGATTCGTGGGCCGCTCTGCGCGTGAGCGGCGCCGACGCGGAGAATTTCCTGCAGGGCCAGCTCAGCGCCGATCTCCGCGCGCTGACGCCGGAACGCGCAGCCTGGGCCTCCTACAACAGTCCCAAGGGCCGCATGCTGGCCGTGATGCTGATGGTCCGCGACGGCGATGCGATCGACCTGCGGATGCCGCAAGCGCTGCTAGAGCCGGTATCCAGACGCCTTCGAATGTTCGTGTTGCGGTCGAAGGTCAGCCTCGCGCTCCTGGGGCCCCGCGCGACGGACGCCGAGACGCAGACTCAGGAACGTACCTCGCTGATACGGGCCGGGATCCCGGTGGTCTACCCCGAGACCCAGGATCGATGGGTCGCGCAGATGGCAAATCTAGACCTGATCGGCGGTATCAGCTTCGACAAGGGCTGCTACACCGGGCAGGAAGTCGTCGCGCGACTGCATTACCTGGGGAATCTCAAGAAACGGATGTTCCTCGTCCGGGGTCCAGGCGCTGCGCCGGCGCCGGGCACGTCGATCCGCGATGCCGATGGCGATGGCCAGGCGGTCGGCGAGGTGGTGGACGCTTCAGTGACGGAAGAGGGTTTCGTCGCGAGCGCCGTCCTGCAGGTGTCGGCCTGCGCGAAGACGAGCCTCGTGCTCGATCGAGCCGACGACGCGTTGCTGTCGCAGCCCGAGGTCTATTTCTACACGGCGACCTAGCTGCCCGCGGGCAGGCGAAGCCTGCCCTTACACCGTGTAACGACGCGCCTACTGCGTGCGGTAGTTCGGCGCTTCCTTCGTGATCGTCACGTCGTGGACGTGGCTTTCCTTGATGCCGGCGGCGGTGATCTTCACGAACGTCGTCTTCGTGCGCAGATCCTCGACGCTGCTGCAACCCGTATAGCCCATGGATGCACGCAGCCCGCCGATCATCTGGTGAATGATCGCCGCCATCGGGCCCTTGTACGGCACGCGGCCTTCAACGCCCTCGGGCACCAGCTTCTCGACCTCGCTCGTGGTGTCCTGGAAGTAGCGATCCTTCGACCCCTGCACCTGCGACATCGCGCCCAGCGAACCCATGCCGCGATACGACTTGTACGAGCGGCCTTGGTAGAGCTCGACTTCCCCGGGAGCTTCCTCGGTGCCGGCGAGCATCGAGCCGACCATCACCGCGTGCGCACCGGCCGCGAGCGCCTTGGAGAAATCGCCCGAATAACGGACACCGCCGTCCGAGATCAGCGGCACGTTGCGCGACTTCAGCGCTTCGGCCACCGCCATCACGGCGCTGATCTGCGGCACACCCACGCCAGCGACGACGCGCGTGGTGCAGATCGACCCGGGACCGATACCGACCTTGACCGCGTCGGCGCCCGCGTCGGCCAGCGCCAAGGCGCCCTCGGCCGTGGCGATGTTGCCGCCGATGACCTGCAGATCGGGGTACTGCCGCTTGATCCAGGTGACGCGGTCGAGCACGCCGCGCGAATGTCCGTGCGCGGTGTCCACGACGACCACGTCCACGCCCGCGTGCACGAGGCCGGCGACGCGCTCCTCGGTTTCGGGACCCGTGCCGACGGCCGCGCCGACGCGCAGGCGGCCCCTTTCGTCCTTGCAGGCGAGCGGGAAGTCGCTGGACTTCTGGATGTCCTTCACCGTGATCATGCCGCGCAGCTGGAACCCCGGGCTGACCACGAGCACCTTCTCGATGCGGTACTGGTGCAGCTTGGCGATGACTTCCTCGCGCGAGGCGCCTTCCTTGACCGTGATCAGTCGTTCCTTGGGCGTCATCACCACGCTGACGGGCTCGCCGTAGCGGGTCTCGAAGCGCAGGTCGCGGCTGGTCACGATGCCGACGAGGTTCTTGCCGTCGACCACGGGCACGCCGGAGATCCGGTTGGCGCGCGTGAGCTTGAGCACCTCGCCGATGGTCATGTCCGGCGGCACCACGATGGGGTCGGTGATCACGCCGGACTCGTACTTCTTGACCGCGCGAACCTCGGCGGCCTGGCGCTCGGCTGTCATGTTCTTGTGCACGATGCCCATGCCCCCTTCCTGCGCGAGGGCGATGGCGAGCTTGGCCTCCGTGACGGTGTCCATCGCCGCGGACAACAGCGGGATGTTGAGCACGATCCGCGAGGTGAGGCGCGTGGTCAGGTTGACCTGGCGCGGGAGAACTTCCGAATAGGCCGGCTGCAGCAGGACGTCGTCAAACGTCAGGGCCTCGGTTTGAATGCGCATGAAAGGCTCCGTCGAGAACCTATTATACGGACGACTCCCGTCCGCCCCTAGCCCTCGTGAACATTTCTGCGCCCCGAACCGTGCACACGGTCTCCGAACTGGCGGAGATGCTGCGCGCGCTGGTCGAGGATTCGCTGCCGCGCCTGTGGGTCGAAGGCGAGATCTCGAATCTCTCGAAGCCAGCGTCGGGACATTGGTACTTCACGCTCAAGGATGCGCAGGCGCAGATCCGCTGCGCGATGTTCCGCAACGCCAATTATCTGGTGCGGCCGTCGCCGCAGAACGGCGACCGCGTGCTGATGCGCGCACAGGTGAGCTTCTACACCGCACGCGGCGATCTGCAGCTCATCTGCGAACACATGGAGCCGGCCGGCGAAGGCGCGCTGCTGCGCGCGTTTGAAGACCTCCGGCGTCGGCTGCTCGCCGAAGGCCTCTTCGATGCCGCGCGCAAGCGCCCGCTGCCCGCGCTGCCGCGCCGGATCGGGCTGATCACCTCGGCCACGGGTGCGGCGGTGCAGGACGTGCTCGCGGCGCTGTCGCGCCGCTTCCCGCTGCTGCGCGTATTCCTGTGGCCCGTACCGGTGCAAGGCGCCGCCGCCGCACCCGCCATCGTGCGGGCCCTGAACCGCCTTCCGCAGCGCTGCGCGATCGACGCCGTTCTTCTGGTGCGCGGCGGCGGTTCGCTCGAGGATCTGTGGACCTTCAACGAGGAGAGCGTGGCGCGCGCGATACGTGCCTGTACGGTGCCGGTCGTGACGGGCATCGGGCACGAGACCGACACCACGATCGCGGATTTCGTCGCCGACCTTCGCGCGCCTACCCCGACAGCCGCGGCCGAACTGGTCAGCCCCGACGCGGCGGCCCTGCTCGCGCGGGTCAGGGGCCTGGCTGCTGCGGCCGGGCTGGCGCAGGCGCGTTCCCTGGACCGGCTGGGCGAGCGCCTTGAGCGGCTCACCCTGCGCATGGCGCAACTCCATCCTTCGCGCGCGCTGCAGCTTCGCGCGCAGCGCGTGGACGAGGCCGAAGCGCGGCTCGCCGCAACCATGCTGCGCTGCCTGCGCGAACATCAGGCCCGGTTCCTCGCCGCGCACCAGCGCGTTTCGACGGCGCGATACGCCGCGGCACTGTCGTCGGCGCGAGCGCGTCTCGACGCGCTGGACGAACGCCACGCGCGCGCCTTGCGGGTCCGCCTGTCGGCGCGCCGGCAGGACCTGGTCCGAAACGGCGCCCTGCTGAACAGCCTGAATCCTTCGGCCGTGCTCGATCGCGGCTATGCCATTGCGCGCGGCGCCGATGGCCGCGTCATCCGCGACGCCCAGTCGCTGGCGATGGGCGAGGAGTTCGAGCTGGCGCTGGCCCGCAGCCACGTGCGCGCAAAGCGCACGGGCTGAGAGAGAGGGTCGTCCGGGCCCGGGGGCCAAAAGCTGCGGGGCGGAAGAAGATTTCGCCCCGCTTTACCTCGACCGCTTACGGCGTCGCCGCCGGCTGCTGGACGTTGATGTTCGCGGTCTGCGTGATGGTCACGACCTTGGCGACGTTGTCCGCCGGATCGCGCTGCGTGGAGGAGAACGAGGCCGTGATCGTCTCGGGACAGACCTCGAGATTCGCGCAGGTGCCCTCGGTCTGGAGCACGCTGGAGCCGGTAGCAAGACCGGCGCCGACGACGCGGCCGTTGGCGATGTTCAGGGTGGCGGTTCCCAGGGTCGTCCAGACGACGTCCTTGGTGATGTCCTGGACGAAGTCCGTTCCGCTGGGCGTCGCACCCAGGCCGAAGGTGCCGATGGCGCGCAGGCAGATGAACTTGCCGGTCGTCAGCGTCGAGGGCACGGGACCGAAGGTATCGGCAACGGTGCAGAGGCCATCGGCCGGGTCACGTTCCGCGCTGGACTTGATTTCGATCGTGCGCAGCGGCAGGTCGCGGATAATCACCGGCAGCACGGTGGACGCCACGCCGGGGTCGGGGGGCGTGAGAGACGGCGCTGCGCCGAATATCGCGCTCAGGTTCGACGTGCCGTCCGCCCGCGCCACGCCCACGTCCTCGACATCCTGGGTGCCGTAGACCAGCGAGCCGCGTCCCAGCAGGCTCGAGCCGATGAAGTTGACGTCGTCCGTATTCGAAGACGTGAAGGCGGGCGCCAGCGGCAGGAACGACAGATCCTGGAACTCGTTCGGGTCGTCGGCATCGCCGTCGCCGTTGAAGTCGCCGAAGCGCGCGATCAGCTTGAGGAACTGCGAGGTGCCCTCCGCGAACGTCGTGGTGTAGCCGTCCTCGGGCTCCAGGCTCAGACCCAGCTTCAGCGGGTTGGGTGAGGGCGCAGTCGGAATATCGACGACCTGCAGAGTCGCGCTGGAGCGCGCGGCCGGGCTGGTGGCGCAGGCGCCCCCGACCACGTTGAGGACGCCGCGCGCGGTCAACGGTGCGCTGGCGGCGACCGCGGCAAGGGCGCCGGTGTCCGACAGCGTCGCGTAGTTGTCCAGGTCGGTCGGGTCGGTGGCGTCCGGCAGGTCGTCGTCGTCGTCTTCGCCGTCGAGCGAGAACTGCGTCTGCGTGGTCAGGTCGACCATCTTGCCCCCGAGCATCGCCGAGGCGCGAAGGGACTGGAAGGACTTGGGCACGAGCCGCATGTCGGACGGGGTGATCGTGATGGCGCCAGCGGTGTCAACGGTGATCGGGATCGTCGCCGTCATGTCCAGGTAGGTCGCCGTGATGGTCGCCGTTCCGGGCGCCAGCGGGGCGAGCGAGCCGTAGTCGAAGCGATTGGTTGGATTGTTCGGCACCACCTCGTCGAAATTGCTGACGGTGACGACGCTGGGGTCGCTGCTCACCCACTTCACGCGACGCGTGAAGTTACCGACGCTGTCGTCGTCAAAGAAGATGTAGGCCTGGACCAGGCTGCGCACGCAGGTATACGCCTGCCCCGGCTGCTGCTCGCCGCGGATGAAGGCCTCGGTCAGCACCGTGGCCGGCGTGATCTGAACGATCTTCAGGGATTGGGGGCTGGTGCCGCCTCCGATACCGTGGCAGGAGGACAGCAGCAGCACGGCGGCCGAAGTGGCCGCAACCGTCTTGATCATCTTGTGCATCGTTATCCTCGGGAGTCTCGCGGACGCTTGGACCGTCAACGCGGCTCCGTGGTTTCAGTGGTTTTGACAAAAGTGCTACGGATGTTGAGCTCACGCAGGCTCTTGGCATCCACCGTACCCGGCGCGTTGGTCAGCGGATCGTGCGCGGTCTGGGTCTTGGGGAAGGCAATGACCTCGCGGATCGAGCTACCGCCGGTCATCAGCATCACGAGCCGGTCGACGCCGATGGCCAGGCCACCATGCGGGGGTGCACCGTACGACAGCGCCTCGAGCAGGAAGCCGAACTTCTCCTGCTGTTCTTCCGGTCCGATGCCCAGCAGCTCGAACACGGCCTGTTGCACGTCGGTGCGGTGGATACGCACCGACCCGCCGCCGAGCTCCACGCCGTTGAGCACGATGTCGTAGCCCTGCGAGACGATCGACCCCGGGTCGGCCTTGATCGCGGCAGCGTCGAATTGGCGCGGCGCGGTGAACGGATGGTGCGGGGAGACCCAGCGATTGTCCTTGTCGTCGTGTTCGAACATCGGCCAGTCCACCACCCACAACGCCTTCCAGCCCTCGCCGGTGATGCCGGTGTCGCGACCGACCTTCAGCCGCAGCGCGCCGAGCGCGTCGCTGACGACGCTCGCCTTGTCCGCGCCGAAGAACAGCAGGTCGCCGTTGACCGCGCCGGTGCGCTCGAGGATTCCCGTCAGCGCTGCATCGGACAGGTTCTTCACGATCGGCGACTGCAGGCCTTCGCGACCCTTGGCCGTGTCGTTGACCTTGATCCAGGCGAGGCCTTTGGCGCCGTACTGACCGACGAAACCGGTGTAGGAGTCGATCTGGCCGCGCGACAGCTTGTCGGCGCCGCCGGGAACGCGCAGGGCCGTGACGCGGCACCTCGGGTCCTTCGCCGGATTGGCGAAGACCTTGAAGTCGGAATCCGCAACGAGGTCCTTGATGTCGACCAGCACGAGCGGGTTGCGCAGGTCCGGCTTGTCCGAACCGTAGCGGGCCATGGCCTCGGCATGCGGCAGATGCGGCAGGCTACCCAGGTCCACGTTCAGCACGGCCTTGAACAGGTCCTTCACCAGGGCTTCCACGATCTCCATGATCTGGGCCTGGGTCAGGAACGAGGTCTCGATGTCGAGCTGCGTGAACTCCGGCTGGCGATCCGCGCGCAGGTCCTCGTCACGGAAGCAGCGCGCGATCTGGTAGTAGCGGTCCAGGCCGCCCACCATCAGCAGCTGCTTGAACAGCTGCGGCGACTGCGGCAGCGCGAAGAAGTGCCCCGGATGCGTGCGCGACGGCACCAGGTAATCGCGTGCGCCCTCGGGCGTGGCACGCGTCAGGATCGGGGTCTCCACGTCGACGAACCCGTTCTCGTCCATGAAGTTGCGCATGCGACGAATGATGTCGTGGCGCAGGCGCAGGCTCTTCTGCAGCGACGGGCGGCGCAGGTCGATGTACCGGAACTTCAGGCGCGTGTCCTCGCCGACGTTGTCGTCGTCGAGCTGGAACGGAGGCGTCTCGGCGCGATTCAGCAGTTCGGCCTGCTGGGCCAGGACCTCGATCTTTCCCGTCGCGAGATTCGCGTTCTCGGTGCCCGTCGGGCGCGGTCGCACGCGACCCGTGATCTTGACCACGTACTCCGAACGGAAGCGGTCGGCGAGCGCGAAGGCCTCGGCCGTATCCGGGTCAAAAACGCACTGCAGGAGGCCTTCGCGATCGCGCAGATCGATGAAGATCACGCCGCCATGATCGCGACGGCGATGGACCCAGCCACAGACCGTGACGGTCTCACCGATCAGGACTTCCGTGACCTGACCGCAGTAATGGGAACGCATGAGTGCATCGCGCGGCTAAAAAGAGGCGCGGATTGTAGCCGCGTAAACCCTGCCGCTGCTTGGACGACCGCGGCGAGCCTCAGGTCGAGGGGCTGCTGCTCGGGCTCGACGGCTTCGAAACGGGCGCGACGGCCGGCTTGGACTCGCTCTTGGTTTCGCTCTTGGTTTCGCCCTTGGGTTCGGCCTTGGCCGCTGCCGGCTTGGCATCCGCAACCGGCTTAGCCGCTGGCTTGTCGTCGGATTTGGCGCTTGCGGGGGCGACATCGCCAGCGTCTCCGGCAAGGTTGCGCTTGCCGTCGGCCTTGAAGTCGGTCTCGTACCAGCCCGCGCCCTTCAGGCGAAAACCCGCCGCCGAGATCATCTTCGACAGCTGGGGCGCCCCGCAGACGGGGCAGTCGGTGGGCGCAGGGTCGGACATCCGGTGGTTGATTTCCGACACCGCGCTGCAGGCGGCGCATCCGTATTCGTAGAGAGGCATGGCAGGGGACGCGTTGAACCGTGAGGCCTGAATGGGCGCGGTCACCATTGTTTCAAGAGGATGCCCGTCGACTCAAGCCGGACGCGTCCCCTCACCCACCCTTTCTGGCGACGCCGGCGCCCGAAACGCGGCCGTCCTTGAGCACCACCGTCCGCCGCTTCCTGCCCTCCACGTAGATCCAGCGCTCGACGCCATCCTTGCGACTGACCTCGTCCGGTGCGCCCAGCGCGCGCCGCACCTGGTCGGCATCCATGTCCTTGACCACGCGGTGGTCGCGCGCCGCGGCGCTCATGCTCGCCTCGGTCGCCCTGCGCTTCTGGTGGTCCTTGAGCCACTGCGCGTCGTCCTTCGCGCGCGCTTTCTGATGCCGCTCGCGCAGCGTGTCGTGCGCTCCAGCCAGGTCGGCCTGCGGGCCGGCCGGCATCACGCCGATCGCCGGCAGCGCCTGCGGCACCGCGCCGGCGGCACAGGGA
The DNA here is from genome assembly GCA_046594215.1 of Panacagrimonas sp. Taxonomy (GTDB): domain Bacteria; phylum Pseudomonadota; class Gammaproteobacteria; order Nevskiales; family Nevskiaceae; genus Panacagrimonas. Next base: position 66,471 of record JBKJPX010000027.1, read on the forward strand.
TGGTCGGTGTAGACCCTGGCCCCGCCGGCCTCGCAGCGGTATATCGCGGCCTGCGCCGCGGCCATGGAGACGAGACACAGGGAACAAAGGGAACTCAGGAGCGCCAGGCAGCGCATGGGTCGGGTCCTCATCGACAGGTTGCACGCCACGCTAGCGCCGCTCGACCCGCGTGCCACACGGGCGTTTCCACACGTCGAGGCGACGCCGACGCGCGCTTGCCCAGGTCCGGTCGCCGGGTGACCGCCCTCCTGCCGTCCGGCGAGCGGCCTTCTTATCATCGTGCCGGCGCACGACGAACCCGGCGGGCCAGGCATCCGGTCCGCGAAAAAAAGAACAGGAGGAGCAATGGCGGCATCGATGGAGGGCAAGGTGGTGGTGGTGACGGGCGCCGGCGGCGGTATCGGGCGCGACATCGCGCTGGCCATGGCGCGCGAGGGCGCGAGCGTCGTCGTCAACGACCTCGGCGTATCGCTCAGCGGCGAAGGCGCAGACCAGGGCCCGGCGCACAAGGTCGTCGCGGAGATCGAGGCGGCCGGCGGCAAGGCGGTGGCCAACACCGGCAGCGTCGCGAACTGGGAATCCGCCCAGCAGATCATCGCCACCGCGGTGGAGACCTTCGGCCGCATCGACGCGCTGGTGAACAACGCCGGCATCCTGCGCGACCGCTTTTTCTTCAACATGTCCATCCCCGAGTGGCAGACGGTCGTGGACGTGCATCTCAACGGCTCGTTCTTCATGGCGCGCGCAGCTGCGCCGCATTTCAGGAAGAGCGGCGGCGCGGTTGTGAACATGACGTCCACATCGGGCCTGATCGGCAACTACGGACAGGCCAACTACATGGCCGCCAAGCTCGGCGTTGCGGGCCTGTCGCGCTCGATCGCGCTCGACATGGCCAAGTACGGCGTGCGCTCCAACTGCATCGCCCCGTTCGCCTGGAGCCGCCTGATCGGCACGATCCCCACCGAGACCCCCGACCAGATGGAGCGCGTGGCGCGTCTCAAGACGATGGAGAGCGCCAAGATCGCGCCCCTGACCGTGTACCTCGCCAGCGACCTGGGCGCGAAGGTCACGGGCCAGATCTTCGGCGTGCGGGCCAACGAGATCTTCGTGTTCTCGCAGCCGCGCCCGCTGCGCTCGGTGCACGACAGCGAGGGCTGGACGCCCGAGAGCATCGCGCAGCGCGCCATCCCCGCGCTGCAGGCGCAGTTCACGCCGCTGGAACGCTCGCAGGACGTGTTCTGCTGGGACCCGGTGTAATCCACGCACGAGCCCGGATGAACCCGCCAGCCGACAAGCCTTTCCCGCACCTGCTCTCGCCGCTGGACCTCGGGCGCACGGTGCTGCGCAACCGCGTGATCATGGGGTCGATGCACATGCGCATCGACATGCAGGACCAGGCACCGCGGCGCATGGCGGCGTTCTTCGCCGAACGCGCACGCGGCGGCGCGGCGCTGGTGATCACCGGCGGCTGCGCGCCCAACCTCGAAGGCTTGATCGAACCGGGCTCGGCTCTGCTGATGAGCGAGGAGCAGGCGCTGCACGACCATCGCCCCGTCGCCGACGCCGTGCACGAGGCCGGCGGCAAGATCCTGCTGCAACTGCTGCACTCGGGCCGCAACGGCAAGATCGACCAGCTCGTCGCGCCCTCGGAGATCCGCACACGCATCAACCCGCGAAAGCCGCGCGTACTCAGCAGCGAGGAGGTCGAGCAGACCGTCGAAGACTTCGTGCGCTGCGCGCGGCTCGCGGAATTCGCCGGTTACGACGGCGTGGAGATCATGGGCTCGGAGGGATATCTCGTTCACCAGTTCGTCGCCGAACGCACCAACGACCGCAAGGACGAATGGGGCGGCAGCGTGGAGAACCGGCACCGCTTCCCGGTTGAGATCGTGCGTCGCATCCGCGCGGCGGCGGGGCCGACCTTCCTCGTCGACTACCGCATCTCGGCGCTCGACCTCGCCGACGGCGGGTCACCGTTCGAGGAGATCGTTGCGCTCGCAAACGCCGTGCACTCGGCCGGTGCCGATTTTCTGAACACCGGCATCGGCTGGCACGACTCGGTGGTGCCGACGATCGCCTACCCGGTGCCCCGGGGCAGCTATCGCTTCGCCGCCGCGCGCCTGAAGAAAGCCGTGCGCCTGCCGGTAGTCGCCTCCAACCGCATCAACACGCCGGAGCTGGCCGAGGACATCCTCGCCAGCGGTGACGCCGACCTGATCTCGATGGCGCGCCCGCTGCTGGCCGACCCGCAGTTCGTCAACAAGGCCGCGGCCGGGCTTCCGCAGACGATCAACACCTGCATCGCCTGCAACCAGGCCTGCCTGGATCAGGCCTTCGCAGAGAAGTGGGGTAGCTGCCTGGTGAATCCGCGCGCCGGGCACGAGATCGAATTCGCGACGGGCAAGGCGGCGAAGGCGCTTCGCGTGGCCGTCGTCGGCGCGGGGCCCGCGGGCCTCGCAACGGCCACCGAGGCGGCCAGCCGCGGTCATGCGGTCACGCTCTACGAAGCGGCCGACCGCATCGGCGGACAGCTCAATCTCGCGGTGCAGGCCGGCAAGCTCGAGTTCAAGGAAACGCTGCGCTACTTTCACGAGCAGCTCGTGCGCCTGGACGTGGACCTGCGGCTCAACGCGAAGGTGGACGCGCAGCAGCTGTGCGCCGGGAAATACGACCGCGTGATCGTCTGCACCGGGATCCTGCCGCGCGCACTCGACCTGCCCGGCATCGACCATCCCAAGGCCATGAACTACCTCGACGTGCTCACGGGCAAGGCGACGCCCGGACGTGACGTCGCGATCATCGGCATGGGGGGCATCGGCTACGACGTCGCCGAAGTGCTGACGTCGCCGGTGCCGGTCACGCACCAGGAGACCGTGGAGGAATTTCAGGTGGCCTGGGGCGTCGACACCGCGCCCGCCTCCGGCACCGCGCTCAACCCGATGCCCGCCCAGCAGTCCCCGCGGACCGTGACGATGCTGCAACGCTCGAAGCTCATCCCGGGTGCGCGACTTGGCGTCAGCACCGGCTGGATCCATCGAAGCCGACTCGCGCGGCGCAAGGTGGCGATGAGTTCGGGTTGCCACTACGAACAGATCGACGACGCCGGCCTGCACCTCACGGTCGACGGCAGGCCGGCTTCGCTGCCGGTGGACACCGTCGTGATTTGCGCGGGACAGCAACCCAATCGCTCACTCGCGGACGAGCTGCTGCGCATGGGCATCAAGGCGGACGTCATCGGCGGCGCACGCGAGGCGGCTGAGCTGGATGCCGTGCGCGCGATCGACGAAGGCACGCGGCTGGCCAACGCGCTCTGAAAAGAGGCCATTCACGACAGGAGAACGATGACGATGGAACTCGAGAACAAGATCGTGATGGTCACGGGCGGCGCATCGGGCATCGGAAGAGCCACCGCACGGCTGCTGGCCTCCCAGGGCGCAACGGTCTGCATCGGCGATCTCGACGTCGCGGGTGCTGAACGCGTGGCCATCGACCAGCCCGCCGACGCCGCACGACTGAAGGCCTTCGCGCTGGACCTCGCCGATGCCGCATCGGTGAAGACGTTCGCGGATGCGGTGCTCGAGGCCCACGGCCGCGTCGATGGCCTGGTGAATGCCGCGGGCTTCGACAAGATCGGCCCGTTCATGAAGAACGATCCCGCGCTGTGGGATCGCCTGGTCGCGGTGAACCTGCTCGGCGCGATCCGGCTCACGCAGCTCGTGCTGCCCTCGATGATCGAGGCCAAGGCCGGCAAGATCGTGAACATCGCCAGTGACGCGGGCCGCGTCGGCAGCATGGGCGAGACGGTGTACGCCGCGACCAAGGGCGGCCTGATCGCGTTCACCAAGTCGCTCGCGCGCGAGATGGCGCGCTACCAGATCAACGTGAACTGCGTCTGCCCCGGCCCCACCGACACACCGCTGTTCAACACGCAGGCCGAGGGCAATCTGCGCGAGGCGCTCATCAACGCCATCCCGTTCCGTCGCCTCGCTCAGCCCGAGGACATCGCCAACGCCATCGCCTTCATGATGGGTCCGACGTCCGGCTACATCACAGGACAGGTGCTCAGCGTCAGCGGCGGACTCACGATGGTGGGCTGAGGCACGACGCAGGAGGAATCGCGATGAGAACGTTCCAGACGCTCGATGACTTGGTCCCCTGCGTGGGACAGGAACTGGCCGTCACCGACTGGGTCACGATCACGCAGGAACAGATCGACCTGTTTGCCGAGGCCACGGGCGATCACCAGTGGATCCACGTCGATCGCGAGCGCGCGAAGGAAGGGCCCTACGGCCGCACCATGGCGCACGGTTTCCTGACCCTGTCGCTGATGCCGCGCCTGTTCGCCTCGGCGATTCGCCTGGAAGGAACGCGCCTGGGCCTCAACTACGGACTCAACAAGGTGCGGTTCCCCTCGCCGGTGCCGGTCGACAGCCGACTGCGTTGCCGCATCGTGCTCTCCGCCTGCGAGCCCGTGCCCGACGACGGCCTGCAGCTGACCTTCGACATGAAGATCGAGCGCGAAGGCGAGGCGAAGCCGGTCTGCATCGCGGACTTCATTCAGCGACGGTATCGCTGAAGGCGGCCGCCTTCACGTCTAAAGGGGCCAGGCTCGAATATTTCACAAATCGAAAACATCCCGTCCGTCCGCCGCCTCCTCATCGGCAGCTATTTTCAAACGCGGTCTACCCCGCGGACGGGACTTCCGCCGGATAC
>JBKJPX010000099.1:0-24850 GCA_046594215.1 Panacagrimonas sp.
CTCGTGTAGGCGAACATACCCGGCTGCGTTTCCTCTACGTGTCCGAGCTTGATGAGGTGGGCGCGTTGCTTCGCGACTCCGTCCAGGAAATGACGATAGGTTCGAAACGAGAAGAACTTGTACGAAGACGCGTAGACGATGACGGCCGTGACCAGCAGGGGCAGCAGCACGCCGGCGAAGTAGGGACCATTTTGAAGCTGCGCCATGAAGAACATGAACAGGCCGGGAACGAACGACAGCAGCGCGAGCAGGCCCGCATCCCGTTTCCACTGATCCATATCGTTCTTAGCCATCGTCTTGACGACTTCTTCGTCTTGCCGCCCCAGGGCCGGGTGCTGCTGCAGCAGAGTCTGGCGGCGGTATCTCACCCACGCGTTGTGACACGGCACGCAAGACCACACCGCCAACAGGAACATGCCCCAGGCGAAGAACCCCCTCACGCTGAAGAGTCGGTACTCAACGGGCGTAGCAGGCTTCTCGAGTTCGCGCATGGCATCCGGATCCAGCGCAACGAGGCGGGACAGGAAGTCAAAGGCCTCAACGATCGCGCCGGCCGTGTCGCCCTGCCTCATTTTCGGTGCAAGGTGGAAGGAAAGCGCGCGCCGCGCCGCCGCGTCGGTGATCGTTCCTTCCAGGCCGTAGCCGACTTCAAAGCGCGACTTGCGGTCATTGATCGACAGCACCAGCAGCAGGCCGTTGTCGACTCCGGCCCGCCCGAGCTTCCATTGTTCGAACGCTTTCACCGCGACGTTCTCGATGGGCTCGCCATCGAGGGTGTCCACGATGAAGACAGCGCCCCAGACGTGCGAGGTCTGCCGGATCCGCTGCAGTGCGAGGTTGACCTGTTCCTTCTTCGCCGCGTCGAGGAGGCCGCGGGGGTCGACGACGTTGGGGGTGAACTCCGGAATGGGAAATGAGGCCGCTGAAGCCACGCTCGCGAACAAGAACAGCGCGAACGCCGTGAAGACGACGGGAATCCCATGCAAGGCGCGCATCGCAACTCCAGGGCAGCAACTCATTGGCTTCGTCATGTCCGCGGGTGCGGAGTACAGCGCGGAGCATAGGTCACGGGACTGCGCTGTCGCGGCGGTCACTGTGCCGTACTTCACATCAGCGCACGGCTCGCCGATCGAGCGGGGGCCAGCCTCGGATTAGTCGAGACGTCCGCGGCGTACACGCGGCTGTATCCGCGCGAGGGCTGCCATGGGTGCACGTCGGCTCTGCAAGTGGAACGCGCGAAAAGGCGAAAAGCGAAAAGGGGCCAGGCTAAAGCGAAAAGGGGCCAGGCTCGAATAAAGTTCTACCCGGCCCCGCCGTCGAACTATCCACGACAAATCGCAACGGGATCCAATTCGAGCCTGGCCCCTTTTCCTCCTCGAGCCTGGCCCCTTTTCCCTCCTTCTATGTCACCGACATCACGCGCGGCAAGGTTGTGCCCATCCACGTGGGCACGAACACCGCCGGCCCTGCGATCCCGGTCGGTCTCGCGCCGGTGGGTGTGGCCTTCACGCCTGACGGGACGACTGCCTACGTGGCGAACACCGGCTCGGGCACCGTGACGCCCATCGATGTCGCCACCAATCGTCCCGGCGCTCCCATCCGGCTGCCCCTGGGGACGGGGCCCTTCTACGTCACCTTCACGCCCGACGGCGCGACCGCGTACGTGTCCGGCTTCGTCGGAGGGGTCGTGGTTCCCATCGACGTGGCGAAGCGAAAGGCCGGTGCGGCGATTCCCGTTGGCCTTCAGGCCGACGCCCTGCTCCTCACGGACGACGGCGCGACGCTCTACGTCACGGACTTCAGTTCTGCCATGGTGACGGTCGTCGACACCGGGACCAACGGCGTCACGACGGCCTTCTTCGCGGGCGGGATTGGTCCGAACGGCTTGGCGCTGCAGCCGTAGACCGATGGTGCGAAGCGCGGCCGCGAGAAGGGGCTAGGCTCGAATAAGGTTCTACACGGCCCCGCCGTTGAACCATCCACGGCAAATCGCAACGGGATCCAATTCGAGCCTGGCCCCTTTTCCTGTGATTCCCATGAATCCGGAACAAAAAGCGACGGCCGGACCCTCGCCGTGAATTTCGTAGTAGATCTCGCAGCCGTCGTCGGCGGATACAAACGGCATGCGACGACTCCATTCTAAGAAGAGGGTGCCGATCCTATCGGAGGAGGCTCGCGAGGAGCCAGGCTCGAGTGAAGTTCTCCGAGGCTCCACCGTTCAACCGCCAACAAAAAATTCCGACGGGATCCGATTCGAGCCTGGCCCCTTTTCTGTATCGGTCCCGACGGCTTGGCGCTGCTGCCGTAGTCCGGTTGTGCGAAGCAGAGTCGGGAGATGCCTTCGATCGATCGTTTGTGCTCGAAAGGGCCACTCTCGAACAAGGTCCTTCGCCGTCTCACCCTCGGAGCATCCGCCGCACATCGCAACGGCATCATCGAATCACCGCGCGAGCGCCGTCACCAGATCAAACAGGTAATCCCGCCCGACGAACAAGGACCGGGCCTCGATCCGCTCGTTGAGCCCGTGCACACCGTTGCCATCGGGATCGCCCCAGGGTCCGGGCACGCCGTAGGTGGGAATTCCCACCGCGCCGAGAAACGTGGCGTCGGTGTAGCCGTTGGCCATGCCGGTGAGCACCGGTACGCCGGGGAAATACTTCGCGGCGAGCGTCTTTATGGGGCCGACGATCTTCGCGTCCAGCGGCGGCAACGGCGGTTCGGGTCGCAGCGGCGGCAGCGTGGTGACGGTCACGGCGGGGTCTTCGACGATCGCGGCGAGTTCGTCGCGGATGGACGCGACGGAGTGGCCGGGGAAGATCCGGCAGTTGATGTTGGCGCCGGCGCGCTGGGCGAGCGCGTTGGGCGCATGTCCGCCGTCGAGCACCGTGGCGACGCAGGTCGTGCGCACGCTCGCGTTGACACCCGGGTCGCCGGCGACCACCGCTTCGGCGGCCTTGTCGGCCGGGTCGTTGGCCAGGGCGAGCATCGCCTTGCCCAGCGCATCGTCGCGGGGGGCGCCGCTCTCGCGAAAGTAGGTCCGCGAGATCTCGGTGAACTCCACGGGGAACACGTGGGCCTCGATGCGCGTCAGGGCGTGGGCGAGCTGGTAGATGGCGTTGTCGGGGCGCGGCGCTGCACTGTGACCGCCGGCGTTGCGGGCTTCGATGCGGTAGTTGGCGAAGGTCTTTTCGCCCACCTGGATGCTCTGGCGCAGGAGCTTGCCCTTGCCGTCGCTGCGCCCGCCGCCGCCTTCGTTGAGCGCGAACTCTGCATCGATCAGCGCGCGCTCGTTGGCCGCGAGCCACTGCGCACCGTTGAAGGCGCCGTTGGTTTCTTCGCCGCAGGTCAGCGCCACTTTCACCGTGCGCTTGAGCGCGGTGCCCTCGTGCTGGAAGCGGGCAAGGGCGTCGATCCACACCGACGCCATGGCCTTGTCGTCGAGCGTTCCGCGTCCGTAGATGTAGCCGCCTTCTTCGACAACGGTGAACGGATCGCGCGTCCAGTCCTCGCGCCGGGCTTCGACGACGTCGATATGCGCGAGCAGCAGCAGGGGCTTGAGTTTCTTCGACGTGCCGGGGTAGATCGCCACCAGTCCGCCTTCCTTCGGGTGCGCCGCGTCCGCGTACAGGGTGAGCTGGCGCTCGGGCATGCCGGCAGCGCGAAGGCGGGCGGCCATCCGCTCGGCTGCGAGCGTGCAGCTGCCTTCGCTGAGCGTCGTGTTGGTTTCGACCAAGGTCTTGTAGAGGTCGAAGAACGCGACCTGGTCGGGGCGCAGCGGCTCCGCTGTCTGGGCGAAGGCCGCGCTGCTCGCCAGGGACGACGCCAGCAGTAGCAGCACGGCTCCCATCACTTCATTGCGCATCGCGGCTGTTCCTGGGTGGCGTCGGGGTCGATTGGATCAGGTAATACGCAGAAATGGGGCCAGGCCGGGCAGGTTCGTCGACGCCCGGTGATGGCGCAGATGGCGTCGGCGACCCACGCGGGGCGTCGATACGCCGCATTCGCGGCCGCTTGGGACGAACGAGGCTACGGGGGCGAGGGCGGCGCCTGCATTCCGCGCACCAGCTTCCCGGGCAATGCGTTCGTCGCCACACCTTCTCGATAAATCATCTGGCCCGCCACGAACGTCGCCGCAATCCCCTCGCAATCCTGGATGAACCGCGCGCCGCCGCCCGGCAGGTCCTCGACCTTGCGCGGCGTCTTGAGCATCAGCCGGTCGATGTCGAGGATGTTGATGTCGGCCTTCATGCCCGGCGCCAGCCGGCCGCGGTCGTGCAGGGAGAAGAAATTTGCGGGGTCGTGCGTGATGCGGCGGACGCCTTGCGCGAGGCCGAGCAGCTTTTCGTCGCGCACCCACTTCGTGATCAGGAACAGGTTGGCGCTGCTGTCGCAGATCGAGCCGACGTGGGCGCCGCCGTCGCCCAGGGCCGAGATCGTGTGGGGGTGCTGGAGCATCTCGCCGATCACCGACGCGGACTTGCTGGTGGCCGGGATGTAGATGAGGTTCGTGCCGTCCTTGCCCAGCAGGAAATCGTAGAGCCACTCCATCGGCTCGCGGCCTTCCGCCGCGGCGCGCGCGGCGACCGAGTCCTCCGACTTGGGCAGGTAGTCGATCGGCTCCTCCACGAGGAACATGTCCCCGAACCGGCGCTCGAGCACCTCCACGAAGATGTGGGGGCGGTCGTTCTTCTCCGACAGGATCTGCGCCTTGATGGCGGGGTCGCGCAGCTTGGCGAGCTTCTCGGCGTCCGATAAGCCGGCCAGCGCCATGAACGTGGGCCGGCGGTAGAACGGGCTCATGCTGGCGGGATATCCCATCAGCACGCCGATGGGCCGGGAGATCACCTGCCCGCGGATGTCCAGGCCCCTGGCCTGCGCCGCCTCGATGCGCTTGAGCTGCGTGCGCCAGAGTTCGGGATCGGGATTCATGCCCGGCGTGGGCGTGTCGAAGGCGGCGAGCGTGAAGGTGCCCTTCGCGCCCGTGCGTGCGCTGACGTCGCTGAGGATTCCGAATTCCGCTTCCGCGTCCAGGAAATCGGAGATGAACTGCAGGACGTGACCCTTCTCGCCGGAAAGGCACGCGCCCAGCGCCTTCATCTCCGTCACGGCCGCGCCCATCGTGGGCACGGACTCGCCGGTGCTGCTGCGGTGGAGCAGGGTGCGCGAACTCGAGAATCCGATCGCCCCGGCGTCCATCGCTTCGCGGACGAGCTGCTGCATGGCCGCGATGTCCGCATCGGTCGCGGCCTCGCGATCCACGCCGCGCTGTCCCATCACGTAGACGCGCAGTGGCGCGTGCGGCAGGAACGCGGCGACGTCGATGTCGCGCGGCTTCTCTTCCAGCGCGTCCAGGTACTCGGGGAAGCTCTCCCAGTTCCACTTGATGCCTGCGGCCAGCGCCGACCCCGGAATTTCCTCGACGCCTTCCATGAGCTGGACCAGCACGTCGCGATCCGAGCGTCGGCAGGGCGCGAAGCCGACGCCGCAATTGCCGAGAACCACGGTGGTGGTTCCGAGGTTGGAGGAGGGATTCATGTGCGAGTCCCAGGTCGCCTGGCCATCGTAGTGCGTGTGCACGTCGACGAAGCCGGGCGTGACGGCCAGGCCAGCGGCGTCGATCTCCTGCGTCGCGCTGCCCGCGATGCGCGGCGCGATCTGGACGATGCAGCCGTTCTTGATCGCGAGGTCGGCGACGAAGGGCGCAGCGCCGGTGCCGTCGACGATCTGGCCGGCGCGAATCAGGACGTCGAAATCCGACATGGCAGTTCTCCTTCGGGGGTACGCACGTGACGAGCCCCCAGTTCTAGCCCATCGGGCCGGCCGCTTCAAAGGGTGCGCGCCCTTGCCGCAGGGAAATCGGCGCAGCGCCCCTCACCAACCGGAGCTGGCGCCACCGCCGCCGGATCGGCCTCCGCCGGAGGAAGACGACGACGATGAGCTGCTGTCCGAGGAGGAGGACGACGACGATGCACGGCTCGCAAAGTACGCGGGGGTGTAGCTGAAGATACCGGGCGAGGTCTCCTTCACGTGGCCCTGGCCGATGAGGTCGGCCCGTTTCCGGGCGACGTTCTGCAGGAATTTCCGGTAACGCTCGGGCGACCCATAGCGGCGTCCCGACAGGAAGAGCACCAGCGCCAGGGTCAGCAACCCCGCCACGATCGAGATGGTGAAGGCCTCCTCGAACAGCCCGGACAGGAAGCACACGAAGAATCCGGGATTGAGCGACAGGAAGCCTTGCAGGAACCAGCTGAATTGCCATCGCGAATCGCCGTCCGCGGTCTTCACGATTCCCTCATCGCTCAATGACAGCGTCGGATCGAGCTTGCGCAGAGCGGCTCGCCGATGGTCCACCCACAGGTTGCGGAGCGGAACGCAGCCCCAGAGACAGGCGATGAAGATGCCCCACGCGATGAATCCGCGTTTCCAGTGAATGTCGTCTCCGGACGTCGGCTCCTCGAGCTCGCGCAGGGCGTCGGGATCCTGCGCAACGACGCGCGAGAGGAAGCCGAAGGCGTCCACGATCGCGCCCGCCACGTCGTCCTGCCGCATCTTCGGCGCAAGCTGGCCGTCGAGCGCGTGCAAGGCGGCCACGTCCGTGATCGAGCCCTCCAGCCCGTAGCCCACCTCGAAACGCGACTTGCGATCGTTGATCGCCAGCACCAGCAGCAGGCCGTTGTCCACGCCCGCCTGGCCCAGCTTCCATTGCTTGAACGTTTCGGTGGCGACGTCCTCGATCGCCTCGCCGTTGAGCGTGTCCACGATGAAGACCGCGCCCCAGATGTGGCTCTCGTCGCGGATCCGCTGCAGTTCCAGGTTGACCCGCTCCTTCGCGGCCGCGTCGAGGAAGCCGTTGGCGTCGACGACGTTGGGCGTGAATTCCGGAATCGCGAGGCTCGTTGCCCAGGCGGGTGCACCCAGCAACGCGAACATCAGCGTGGTGACGGCTACCAGCGTGTTAACGAAGACGCGCATTGACAGCTCCCCGGGGCAGGCACTTGTTAGCAAGCAGCGTAAGGGACGGGCTGCGTCGCGGATGCACGCACATGTGCGCCCTTTCACACCGTGCCGACCAGCGTCCGGGCTGCGGGTGCAGTGTCACCAGCGGGAACTTGAACCGCCACCCCCGGACCGGCCGCCGCCCGAGGACGAACTCCGGCTCGACGAGGATGAGGAGCGGGACGAAGACGAAGACGAGGATGATGAAGTAGAGGCGCGGCTCGCGTAATACGCAGGCGTGTAGTCGAACACGCCCGGCGAGGTCTCCTGCACATGACCTTTGCCGATCAAGTCCGCCCTCTGTTTTGCGACATCGTCCAGGAACTTGCGGTAGCGCTTCGGCGAGCCGTAGTTGTATCCGATCAGGTAGATGCTCATCAACGCAAGAAGCGTCGGCACGACCAGGCAGCCGTAATAAACCCACGATTCCGGGTGCAGTGCCGAGTCCAAGAAGATGCCGCCGCAGATAAGCACGCAGGCAGAGCCGAGAATCACGAGCGTCAGCTTGTCTGGGGCCGAGCCGGGCTCCTCGGTGACGACTCGCCGGTCTTCTTTCGCCATCTCGGGGTACTTCTCGAACAGCTTTCTGCGTCGATGACCGAACCAGGCAATGCTGACGGGCACGCACAACGACAGCGGTGCCACGACTGCGCCCACGGCGATGAAACCGCGCGTCCAGTCAACGCCATCGTCCGCTTCGGCTGTTGCCGCTTCGAGTTCGCGCACCGCAGCTGGATCCTGCGCAACCAGACGCGACAGATAATGAAAGGCGTGATGAATCGCCCCGGCGGTGTCACCCGAGCGCATGCTCGGCGCGAGATGCTCGTCGAGCGCGTGCAGCGCCGCGACGTCCGTGATCGTGCCTTCCAATCCGTAGCCCACTTCAAAACGCGACTCTCGATCCTTCATCGCCAGTACCAGCAGCAACCCGTTGTCGACGCCGGCCTGGCCGAGCTTCCATTTCTCGAATGCGTTCTCTGCGACATCTTCGATCGACTGGCCGCCGAGGGTCTCCACGATGTACACCGCGCCCCAGATCTTGCTCTCGGTGCGGATGCGCTCCAGTTCGATATTGACCTGTGCCTTGCCGGCCTCGTCGAGGTAGCCATTGGGATCGACGACGTTGGGCGTGAACGCCGGGATCGGGACGCTGGACGCCGAGGCGGACGCCGAAAAGAGGAAAGGCAGCGCCGTGAAGACGAGAAGCCACAGGGTGCGCATCGGTGATCGCTCCGCAAGCACGCGTGGCAGCTTCGACCCCGCGGACGCGGAGCCGCAGGCGCAGCGTAGACCAGCCGCCCCGCACTTCTCTGCGCGGGATGTGCGCCTCTTCACACTGTGGACGCGGTAAGGCCAAGCCGCAGACCGCCGAGCCGGCGACGCCTGGCCCGGACGCAGGCCGGGGCTGTTCGATATCGAGTTGGGGATCCCGACTCTTCGGCTTCGCGAAAATTCAACGTCCGGACTACCAGGACGGCTACGGCCTCGCTTCGGGCACGAGGTTGAACGGCGTCTCCGTCGCGCGCCGGAACGCGTGACGCCACCGCCGATCGACGCATCGCCGAGTCCTCAATCGGGACGAGCCCCCTGTCAGGCGGATCTGAGAGGGGGCTGCCCGGAATCAGCTTCCCGTGGTGAAGAAGTTGAGCTTGTTCCCGTCGAGGTCGCGGAAGTAACCGATGTAGAACGCGGGGCCGCGAGGACCGGGTGCGCCTTCATCCTTCGCGCCGAGCTTGAGTGCGAACGCGTGGAGGCGATCCACTTCCGCGCGGGTCGAGACACCGAGCGCAACCATGGTTCCGTTTCCGACGGAGGCGGGCTTCCCGTCGAAGGGCTTGCAGACGGACACCATGGGAGCGGTCGGGCTGTTGCCCCAGAGAATGATCCGGTCCATCTCCATCGCGCGCCTGGCGCCGAGCTCGCCGAGCAGCTTGTCGTAGAAGCCGGCCGCGCGGCCGAGGTCGTTGGTACCGAGAGTGGTGTAGGCAATCATCTGCTGTCTCCTGTGGTGTGGGTTGTTGCGGGTTGCTACGGGTTGCTACGGGTTGTTGCGATGGGTCTACGCGTTGTCTCGTGCCTGCGTTCTTGCGTGCCTTCAGGACGGCAGGTGCCCGCGCTTGACCCAGTAGCGGACGCCCCCCGTTGATGAAAGGGATTGCTCGTGCCCCGGCGGGATCCGCAGCCAGGTCATGGGCGGGCACAGTCGCTTCCCATAGCTGAGTGCGCCCCCGAGCACGAGGATTTCTTCTCCGCCTTCGACGCGGCGGTTCTCCCAGCGCGTACCGGCAGCGAGTTGCTCGACGAGGACGGTCTCGCCGCCAGCGTCCTCGAATAGCGCGCTCCTCGTCAGTCCCTCGATCCCGGTGGGCACGAGCGGCAGGCCCTCGCTGGATCGCGAGATCGTTTCCTGCTCGCGGTGGTGCATCTGCCGAAGCTTGACGAAGATCGTGCAGCCTTCCGCGGTGAACGGTGTGTGGCGGCTTCCCGGGGGATTGCGCACGTAGGTGCCAGCGGCGAAATGTCCAGACTGGTCCGAGAAAACCCCGCTGAGCACCAGGAACTCCTCGCCCTTCTCGTGGACGTGTTCGGGAAAGGCACTGCGGGGGGCGTAGCGAACGATGGAGGTGGCACGGGCGATCTCGCCGCCCTGGCGTTCGAGGAAGCGCCGCTCTATGCCCGTGATCGGGGACGGGATCCAGTCGAGCGTGTCGGCGTGGACGATCACGGGCTGATGCCGATCTGCGTGCAGGCTCTCGGGAATGGAGTACGTCATGGTGCTGCTCCTGGGAATGGAAGCGCGGGTTGAAGATCGATTGCGCGGACCGTGGTGCCGCGCTCGCATAGATCTCGTCCCGGCTCCGCCGTCACGTCCGGCGGCGGGTTCCCAAGCAGACTAGGCCGGGCTAGAGTGATAGAGAAATTGGAGTTCTTCATCTCACTTATCGTCATAGTGAATATATGAATCTGCGCCACGTCGAGTTCGTCGTCGCCGCTGCGAGCGAGTGCTCTTTCAGCCGCGCCGCGGAGCGGTGCCACGTCACGCAGCCGACGCTCTCCAACGGGATCGCCCTGCTCGAAGCCGAATTCGGTGGGCAGCTCTTCTTCAGGACCACTCGCAAGGTAGAGCTGTCACCGTTCGGTCAGCAGATGCTTCCGCTCATCGATGCGCTCTTTCGTGCGCACGGCGAAGTGAAGGCCGGCGTCCGGTCGTTCTACGACCCGGCCCACCGCATGATCCGGATCGGGCTGTCGCCGCTGGTGGACGCCCGGCGCGTGGCCGAGGTGCTGGAGCCGTACGAGCGTTTGAACCCGGGCTGCAAGACCTTCTTCAAGGAATACTTCCTGGGCGATCTCGAGGAGAGGCTGCACGGCGCCCAGCTCGACATGGTGATCCGCTCCAGGCCGGAGGGCGCGGCGTCACCGAAGTCGGTGGTCAGCGTGCCGTTCTACGCCGAAGACCTCTACTTCCTGCCACGAAACCTGCAGCCGCTCTCGGCGCCGATCAAGGGCACCACCACGCTCAAAGACATCTCGGGTGAAACCTTCGTCCTCGGTCCGGAAGGCTGTGGCTTGGCCGCCATCACGCGTGGGCTATTCAAGAAAGTCGGCGCGCGGCTGAAGGAATACAGCGGCCAGGCCTTGAGCTACCAGGTGATGCAGGAGTGGGCGGACATCGGCATAGGGGCCACGATTCTTCCGGGGTCCAAGCTCGCGCCCCATTACCGCGAGCGGGCCCGCCAGATCATGGCGCAGCCCAAGCGCCCCGCGCGCGTCGCGTTCGAGGCCTTATGGACGCGGGACGCCGCGCACCCCAGGCATGTCGCCCAGCTTCATGCGCACTTTCTGGAGCGCGTTCCGAAACTCGTGCGGGGGAGTTCCAGGCGCTGAGAGCCGCATCGCCGCCCGGCCTGGCGCGGCGCCGCCCGTCCGCTCGCCCGTTAAGGCCGCGCTTCGAGCACGAGGTTGAACGGCGTCTCCGTTGCGCGCCGGAACCGCGTGAAGCCACCGCCGCCCACGACCACCTCGCGCAAGCGCGCCTCGCCCGCCTGTGCACCCAGCGCCGGACCCTTGCGGGCCAGCGATACCGGCAGGCAGATCTGCGTCGAGGCGCCGTACATGACGCGGCCCACGGGGTTGAGGTTGTCCTGCAGGCGGTCGTTGGCGAAGGGTTCGACGATCATCGCGATGCCGTCGGACTTGAGCGCGTTGCGCGCGTGACGCGACACGCCCACGGGGTCGCCCATGTCGTGCAGACAGTCGAAGAAGGCGATCAGGTCGAAGCCCTTCTCCGAATAGCCCATGGCATCGGCCACCTCGAACTTCGCGTTCTCCAGGCCGGCCGCCGCCGCGTGGTCGCGGGCCACGCGGATGGATTCGGGGTGGTAGTCGTAGCCGATGAAGCTCGACTTCGGGTAGGTCCGGGCCATGAGCAGGGTGCTGGCGCCGTGGCCGCAGCCGACGTCGGCCACCAGGGCGCCCGACTGGAGACGCGCCACCGCACCGTCGAGCGCCGGCAGCCACGAGCCGATCAGGCTGGCGTTATAGCCCGCGCGGAAGAAGCGCTCGGTGCCGTGGAACAGGCAGGGGTGGTGCTCTCCCCACTCCATGCCCTCGCCGCTCTCGAAGTTCTCCAGCGTGCGGTGCAGCGCGTGGAACGTGGCCTCGACGATGTTGTACGCGCCCGGCATGTCGACGGGTCCGTTCGGATCGGCCAGGCACAGGGCCTGTTCCGGCGTCAGGAACCACTTGTCGGCCGCGGCGTCGTACATCACGTAGCCGCCCGCGCCCTGGTTGCCGAGCCACTCGCGCACGTAGCGTTCGTGCGTCTCGGTGCGCTGGGCCAGTTCGGCGGAGGTGAGCGCTTCCTTGGCGAGCGCCTTGTAGAAGCCGAGCCGGTCGCCGACCAGGACCAGCGTCGCGCTCATCGCGGCGCCGAGATCGCAGACAGCCTTGCCGAGAAATTCGTTGAGTTTGCCTTCGTCGATTGCCATGGCGCTTCACTCCCCTGTTTTGATCGATCTGCCTGTTGGTGTGGATGAATGGATGGATGGATGGATGTGTGCGACGAAGCCTAGGCCTGCGCAGGCGCTGAACATAGCTCCTCTCGTCGGATTGGCATGTCGGATCGTTCGGGGCGCAACTCGTCCGCCCGCCACGTCGACCCGCGCTCACCGCCGCCGCCGCGGCGCCCGAAACGGCGCGGGCTCCAGCATCATGTGATTCCCAGGCCCCGCGCCGCGGCCCGAACAACCTCTCGGCGGTCTGCATGTGAACGACGACAACGACAACGGCGACAAGGCGGACACCGGCGGATCCGGAGCCGCGCCCCACCGCGCCGATCTCGCCGCCGTGATCGACCAGCGCGCCCTGGGCCTCGACGCGTCGAGGCCGGAGTCGGTGGAGAAGCGCCGCAAGCTCAAGAAGCGCACGGCTCGCGAGAACGTCGTCGATCTCTGCGACGCCGGCAGCTCCTTCCTCGAATACGGCGCCCTCGCGCTGGCCGCACAGCGCAGTCGACGCAGCCTGGAAGACCTCCAGCGCGACACGGCGGCCGATGGCCTCGTTGCGGGCATCGGCCAGGTCAACGGCGACCAGTTCGGCGCGGCCGCGGCGCGCTGCGTCGTGATGGCCTACGACTACTCCGTGCTGGCCGGCACGCAGGGGTACCAGAACCATCGCAAGACGGACCGCATGATCGGGATCGCGGCGGCGCAGAAGCTGCCGGTGGTGTTCTTCGTCGAAGGCGGGGGTGGTCGACCGGGCGACACGGACCTCGAGCTCGTGGTGGCGTCCGGGCTGGAGACCAACACGTTCCACACCTTCGCCACGCTGAGCGGCAAGGTGCCGCTGGTGGGCATCAACGCCGGTCGCTGCTTCGCGGGCAACGCAGCGTTCTTCGGCTGCTGCGACGTGACCATCGCCACGCGCGACTCCAACGTCGGCATGAGCGGGCCGGCGATGATCGAGGGTGGCGGCCTGGGCCTGTTCCGGCCCGAAGAGATCGGGCCCGTCGATGTGCAGGCGGCCAATGGCGTGATCGACATCGTCGTGGACGACGAGGCGCACGCGGTGCGCGTGGCGCGGCAGTACCTGTCGTACTTCCAGGAGAAGGGCGCGGTCGCATACGACCACAGCCGCGCGCCCGATGCGCAGCGTCTGCGCGACGCCATCCCGGAGAACCGGCGCTTCGCCTACGACGTGCGGCGCGTGATCGACGCGCTGGCGGACACCGGCTCGGTGCTGGAGCTTCGCCGCGCGTTCGCACCCAACCTCGTGACTTCGCTGGTGCGCATCGAGGGACGGCGCCTGGCCGTGCTCGCAAACAATCCCGCGCACCTCGCCGGCGCCATCGACAGCGCCGCCGCGGACAAGGCCGCGCGTTTCATGCAGCTCTGCGAGGCGCATCGCCTGCCGCTGCTGAGCCTGTGCGACACACCCGGGATCATGGTCGGACCGGCGGCGGAGAAGTCCGGCACGGTGCGGCACGCATCGCGGATGTTCATCGTGGGCGCGAACCTCACGGTGCCGTGGTTCGGCATCGTGCTGCGCAAGGCCTACGGGCTGGGCGCGCAGGCGATGCTCGGCGGGCACCTGAAGCGACCGCGGTTCACGATCTCCTGGCCGACGGGGGAGTTCGGACCGATGGGCCTCGAAGGCGCGGTGAAGCTCGGGTTCCGGCGCGAGCTGGATGCGATCGACGATCCTGCGCGGCGCAAGGAGCGCTTCGATCAGCTCGTCGCGCAGATGTACGAGCAGGGGAAGGCCGCGAACGTGGCCACGTATTTCGAGATCGACGACGTGATCGACCCCGCGGAGTCGCGGCGGTGGTTGGTGGATGGATTGCGCGGGGCGGATGGCGAGGGGAAGCGGACGGGAGGATCGTTCGTCGACGCGTGGTGAGAACAGGCGCTGAGAGACGGGCATCGCGCGAACTAGGTGACGGCGTTCGCGGACCCGCCTTCCTGTTCCTCCGGCGAGTCAGACGCGCGCGAACTTGGACGGGCAGGCTTCCATCAGGGCGGCGCTGATGCGGTTGCGCTTCAGCAGCGCTACCAGGTGTTCGAAGTGGAAATCCGTGGGCGGCGCCAGCATGTAGGGCGCGATCAGCTCGTGGCGCAGCTCGTCGTGGTCTTCGAGGCGGACGTCGGGACAGAACGCGCGGTACTGCCAGACATGCAGGTCGGGCGGCATGTCGGGGTTGTTCCATCTCAGCGCGCGCAGGCGCTGGCCATTGCCGCGAATCTGCATCGCGTACAGCAGCTGCATGACCCAGGACACCTGCGACATGTTGTAGAAATCGGCAAAGCGATACGGATGCACATCGCGGATCAGTCGGCGGCCATCCGGCGTCTGCGAGTACCAGCAATACCCGATCAGATCGTGCTGGAAAGCGAGCCCGAACATGAGCTCACCGATCTCGCGATTGAGCGTGAGCCAGAGTTCGAGCGGCACTTCGGGAAAGATCATCGCGCCGCTCAGGCCGGGCTCGTGATCGAACAGCGAGAACCAGGAGACGCGCCCGGCTTTTTCGATGCGTCCGTAGCCGAGGCAGGGCACGGTGGCGTAGCCGAGTTCGGTGAGACGTTGCGCGATGCGGTATTCGGTCGCTGCCTGCTGGAACGAGGCGCCGCCGCGAAAGGCGTCGTCGTGGCCAGAGGCGACGTCTTCCATCATTCGGCCATCGAAGTCGAACACCGGTGCCTTGGGACCCGTCCGGTGGTAGGCGCCAAACTGCACGCCCCTCCCGCTGAGTCCCGCGCCTTTGAGTTTCAGCACGCGGCCGCCGCCTTCGGGGTGGGGCAGATGGACCGAGCGCGCGCCGTCGATCTGCAGTGCGGCCAGTCGGCCCGAATACCAGTCGCGCACCGGCGCCTGGCAGGCGTCGGGCACGTGGCGGAATTCGATGCGGTCGAGCTGTTGATCCTGCATGGCGCTCCTTCGCCCGCGCTACGGTCGAACGCTCTTCAGGTGCCGCCACACGCCGAACAGGGCCAGCCCCAGCATGATGTGCACGCCGAGCACCGGCGGCCATCCCGTCAGGTAGATGATGTCGTTCGCCAGTCCGCCCTTGAACGGCGCGCCGCCGAACGACAGCCCGCGCGTTCCGAACAGCGCGTTGAAGATGGTGGGAATGGTGAACAGCCAGCCGGTGACGAGCGCGGACCAGAAGAACCACTTGAACTGGCGCGGACTCAGCCGGAAGAAACGTCCGCCGGCGCCGAAGGCCATCAGGGTCAGGCCGTGGGTGATGCCCTCCATGTGCGCCATGCGCCAGGCGCGGCCGTCGTCCGGCAGCGAGATGGGAATGTCGATCGGCAACGGCCATAGCACGATCTTGCCCAGCAAGGTGAAGAACCAGATCCAGCCGATGAAGATCGCGAGCGTCAGCAGGCCCACGCCGTTGAGGAACAGCAGGGCGCGCATGCGTTCGGTCATGGTCATCGTGGAATCGTGGACGACGGCTGCGTTGGTTTCGCTCATGGAGTTCCAGGTTGGGGAAGCGGAATCGGTTCCGGCGCGTCGAGGCGGTTCGTGTCCAGGCGCAGCGCCGAGCGGTCGCGCTCGTACAGTCTCGCCCAGAGACGCGCCCATGGTGGATCGCGCACCTGCCTCGGGTTGTAACCGGGCATGAGGATGCGCAGGAGCTTGGGCGTGAGGCTGCTGAAGATGCGCACCAGCACCCACGCCAGCGCGAGCCGCGGACGCAGTTGCGTCCACCGTCCATCGGCTTTCAGGAGCGCGTGGTAGCCGCTGCGCGTGAGCAGGAAGATGTGGGTCAGCGCGAACAACACGCCGTGCGCGCGGCGGAAGTAGCCGCCGTGCAGGTGGTTGAAGACGTCGTAGGTGACGTTCTTGTGCTCGATCTCCTCGACGAAGTGCCAGAGCACCAGCGAAGCGACACCGCTCTCGCTTCCGCCGAACAGGAATTCGCGGTTGGCGATCAGCATGCGGCCGACGGCCAGCGCCGTGCATTCGAAACCCTCGGCATACGCGAGGTTGAAAGCGAGGCTGCGTCCGGTCTCGAACGTCGCGTACTCGCTGGCGAGGCGCGCCTCGAACCGCTCGATGACGTCGCGGTGGCCACGTGCCTTGAGCTCGTCGTTGAAAAGGCGATGCTGCTTGTAATGCGTGGCCTCCTGGCGGATGTAGGCGTCCACGTCGGCGAGCAGCGCCTCGTCTCGGATCAACGGCCGCGCAGCGCGCATGGTCTTGATCAGGTAAGGCTCGAGGTAGGGCAGCGTCAGCGACGCGGCGTTCACGATCTGCGAGAACTCGGGACGACGCGGGTTCCAGTGCGCCTTCATCGCAGGGGAATAGACGAAGTCCACCTGGCGAACCGTCATGCGGCCGACCGCGGCGTCTGCTGTCGCTGTCATGTCTGCTCCTCCCTTCCTTTTTTTCCCAGTGCGTGCCGGGCCCCTCTTCTTCCGGGTGGGCTCTCGCGCAGAGCCATCGTTTGGCCGGGTACGAGCGGTGTCAACCTCGAATGGGGAGGGGATTACGAGGAGCCAGCACCCTTAGCCCAGGCGAAGTGCGGGACTTGTCTCCGCGATCGGCGAAACACGCCGGGCCTCGTCCAGGCTACGGCTGGGACTGGAACGTCCACACGCCCTCGATCTCGACCACCAGGTCCGCGCGCGAAATATCGCCGCGCAGGACGGTGATCGGCGCGTCGTGCCCGAACGATTCACGCACCCTGGGCAGCACCGCCGGCAGGTCGGCATCGCGACGCAGGTACAGCCGCAGCGCCCGGGCCTGCCATCGACCGACCCGTCCGGCCGACGCGTGATCGAGCAGGGCGGCGACGTTCGTGTCGATCTCGTCGATCTGTGCAACCGCGTCGCCGGGATGCAGGCTCGCGTGCCCGACCACGGCGGCCGTGCCGGAGACCAGCAGCGCGTCGCCGACGCGCGTGGCGCGCGAAAAGCTCGGACTGCTCGGGCCGTAGTCGCGCGGGTAGCGGAAGGCGCTCGTCTGCCGCGGGTTTTCCACCTGCACGCCGGGCACGCGGCCGGCAAGGAACTGGATGTGCAGCCCCGGTACCTGCGAGCCGATCACGGTGGCGGCCGGAAGCTGCGACTCGAACCCCGGCTCGGCCAGCGCGCGATGACGGCCCACGCAGAAGCGTCGGTAGCGCTCGGCGTCGCCCTCGCCCTCGTTGAGGCGGTCGAAGAAATTCCACACGCGCAGCAATTGCGGAAAACCGCACGCGGAGACGAAGTGCCGCAGCGTGCGAAAGGCCTCGTCGGCGGCGGCCTCGATGTCTTCGCTCTGCGCGCCATCGACGCGCAGCGCGCCCATCAGCCAGTGATTGTCGTGGCGGTAGCGCACGCCGTTCCGCTGGCCTTCCTGCACGCGGTCCGTCCGGATCCAGGACTCGCCGACCGGGCCCGACAGGCGCGCGAGTTCCACGTCGAAGGGCGACACCGCATCACCACTTCCCGGGCCCGGCTCGCCGAAGGCGAAACGCACCAGCGTGTCGCTGCCGGCGGACGCGTCCAGCTGGATGGGACGGAAGAAGGTGTCTGCAGCAGGAGAAGGCATCGGTCGCGATCGTGCGGGCAGTGGATGACCGACTGGGGAAGCGCCTGACTCTGACGGGTCAGATCAGATGATTCGGCGGCGCCGGAAAAAAATGAGCAAGCCGCCTGCCACCGTGACCAGAAGGCCCAGCACCATGAAGTAGCCGTACTTCCAGTGCAGTTCGGGCATGTGGTCGAAATTCATGCCGTAGATGCCGGTGATCAGGGTCAGCGGGAAGAAGATTGCCGACAGCACCGTGAGCGACTGGACGATCTTGTTCGTCCGGTGCGCCACCGAAGAGAAGTGCAGCTGCACCGCGATCTCGATGTCGCGCTGCAGCGAGTCGGCGTGCATCGAGACGCGCTGGATGTGCTCGCGCAGGTCTGCCAGGCGGATGCGCTGGTTCTCGGTGATCTCGCTGCGCATCTCGCGGCGCCAGGTGTCGAGCGCGTCGAGGTTCTTGCCGCAGAGCAGTTCGAGCTTGTGCGCCTCCTTGCGGTGCGCCAGCAGCAGCTGCCAGTCGTGGAACGGGCTCTTGGGATCGATGAGCTCGTCGCTGATGCGCTCGAGCCGGTCCTCGAGCTCGTCGGTGATCGTGAGGTAGCGCTCCACCATCATGTCGACGACGACATGCACCAGCCCGAAGGGCGTCGAAGGGAAACGCAGCTTGGTTTCGCAGAACTTGCGCTTGACCGAGTCGAACGAGACGTTCTGCGCCGAACGCACCGAGATCAGCAGGTGCTCGAACAGGAAGAACGCAGCGGACTTGGGCACGATCAGCTCACGGTCCTCGCGGTTGGGCGGCGTCAGCGCCTGGAAGATCAGCATGTCGTAGTCCTCCGTGCCGTCGGAATACGAAGGATGATTTTCGTTCAGGCTGTCGAGGACGTGTTCCTCGTTGACCGTGATGCCGGCCAGGCGCTGGGCCCAGACCGTCCAGTCCGTGGCCTCGTCGCGCGTGAAGTCGAGCCAGACGAAACCTTCTTCCGGAAGCCGGTCGACGTGGTCGAGGCGCTGCGGGAGCTCGCCCTGGCGGCTGAACTGGAAGATCTGCATGGGACAGTAGGCTCGCGGCCTTCGTCGTCGACTTCTTCTTGCAAAGGGTGGGCCGGCGGTTGGGCTTGCACGGGGATGAAACTACGTCATCCCCATGCTGGGACCCGACCAACCTGGCCACGCGTCGGAGCGTTCAGGTGGACCCATACAGTCTGCCCACCCCAAGCCCGTTACTTTTTACTTCAGCAGGTCTTCCACCGCGGCGCGCTCTTCGCGGAGTTCCTTCTCGGTGAGGTCCATGCGCGAGCGCGAGAACTCGTCAACCGACAGGCCCTGCACGATCTCGTAGCTGCCGTTCTTGCAGATGCAGGGGTAGCCGTAAACGATGCCCGGCTTGATGCCATAGCTGCCGTCCGAAGGCACGCCCATGCTCACCCACTTGCCGTTGGAGCCCAGCGCCCAGTCGTGCATGTGGTCGACGGCGGCCGAGGCGGCCGAGGCGGCGGACGACAGGCCGCGCGCCTTGATGATGGCGGCGCCGCGCTGCTGCACGACGGGGATGAAGTCCTTCTCGATCCAGTTCTGGTCGACGAGCGACTTGGCCGGCTTGCCCTTCACTGTGGTGTGGCTGATGTCGGGGTACTGGGTGGAGCTGTGGTTGCCCCAGATGATCATCTTCTCCACGTCGTTGCCGTGCGCGCCGGTCTTGGCGGCGAGCTGGCTGACGGCGCGGTTATGGTCCAGGCGCACCATCGCGTGGAACTGCTTGGGGTCCATGCCCTTGGCCGCGGTCGCCGCGATCAGGGCGTTGGTGTTGGCCGGGTTGCCGACCACGAGCACGCGGATGTCCTTCGAGGCCTTGGCGGCGATGGCCTTGCCCTGCGGTCCGAAGATGCCGCCGTTGGCGGTGAGCAGGTCCTTGCGCTCCATGCCGGGGCCGCGCGGACGGGCGCCGACGAGCAGGGCGTAGTCCGTGCCTTCGAACGCGGTCATCGGGTCGGAGTGCATCTCGATCGAGGACACGAGCGGGAAGGCGCAGTCGTCGATCTCCATGATCGTGCCCTTCAGCTTCTCCTGGACCTCGGGCACCGGCACTTCGAGCAGCTGCAGGATCACGGGCTGGTCCGGGCCGAGCAGGGAGCCGTCGGCGACACGGAAGATGAGCGAATAGGCGATCTGGCCGGCGGCGCCGGTGATGGCGACCTTGACGGGCCGGGCTTTGCCAGAGGACGGGTTCATGCGGAAGGACTCCGAAAGGTGGGTCTTGCAGGGAAACGGACCGGCCCCGGGGCCGATGGGCCGCGGCCGGGGCGAGGATTCTAGCCGCTTCGGGCTGCAGCCCGGCCAGTCGGGGGAGGCAAGACCACGCGATCGCGAACGCTTTCAGGGAGCGCCCGCTTTCCCCATGCGATGAGGCCGCAGGGGGAGACGGGGCGAAGCTCAGAAGTCCAGATCCAGCGATCCGCACAGCCAATCGAGCATCGGCGCCATCAGCTTGTAGCGCGCCATCAGCTGCTTGATCAGGTCGGGCCGCAGCATCATCTCGTCGTCCAGCTGAGCCGATGCGATGAAGTCCTTGCGCTTGAGGTCGTCGATCAGCTCGTGCGCGGGGTCGTAGCCCTTCGGCGGGCGCACCAGCGATTCGCCGCCGTGCTCGAACTGCTTGAGGAACTTCGGATCGCGCGTCGCCTTCTTCCAGCTCGCCGGGTTGCTGAGCATGTAGTCGCGGATGCGCTTGGTGGTTTCCGGCTGCGGATGCCAGATGCCGCCGCCCATGAAGCAGTGACCCGGTTGCACCTGCAGGTACAGGCCCGGCGCGTCCAGCCGACCGGGCGCGCCGCCGCCGGCGTCGTTACGCGCCGCCTTGGTGGCGGCCGCGTGCGAGAAGTACATGCCGGCGTTGGTCTTGTACGGGCTCTTGTCGCCGGCGAAGCGCGTGTCGCGGTGGATGCGGAACAGCGAGCCGCCGACGGGCTTGGCCACTGCGGTCAGCTGCGGGCTGATGTCCTTGAGCGGATCGGCGAGGTCCGCGATCAGGCGCAGGCAGGGCCCGCGCACCGAGGCCTCGTAGCGTGGTTTGTTGGCCAGGAACCACTCGCGCGAATTGTTCTTCGCGAGCTGGCGCAGGAACTTGAAGGTCTCCTCGGAAAAATAGGGCGCTGCCTTGGCCATCGCTTGCTCCGTTTCCAGTGGCGCGATTGTCCCGCAATCGCGTGAGGCCGTCGCTCGATACGCGGCGGGAAGCCGGAACCACCCGCTCGGTCGCGGGGGCACAAAAAAACGCCGCCCGGGCGTGGCCCGGACGGCGTGTCGACCGCGATGAACCTGCTCAGGCCGCCTTGGCCTGCGCCGGCGCGTCCATCATCTGCTTGAGCTTGGGCATCACGTCGCTCGCGAACAGGCGCTGGCTGCGCTCGCACTGCTCGAACGGCAGGCCGGCGTACGAGAACACCGTGTTCAGCGAGAACGGACCGATCAGGTCCTTCCAGCGGGCGTAGTTGGCCAGGATCTTGTCCGGGGTGCCCCAGCTCTGCGCGTTGCGATAGGCCTCGGCCGAAGCTTCCAGGCCGAACTGCCGGATCAGCGCCGCGCCTTCGCCGTAGCTCTTGTAGCCCTTGGTCTTGTCGAAGTGCGTGCCCGTGAATTCGTAGTGCTTGCACACCGACAGGAAGTACTGCGCGATGTATTCCTTCGACACGCGCTCGGCTTCCTTCATGTCGTTGTCGCAGTACAGGAAGTCGGTCAGCACCACCGGCGGCGCCTCGCGGCCGTGGATCTCGCGGAACAGCTTTTTATACCGCAGGATTTCCGGCGCGTGTTTGGAGATGTCGTACTGGATGAAGCTGGTCATGGTCGCGCCGAGCTTGGCCGCCACGTCCACCGAGTCCGGCGACATCGCGACGCAGTACAGGCGGTCCCGGATGCCGCGGCTGGGCTTGGGGCGGACTTCCACGCGCGGCTGCGGGTAGAACTTGCCGTTGCCCTCGACGAAGCCGGTCTCCAGGCCCTCGATGATCATCGGTGCGGACTCGTCGAAGCGGTCGCGCGCCTCGTTCATGTCGATGCCGAAGCCCTTGTATTCCATCTTGGCCAGGCCGCGCCCCATGCCGAACATCATGCGGCCGCCCGAGAGGTGGTCGAGCATCGTCATCTTCTCGACCACGCGCAGCGGGTTGTTCCAGGGCAGGATCACCGCGCCGGTGGCGAGCTTGATCTTCTTGGTGCGGCCCGCGAGGTAGGACAAGGCCTGCATGTTGTCCGGGCACATCGAGTAGTCGTCGAAGTGATGCTCGGCCATCCAGATCGAATCGAAGCCCAGCGGCTCGCAACGTTCCAGGAGTGCGAGCTCTCCCATGAACATCTGCTCGTCGCTCAGGTTCTTGTGCCAGTTCTGAAAGACACCCAGTACGCCGACATCCATGTTCGATCTCCTTCCGCATGAGTTGTAGATGAGTGCCGGCAGCTAGCGCCGCTACGGCCATAAAGCAGGCCCCTTTCGCGGGGCTCCAGGGTCAGGATGTGCCACGGCAGGGGAGCATTCTTGTCTCCAGATGCCGTCTCGCGCAGTGCCGGACGCCGCCGTTCCGTGGCGGTTTTCGATGCTAGGCCCACCGTCCGGCCAGGGCCTATGAGGGCGAATCCCCTATTCGCATGCCGTCCGTCGGCGCGCGCGTGGAATAATGCGGCCCGCCCGGCCTGAGCCTTTGCTGATTGATGGAAGTGGAATCCGCCCCCCTGCTCGACCTTCGAACCCCGCGCACGCCGGCCGCGCGGGCGGAACGCGAGCGCACCGAGTCCAACAAGCTGGCCAAGCGCCTGCGCCGCGAAGTGGGCCGCGCCATCCAGGACTACCGGATGATCGAGGAGGGCGACCGCATCATGGTCTGCCTTTCGGGGGGCAAGGACAGCTACACCATGCTGGACGTGCTGATGCAGCTGCGGGCCAAGGCGCCCGTGCGCTTCGAACTGCACGCGGTGAACCTGGACCAGAAGCAGCCGGACTTTCCCGAACACATCCTGCCGGAGTACCTGAAGTCGAAGGGTGTTCCGTACACCATCCTTGAGCAGGACACGTATTCGGTCGTGAAGCGCAACATCCCCGAGGGCAAGACGATGTGCTCGCTCTGCTCGCGGCTGCGGCGCGGCGCGCTGTACAGCTTCGCGCACGACAAGGGCTTCAACAAGATCGCGCTGGGCCACCATCGCGACGACATCCTTGCCACGTTCTTCCTGAACCTCTTCTTCGGCGGCAAGCTCTCGGCGATGCCGCCCAAGCTCCTGTCGGACGACGGCCGCAACATCGTGATCCGCCCCCTCAGCTACTGCCGCGAGCCGGACATCGCGGAGTACGCGGCGCAGAAGGGTTTCCCGATCATCCCCTGCAACCTCTGCGGCACGCAGGAGAACCTGCAGCGCAAGCAGGTGCGCAGGATGATGGACGCCTGGGAGCGCGAGCACCCGGGACGCAGCGAGATCATCTTCAAGGCGCTGACCAACGTGGCGCCTTCGCAGCTTGCGGATTTCAATCTCTTCGACTTCGCCGGCCTCGGCGGTGCGAAGGGCGAGCCTGCGAACTGGCTGATGCCGACGACGGAGTAGAGCGTCATGAGCATGTACACCGCGCCGGATGCCGCCTCGACGCAGTTCCAGGATGCGGGCCGGATGTATTTCCTGTTCGACTTCATCTCGCACAACGCCTATCTCGCCTGGCATGGCGCGCGAAAGATCGCCGCGAAGCACGGACTGAAGTTCGAACCGGTGCCGGTCGTGTTCGGCGCGATGCTCTCGGCTCACGGCCAGATCGGCCCCGCGGAAGTGCCGCCCAAGAGCCGCTGGATGCTGCGCGACGTCCTGCGGAAAGCGGCCAGCATGCAGCTGCCGATCGCACCGCCGCACTCGCATCCGTTCAAATCTCTGGTACCGCTGCGCTGGGCCTGCTGCGATCTCGAGCAACCCGCCCGCGACCGACTGATCGACGCGCTGTGGAGCGCGACCTGGGCCGAAGGGCGCGAAGTGTCGAATCCCGCCGTGCTGCGCGACATCGCCCTGCGCCTGGGGCTGGACGCGGCTGTGCTCGAACAGGCCTCCGAGAGCGAGCCGGTCAAGGCGCAGCTGCGCACGAACACCGACACCGCGCTGGCGGCGGGCGCTTTCGGCGTGCCCAGCGTGTTCGCCCGCGGCCAGATGTTCTGGGGCTACGACGATCTGGGCGCGTTGGACCGCTTCCTCGAAGGTCGTGATCCGCTCGGCGATTCGCCGGATTTCGAAGCCTGGTCGAAGGTGAAGCCTACGGTGCAGCGGCGCCGATGAGGTTGCGCCGCGCGCCGCGGGTCGTCGCGCTGATCCTCGGATTCCTTTGCGCGGCCGGCGCGGCCCGTGCGGGCGCCGACGCCCCCTTCCTGTGGAAGGTGCAGGGTCCGAAGGCCGTGCACTACCTCATGGGCTCGGTGCACCTGCTGCCCGAGAGCGCCTACCCGCTGCCCACGGCGATCGAACTCGCCTACGCGCAAACCGAAGGTCTGGTGCTGGAGACCGACCCGGCCGCGCTGGAAACACCCGAGACGCAGGCGCAGATGATCGACTCGGGCGTGAGCGCCCGCGGCCTGGACCAGGAAATCCCATCGGTGCTGTACACGCGCGTTCGCGAACACGCGCTGCACAGCGAGCTCCCCGCCACGATCTGCGATCGCTTCAAGGCCTGGCTGTGCGCGCTGAGCCTGACGCTGTTCGAATTCCAGCGCGCCGGCATGGATCCCAGGCTCGGCCTGGACCAGCACTTCTACGGGCGCGCGGTCGAGGATGGTCGCGCGATCACCTGGCTCGAATCGCCGCAGACCCAGCTCGCGCTGTTCTCTGGCATGAGCACGGCGGAGTCGCAGCAGTTCCTGGCATCGTCGCTCGACGATCTGGACGAGCCCGGCTGGCAGCCGGCCCAGATGGTGAAGATGTGGCGCGACAACGACACCGCGACGCTCGCGGGCCTGGTCGACGACACGCGGCGCGAGTTCCCGCAGACCTACGCGCGCCTCGTCGGCGATCGCAACCGTGCCTGGGTGGAAGGCCTGCTGCACAAGTTCGAAGGACCGACGCCCCAGCTCGTGATCGTCGGCGCCGCGCACTTGGTGGGGAAGGGCAGCGTGGTGGAGTTGCTGGCCACGCGCGGCATGCGACCGCAGCCGGTGTCGGAGTTGCCGGAGCCGTCGTCACCGTAGCCGGGCGAAGAGGCTGTGAAGAAATCGTAGCGAGCGAAGGCAGTTCGCGTCGCGAGCAGCGCAGAAACCGCAGCGTACACAGCAGTACGTGAGGATTTCGAGCAGCGCAGCGGCGCGAAATG
>JBKJPX010000063.1:0-48182 GCA_046594215.1 Panacagrimonas sp.
GCGATCGACGAGTACGCAAGCATGCGCTTGACGTTGTTCTGCAACAGCGCAAGCACGTTGCCGACGATCATCGACAGGATTGCAAGCACCGTGAGCACGTTGATCAGCGAGATGTTCTGGTGGCCGCCCGCTTCGACGTAGTACCGCATGAGCACGGCGAACACCGCCGTCTTGCTCGCGGTGGCCAGGAAGCTGGTCACGGGCGCGGGCGCGCCTTCGTACACGTCGGGCGTCCAGAGGTGGAATGGCACGAGCGAGAGCTTGAAGCCCAGGCCCACCAGCAGCAGCGCGCCGCCCAGGCTCACGATGCCGTTGATGTTGTCCGGCGTGGACATGTAGGCGCCGATCTCGGCGAAGCCGAGGTAGCCCACCTGGGAATAGATCAGCGCCATGCCGAACAGCAGGAACGACGAGGCCGCGGCCGACAGCACCAGGTACTTCAGGCCACCTTCGAGCGAGCGCTTGGAGCGCTGCGGGTAGGCGACCATCGCGTACAGCGGGATCGACAGCAGCTCGAGGCCGACGAACATCGACGCGAAGTGGCGGCTGGCCACCAGCACCATGCCGCCGAGCGCCGCGAGTGCCAGCAGCAGGTACATCTCTTCCTTGTTGCCGCTGTAGCCGTCGAGATAGCCCTGCGAGAGCGTCGCGCACGCCAGCGTGCAGACGATGATGATGCCGAAGTAGAACAGTGCGTAATTATCGATCACCAGCAGCGGCGTTATCTGCATCGGCAGCAACGCCGGCACGGTCCCGGGCGCGATCAGCGGCCCGAAGAACAGCACCGCGACCGCGATCCACGCGAGGTTGCCGAAGGCGATGCCAGCCGTGACGTTCCAGAAATGGTCGCGCTTGACGGCGATGGCGATCATCACCGCGACGATCGCGCCGCTCGTGAACAGGATCGGCGACAGAGCTGCCCAGTGCTGCCACGTAAAGATCATCGCGCCGCTCCCGCCGCCGCAGCGACCGCGTCGGGTTGCGCTGCCGCGTAGATCGCCGCCACGTGGTGCATCGCGGACGCCGAGGTGTCGAGGAAGGGCTGCGGATACAGGCCCAGCCACAGCATGATGATCATCAGCGAGCCCAGCATCGCGAGTTCGCGCCGGTTGAGATCCTGCAGCTTCTCGCCGTGGTGGTCTTCCTGCGTCGGCCCATGGAACGCGCGCTGGATCATCATCAGCGAGTAGACGGCGGCGAGGACCAGGCCGCTCGACGCCGCGATCGTCACCAGGTGGTCCGCGGGCCAGCTACCGAGCAACACCAGGAATTCACCGATGAAGTTGCCCAGGCCCGGCAGGCCGAGCGAGGCGGCGGTGAAGAAGAGCGTGATCGGCGGAAGGTAGGGCAAGCGCGACCACAGGCCGCCCATCTTGCGCAGGTCGCGCGTGTGCAGGCGCTCGTAGATCTCGCCGCAGAGGATGAACAGGGCGCCGGCCGAGATGCCGTGCGCGAGCATCTGGATGATCACGCCCTGCAACGCGATCTCGGTGCCGGCGTAGACGCCCACGAGCACGAAGCCCATGTGCGAGACCGAGGAGTACGCCACGAGGCGTTTCACATCGGTCTGCGCGAACACCATGATGCCGGCGTACACGATGCCGGCCACGCCCAGCCACATCGCGATCGGCGCGAACTGCGCCGAGGCGTGCGGGAACAGCGGGATGCCGAAACGCAGCATCCCGTAGGCCGCCGTCTTCAGGAGGATTCCGGCAAGGTCGACCGAGCCGGCCGTGGGGGCCTGGGAGTGTGCGTCGGGCAGCCAGGTATGCAGGGGAACAGCGGGCGTCTTCACCGCGAACGCAATGAAGAAGCCGAGCATGAGGATGTACTCCACGTGCCCGCTCATCTGCGTCTTGAGCAGTTCGTGGTAGTCGAAGGTGATGACGTGCGTGGTCTGGTAGTTCACAAACACCAGGCCCAGGATCGCCAGCAGCATGATCAGGCCGGACGCCTGCGTGAACAGGAAGAACTTGGTGGCCGCGTAGACCTTGCCCTTTCCGCCCGGGGAATCGTGCCCCCACAGCGCGATCAGAAAGTACATCGGCACCAGCATCATTTCCCACAGGAAGAAGAACAGGAACAGGTCGAGCGTCAGGAACACGCCGACCACACCCCCCAGGTTCCACAGCAGGTTGAGATGGAAGAAGCCGACGTTGCGCTCGATTTCCTTCCAGGAGCAGATGATCGCCATCACGCCCAGCAGGTTGGTCAGCAGCACCAGCAGGATCGAAAGGCCGTCGAGCGCGAAGTGGAAGGAGATGCCGAAGCGCGGGATCCAGGGCGCCTTGTACTCGATGGCCCACTGCGTGGCGCCTTGCACGGGCAATGTGAAGTCGTGCGACACCCACAGGTACACCGAGATGGCCAGCGCGAGCAGCATGCCGACCAGTGCGATCCAGCGCGGGTACTTCGGGCCGAAGCGAAGTTCCGCCTGCCAGCTCAGCAGGCCGGCGATGAACGGGATGAGGATGAGCCAGACGAGGATCATGTGGGGGGTCTGCTTACAGGAGGACCACGGCGACCACGATCGCAACCGCGCCGGCGCCGACGGCGGCCGCGTACCAGCGCAGCATGCCGTTCTGCGTCTGCGCGGCCCAGCCGTTGAGCACCTTGAACGTCGCGGGGATCAGGGTGATGCCCTGGTCGACGATGTCGTTCGCGTTCACCCGGATGAACCAGAGATACGGCTTCACGAACAACATGTCGTATAGCCAGTCGAAACCGAAGGCGGCGCCCCACCAGCGCAGGATGGGGTTGCGCGAATCGCGCAGGGCCTCGGCGCGCTTGCGGGAACGGCCGAAGATCAGCCACGCGAGCAGCACGCCGGACAGCGAGACGGTCACCGAGACCGCTTCGAGGAAATGCTCCTTGTGCTCCATCGCCTCGGACACCTCGTGCTTCGGCAGCACGCTGTCCAGCGGCAGGTGGATGAAGCCGCCGAGCACGGCGAACACCGCGAGCACGGCCAGCGGAAGGTCGTGCGCGAACTTCGAGTGCGGCTTGTGCACGCCGTGGTGGTGCGCCTCGCCGAAGAAGGCGATGAAGATCATGCGAAACGTGTACAGGCCGGTCATGAACGCGCCGAACAGGCCCATGTAGTACAGGTGCATGTGGCCGTTGGCGTAGGCCTGGAACAGGATCGCGTCCTTCGAGAAGAAGCCCGAAGTTCCCGGGAACGCGATCAGACCCAGCGAGCCGATCAGGAACACCCAGAACGTGAACGGCAGGTCACGCCTGAGATTTCCCATCTTGAAGATGTCCTGCTCGTGATGCAGCGCCAGGATCACCGAGCCCGCCGAGAGGAACAGCAGCGCCTTGAAGAAGGCGTGCGTCATGAGATGGAAGATCGCCGGCTGGTAGGCGCCCGCGCCGAGCGCGAGAAACATGTAGCCGATCTGGCTCATCGTCGAATACGCGAGCACGCGCTTGATGTCGGTCTGTTGCAGGGCGATGAAGCCCGCCATGAGCGCGGTCAGGCCGCCGACCCAGCCCACCGCCTCGAGACCGATCGGTGAGGCCTCGAACAGCACGTGCGTGCGTGCGATGAGGTACACGCCGGCGGTGACCATCGTGGCTGCGTGGATCAGCGCGGACACCGGCG
This sequence comes from Panacagrimonas sp., assembly GCA_046594215.1. Taxonomy (GTDB): domain Bacteria; phylum Pseudomonadota; class Gammaproteobacteria; order Nevskiales; family Nevskiaceae; genus Panacagrimonas. Next base: position 3,605 of record JBKJPX010000063.1, read on the forward strand.
TGGGGCCGGCCATCGCGTCCGGCAGCCAGGTCTGCAGCGGCAGCTGCGCCGACTTTCCGCAGGCGCCGCCCAGGATCAGCAGCGCCGCGACGGTCGCGATCATCGGCCCGTCCTTCCATTCCACGGCGACCTTGCCCATCAGCTCCTGGATGTCGAGCGTGCCGAACTGGTGGAACAGCACGAACAGGCCGATCGCCATGAAGGTGTCGCCGACACGCGTGATGACGAAGGCCTTGCGTGCCGCGTAGCCGTTGGCGGGGTCCTTGTACCAGAAGCCGATCAGCAGGTAGGACGCGAGCCCGACGCCTTCCCAGCCGAAGTACAGGAAGACGAGGTTGTCGCCGAGCACGAGGAACAGCATCGAGGCGACGAACAGGTTCATGTACGACAGGAAGCGGTCGTAGGCCTCGTCGCCGCGCATGTACCAGGACGCGAACAGGTGGATGAAGAAACCCACGCCCGTGATCACGCCCAGCATCGCCAGCGACAGGCCGTCGAGGCGCAGCGCGAAACGGATGTCGAGACCGCCGACGTGCATCCAGTGCCACAGCACCTGCGTGTACGCGCCACCCGCGGGCGGATCCGTCAGGAACTGGTAGCCGCACAGCACCGCGACCAGGAAGGCGGCGCCGATAGAACCCACGCCGACGAATGCGGCCGGGATCTCGGGCAGGCGACCGCGCGCGAACGCCAGCGTGACGAAGCCCGCGAGCGGAAACGCGAAAACGAGGAACAGGAAGTCGAGCATGCTTAACGCGCCACTCGCGTCAGCGAGGCCAACGTCCCTCGCCCGCGAATGCGGGAGAGGCGACGGGGTTTACGCCGGACTGACATTGAGTCAGTCCGGCGCTGGGACCCGTCGCCACCCGCGGCTGCGGGTGGTGGGGTGAGGGCAGCCATGCGACGGTCGGCGCTCATCGTTTCGAGTGGGTTATGGCGCATGGCGGCTATCCCTTCATCTGCGAGGCGGCGTCGACGTCGAGCGAGCCGAAGCGTCGATACAGCTGTAGCAGCAGCGCCAGCCCCACGCAGGCCTCGCAGGCCGCCAGCGTGATGATGAGCATGAACATGATCTGGCCATCCGCCTGGATCCAGCGCGAACCCGCCACGACGAAGGCGAGCCCGGCCGAATTCATCATGATCTCGAGCGACATCAGCATGAACAGGATGTTTCGGCGGACGAGCAGGCCCATCAGGCCAAGCGTGAACAGCACGCCGGCTAGCGCGAGGCCATGTTCCATCGGTATGCCGCCGAGTTGTGTCATTCCCTCACCGCCCGTCCTGCGTGCGCTTCGCGCACGTCATCTTGTAGAGGCATCGCGTCGTGCGCCAGGCGCACGTCACGAGACCTCACTGTTCGATTGCTCGTGCTTGCCCAGGTGATACGCCGCTACCAGACCCGCGGTCAGCATCATCGACGCCAGTTCCACCGCCAGCAGATAGGGGCCATACAGCGCCACGCCCACCGCCTTGGGTCCCACTTCCTGCAGGCCCGCCGGCGTGGCGTGCCCGGTGAGCATCAGGGTCAGGATCGGAAACAGCAGCGCTGCGCTCAGCAGGCCCGGACCGATCCACACCCTCGGCTTGAGCCAGGCCTGTTCCTGCCGGATCACGGAATCGCCGAGGTTGAGCATCATCACGACGAACACGAACAGCACCATGATGGCGCCCGCGTAGACGATGACCTCGAGCATCGCCGCGAACGGCGCGCCGAGCGAGAAGAACACGCTGGCCACGGCCAGCAGCGAGACGACCAGGTACATGAGGCCGTGAACGGGATTGGGGTTCACGATCACGAGGATCGTGGACATCACGGCGATGAAGCCGAAGAAGTAGAACGCGACGTCCTGGAGGCTCACGTGCGCCCGCTCCCGCTGGTGAGGAAAGCGATCACGGCAGGAGGCTCTTCACGTCGACGGGCTGCGCTTCGTTGAGCGCCGCGCCCTTGGGCTTGCCCTTCACCGCCAGGCCGGCGACGCGGTAGAAGTTGTAGTCCGGGTACTTGCCCGGGCCGCTGATCGTCAGGTGTTCCTTCTCGTAGACGAGGTTCTGGCGGTCGTACTCGCACATCTCGTAATCCGGCGTGAGCTGGATCGCGGTCGTGGGGCAGGCTTCCTCGCACAGGCCGCAGAAGATGCAGCGCGAGAAGTTGATGCGAAAGAACTCGGGATACCAGCGACCGTCTTCCTTTTCCGCCTTCTGCAGGCTGATGCAGCCGACCGGGCAGGCCACCGCGCAAAGATTGCAGGCCACGCAGCGCTCTTCGCCGTCCGGGTCCCGCGTCAGCACGATGCGGCCGCGGTAGCGCGGCGGCAGGTAGGGCTTCTCTTCCGGATACTGGATGGTGTCGCGCTTGCGGAAGCTGTGCATGAAGATCATGCCGATGCTTCGAAACTGCGTCCAGATGCCGTGCAGGACTTTTACGATCATGAGGTCGCTCCGGGCGTGCGCCACAGGATCACGGCGGCAGTGCCCAGCAGGTTGATCAGGGAGATGGGCAGGCACACCTTCCAGCCCGCCGCCATGATCTGGTCATAGCGCGGTCGCGGCAGCGCGGCGCGCACCAGGATGTAAGCACACATGAAGAAGAAGGTCTTGCCCGAGAACGCGAGGAAGGACAGGAACCAGCCTTCGTTGTCCATGAACGGCACGTCCCAGCCGCCGAAGAACAGCGTGGTCGTGAGCGCCGACACCATCACGATGCCCACGTACTCGCTGACCATGAACATGCCGAATTTCATGCTCGAGTATTCGGTGTGATAGCCCTGCACGAGTTCCTGCTCGGCCTCGGGAAGGTCGAAGGGCGTGCGGTGCGTCACCGCCAGCGCCGCCGGCACCCAGACGATGAAACCCAGGATCTGCGTGAACACGTTCCACTGCGGGATGAAGCCGAACCACTCCACCTGCTGGCTGTGCACGATCTCGCGCAGGTTGAAGGAGCCTGCGAGCATCACCACGCCCATCAGCGAGATGCCCATGAAGACTTCGTAGCTGATCGTCTGCGCCGTGGAGCGCACGCCGCCGAGCAGCGCGTACTTCGAGTTGCTGGCCCATCCGCCGAGGATCACGGCGTAGACCGCGAGGCCCGCGATGGCCAGGAAGAACAACAGGCCGATGTTGAGGTCGGCGATCCACAGCGTATCGCCGAGCGGGATGATCATGAAGCCGAGCACCATCATCGCCATCGCGATGGCCGGTGCGATCCAGAACATCGCCTTGTCGGCGAACGGCGGCGTCCAGTCTTCCTTGAAGAAGATCTTCAGCATGTCCGCGATGACCTGGCCCAGGCCGAAGGGGCCCACCCGGTTCGGACCGTAGCGGTCCTGCCACAGCGCGAGCAGGCGGCGTTCGAGCCAGATCATCCAGGCCGACACGACCACCATGCCCACGAGGATCACGACCGCCTGCACCGACTTGATGACGGCGTCGATCACCTCCTGCGTGGCCCAGGACGGCAAGCTCATCCCGCGGCTCCCACGGTGATCGCGCTACCCGGCGCGGCGAACGGGACGCCCGGCAGCCCGGACGGAAGCCCGATCGAACCGGCCGTGAGCACTTCGCTGATGCGCACCGGTAGCGTGGCCGTGGCACCGCCTTCCACGCTGACCTTGGCCTTGTCGCCCAGGCCCAGTCGCCGCGCATCGTCCTTGCTGACCGCGACGTAGGCCGCGGGCGAGCGTCCCTTGATGACGTCGGAACGCGCGCTCTGCTCCTCGGATCCGAAGATGTGGTGCAGCGGCACGACGCGCAGGTCCTTCGAAGAACCGGAGCCCGAGGGCGCGAAATAGGTCGGCGCGATGGCGGCATCGGTGACCAGCACCGGCTCACCCGAGTCTCCGCCCTTCATCTCGCCGCCGACTTCGGCCTGGAACTTGTTCCAGGCCTGCGGCGAATTCCAGCCCGGCGACCACGCGAACGGCAGCAGCTCGGACGGACGTTCCATCGACATCGAGCCGTTGGCACCTTCCATCGAGAACGCGAGCGCCGAGTCGACGTCCTGCGTGGCGCGCGGCTCGTGCACCGACAGGTTGGCGCGCATCGCGGTGCGGCCCGACTGGCGATGCGGTGCGCGCGCGAGCTTCATGCCCTTGAGCCGGAACTTCGCGTTGGGCGCAGTCTCTGTGATCATCGAGAACTGCGGGATCGTCTGCGCGCACGCGGCGGTGACTTCGTCGAGCGTCGGCCAGTCGATGGTGTCGGTCATATCCGCGGCCCAGCGCCAGGATTCCTTCAGCGCCACGCTGCGGTCGTAGTAGGCCGGATCGAACACCTGGAAATAGCGCTGCGCGCGGCCTTCGAAATTCACGAAGGTGCCGTCGGTTTCGTACACGGTGCCGGCCGGCAGCAGCAGGTCGGCGCGCTGCGCCGTCTCGGTGTGCTGGTGGTCGATCACGATCAGCCGCGTCTTCGCGAGCGCGGCATCGACGGCCGATTTCGGCGCGCGGCGATACAGGTCGTTCTCGAGCACGACGAGCACATCGACCTCTCCCTTGGCGCAGGCCTCGAGCGCGGATTCCAGCGCCGGCGCGTCGAACAGCGACACGCCGGCGCTGTTGGCTTCGGGCAGCGGCAGCGCCAGGCCGACGGTCTTGTCCTTCTTCTTCAGCGCCCAGGCGATGTTCGCGGCGGCCTGGATCACGGCGGTGGAACCCGCGCCGCAACCCGAGACGATCAGCGGCTTGGCAGCCTTGCCCAGCGCATCCGCGATCTGGTCCGCGAGCTTCGCGGTGGCCTCGTCGAGTCCGGCGGCGACCGGCGCGCCGGCATCGAGCCGATGCGCGATGGCAAAGCCCAGCTTCGCGATCTGCTCCGGGGAAGCGCGGTACGTGCCCGCGGCCACGTCGTCGAGCCGCGAGACTTCGGGCGTCGCGACGAACACCGGGTTCTTGCCCTGCTGCACCAGGTCCGCAAGCGCGATGACCTGCCACTCCGGGATGTTCTTCTTCGCACCTTCGGTGATCATCTTGCCGCGTGCGGCCTGGCGGATGCCGAGCGCCACGCGCGGTGCGGTCTGCGTGAGGTCCTCGCCGAGCACGAGCACGCAATCGGCGTCTTCCATGCTGCGGATCGTCGAAGCGCCCAGCGGGCCGCGCAGGATCTGCGTTGCGAGCTTGACGAGTTCGTGTTCGTGCGAGCCCACGCCGCTGTTGAAGCGATCGGCGCCGACGACGCTGCGCAGCGCGAAGTTCGCTTCGAGCGAGGCGCGCGGCGAACCGATGCCGAGCATCTTCCTGGCGCCCGATACGATCGCGCGGGCCTGCTCGCTGCCGACTTCGCCCGTGACGACCTTGAACTTGCCCTCGATCTTCAGGATCGGGTGCTTCGGCCGGTCCTTGCGATTGGTGTAGCCGTAGCCGAAGCGGCCGCGATCGCAGATGAAGTAGCCGTTGATGCCCCCGTGGTAGCGATTCTCGATGCGGCGGATCTCGCCGTAGCGTTCGCCCGGCGACACGTTGCAGCCCACCGAGCAGCCCGCGCAGATGCTCGGCGCGAACTGCATGTCCCACTTGCGCACGTACTGCTCGGAGTGCGTCTTGTCGGTGAACACACCCGTGGGGCAGACCTCGGTGAGGTTGCCGCTGAACTCGCTCTCCAGCACGCCGTCCTGCACGCGGCCGAAGTAGACGTTGGACGCCGCACCGTACACGCCCAGGTCTGTGCCGCCGGCGTAGTCGCGGTAGTAGCGGACGCAGCGATAGCAGGAGATGCACCGGTTCATCTCGTGGCCGACAAAGGGCCCGAGGTCCTGGTTGAGGTGGGTGCGCTTGTCGAAACGGTAGGAACGCGAGTGATGCCGCGTCATGACCGTCATGTCCTGCAGGTGGCAGTGACCGCCTTCCTCGCAGACCGGGCAGTCGTGCGGGTGGTTGGTCATCAGGAACTCGATGATCGCCTCGCGGAACTCGCCGGCTTCCTTGTCGGCGATCGAGATGTACATGTTGTCCTGCGCCTGCGTCATGCAGGACATCACGATGCGGCCGTTCTTGTCGTTCTCGTCGCGGTACTGCTTGACCGCGCACTGGCGGCAGGCACCCACACTGCCCAGCGCCGGGTGCCAGCAGAAGTACGGGATGTCGAGCCCGAGCGACAGGCAGGCCTGCAGCAGGTTGTCGCTGCCGCTGACTTCGTAGTCCTTGCCGTCGACGTGGATTTTGGCCATGAGAAGCAGTGGTCAGTGTCGGTGGTCAGTGTCAGTGGAGACGGGCGCTCGCCCAATGGATTTCAGTAAACCGTTTACAAGTCTCGCGACTTCTGCCGAGGACTGAAGGAATTGTTCCACGCGCGCCGACCCGATGTAACCGAACTCCGCCGCAAGTCTCATCTGGGTTTCCACCTCGAATAACGACCCGCGAGCATGACCCAGAAACTGCTTGAACTCTCCCCCGCTAACCCGGCCCTGCCCTTCCGCGATGTTGCTCGGCACGGATACAGCAGCCCGACGCAACTGGCTTGCAAGTCCAAACCGCTCTTCTGCAGGAAACTCACCACTGATCACGTACACCTCTTTGGCCAACGCCATCGCCTTCTGCCACGCGATCAAGTCCGAATAGCTCTTGATCGCCCCGGCCACTAACCACTGACCACTGGCACTGACAACTGCTTTCGGATGCCTGCTTCGAACTCCGCACGGAAATACTTGATCGCGGACTGCAGCGGCTCCATCGCGCCCGGCGCGTGCGCGCAGAACGTACGACCCGGGCCGAGTTGCTTGGTCAGCGTCATCAGCTTCTCGATGTCGCCCGGCTGGCCCTCGCCCTGCTCGATGGCCTTCAAGAGGCGCACCGACCACGGCAGGCCGTCACGGCAGGGCGTGCACCAGCCGCAGGATTCGCGCGAGAAGAACTCCTCGAGGTTACGCACCGCGGAGACCATGCTCTGATCTTCGGCCACGACCGTGATCAGACCGGTGCCCATGCGCGAGCCAGCCTTGGAGATCGTGTCGAAGTCCATCGGCAAGTCCAGGTGCTCCGGCATCAGGAAGTCGGTCGAGGCGCCACCGGGCAGCCAGGCCTTCAACTTCTTGCCGCCCTTCATGCCGCCGGCGTGCACTTCCAGGATCTCGCGCGTGGTCGTGCCGAACGGCAGCTCCCAGCATCCCGGCTTGTTGGCGCGTCCCGAGCATCCGTACAGCTTCGTGCCGCCATCCTTGGTCTTCCCCTGGCTCAGTCCCTTGAACCAGTCACCTCCGTTCAACACGATGGACGGGATGTTGCAGAGCGTCTCGACGTTGTTGACCACCGTCGGCCGGCCCCAGAGGCCGCTGATCTGCGGAAACGGCGGCTTGGCGCGCGGATTCGCGCGACGGCCTTCCAGCGAATTGATCAGCGCGGTCTCTTCGCCGCAGATGTAGCGGCCGGCACCGGTATGGACGAAGCAATCGTAGTCCCAGCCAGTGCCGAGGATGTTCTTGCCGAGCAGGCCCGCTGCCCGCGCCTCGGCCAGCGCCTTGTTCAGATTCTTCGCCGAGACCACGTACTCGCCGCGCAGGAAGATGTAGCCGGTGCAGGCGCCGATCGCGTAGGCGGCGACGATCATCGCCTCCACCATCAGGTGCGGCGCATCCTCCATGAGCAGCCGGTCCTTGAAGGTGCCGGGCTCCATCTCGTCGGCGTTGCAGACCAGGTACTTGGCGCCGGCGTCCGCACCCATCGGCACCAGGCTCCACTTGATGCCGGTCGGGAAGCCCGCGCCGCCGCGACCGCGCAGGTTGGCGTCCTTGACTCTCGCCTGCACTTCCTGCGGCTTGAATTCCTTGATCGCCTTGCGCAGGCCGGCGTAGCCGCCGACCTTCTCATAGCCCTTGAGATCGAGCGGGCCGCGCGCCTTGTCGATGGTGTACGTCAGCGGATGGGTCTCTGCGCTGATCTTCATTCGTAGGCACCCAGAATCGAGTCGAGACCTGCCGGATCGACGTCGCCGTGCAGGTCCTCGTCGATCATCATCGTCGGGCCGCGATCGCAGGCGCCGAGACAGCAGATCGGCAGCAGGGTGAAGCGCTGGTCCTTGGTGGTCTGGCCATAGCGAACGCCGAGCCTGGCTTCCAGTGCGGCGCGCAGCTCGTCGTAGCCGGTGAGATGGCAGGAGATGCTGTCGCAGACCGTGATCACGTGGCGGCCGACGGGCTGGCGGAATATCAGGCTGTAGAACGTCGCCACGCCTTCCAGATCGGCGGCGTCGCTGCCGATCATCCTGGCCACGATCGGGATTGCGGCATCGGGCACCCAGCCGCGGTGCTTCTGTACGATCTTCAGCGCGCCGATGCTTGCGGCGCGGCTGTCCGGGTAGTGGTGGAGTTCCTCTTCGATCTCGTGACGCTCGGCGTCGCTCAGCGCGAACGGCGGCACCTTTCCGAGATCAGCCAGCTTGATGACGGCTTCCATAAGCAGTGGTCAGTGCCAGTGGTCAGTGCCAGTTAAAAGCAGAGCGGCGCAGCGGCTGTGATCGTCCTCACTGACCACTGACACTGACCACTGACCACTGTAGTTCCTCATCTGTCGACATCCGCCATGACGAAATCGATCGAGGCGATGTACGCGATCAGGTCGGGAATCATGTGCCCATTGATCGCCGCGGGGATCTGCTGCAGGTGCGCGAAGCTCGGCGTGCGGATGCGCGTGCGGTAGCTGTTCGTGCTGCCGTCCGACACCGAGTAGTAACTGTTCAGGCCCTTGGTCGCCTCGATGGTCGTGGTCGACTCGCCGGGCGGCATGATCGGGCCCCAGCTCACGCCCAGGAAGTGCGTGATCAAGGTTTCGATGTCGTGCAGTGCGCGATCCTTGGGGGGCGGGCAGGTCAGCGGGTGGTCCGCCTTGAACGGGCCGGCCGGCATGTTGTTCATGCACTGCTCGATGATGCGCAGCGACTGGCGGATTTCCTCGGCGCGCAGGCAGCCACGCGTGTAGACGTCGCTGACGTCGGCCAACGGCACCTCGAAGTCGAAGTTCTCGTAGCCCGAGTACGGACGCGCCTTGCGATAGTCGAAGTTCACGCCCGCGGCACGCAGGCCCGGGCCGGTGACGCCCCACTCCTGCGCCTCGGCCGCGTCGTAGGCAGCGACACCCTTCGAGCGCGTGACCAGCACGGCGTTCTTGAGCGCGGCCTTCTCGTACTCGTCCATGCGCGGGCGCAGCCAGTCGATGAACTCCTTGACCTTGCGCTCCCAGCCCTTGGGCAGGTCATGCGCGACCCCGCCGATGCGGAACCACGCCGGGTGCATGCGGAAACCCGTCACCGCCTCGATCACGTCGTAGGCCTTCTGGCGGTCCACGAACATGAAGAACACCGGGCTCATCGCGCCGACGTCCTGGCAGTAGGTGCCGTAGAACAGCAGGTGCGAGGTGATGCGGAAGAACTCCGTCATCATCACGCGGATCGTCTGGACGCGGTCCGGCACCTTGATGCCGGCGAGCTTCTCGACGTTCATCACGTACGGCAGGTTGTTCATCACCCCGCCGAGGTAGTCGATGCGATCCGTGTACGGGATGAAGGTGTGCCAGGACTGGCGCTCCGCCATCTTCTCGGCGCCACGGTGGTGGTAGCCGATGTCCGGCACGCAATCCACGATCTCCTCGCCGTCCAGCTGCAGCACGATGCGGAAGGCGCCGTGTGCGCTCGGATGGTTCGGGCCGAGGTTGAGGAACATGAAGTCCGCGTCCTCGGTGGAGCGCTTCATGCCCCATTCCTCGGGCTTGAACAGCAGCGCTTCCTGGTCGAGGTCCTGGCGCATCTGGTCGAGCAGGAACGGATCGAACTCGGTGGCACGCGCCGGGTAGTCCTTGCGGCCCGGGTGACCTTCCCACCGCGGCGGCAGCAGGATGCGGCGCAGGTTCGGGTGGCCGGTGAACACCACGCCGAACAGGTCCCAGGCCTCGCGCTCGTACCAGTTGGCGTTCTTGAAGACCGAGATGCAGGACGGGCATTCCGGCTTTTCGCCGACGATTCCGACCTTGAGGCGGATGTCGCCGCCCGCGAGTTCCTTCGCATTGCAGCGGTCGATCGACAGCAGGTGGTAGACCACCGTGAAGTCGCTCGCCGGCTGGCCTTCGCGGTGCTTGCGCACGCGTTCGTCGATGACCGTGAGGTCGAACAGCATCCGGTACGGACGCGGAACGTCGTTCTTGAGGAACTTCAGGACCTCGATGATCCGACCGGCCTCGACCCACAGGGTCGGCATGCCGTCGATGGTTGCCTGGAAACGGAACTCGCCCTCGCCGAAGCGGCGATAGACCTCGCGCACGATGTCGTGCTGGAGTCCGGTGTTCGTGGGCGCGTCGTCGGCCATGAAGCAGTGGTCAGTGTCAGTGGTTAGTAGTCAGCAAATAACAGCACAGTGGCGTCAATTCGGTCCAAGCCCGGCGTCAAGCGCCGGGGCTGACCACTGACCACCGACACTGACCACTGCCTCATACCGAGTCGGGAGTACGCAGCACGGTCTGCTGCACGCGCTCGGCATGCTTCAGGTCGCGCTGCGACGGCATGTTCGGCCGGTAGACGCCCTGCTCGCCGACGACCCAGGACAGCGGGCGGCGCTCCTTGCCGATCGAGTCCTGCAGCAGGCCCAGCGCCTGCAGGAAAGCCTCGGGACGCGGTGGGCAGCCCGGGATGTAGACGTCCACCGGCAGGAACTTGTCCACGCCCTGGACCACCGAGTAGATGTCGTACATGCCGCCGGAGTTGGCGCAGGCGCCCATGCAGATGACCCACTTGGGTTCCAGCATCTGCTCGTAGAGGCGCTGCACGACCGGGGCCATCTTGATGAAGCAGGTGCCGGCCACGACCATGAGGTCGGCCTGGCGCGGCGATGCACGGATGACCTCGGCGCCGAAACGGGCGAGGTCGTGCGTGGGCGTGAAGGCCGTGGCCATCTCCACGTAGCAGCAGGACAGGCCGAAGTTGTACGGCCAGATCGAATTCTTGCGACCCCAGTTGACCGCCCCGTGGAGCATCGTCTCGAGCTTGCCGAGGAAGACGTTCTTGTGCACCTGCGTCTCCATCGGATCGGGCCCGGTGGAGCGCTGCTGCATGGGGTAGGTCTGCTTGTTCGGATCGATCCGTGTGAGCGTGTATTCCATGGCTTGCGAGGTGCTGGCCGTCTCTAGAGGGTGTCGTGATTCAGGCCGGGTTGGCCTTGCTGCGTTGCGCGAGCTTGCGACGCCCGTCCGGAGCCCATTCCAGGCCTCCGATTCGCCACAGGTACACGAGACTGGCGACCAGGACGATGATGAAGACGCTGGCCTCGATGAAGCCCGGCCACCCGGATTCACGCACGCTGATCGACCACGCGAACAGGTACACCGCCTCGAGGTCGAAGATCACGAAGAACATCGCCACGAGATAGAACTTGGCCGACAGGCGCAGGCGGGTGGAGCCGGCACCGAGCACGCCGGACTCGAACGGTTCTTCCTTGGCGCGGCCCCAGGCGCGGCCGCCGAGGAGCCAGGAGCCGAGCAGCATGATGCCGATGATCGCGAACGTCGCCGCCACGTAGACCGCGATGGCCCACGTTTCGGCTGACATGGCTCCCTCTCCCGTCATGCGCGTTATCCGTCGTTGGAGCGGCTCTGCCCAGATCCCGGTGTCGTGTGGCGAGCCTCGTTGGGTGACGATTGTAACGACAAAGAACGGCGCTTTGGCGAAAGAACAGTCGTGGTGTTAGTGGCCGTGATGTGAGTGATCGTCCCTATAGGCACCACGACTGCGGATGTGGTGCCGTTACCGCGCGCCTGCAGTGCTCGGCCGCATCGCCCTAGACGATCGGCGGCTCCTCTCCGCTCCAGGTGCGCATCTCGGCTTCCATCTGGTCGACGGCCTGCTTGGCCTCCTCGGGCGCATCGAAGGTGCCGACGTGGAACAGCGCATCGCCCTCGTGCACCAGCGGCAGGTTGAGACGGCCGATCACCACGCCCTCCATCGCCGCGACCACGGGCACCTCGGACTCGCCGAAGGGGTCGCCGATGATGCCCAGGATCTGGCCCTTGCGGACGTGGTCGCCGAGCGCCACGCCCGTGCGAAGGATGCCGCTGGCCGAAGCCCGCACCCAGCGGCTGGAATGGGCCAGCACGGGCTCGGCCATGCGCAGCGGCGAGAACTCCGGCCGATCGAGCAGGCCCATCTCCCACATCACGTTGTGCACGCCCTGCGTGCCCATGCGGATGGCCGTCTCGTCGAAGCGCAGCGCCTCGCCGGACTCGTAAAGGATCACGGGAATGTTCTTGCGCGTGGTGTACTCGCGCAGCGTGCCGGCCGTGGGCTGCGAATCCAGGAACAGCGGCGCGCCGAAGGCCTTGGCCAGGCGCTGGTTGGTCTCGTTGCGCAGGTCGGTGCGGATCTGCGGCAGGTTGGGCCGGTGCACGGCGCCGGTGTGAAGGTCGACGCCGAAATCGCTGCGGCCCACCACCTCGCGCAGGAACAGCCAGGCCAGCCGCGCCGCCAGCGAACCGCTCGAACTGCCCGGGAAGCTGCGGTTGAGATCGCGCCGGTCCGGCAGGTAGCGCGACTGGTGGATGAAAGCCAGCGTGTTGACGATGGGGACCGCCAGCAGGGTACCGCGAAGGTCTGACAGCTGCGGGATCTTGAGCACGCGGCGGATGATCTCCACGCCCACGATCTCGTCGCCGTGCAGGGCCGCGCTCAGGAACATGGTCGGGCCGGGGCGCACGCCGCGCTGCACGATCACCGGCAGCAGCACCGGCGCGCTGGTGGTCAGCTTGGCGACCGGGATGTTGACCAGACGCCGCTCGCCGGGCTGGATCGTCGCGTCTGCGATGCGGAAGGCGTCCATCAGAGGATCCTCAAGCTGTTCCCTTTGTCTGTGTATTGCACGCGCGCAGATTTTTCTCCACGAACTCGACGATTCGAAGGCAATGTCCAGGCCGCTGCCCTTTCACTGCCGTCCGATTCACTTTTTCGCCGTCACGAGGTAACCAGAGGTCACGGCATCCGTTCTGACCAGCTTGCCCATCGCCCAGGTGATCGGCTGCCGGATGCCGACGAGCAGGACGAGCAGGTCACCATCCAGCGCGTCCCGCGAACTTTGCCCTGCAGCAGGCGTACGTAAAGAACGTCGATCGCCTCGAAGTACGAATTCCGTTCCAGGATCCGCACTTCGGCAAACTCACGCAGAAGGAAGACGAGGCCGTAGCGGGTGAAGCGGTAGTAGTCGTATGGCCGCTCATGGATCGGAAACATGGCCCTCAGCCCGTGCCCTTGGTCTTGGTATTGCCCGGGCGCGCATTCTTCTCCACGAATTCGACGATTCGTGAGGCAATGTCCACGCCGCTGACGGTCTCGATGCCCTCCAGACCCGGCGAGGAATTCACTTCCATGACCACCGGTCCGTGCTTGGAGCGCAGGATGTCCACGCCCGCCACGCTAAGGCCCATGATCTTGGCCGCGCGCACGGCGGTGGATCGCTCCTCGGGCGTGATCCTCACCTTGGTCGCCGCGCCACCGCGGTGCAGGTTCGAGCGGAATTCGCCGGCCTTGGCCTGGCGCATCATCGCCGCCACCACGCGCCCGCCGATCACGAAGCAGCGGATGTCGGCGCCCTTGGCCTCCTCGACGAATTCCTGCACCAGGAAATAGGCGTCGAGATCGCGGAAGGCCTCGATCACCGACTCGGCCGCCTTGTCGGTCTCGCACAGCACGATTCCGCGGCCCTGCGTGCCCTCCGTGAGCTTGACCACCACCGGCGCGCCGCCGACGAGGTTCATGAGATCGGCGGTGTCGTCGGGCGCGTACGCGAAGCCCGTCACCGGCATGCCGATGCCCTTGCGCGCCAGCAGCTGGTGCGCCCGCAGCTTGTCGCGCGAGCGCGTGATCGCCACCGACTCGTTGAGCGAGTACACGCCCTGCATCTCGAACTGCCGCACCACGGCGGATCCGTAGAACGTCACGCTGGCGCCGATGCGCGGGATGATCGCGTCGAAGCCCTCTAGCTTCTGGCTGCGGTAATGAATCTCGGGGTGGTGCGGCGCGATGTTCATATAGCAACGCAGCACATCGATGACGCGAACGTCGTGACCCCGCTCCTGCGCCGCCTGCACCAGCCGCCGGGTCGAATACAGGCGTCGGTTGCGCGACAGGATCGCGATCTTCACGAGCGGAGGGTCTTCCTGCCGCTGCGCAGGCGGGGCGACTGGCCGATCAGGTAGCTGGCCGCCGGGTCCACGCGGTAACGCTGCGCCAGCGCGGTGCGGCCCATCAACAGGCGGAACAGCAGGTTGTCGCGCGCGGTAAGCGTGATCTCGATCGGCCAGCGATCCTCGCCCAGGACGACCTGGCTGACGATGACGGGACGGAATTCCTGGTGCCCGCCGGAGTCGGTCACCCATCGCTCGTCGACGACCTCGGCCTCGCACCAGACCTCGCGCTCACCGCGCTGCAGCGGGTGTACGCCGAAGCGCACGCGATCGATCGCCAGGCGCTCGATGGCGAAGGCGTGGATCGCCGAGGTGCGGGCACCGGTATCGACCTTGGCCTTGATATGCGAGATGCCCAGGTCGGGCAAGGCCACCCATTCACGCCAGCCCACGGTGCGCAGACGCGTGGTGTCCGCGGAGAGTCTCATCGGGTGTCCGGTCGCGGGAGGTTCATGACGCGGGGCGGCGGCCGGTGGAAGACATGGGTTGAATGCTAACGAGCATGGGGGTGGCTCGCTACCGCCATGCGAGTGCCTGTCGATCGCACGAGGTCGGGCAGCTTTACTCCCTCCCCCGCGACAGCGGGGGGAGGGAGCACGGGTTCACCGTGACACCGCCGCCTTCACGAATCGGTCCTTGAACACCTCGCCCTCCACGGTCCGGCCCAGCAGGTACCAGGTCGGCGCCGGCGGGCGCCCCTTGAGCACCACCGGCTCGCTGGCGGCGAAGCGGAATTCCGCGCCCAGGGCCTGCTGCATGGCCTGGCTCACGTGGACGTGGTCCGGTTTGCCGGAGCTCTGCAGCAACGCCGCGAGGTTGATGGTGTCGCCCCAGAGGTCATAGCAGAACTTGCGGCGGCCGATGATCCCGGCGATTGCGGGCCCGGTGTGCATGCCGATGCGGAAATGCACCGGCAGCTTGCTGTCCGAGCGCAGGCGCTCGGCGATGCTGATCATGCGCAGCGCGAGCCCGGCCACGCGGCGCGCGTGGTCGGGCTGCGCGTCAGGCACGCCGCAGGCCGCCATGTAGGAATCGCCGAGCGTCTTGATCTTCTCGACGCCGAAGCGGTCCGCCGCCTCGTCGAACTCGTGGAACAGCTGGTCGAGCAGGCCGATCATCTGGTTGGGCGGCAGTTCCTGCGTCAGACGGCCGAAGCCCACGAAGTCCGCGAACAGCACGCTCACCGCCGGATGGTGTTGCACGCGCGTCGAGACGTCGCTCTTGAGCCGCTCGACGACCGACGCCGGCAGCACGTTGCGCAGCAGTTCGTCGCCCCGCCGGCGCTCGGCGTCGAGCTGGAAGCTCTTGGCGAAATCCGCCACCCAGGTGCGCATCGCCACCGACTGCATCACGAAAGCGCCGACCGCCACGCAGGCCGCGTTCACGCCCACGTGGTACGCGGCGACCGGGTCCTGCGGGTGCCACTGCAGGCCGAGCAGCACGATCAGCAGGCTGGCCGGGAAGATCAGCAGTTTGAGCAGACTCGGTAGCGGGAAGAGCACCGAGCCGCCGATCAGGAACAGCGCGTAGACCGAGGCATCGGTGATCAGCGTCTGGCAGACCACGGTGAACCACGCGCCCATCAGCGGAAATGCGATCGCGGAGCCCCAGGCGAACAGTCGATTTCGCCGGTACTCATCCGCGATCAGCGCATGCGAGACCAGCAGCGCGCCGAACAGCCCGACCGTCGCCAGACGCCACCAGAAGATGTGCTCGTGCGCGGGCTGCACGGCCCAGCGCCCGGAGTGATACGTCGACCAGTCGATCGCCAGGAACAACGGCAGGTCGATCAGCAACACCGCCCACGCCGCGCGCACGCCGCGCTCGGTGGCGACCTGGTACGCCCTTGCCGCGAAATCCTTGCGCCAGCCCCGCTCGATTCGATCGACCCCGAGGAAACTGTGCAGCCCCTGGACCCAACTGCGTCCCACGTCGCTCCCCATCCTTCTTCTTGTGTCTCCCCAGCTGCGCAGGTTACGCCAGAACGGCCCGCGGACGGCACCGCACCGGGCCGCGTCGCATTCGTGTCAGAGACTGAGGCGGCGGATGTCCGCCAGCAGCTTGACCAGCGCCACGATGAAGCGCGCCGCATAGGCGCCGTCGATGACGCGGTGGTCGTAGGAGAGCGACAGCGGCAGCATCAGCCGCGGCTGGAAGGCCTTGCCGTCCCACACCGGCTTCATCACGCCGCGCGACACGCCGAGGATGCCCACTTCGGGGGCGTTGACGATCGGCGTGAAGTGGCCGCCGCCGATGCCGCCGAGGCTGGAGATCGAGAAGCAGCCGCCCTTCATCTCGTCGGGCTTGAGCTTGCCGTCGCGCGCCTTCTTCGCGAGATCCGCGGTGTCGGCCGCCAACTGCGCCAGGCCCTTGCCCCAAACGTCGCGCACCACCGGCACCAGCAGTCCGTTGGGCGTATCCGCCGCGAAGCCGATGTGGCAGTACTTCTTCATGATCAGGCTGCCGCCGTCCGGCGACAGCGAACTGCCCATCTCCGGGAACTGGCGGATGGCCGCGCTCACGGCCTTCATTACGAAGGGCAGCAGGGTGAGCTTCACGCCCGCGTCCTCGCTCGCGGATTTGCGAAAGGCCTCGAGCTCGGTGATGTCGGCCTCGTCGTGCTGCGTGACGTGCGGCACGTTGAGCCAGGAGCGATGCAGGAAGGTCGCAGACAGCTTGCGGATGCGCGCCAGCGGCGTGGTCTCGATCTCGCCGTACAGCGAGAAGTCCTGCGCGGGAATCGGCGGGATGCCGGCGCCACCGGTCGGTGCGGCTGTCGCGCCCGAAGCCTGCGCCTTCGCCGGGGACGTCATCTCCTGCTTGACGAAGCGCTGCACGTCCTCGACCTGCACGCGTCCCTTCGGGCCTGAGCCCGTAACCTTGGACAGGTCCACGCCGAGCTCGCGCGCGAACTTGCGCGTGGCAGGACCGGCGTGGGCGTTGGCGCCGCCGGAAGGCAGGGCCTCGACCGTCGCCGGATCGTCAGAGGGAACGCTTGCGGGCTTGTCGCGCGCCGCGGGCTTCGCGGTGGGTTCGGCGGCCGGCTTGGCCGCCGCCTTGGGAACCGCAGCGGCAGGCGCAGCGGGCGCCGATCCACCAGCGCCTTCCAGCGACAGCAGCGCGTCGCCTTTCGACACCTTGTCTCCGACCTTCACCTTCAGGCCGCGCACGACGCCCTTGCCAGGCGAAGGCACTTCCATCGTCGACTTGTCGGACTCCAGCACCAGCAGCGCCTGGTCCTTCTCGACTGCGTCGCCTTCCTTCACGAGCAGTTCGATGACGGGCACGCCCTGGAAGTCACCGATGTCGGGCACGGTCACGGCGAGGCTGCCGCCGCCACTCGTGCTCGCTGCCGTGGAAGCCGGTGCAGCGGCCGCCGCCTTGGCGGGAACGGCCGGGGCATCGGCGGCGAACAGGTCGCCGGCAGCCTTGGCGTCCTTCTTCTGCGCAGCGGGAGCGGCGGACTCCGGCGCCGTCGGCTGCGTGGCGGCCGGCGGCGAAGCGGCCTGTGCGGCCGTGGCCTTCGCCGGTGTCGCTGCGGGCTTGGCGGCCTCGCCCTCGGATTCGAGCCGGCAGATGCGATCGCCCTTCGACAGCTTGTCGCCGACCTTCACCTTGAGGCCGCGCACGACGCCGGCCTCGGGCGAGGGCACTTCCATCGTCGACTTGTCCGACTCCAGGACCAGGAGCGCCTGGTCCTTGGCCACCGTTTCGCCGTCCTTGACCAGCAACTCGATCACCGGGACTCCCTGGAAGTCGCCGATGTCGGGCACCTGCACGTCGATGAGATTTGCCATGTCGTCCGAAGACCTCAAGCTCCGCGTGAGCGGGTAAAGATTAGTTGACCGTCATTCCGCGGGCGCCGCGCCCGTCGAATGAAGGGACGCCAGTGTGCCGTCGCACCGGGCCGCGTGCGTGCATCGACGCGCCGTCACACCGTCCACGGCGCCGCGCGGTCCGGCCGGATGCCGTACAGCTTGATCGCCTGCGAGACGCGCTCGACCGGCACCAGCTTCAGGTCGGCAAGCGCGCGCAGCGCCTTGACGGTTATCCATCGCCGATCGACCTCGAAGAAGTCACGCAGCGCCGGCCGGTTGTCGGAGCGCCCGAAACCATCGGTGCCCAGCACGTGGAAGGGCGAACTCATGTACGGACGCAGCTGCTCGGCATAGGCGCGCACGTAATCGGTGCTCGCAATCACCGGTCCGGTCATGCCGCCCATGCATTCCTGCAGGTAGCTCCTCTTCTGCGGCGCCTCGGGGTGCAGCAGGTTCCAGCGTTCGCACTCGCGGCCATCGCGCGCCAGCTCGTTGACGGACGGCACGCTCCAGACGTCGCTGGTCACGCCCCAGTCGGCCTTGAGAATCTCGGAGGCCGCCAGCACTTCGCGGAAAATCGAGCCCGAGCCCATGAGCTGCACGTGCGCCTTGGTCGGCTCGTCCTCCGACCTGAACAGGTACATGCCGCGCACGATGCCGCTCTCGCAGCCCGCCGGCATCGCCGGGTGCGCGTGGTTCTCGTTGTAGATCGTGAGGTAGTAGTAGTTGTCGATGTGCTGCTCGACCATCTCCCGCATGCCGTGCTGGATGATCACGACGAGTTCGTACGAGAAGGCGGGATCGTAGGCCTTGCAGTTGGGCACCAGCGAGGCCATGACGTGGCTGTGGCCGTCCTCGTGCTGCAGACCCTCGCCGTTGATCGTCGTGCGGCCGGCGGTGGCGCCCATGAGAAAACCGCGCGCGCGCATGTCGCCTGCGGCCCAGCACAGGTCCATCACGCGCTGGAAGCCAAACATCGAATAGAACGTGTAGAAAGGAATCAGCGCGGTGCCGTGGTTGGCGTAAGCAGTCCCCGCCGCGATCCAGCTCGACATCGCACCCGCCTCGGTGATGCCTTCCTCGAGGATCTGGCCCTTGATGTCCTCCTTGTAGAACGCGAGCTGATCGGCGTCCTCGGGCTTGTACTTCTGCCCGACGATGGAATAGATGCCCAGGCTGCGAAACATCGCCTCCATGCCGAAGGTGCGGCCCTCGTCGGGGATGATCGGGACCACGCGCGGACCGCAGACCTTGTCGCGTAGCAGCATCTGCAGGAACTGCACGAAGGCCATCGTCGTGCTGATCTCGCGCTCGCCGCTGGAATCGAGCAGGCGCTGGAACGTGGAAAGCGCCGGCACCTCCAGCGTCTCTTCCTTGACCGTGCGCTGCGGAAGATACCCGCCCAGCGCCGCACGACGTTCCTTGAGGTACTGGATCTCGGGAGAATCCTCGGCCGGCTTGAAGAACGGGATCGATTCGATCTGGTCGTCCGGCACCGGGATCTTGAAGCGGTCACGGAATTTCTTCAGCGCCTCCAGCCCCATCTTCTTCTGCTGGTGCGTGATGTTCTGGCCTTCGCCGGCCTCCCCCATGCCGTAACCCTTCACGGTCTTGGCAAGGATCACGGTCGGAGAACCGGTGTGCTTGCTCGCCGCCGCGTAGGCCGCGTAAACCTTGTGCGGGTCGTGGCCGCCGCGATTGAGCTGCGCGATCTCGTCGTCGCTCATCGTGGCCACCATCTTGGCCGTCTCCGGGTCCTTCCCGAAGAAGTGCTCGCGCGTGAACGCGCCGCCCTTGGCCTTGTAGCTCTGGTATTCGCCGTCGACGGTGTCGTTCATCAGGCGCTGCAGATGACCTTCCTTGTCGCGCGCGAGCAGCCCGTCCCAGGCGCCGCCCCAGACCACTTTGAGAACGTTCCAGCCCGAGCCGCGGAACATGCCCTCGAGTTCCTGGATGATCTTGCCGTTTCCGCGCACCGGGCCATCCAGGCGCTGAAGATTGCAGTTGATGACGAACACGAGGTTGTCCAGCTTCTCGCGGTCGGCGATGTCGATGGCGCCCAGGGACTCGGGCTCGTCCATCTCGCCGTCACCGCAGAAGCACCACACCTTGCGGCCGGTCATGTCCTTGATGCCTCGGTTGTGCAGGTACTTCATGAGCCGCGCCTGGTAGATCGCCATGATGGGTCCCAGACCCATCGACACCGTCGCGAACTGCCAGAACCTGGGCATCAGCCAGGGATGCGGGTAGCTCGAAAGCCCCGGCTCGAGCGCTTCCATGCGGAAGCGCTCGAGCTGGTCTTCCTTGAGCCGCCCTTCGAGGAAGGCGCGCGCGTAGATGCCCGGCGTGACGTGGCCCTGGATGTAGACAAGGTCCTGGCCCTGCGGATGATCCGGACCCTTCCAGAAATGGTTGAAGCCCACGTCGTAGAGCGTGGCCGAGGACGCGAAGCTCGCGATGTGGCCGCCGATGCCCGCGTGCTCCTTGTTGGCGTTGAGCACCAGCGCCATCGCGTTCCAGCGGATGTAGCTGCGCAGCTTCCACTCGAGATCGTGGTTGCCGGGCGAGCGCTCCTCGAGGTGCGGCGGAATCGTGTTGACGTAGGCCGTGTTCGGCGAGAACGGGATGTAGGCGCCGGACAGGCGTGCCTTTTCCGTCAGCGTCTCGAGCAAGAAGTGCGCGCGCTCGGGACCTTCGCGTTCGAGCACGGTCTGCAGCGCGTCGACCCACTCGGTGGTCTCGATCGGATCCTGATCGGTCAGGTTTTCGCTCATGTTGAAGAATCCTCTTTCGCTCGGTGAAGCGACGGCGGGCGACATCAGTGTCGACGAATGCATGTGGCGTGGCGTGACAGCAAGGATCTCTCCCCGCGAAATTCCAAGGCACCCGTTCATCCGGAGGCGCCGCAACACGGCGCTCCCGAGCCACCCGGGACGAACGGACTTTGGAACTCGATCCCACGACGAAGGCTGCAAGATAGTGAGCGCTGCTGCCCCCTGTCCAATATATGAAACGGCCTTGATTGATATATCGTACGTATCAATGGAACTCCGACACCTGCGCTACTTCGTGGCGGTTGCCGAGGCCCTGCATTTCCGGCGCGCGGCGGAAAAACTGGGCATGCAGCAGCCACCGCTGAGCATGCAGATCCGCCAGCTCGAAGCCGAGATCGGCACGCCGCTCTTTCGCCGCGCGCAGCGCAGAGTCGAACTCAGCGACGCGGGTCATTCCTTCCTGCAGGACGCACGCGCGATTCTCGCCAGCGCCCAGGCTGCCGCGGGCCGCGCGCGCCAGGCCGCCCTCGGTGAACACGGGCGGCTGCGCGTGGGCATGATCAACTCGGCCCCCTTCCACCCGCTGATCCTGCGCATCCTGCGCGAGTACCGTGAGGGGCACCCCGGCATCGCGATGACGCTCGACGAGGCCAGCACGCCGGAACTGGCCGAGCGCATCCGCGCGCAGACGCTCGACATGGCCTTCGTGCGGCCGCTGCTCGACGAGACGCCGGGCATCACGCATGAACACCTGTTCGACGAACCGCTGCTGCTCGCGCTTCCGAAGGGCCACCGGCTCTCGCGACGACGCAGCGTGCCGCTCGCCGCGCTGTCGCTCGAACCCTTCGTGCTGTTCTCGCGGCCCGTGGGCTCGGGCCTCTACGACGAGATCATCAGCGCCTGCCACCGCGCGGGCTTCAGTCCGCGCGTCACGCAGGAGGCCTCGCAGGTGACGTCGATCGTGAACCTGGTCGCGGCGGGCCTGGGCGTCTCGCTGGTGCCGGCCTCGATGCGCAAGATCCACTCCGAGGGCATCGTCTACCGCCCGCTGGAAAGCGATGCGCCGGTCGCGCAGATGAGCCTGATCTGGCGGCGTGGCGACAGTGCCGCCCCGGTGCGCGACCTGCGCACGCTGGCGGTGTCGCTGTCGCGCGCGGCGGACGCGAACTGATCGGCGCATCGGGCCGGCGCACTGTCCGATCCGCAGCGAAGCCCGGATACTGTGCGGCCAGAGGTCGAGACCGGGATCAATAATCCGGGCCGACGAGCACACGACAACGCCGCGGGGGCCGCAACTGAAGACCAGGAATTCGACCAGGGCGCCCGGCGCGCGCGCGACCGCCTGCGCGCTGCTGCTGTTCTGCAGCGCAGGCAGCGCGCAAGACACGGCGCCCGCCGAAGAAGAAGTCCCCGCCGAACTGCCGGTGATCATCGTCACCGCGCAGAAGATCACGCAGACCCAGGAGCAGGTGCCGGCCTCGCTCAGCACGGTGGGCGGCCAGACCTTCCGCGAATCCGGTTCGACCTCGTTCACCGACCTGCAGGACTACACGCCCAACGTCACGATCTCGCTGTCGGGCAGCGCGGGCACCTTCAGCATCCGCGGCCTGACCACGCCCGACACCAACACTGCGTTCGATCCCAGCGTGGGCACCGTCGTGGACGGCGTCTCGTACGGGCGCTCGAGCTTCCTGATCGGGCTGTTCCACGACATCGACCACGTCGAGGTCCTGCGCGGGCCGCAGGGCACGCTGTTCGGCAAGAACGCCACCGCCGGGCTGTTCAACGTGATGACCAACGCGCCGCGGCGGCAGTTCTCCGCGGGCGCCGACGTGCTGACCTCCAGCTACGGAACGGTGTCGGTTCGCCCCGTGCTCAACCAGCCGGTCGGCGAGACGGCCTCGCTGCGCCTGTCCGGCAATTACGAGTTCGGCGACGGCGCGCGCCTCGACAACACCTTCCTGGATCGCAACGAGGACAACACGCGACAGGCGACGACGCGCGCGCGCCTGCGCTTCGAGCCCTCGGACGAACTCACGGTGGATGTCGGCGCGTTCTACTCGCACCAGGACGCGCACTTCAACATCTTCCAGTTCACGCGGGCCACGCCCGAGATGCTGGCGGCGGCGCGCGTCTACGACCCGAAGACCGAGGCGCGCCTGGACGACCACAACTCGGCGAACTTCCCGAGCCGCGAACAGGCGAACCTGAGCAGCCTGAGCACGACCCTGGAATACCACGTACCGACCTTCCTGCAGCTCGTCGATCCCACGCTGGTGTCGATCACCGGCTGGGCGCAATCCAGGACCCTGAACCGCGACTTCGACGCCGACTTCACCGCCGTGCCCTTTCTCACCGACACGCTTGCCAAGCCGTCGGTGTTCCGCCAGATCAGCGAGGAGTTGCGCATCGCCGCGCACGCACCCGACCTGTTCGGCTGGGGCCACGGCGTGACCTTCGTGACCGGCCTGTATTTCTACGACTCGCGCTTCGACACCTCGGACATCTTCGCGGTCCAGGACCTCGGCGCCGCGTTCTCGTACATCACCGCGGCGAGCGCCGGCGGCGCGGGCGCGGGCCTGCCGCCCGGGACGATCGGCGGCATCGGCGGATCGCTGGGCCCGCTGCTCTCGGACGCGCTGGTCCTGCTCGATCCGATCACGGGCCCGATCCTCGGACAGTCGCAGTCGGCGAGCGTGAAGCTCGACCAGGACACGCTCGCCTACGCCTACTTCGGCCAGTTCGAGCATCTGTTCCTTCCGCAGTGGGCGTTGATCGGCGGCCTGCGCTGGGGCGCCGAGCGCAAGGACGGCGACGCCTCGAGCCTCGCGCAGGGCCAGCTGGTGCCGCTGATCGCCGACCAGGAGGACCACGACACCTCGCTGTCGCGCATCGAACACGACCTTTCGCCGAAGGTCGGCTTCAAGTGGATGCCCTCCAAAAACGTCAACGCCTACCTGACCTGGGCGCAGGGCTACAAGAGTGGCGGCTTCAATGCGCTGCCGCTGACGCCGCGCAACCTCGAGTACGACGCCGAGCTGGCCGAGGGCGTCGAGGCCGGCGTGAAGTTCCGCGGCGATTTGTTCGGCACCCCGGTGCGCGGCTCGCTGGCTCTGTACAGCACTGATTTCGACGACCTGCAGGTGTCGACGTTCCGCAACGGCAGCTTCGTGATCCTCAACGCGGCGCGCGCACGATCGCGCGGTGTCGAGGCGGAGGCCTTCTGGATCCCGATGCGCGGCACGGGACTGCAGGCCTCGGTCGGGTATGCGGACGCGCGCTACCGCAGCTATCCGGACGCGCCGGCGCGCTCCGATTCGGGCGAGCAGACCCAGGATCTTGGCGGCCGGCCGCTGGCGTTCGCGCCGCGCTGGACCGCGAACCTCGCCCCGTCCTTGAGCCTGCTGCTGTCTGAGGCGTTCCTGACCACGTTCGTGATCAACGCGAGCTTCCGCGACAAGCGCTTCCTGGACCTGGACGACGATCCCCGCAAGCAGCAGGCCGCGACCACGGTGCTCGACTTCCGCGTGATCCTGCAGGGCAACGACACGCCGTGGACGCTGGCGCTGGTCGGTCACAACCTCACCGACGAGACGATTTCCGACCAGGCGATCAGCCAGCCGCTGGCGCCGGGAAATTTCGTCGGCACGCGCACGGACTATGGGCGATATGCGTCGCTGCTGCTGTCCTGGACGTTCGGCGAAGCGTCTTGAGTCGGACGCTGCGGTAGTCGTCGGTGCGGCGCGGACCGCGAAGTCCGCGGCACCGTCGTCTTTGATGGTTCCCCCGTGCGCGGGTCACGGGAAGAGGGGACTAGCTGCGGCGGATGTTCACTACGGCAGAGCGGAGGGCAACACGGCCTCGGCGCCGTTGGTCCGACCGCCTTGAGGCCCAGGCTTGCTTCCCGCAGCGGGCGGTTCAGCTCCGCCAATGTTCGCGGGCACCGCCATCGGAGTCGGCACCGCGTCCGCGGGTTGAAGGTTCGCAGGCACGGCGTGCGGCGGTGGCGGCAGCCGCGCCAGTTCCGTGACGGCGGGCTTGGCCGGTGCAGCAGAAGGAGCTTCCGGCGTCGGAGCGCGTGCCGCATCGACCGGAGCGGTCGTCGTCGCCGCTGGAGCCGGCATCGACGGCGGCGGGTCTGCCGGCATCGGGTTCGCGCGAACCGCCTGTGCGCTGCCGGGCGCCTTCGCGAGTTGAGCGACATCGACGGCGGGCACCGCGGGTTTCGCGGGCGACACTGCCTCTGCAGCAGCAGACTTCATGACGCCGTCATCCGGCTTGGCTGGCGCCGCATCCTTGGGCGTCGGCGGCTTCATCATCGCGGGCTGCTCGTCGGTGGGTAGCACCGGCGAAATCAGCGAGTGCCACAGCGCGTAGCCCTCCGCGTTGAGATGCAGCGAGTCGCTGCCGAATAGTTCCCCGCGAGGCTTGCCGTTGGCGTCGAGCATCGGCGTGAACACGTCCACGTAGCGCAGGTAGCGCTTGGTCGTGATGTAGTCGCGGATCTTGGTGTTGGCCTCGCGGATGCGACCGAGCAGGTCGATGCGCGCAGGACTCGGCTTGATCGACACGAACACGATCTGCGTTTTTGGCAGCTGTTCCTGGATGCGACTGGCGAGCTCCACGAAGTCGAGCAGCACCTGGTCCGCGGTGCGGCCGCCGGCCAGGTCATTGTCGCCCGCATAGATCACGACCAGGCGCGGCTTGTGCGGCAACACCAGCTGGTCCATGTGCTTCACGCAGTCGGCCAGCGTCGAGCCGCCGAATCCGCGGTTCACCGCGGCGTAGGACGCGTAGCGCTTTTCCAGGTCGGCCCACAGCCGGATCGAAGAACTGCCGACGAACACCACGCCGCCCGCGTGCGCATCTGCATCGTCCGCGGTGGCGAACGCCGACATCGCCTCGGCCCAGGGGTCGGCGGGCGTCACCACGGGCCCGGGCGTCATCACGGGACCGGGCGGCGCGGGTTTCATCGGTGGCATCGGCGGCCCGACAGCAGCCGGGGAGTCGGCGCCGTAGGCTGAAAACCCCGACAGACTCATGGCACACGCAACGCTCAATGCACACACAGCTTTCATGATCGCCGGCACCCGCCGGCGGAAGTAAAGCCGATCGAGAGTGTCCTGTTGGTTCCCATAATGAATGTGGACTGCAGTACTCCTGCGGGGTTCATTGGATCAGGGCCGACTTCGAGCAGCAGATTTCGGGCCCACAGGCGCAAGAGCGGGTTCGCGCCTCCGTGCTCGCCGTGCCGCTTGCCCGCTAGCGAGCCGACGGCGGGATCGCGGGCGCGCGCGACGAGACCCGAGCAGGCTGCACTTCCGCCACTGATTCCGCCTTCCACCGCTGGTGCAGCAGCGCCGTCGCCAGCATCGCGACCAGGCTCGCCGCGATCAGTGCGATGTCGGCGATCGTGGAATCGGTGGCCTTGGGTTCGCCGAACCAGGCGAGCGCCAGCAGGCAGCACACGAGGTGCGCGCTGAAGACCGGCAGGGAACTGCGGCCCAGCATCGACAGGAGACCCACCCGCACGCGAACCACGATCGCGGGCCCGATCGCAGCGATCACCACCGCGAGCGCGAAGACATTCATGAGGCGCAACGGGCCGAGGTCCCACTTGTCGATGAGCCGGTTGGCCGCCACCGGACTCCCGTCCGCCTCGACGCCGAACGGCGCCTGTCCGCCCAGGTGGCGCCACAGCAGGAAGGTCGCGGCCAGCACGGCGAGCAACACGACCTGGCGAGACGTCGCGCGCAACGGCGATTCAACGCCGAGCACCCGCGCCGTGCCCAGCCACAGGCCGATCACCCACATCAACTGCCACGCGAACGGATTGAACGAACCGGTGGCCGCCATCGGCAGGTTCAACCCGGTGAGCGCCATCAGGCCCTCGTAGAACGCCCCACGCAGGCCCAGCATCGATGCGGTCCAGATGAGCAGGCTCACGGCCATCGGAATCGCCCAGCCTCCACGACGCGCCGACTCCAGCACCCAGGGCGTCAGCAACAGGAACATCACGTACATCGGCAGGATGTCGAACAGGGCCGGCTGGTAGATGAGCATCAGCCCGGCGCCCGCCGTCCGGAGCGGGTGCGCCATGTACTGCCGGAAGAGATTGGTGATCGCCTCCTGTTCGTTGACCATGCCGATCAGCAGCACCATCGTGATGCCGAACAGGAACAGCGCGACGTGGTGGCGATACACCGTGGCCGCCCGCGACCACAACGATCGTCGCATCGCGCCGAAGCCCTGGCGAAGACCCCGCTTCAGGTACACCTGCCCCGCGAGAAAGGCCGACAGCAGCACGAAGCCCTCAGCGGCGGACACCTGCCCGAACGGTTGCCCGAGCGCGGAACTCAGGCCGGTCGGCAAGTGCGTGAGCGTCATGAGGACCAGAAACAATCCTCTGAGGGCGTCAAGGCCGTCATTGCGGCCTGCAGCAAGATCGGGTGCGTTCATGACGTGTGAGAGTGTGGAGGTGTTGGGTCTGGGGCGGGTCCGCCCGATGGATGCCGCTGGTCAAATGAGCAAAATGGAAGTGGTACCTTTGGGATAGGCCCGGTGCACTGAAGCCGACCTGAATCTTTTGCGTATGCGCTGTTCGCGCAAACCCGTGACAATGCGTTTCGCGCCCTGCGGCGTCCGCGCAAAAAAGGAGCAGCAAGATGGAATCCCGGATCGTTCGTGGAGGCTTGGGACTAGGGTTTGCCCTTGGCTTGCTGGCTGCGAACGTCGCCCACGCGCAGGCCCCGCTCTCGAAGGACGCGCTTTCCAAGTGCGCGTCGCAGGTGCAGTCCCTGCGCGAAGAATCCGCGCGACTCACGCAGAGGAACGCCGAGGTCGACCTGCGGCGCAGCGCGATCAACGAGCGCAGCGCCGCGCTCAAGACCGAGCGCGACAGCCTCAAGCCGGACGATCTGCAAGGTGGCCTTGCATTGCGCCAGAGCCTGCAGCAGCACTCCGCGGACACGCTGGCCTTCAACGCCGACGTGGAGAGACTCAAGAGCGACATCCGCGCCGTCAACGACGTCAAGAAGGACTACGACGGAACCTGCGCCAATCGCTCCTACAAACGCGCCGACCTCGAGGCCCTGCCCGAAGCCGCGCAAAGCGCGATGCGCAACGGCCTGGGCGGCGTCCAGGTTCCTTTCATCGGACCGTAGGCCGGTCCTGGCACGGCGACCTCGGGGGCTCAGTCCAGCAGCACCCCGTGCGCGAGCCTGAGCACGAGCATCGCAACGACGAGATAAACACTGCGCGTCAGGCCGGCCACAGCCGGCGCCATGACCAGCAGCAGGCCGTCGAGCTTGTCGTCCGAGTCCGGCGTGCGCGCCGCCAGCGGTCGCAGCAACAAGGTGTGCAGGCTGCGGGCGAACGAACCCAGCAACACGACCACCGCCACCACCGCGAAGCCGTGCGAGACCTGCCAGGCCGTCGTGCCGTCCGTGAAGCGGCCAGCGGACGCCCACAGGCCCCAGGAGCCGAGCGCCATCGCGGCCAGCCCGAACGCCGAGGACGCGAGCATCATCAGGGTTACGACCAGATTTCCGGGCATCGGAGCGTGTCTCTGTTCATCCCGTGATTTCCTCGTCGCCTCGGCACGCAGGGGCCGACGGACCCGGGCTACGTGCGCCGCAACTTTCCCCGTTCATCCCCAGTAGCCAAGGGAAATGAAAGGAGGCCGAGGAAAACCTCATCGAAAGAATCACGCCCGCGCGTGCGCCCGATGTTCCTCGTACAGCCGCAGCACGAAGCGTCCCGCCGGATGATTGCGGAACCGCTCGACCTCCGCGCGCGCCTCGGCCGGCGCTTCCTCCGGCGTCGGCAGCCGGATGCCGTACTCCGGCGGCAGCAGGATCGGCGCCGCCATGCACGCGAACGAAAGGTCCGCTGCAGTGAACGTATCCCCCACCAGGAAGGCACGCCCATCCGCGAGGCGCTCTCCCACCTCGTCGAAGATGGCCGCGATGATCTTCAATCCCGCCTCGACCCGCCGCGGCGTGACCTTCAGGTACGAATTCAGGTAATGCCGCATCACCGGGAACAACATCGGCGCCAGTGCGCGCTCCCACAAGGGCACGCCCTGAGCCGCGATCGCCAGGACCTCGCGCGACGGCTGCGACATCCAGCGCAGGTACACCCAGCGGCGCGTCTCTACGCCGAGCGAAGAATCGAAGCGCTCCTCGAGTGCCTCGATCTCCTTGCGGAAGCTGTCGGGATACAGCTTGCGCCGCTCCGGCACGTAGTGATGATCGAGGAACTGCAGGATCGCGGTGGAATCGCAGATCGTCTCCTGACCGGCCACGAGCACCGGCACCATGCCCTTGCTCGAATACGATCGCACCGCGAGGTAGTGGAAACCCTGCAGGTGCGCGTCCTCCTCGAACTCCAGCCCCGCGTGCGCAAGACCCCAGCGAGCCTTCTCGCAGTAGTGGCTCATGGGGATGGTGATCAGGCGCATCGCGGGTAGGGAGACGAGCGGGAGTCGAAGCAGGTTCCGTTTAAGGAGGAACGGCGTCGCACATCATGGACCCGCGAAGCACCTCGCCGCTCACTGGGAGCGCGTCTGCTTTCTCGCTGCCCCGCTGATCCGGTGTCGACGATATGTTCGGTTAGGTACACGCCGCTTTTTTCCCCTTTCCCGCGACAGCGGGGAAAGGGAATCACAGGGCGTCGTCAATCGACCGGCAACCGCCGCGCGGACCGGCGCTCAAAGCTTCAGGCCGGCCAGCAAGGTCTCCAGGTTGTTTTCCAGCTCTGCCTCCGACTGCTCGTACGCCTCGATGTACAAGGTGAAGACCTTGGACTCGGCCGCAAGGCCCCAGAAGCGGAACCGGCGTTTCCCGGAGTCCTCGCCGTAGTACTCCATCTGGAAACCGACCGGCACCTCGACCACGGAATCCGTGTACGTGGCCGTCCTTTCCGCCTGCTTCATGAGGCTCTCCTCGGCCGTCATGCGCAGCTTGAGCAGCGAGTGCGCGGCCTCGTCAAGGTTGGGCGGGCCCCAGGTCTGCGTCTCGATCGTCACCGAGGTCTGCTTCTCTTCGGACGCCAGCCGGTAGATACCGGAATCGTTCTGCGAAACGAGCTTCCAGTCGCCCGGGAGCTCCAGTTCGAACAGCGGCGTCGTCAGGACCTCGGCGTGGACGCCCGAAGAAAAGAACGCGAGCAACGACGCCGCGATGGCGATGGAGCGAAGGGAAGAAAGCATCTCGTGGTGATCTTGATCTTGTGGAGAAGAAGGTCGCAGGAGGCCGCAGGGTGGCGATAACGGCCCCTCGACCCCACGGGCCGTGGTTCATTCGCATCGTCTCATGGGGGCGTCCCGCTCCGTAAGCGCCCGGGCCCGACGCTGGCGATCAGCGACCGCTCAGAAAAAATAGCGCCCTCGAGGTGAACGCGACGGCCGCCGCCACCGACAGGAATCGCGGCAGGCCCCTCGCCCGGATCGGCAGGGCCCCCCTCACCTCAGCGGCAGGTACACGTCGGTGATCATCTCCTCATCCCGCACGCCAGGGCCCACGTTGAGGTAGTGGAAGATCATCAGCGGGAAGTCCGGATCCAATCTCTCGCCGCTGCCCGGCAGCCACGCGTCACGCAGGAAGGCGGCGGCCTTGTTGTCGGCCCGGGAGCCGATGTCGCGGGCACAGGCGCAGCGCAACAGGCGCGGCAGCACGCCGATGTGGATGCCGTTGCGATCGTCGGCGCCAAGTTCCTGGTCGTCGTCGATCGACAGGCAGAAATCGACCCGGTGTTCCGACGGCGGCGTGCTCCGCGGGTCCGTGTGGTGAACACCGTAGCTGCGGTGCTTGCACGGATCCAGCAGTCGGTGCGCGAGCTTCCATGCGACGAGCTTGCGCACGGTGTCGTGTTCGAGTGCGGGCGGGCCGCGGTGCTCGACGATGGCGACGCGGGTCTCCGGAAACGCGACGATATGGACGTCCAGGGGGAATGCACTGCGGTCGTGGCCCGGCGCCGCCGTCACGTGGCGCCCCGATCGTGCTGTTTCACGGAACCGCGCAAGGCTCGCAGGCCTCGACCTCGCGCTGCGCGGACCCGCGCTTGATCCGGATCATGAGCCTCGCTCCACGTTCTGATCCCCGGACCTTGCATCCGCCTGGTCCTTGAGAGCACAGGAACAAATCGAGAGAACCGGGACCGCCACGATCATCAGCCGTGCGCTCATGCCGTACCCGTCGCCTCCACCAGCAGCTCGGCCGTCTCCACCGGCCTGTTGCTCGCCATCACGTGATTCGTGTCGATCTCGAAATACTTCCAGTGCGGCGACGCCGAGGCCGCCCTCGCCGCGCGCCAGAACGCGGCATGTCCCGGATCGCTCTCCAGTCCCACGGTCGCCTTGATGTAGGTGCGCGTGAAGGCGAACTCCTCGAGCGGCCGGGCCAGGTACACCGATTCGGTGAAGCAGGCTCGCGGATGCGGCGTGCGCCGCAGCCTCACCCACTCGCCTTCCACCGGATCGTCGAACTCGCGAACGGGACTGGGATACAGCCATTCCTCCCCGATCTCGATCTTCGGCCTGCCCTGCCCGAACACGTGTCCCGCCAGCGACTCGCCGTCCTTCGGCACGAAGGCATCGAGATAGACCAGGTGACGCACGCGCTCGGCGATGTGTTCCAGCGCGCCAGTGACCACGAAGCCGCCGTACGAGAAGCCGACCAGCACGATGTCGCGCAGGTCCTCGAACAAGACCTGGTTCACCACGTCCCGTACGTGCGTGCTCAGGTTGACGAGCGGACTTGCGAGATGAACCCGCTCGCCCAGGCCGGTGAGGCTCGGCGTGAACACCGCGTGGCCTTGCGCCTGCAGCAGCTTGCGTACGTGGCGGAAGCTGTGGGCGCCGCTCCAGGCGCCATGAACGATCACGAACGTCGCCATGCGGTCTCCGTGGGTTGCTGCTGCATTCATCCTGCCTTGGGCAGGAAACAGGGAAAGCCGCGTTACGACTTTCGCATCAGTCGCGGACGCGGGTTTGCGGACGCCCGATCCTATCCTGCCGAAATGCGCTTTTCTCGCGCACTCGTCCGGGCACTCGTTCGCGCGCCCGCGACAGCATCAGGAAGGCGGCGGTGAAACCGGCTCGGACCGACCCAGTCCGGCAGCACAGCGCGGGCAAAGGCAGGCCTTGTCGACCTGGTTCGCGGGCACGCGGGCAAGCGCTTCAGGACTGATGGATACCTTGGTGCACCAGCATTCGACGTCGAAGGTTCCAGCCGCAGCGGGCGCACATTGGTTCGAGCCACCGCAGACCGGGCACGCCGTGTTGGGTAGAGGTTCCATTTTTTCCTTCTCGGCAGCGCCCGAGGGCAGTCGCTCGATCAAGTCGCGCCAACAGCCGAGCCCGAAGCATCCGTGGTCATGCGCGGTCTTTCCACGTGCGAATTTATCTTCCCCGGCCCCATGAAGCATCCCGACGCTGCAGCCTTCAGGTCCGCGAACGCGGGTCGGTGTCGTCACCGGGAACCGATGGCTGGATCACCGGCGCAGTGCGTCCCATCGATGCGAGCCGACGGGAAAGCCGGAACGCGTAGGTCTCCACCACGCGCCAGTCCCACTCCGACGCCGCGCCGAGTGCGGGATAGCGTTCCTCGCGGGATCGGGCTCGCGCCTCGGAATTGACGACCACCCGGCACTGGAGCGTGCGCGGCGGCGTGACATACAGGCGCAGGTGGATGATTCCCCAGCCCGTCAGCGAATGGCGGAACGACTTGCCGTCGCGAGGCGGATCGAGAGGGACCTGTCGCTCTATCGCGCGGCCCTTCATCGAGGGATACCAGAGCCCGAAGGCATAGTTGCGGATACCCGCCTCGACGCAAAAAGCTGCCTTTGCACGGATCTCCGCCGGGGCCGCGAAGTGTTCCAGCGGCTCCCCGAGATCGGACTCGGAGGATGAAACGACCGGGGTCTCTGCCTGGAATGCGCTCTCGGCCAGGACGCCGAAATCGGAGAGGCTGATGATGGTGGCCAGCGTCATGAAGAAACATCCTTTGCGCGATAGGACGACTGCTTTGTCGACGCCACAGCCGGTCCGTTCCGACCGAGCAGCAACGGCGCCCGCTCGTCTTCCGCCCGGTAGTCGGCACAGGGCCGGGAGAACGCGGGCGTCTCGATGACGGTGAAGGCGTCACACGATACGGCGCTGACGTAGGCTCTTCAAGCGACGCCCAAAGCTTGAGCTCAGCCGCTCGCCGAAGCGGGCGACGCTTGGTCTAGCGAATCAGGCGCAGCGAAGATTCAGGCCGCATGTGGACATCTGGATAGTGCTGGCGCCGCGCTTGGGTCGGGCGTCATGGTGATCTGAACACGCCCGCGAGCTGCTACACGTCATCACCGCGACTGATCCCCGACAAGATTCCGCCCCTCGAACATCGGGACCGCTTTGAGGTCCGCTACCGCAATGCCGACGGCGGTCTGCCCTGGAATCACGAAGCTACCCGGAGATCTGCCGCTTCAAGCCGAGTATTTCGCCTTCATCGCCCGCGTGCGTGCGCTGTCGCACCGAACGACGGTGGGCGGCGCGAGTACGTTGGATTTAGGTCTTCGAACGATCCTTCGATCGTTTCTCCCACGTCAAAGGTACTTCTCATGAACAACATCATCTACATCGTCGGCGCGGTCGTAATCGTCGTTGCTCTTCTATCGTTCCTGGGCCTGCGCTGATTCGTTGAGGACCGATGGCAGAACGTGGACGTTACGGCCTCCCAACTCCAAAAGTCCGTTGCTGACGTCAGGCTGCATTCTCTTTCGACATGGCCAGCGACGAGGCTCGCGAAGTACCCCTTAGTGCCGGCTATCGATCCGCGTCTTCATGGCTGTCGTATTCGGATTCGTGTCCTTCAATTGCTGCCTTCGAAGAAGGTGACAAGCCGCAGGGAGACCCGTCGTATAGCCCGGCCTGATTGTTTAATCGCTTTGTCATTCGTCAGCCTCGGGCACTTGGTTTGCGACGCCTAATGCCGAGGTAAGCCGCGTTCACGACGACGCGAAGCGACGGCGTGAACGGGCGCCAGCGAAGTGTCAGGCCGCCGCTTGCTGATCGCGCTCGTTTCCATGGATCGTCTTCATTGCGCCTGATTCTCACCGCACGCATAGAAGCGCAGGGCGTTCTCGCGCAGCAGCGCGCGCGGCGCGGCGGGCCCGAGCTCCTTCGCCATCTTCAGGTAAGCGTTGAAGAAATGGCCGAGCGGTGCGCTCGGCTTGTCCATCGGGAAGTTCGACGCAAAGAACGCGCGCTCGCTGCCGAACACATCCAGCGCGTGGCGGATAAACGGCCGGAACGCATCGCATAGCTCGTCGATCGAAGGCGGCTTCGGCCGGCGATGAAACGCGAAGCCGAGCACCGGCATACCGAGGCCGGACAGCTTGATATGCACCTGCTTGTGCTCGCCGAGTCGCGCGAGATTCTCACGCCAGGTCTCGAAGATCCGCTTCCGATCCTGCGGGCTCGCACCCACGCCGCCGCGCGCGCCGACGGGTCCGCCCGCCCCGACGGGCGTGCCCATGTGATCGAGCACGATCCGCGCTTCCGGGAAGCGGCCTGCAAGCGCGACGACATCCGGGATCTGGTGCGAGTAGGCCCACGCGTCGAACCGCAGCTTGCGCGCAAGCAATTTCTCGAAGCCGCGCAGGAACGATGGTTCGCGATACAGGTTCGGGATATCGCAGAACGCCAGCACGCCGTTATCCGGATGACGCGCCGCCTTCTGACGGATGCCGCGCAGCCTGTCACTCGCGGCTTGATGCGCTGCCAGCACGTCGTCGACGTCTGCGCGGCGCAGATCCGCGTGCCCGACGATCGCGCCGAGCCTGCGGCCGCTCCGCTCGAAGGCGAGCTGGTCGAGCCAGCGCGTCTCGCCGACCACACCCAGCTTGCCGCGCTGCTCCCATCCGGCTTCGACGTGCACGACAGTGTCGATGTGCAGTCCATCGGCATCCTGCGCGTAGTCGCCCGGCATGTACCGGTGCAGGATTGAATTGCCGCCAAGAAAGTCCTTCGCGGGCTGCGGCATCACCAGGCTCGCGATCTTCTCGTAGGCGCGCGGCCACCGATGCAGCACACGCGCGAACGGCGAGACGACGCGCGGCGTGGTCAGCGGATCCCAGTGATGAAAGTGTGGATCGACGATCGCGAAATCGAGATCTTGCATGGCGTAGAGAATGTCCTGTGACCTAACCACCAGCCCTAGCCGCTGGCTAGTCCCCCAAAGCGCTGCCCTCGCCCATCTTCCAGGGCCTGATCTTGGCCAAGGTGCTCTCAAGGGCGTCCTTGGCGTTGGCCGCGTCATAGTCCAATTGAAGGCCGACGCAGAAACCCTCCAACATTCCAAAGAGACGCGACAGCCGAAGCCCTGCGTCGGCTGTGATGCCGCGCACTCCGGCCACAATTTTTCGGGTTCGGCGCTGAGGCACGCCAATCTCCTTTGCGAGCCGATCCTGGGTGATGTCTATGGGCTTGAGAAACTCTTCGATGAGGATCTCGCCGGGATGAGGGTGAGGAACTCTGCGCACGGTCATGTACCTCTAGTAATAGTCCACAATCCTTGCGTCCCTCGGCCCATTAGCCGTCCAGACGAAGCACACCCGGAATTGATCATTGATGCGAACGCTGTGCTGTCCAAGGCGATTTCGCTTCAGAGCCTCGAGCGGATTGCCTGGTGCAACTCGAAGGTCCTCAGCTAAGCCTCGTTCTTGCCCACGCCGATCCACCGACCGAGCAACTGCACGGAGGCAAGAACGTCGGCTTGAGCGCATGCTTGGGCGTCTCTAACCACTATGAGCAAGATGCGGGCTGGCACTCGCAGCCACAACCCCGCGGCTGATGACAGTGGCATTGGCCCGTCTTACGGTTGAAGTGACAGCCACACGCGTTAAGTCCTCCGCCGTGCTGGAGGGCTCCGACCAACCCCGCGCCCGTAGTACATGAACGCTTAGACTGATGACTGTCGCTTCGAATCGGAAGCGCGAGCAGGAGAACGCAGATGCTCAACGAACTCCATGGAGCGACCGTTCTGCGCGAGGAATGTATAGCCATGGGTTCTCCGCCTTGTTGTACTGCGCAGCGATTGTCCAGCAGGAAGTATTGAGAAGAGTCTTAGCCGCGGCGCAATTCAGCGCAACCTCGATGACCTTGCCCTCCCTCGGGTTGAATACAGTGAAGACGAGGTATGAAACGGCGTCGCAGGTCGCTCGAATGCTCCCGTCTTGAGCTCTCACAGCATTCGAGAGCTTTCTACAGGAAGGGAAGTTGTACTTAATGATTCGAGAGGCAACCTTTGTGGGATCGCCACTTGGGGCGGCACCGACGGTGAGCTTTGCAGCCGGTGCTCCTGACACGAACAGCGCATTCGTGATCGGCAGCAGAGGTTGGTCAACGGCAGTTGACTCTTGGACGGACGAGTAACTCCGGCTGGGCACACAGACTACGGGGCTCCGACCTTTGAACAAAGCTCGGCGGTTACGAACAACAAGGACAGTTCTCTCTCGGGAACGAGCACCTCCAGAGCCGAGCCGGCCTGAACTGGTACCGACTTCGAGCTGACCTTCAAGCCCTTGGCAAGGACGAAATTGATGAAGGCCTCCGGCTCGGCAATGTTTCCGATGTCTGGAAACTTGCGCTCCAAGCTACGCATAGAAAAGCACTCGCCATGCCTGGCCAGAAGGAACCACCTGTCCGCAGCAAGCGCTGATTCCGGCGCAAGTTGTACGACGGCCAGGGCAGAGGCGATGAACGCTTGAACTGTGCGCATGGCGTGTTCTATGCGGCCCGACACACCAGCTCAGCCGCCGCGTTGCCGCAGCGAAGCGAAGGCAGAGACGTGGGCTGAAGCGCCTGATTGGGCGGCGACGTCACGCACTCTCCGCCCAGTTCTGGATCTTCAGGCCAGGAACGCGCTTAAATTCACGTTCGTTGTTTGTGACCAAGATGAGTCCTTCCGCCTTTGTATGGGCGGCGATCCAGAGATCGTTGCCTCCGATCATCTCGCCCTTCGTCTCGAGGACTGCGCGGATCTCGCCGTACTCGTCAGCAGCACTGGCGGGCATCTCCAATACCGGAAGTAACGAGACCAGATCGGTCAGGCGCCCCAGCGCCACCTCTCGCTGCCTGCTTTTATGAGCACCATAGAGCAGCTCGCCGTAGGTAATCACGGACAAAGCGGCATCTCCAACCTTGAGCTTCTCGAATCGGGCCAGAACCTTAGGCGGTCGCTTCTGCCGGATGTAGATACAGATATTCGTATCCAGAAGGAAGCGGGCCATCTCAGAGGCCCTTTCTCTTCTGGGGCGGCGGATCGCTGCGCCCAGCCGCGAAGAAATCGTCCGGCATGCCCGCTAGAAGGTGAAAGGCTGTGGCCATGCCCTTCGGCTTCGCCCTGAGCACGATCTCGTCGCCACGCCGAAAGATTTCTACCTCCGGGGCATCGAGACGGAACTGCTTGGGCAGTCGCACCGCCTGGCTGTTGCCAGACTTGAAGACTCGGGCGATGGTCACGATGACGCTCCAGTATGTATATACATGTCAGTATAGACATCAGACGCCAAATCAGTCAGCCGAGGTGCCCTGGGCCACCCGACACCGGCATTGCGCCGCAGTTGGGCGTCATAACGCGAGGACTAGCCGCAGCCCCTCATCAAGCGCCCTGACAACCCGCTCAGGGAGTGCCTTTGCGCGCTCAGTGAGAAGGCCACGATCTAGAGTAAGGACTTGCGAGACGTTTATGACAGACGGCTTGGATAAGCCGGAGTCGGCTTTGGCGAGGCGCACATTGCCCGGCGCGGCGGCTAACGCAAGATTTGACGTGATGACCACGGCAACGACAGTGCCGATGCGGCTCTCGTTGAAAGCGTTGGCCTGAACAACGACCACTGGGCGCCTTGAACCAGGCCCGGAACCCACCGGCTCAGGTAGCGAGGCCCACCAGACCTCACCACGCTTCACGACGCATGACTCGAGACTGTGCGGCACTTAACGCTGGATCGAGTTTCCCTTTCTCGGACGCATAGACAACGTCGAGCTGGGCTGTAATCGCCGAACCCTGATTGGACTCGAGATACCGTGCGAGCGCTTCAGCATAAAGCTGGCTACGGGACTTACCCGCATGAGAAGCCAGCCGCTCAGCGGCTTTGAAGAGGGGGTCTGGCAACGAGATGGCGACTTTCATGCAGTCACGGTATCACCCAGGTATGACCACCGCAAACAACCCCGGCTTGTGGCGCTCAACACCTCAGCTAGACCGCGTTCTTGCCCGAGCCGACTCGCCGACCGAGCAACTGCCCGGAAGCAAGGACGTCGGCTTGAGCGCCGGTTGGACCTTGCGCCTCCGAATAAGCGCATATACGATAAATAGGCCATCAGCTACGACCCCGCCAAGCGCAGGAAGAATCGGCTCAAGCATGCCATTGATTTTGCCGAATGCGAGGCCGTGTTTGATGCCGCCATGCTGACGCGAGAAGACACGCGCGAAGACTACGGCGAGCAAAGGCTTGTAAGCCTGGGGATGCTTAGAGGCCAGGTAGTTGTGCTGGTGTGGACTGACCGAGAGCAAGGCCCACGCGTGATTTCATGCAGAGAGGCTGAACCCCATGAACAAGAAGCGTACTTCCGTGCGTACCCCAAAGTCTGACGTGCCCCACGAAACAAAGAGCCGCAAAGGAGTGCTGGCGTTCTGGGCCGACGCAACGCCCCACAAAGGTGTGGCCGAGTTGCGCGCCAAGCGCGGACGCCCGCCGATGCCCGAGCATGAAAAGAAGGCGCAGATCGCCTTGCGTGTTGATGCTGATGTGCTGGCTTGGTACCGCGCTCTAGGTGAAGGCTGGCAGACCCGCATGAACGCTGTCCTGAAGGCGTACCGGGACGCGACGCTGTAGTTGTGTTGGGTCCAACGAGTCCGTAGAAAAACCGCGTAACAAGGGCTGCCTGCTGTCGCGCGCCGATCGTCGAAGAGATTTCGTGCTGGGCCTCTGAGAACCGGCGCAGGGCGTTGAAGAGGCGTCACGATGCAGGTCTCGTGTCTTTCGTGCAGCCCTGACGATACTGCTGCGGGACGCGCTTTCCAAGGTCTTTCATGTGGCCTGGCGTTGCAGTTTCTGCACGTTGTGCACTAGCACGAAGAGCTTCCACTGCGCATCGATCTTGCGTCGTGACCGCAGCGTGAAGCGTCTGAGGCGGTGCGTGTGCAGGTTCCCGAAGACAGGTTCGACGATGCCCAGGCGCCGGCTGTAGGTGAGGCGACCCTCGCGGGTATCGATCCGCGCTTTCATCGCCGTCGTGTTCGGATGGATGTCCCTGACCTTGCTGCCGACGAAGAAGGTGATCTGCCGTTAGGCACTGGTTTCGGGCTTGCGCAGGCACTGCACCTTTAGCGGGCAGGACGCACACATCGCCTGCGTGCCTTCGAAGCTCACGCCGCGCCGGCCCTTGATGACGGCATTCTGTGTGCTCAGCTTCAGCGTCGTGCCGTTCGGACAGATGCAGATCTTCTGCTCGGCGTCGTACTGGAAGTCTCCGTGCGAAAACCATCTGGAGCGGCGCTCGCCCGGTATGCGCTGTTTCTCTATCGGCTTGTGCCGGTACGCCTCGGCAAAGCGCGGATCGCGGGATCGAAAGCCGGCGTCCGCGATCGGCGCATCGACGTTTTCATCCGCCAGCTGTTGCAGCGTGGCTTCCGAGTGATAGCCCGAATCCGTGAGCATCGTCGCCGTCGCCAGCGGATCGGCCCTGCCCATCGCGTCGAAGTCCTTGCGCACGGTCTCCAGCACGCCTGGTAGCAGACCGTTTTCCTGGCCGGTACCGAAGGCCTGGGCATGGACCACGATCTGCGCCTTGCCATCGACCGCCGCTACGCCGGTATAGCCCTACACCACGCCGTGACTCGTCTTCATCGTCGCCGAGTCGTTGTCGGTGAGATTCGACTTGAGCGCTTCACCTTTGCGATTGGTCTTCTCGGGCGTCACCGCCATCCATTCGCAGATCTTGCGGCTGTTGCGGGTCAGCGTTTCAATTTGCTTCTGCTCGCGTGCCTGCATCGCATCCACGTTCTGAGCGCCATCCTGCCGACGATGCGTGTCGAGCAGATGCGCAATGGCCTTCTCCATCTTCTCCGCCTTGCGCGCCAGCTCGGCCTTGGTGCCGCTCCACGTGCGCGAGGCGTTCGACGGCAGCTTGCAGCCATCCACTGCAAACAGCTCCTTTCCGATCAGACCCTGCTCGTCACACACCAGCAGCACATCGCGGAACACCGACGTGATCTCGCCCGGGAGCTTGGCCACGAACGAGGCGAGGGTCGTGAAGTGTGGCTGCGCATCGCCGGTGAGCGCCATGAACACCACGTTCTCGCGACACGCCCGTTCGATCGAACGCGACGAGGTCAGTCCACGCGCGTAACCCACCAGGACGATCTTCAACATCACGGCGGGATCGTAGGCCGACGCACCCGTCTCATCGTTCCGATAACGCGCATTGAACACCGACAGATCGATCTCGTGATCCACCAGCCAGTTCACCGCGTATTCGAAACTGCCAGGAAGAATCTGCTCGGAGAACTTCACCGGCAGCAGCTTCGTCAGGTGTTGATCAACCTGCTTGTAACGCGCCATCTCTGCTCTCCCTTCGTTGCGAAAGAAGCAGCTACATCTGTGCCATTTAATGGTTTTTCCACAGCCTCAACGCCCGCGCTCAGCCGCGGCGAGCCGAGAAACGCGAGGCGCGTCCGCCGGCTGGAGCGCGTTGTTATGTGTCTGACTGCGACGGTTATCCGTATACGTGTGCATGTGGACCCACGGTACCAATCCACTCGCTGTCGCAGATTGCGTTCACGCCTTCTTTTCGGCAACTATCTCAACTGGAGCAATAATATTGCGTGAGATGTTCTCGATCATATTTTTTACCTTCATTGATGCTGTGCTACCCATGAGTATTTGTAAACCCAAAGGAGGAGGGCCATCAGCGCTCGCTACCTTTGCCTGAAGCCGCGCGAAAAATTCAAGTGCAAAGTCACGCCTGTTTCGCTCCGCGATGATGTTAAACCCAGAGCGCTCCAACGCAGCTTTGTATGTCGGCACTGAGGCGACCGAACTACCTTTGGGCTCCGTCGCCCACGGCACCGGAAATGTGAGGTCGCCGTCGCTGACGCGCATTACGTCGTAGATTCCGACTTTGGCGCCTGGTCGGACTACCCGATAGAGTTCTGATACTAGAAGCGCCTTGTCCGCAATGTTCATGCCGACATGCAGCATATACGCGCGGTCGAATGCTTCATTCGGATGAGGCAATGCCGTGGCGTTCGCAACTTGGAGGGTGATCTGGTCGCTCAATCCGACCCATGTGCACAGCACATTGCCAGTCTCCACATACTCTCGTGTTAGATCCACTCCGGTCACCCGACACCGGTATGTCTGGGCCGCAAACCGGGCCCCTCCGCCGAGGCCGCACCCCACGTCCAATACGTGATGACTGGCACCAATGTCGAGCTGATCAAGGAAGCTCCGCGTTGCGACTCTTCCGCCGATATGGAACTCATCCACAGGCCCAAGATCGTCGATGTTGACGCTAGCGGTGGTCTTACCCAGTTTCGCAACCCCGTCAAGAATGGCTTTTAGAAGCCCTCCATGCGTGTAGTGGTTCGCTACCAATCTTTCGTCCGGCATTGTTTCACTCCTCTTGATTGGTTACTTGGGTCACGGATGATCTCTTCTCTGACACATAACGAGTCTGTAGAAAAACCACGTAACGAAGACCCTCTGCGACCGCGCGCTGACTTTCGAGGTGAATCGGCACCCGGCTCGCGATGACAGACGCCGTGCATTGAAGTCGCGTCACGATGCAGCCCCGAGGTGCTCCAGCCGTCCCTGACGATACTGCGGCGGGGCGATCTTTCCAAGTCGTTTCACGCCGCCCGGCCTTGCAGCTTCTGCACGTTGTGCACCAGCGCGAAGAGCTTCCACTGCGCGTCGACCTTGCGCCGCGATCTGAGAGTGAATCGTCGTAGCCGGTGCGTGTGCAGATTGCCGAAGACCGGCTCGACAATGCCCAGGCGCCGGCTGTACGTGAGACGGCCTTCGCGGGTATCGATCCGCGCCCTCATCGCCGTCGTGTTCGGATGGATGTCCTTGACCTTGCTGCCGTCGAAGAAGGTGACTTGCCGGTACGGACTGGTGTCCGGCTTGCGCAAGCACTTCACCTTGAGCGGGCAAGACCCGCACATTGTTTGTGTGCCCTCGAAGCTCACCCCGCGCCGACCTTTGATGACGGCATTGAGGGTGCTGCGCTTCAGTGCTTGTCCGTTCGGACAGATGCAGATCTTCTTCTCGGCGTCGTACTGGAAGTCGCCACGCGAAAACCATTGCGAGCGGCGCTCGCCCGGTACCCGGCGTTTCTCGATGGGCTTGTGCTTGTACGCCTCGGCAAAGCGCGGATCACGCGATCGAAAGCCGGTGTCGGCAATCAGTGCATCGACGTTTGCATCCGCCAGCTGTTGCAGCGTGGCTTCCGAGTGATAGCCCGAATCCGTGAGCACCGTGGCCGTCGCCAGCGGATCGGCGCTGCCCATGGCGGCGAAGTCCTTGCGCACGATCTCCAGAACGCCCGGAAGAAGGCCGTGTTCCTGGCCCGTGCCGAAGGCCTGGGCGTGCACCACGATCTGCGCCTTCGCATCGACCGCCGCCACGCCGGTGTACCCCTGCACGACACCGTGACTCGTCTTCATCGTCGCCGAGTCGTTGTCGGTCAGG
Organism: Panacagrimonas sp.; assembly: GCA_046594215.1. Classification (GTDB taxonomy): domain Bacteria; phylum Pseudomonadota; class Gammaproteobacteria; order Nevskiales; family Nevskiaceae; genus Panacagrimonas. The sequence continues at coordinate 46,082 of JBKJPX010000063.1, forward strand.
TTCGACTTCAGCGCTTCGCCTTTGCGATTGGTCTTCTCCGGTGTCACCGCCAGCCATTCGCGGATCTTGAGACTGTTGCGGGTCAGCGTTTCGATCTGCTGCTGCTCGCGCACGAGCATCGCGTCCTGGTTCTGGCCGGTGTCCTGCCGGCGATGCGTGTCGAGCAGATGGGCGATGGCCCTTTCCATCTTCTCCGCCTTGCGCGCCAGCTCGGCCTTGGTTCCGCTCCACGTGCGCGAGGCATTGGAAGGCAGCTTGCAACCATCCACCGCAAACAGTTCCTTGCCGATCAGGCCCTGCTGGTCACACACCAGCAGCACATCGCGAAACACCGACGTGATCTCGCCCGGCAGCCTGGCCACGAACGAGGCGATGGTCGTGAAATGCGGCTGGGTGTCGCCGGTGAGTGCCATGAACACCACGTTCTCGCGGCACGCACGTTCGATGGAACGCGACGAGGTCAGGCCGCGTGCATATCCCACCAGCACGATCTTCAGCATCACGGCCGGATCGTAGGCCGTCGCACCCGTCTCATCGTTTCGATAACGCGCATCGAACACCGACAGATCAATCTGGTTATCCACCAGCCAGTTCACGGCGTACTCGAAACTGCCAGGAAGAATCTGCTCGGAGAACTTCACCGCCAGCAGCTTCGTCAGATGTTGATCAACCGGCTTGTATCGCGCCATCTCTGCTCTCCTTTCGTTGCGAAAGAAGCAGCTACATCTGTGCCATTTAGCGGTTTTTCTACAGCCTCAACACCCAAGCTCAGCCGCGGCTCCGCCGGAGCGAAGCGGAGGCGGAGCCGGCGGCTGCAGCGACTGGCTGGACGCGGACCGCACTGGCTTTAAGTGCCGACCATGGCCGGATCTTGGTGAGCGTCTTACCCATCACATCCTTTGCCATCGCCGCGTCGTAATCGACCTGCAGACCAACCCAAAACGCCTCTGACATGTCGAAGAAGCGGGATAGCCGAAGCCCCGTATCAGCAGAGACCCCCCGATTACCTGCGACGATCTCTCCGATCCGGCGCTGAGGAACCCCGATTTCCTTTGCAAGACGGTACTGCGTGATGCCCATGGGCTTGAGGAACTCCTCCATGAGAATCTCTCCAGGATGCGGATAGGGAACCTTGCGCATGACGTTATACCTCTAGTGGTAGTCCACGATCTCAACGCCGGTTGGCCCGCTGGCCGACCAGACAAAGCAGACACGGAATTGGTCGTTAATCCTGATGCTGTGCTGACCATAACGATCCCGGGCCAAGGCTTCGAGACGATTCCCGGGAGGGACCCGTAGATCATCCAGCTGCGCCGCCCGATGGAGCATTGCCAATTTGCGCATCGCTACGCTTTCGACGTTTACGAAACGCTTGACGCGCTGGCCTCCGAACAGCGCCTCCGTGTCTTTACAGGCAAAGCTCTGGATGGCCATGGTCAATACTAACGAGGACCGTTAGTGTTGTCGAGCGGCCCTAGGCTGCGATCAAGTTCTCAAAGGCGGCCAACAACCGAGCTCAGCCGGTCGGATTTCATCGATTTGTTCCAGGCCTCCATATGGGCGTTGTCATTCATGCGCCGTGGACGATTGACGGATTGCTCCAGGCCAGCTCGCAGTAGACCGTCCTTGAATCGGTAGCCGAGAAATTCGACGCCCCGGTCACTATGGGAAAGTGTGTCGCTCGCTGGCTTTCGCACGCGCAGCGCGTTGGCCAGAGCCCTGGATGTCAGCGATGCCGATTTCTCGGTGCCGATTGCCCAGCCCAGCAGCCGTCGGGAATGCCGGTCCATCACCGTAGCCAGATACCGCCACTGATCTCGCACCTTCAGGTAAGTGATGTCGCCGACCCATACCTGATCGGTACGCTGCACTTCGATCTTGTGGGCTTTGCTCTCGACGCTGTCGAAGAATCGACCCGTGCCCGGACTGCGGCGGTAGAGCTTGGCCGAGCAAGCTCGCACGCCATGCTCTCGCATCAGGCGCTCCGTAAGGTCCCCCGCTTCTGAGACATTTCAAAGCTAGAGCTTTCTGGCATCGTAAAGCCAGGAGGCAGTCATGAAGAAGTCCCGTTTTTCCGAGACGCAGATCGTCGCGATCCTGA
>JBKJPX010000071.1:0-10683 GCA_046594215.1 Panacagrimonas sp.
GGAACGCCTGCGCCATTTCACCTGGGAGAACCGCGCGGCCCGCATCATCCAGTTCCTGTTTTCCGGACGCCCGGACCGGTAAGTGCGCTCGATCCATCTACCCGACCGCTCGTGACCCGAGACGACCTTGGCGAAGATCCTGCTGTTCAACGACACGTCCCGCTACCAGCACTACGGCTGCGATCTGGTGATGTTCAGCATCGTCGCCAACCTGGAGCGTCGCGGGCACGCACCGGTCTCGGTGCACCGCGTGGGAACGTCGGTGAACAAGCGCTTCGACGAGATCATGCGCCGGCACCCGGACGCCGCGGCAATCGTGGTCAACGGCGAAGGCGTGATCCACCACGATCGCAAGCACGCCCTTCAACTCGCCGGCATCGCGCGGAAGGCAGCCCGCTTCGGAATACCCTGCTACCTGATCAATGCGGCGCTGTTCGACAACTCCGCGTCGACCTACGAGCAGATTGCCGAGTACAAAGCCGTGTACGTACGCGACGGCGAAAGTTGCGCCGCGGCGCGTGCCCATGGCATCGATGCGACGCTGGTCGCGGACCTGAGCTTCGACGGCATTGCGCTTCTGGGCGGACGCGAACGCGTCCGGCGTGGCGCGGTGATCACGGACAGCGTGCACGACGACGTGACCGCGCAGCTCCAATCCCTGGCCCGCCGTACAGGATCGCGCTGGCAATCGATGCGCCGCCCGGTGGCGTTGCCGTTCGCATGGATGCGGTTGATCGGCGCCAGGCGCTTCGTGTCCCGCGTGCGATCCGCCGAGGTCGTGTTCACCGGCCGCTTCCACACCGTCACGGCCTGCATCGCGACGCGCACACCGTTTTTCGCATTGCCTTCGAATACGCGAAAGACGGAAGCCTTGCTGAAAGACGTGTTCGGCGACGCGCTGCGCATGCTGCCCGAGGCTCCGAGTGCGTTGATCGCTTCCGAGAGCCCCATCGGGCGAATCGCGTTCGACGAAGCGGAATCCGTCGCGATCCGCGCTTACCTCGAACGCGCCAAGGCCGCGACGTCCGCCATGTTCGATCGCCTCGTGAAGTTCCCGGCCTGAGTGTCGCAGGGCGTTCAGGCCCGGATCAGGCGTCCAGCCACTTGCGCAGGCGGCGGCGCCATCCGCCGCCACGGGCCTGCTTTGCGATCCAGGCCGCGTACATCGCCTGCAACCCCGGAATCGTCTCCAGCCGCCCATTGCGCCTCGCGGTCTCGTGGAGGTCGAGAAAAAATGCGCGCTGATGTTTCTTGCCGATATCGAACGCCTCGAGGCAATCGCTTCTAAGCCCGGAATCGATGCAGACGTCGGGTATCGAGCCGGTCGCGGCGAGAAACATCGCCTTGGTCCGCACGCATTTCTGGCAGCGCCCGCAGTTGTTCGGGCGCGATTCGTAATCGACGCAGAAGCTCAAGGCCTGCAGCGCTACGGACGAGGACGCGAGCAGCGGGCACTTGTCCGAGCGTGTGACGTCCTCGCATTCGGCACGCACGCCGAACACGCCGTCGTTGAAATACGGATTGGTCGCCGTGTTGGTGCCCCAGGGAAATACCTCGAACTGCTGGTCGACCCGGTAGTCGGCCGCGATGGCCGCATTGCCGAACGTCTCCGAATACAGGAAGGCCATCGCCGAGAGCATGAATCCATGCCCGACGTCGCACCCCTTCCGATTCACCCGGTGGCGCTTGTAGATCTCCGACGTGTTGGTGCGCACCAGGATGCGCCGATCGGCAACCATCGTCGCGAAGGGGTCGGTCTTTCTCAGCAACTCGCCAAACCGCGCTTCGTCCGCGAAGCGGTACTCCATCCCGTGAACGGTGAGCAGGGACTGCCGCGCGCCCTCGCGCATGCGTCGCAGCAGGCTGTAGGTCGAGTCGACGCCGCCAGAGTACATGCACAGATCGCCGCTCCCGCGGGTGACCGCCTCGGGAACCCAGGTGCGCTCGAAGCTGACCTGCACCGGGTGAAAATGACCCGGCAGCCAGCGCGACCAGATCTCGGCCAGGCGATTGGCGTTGCGCACGCTGATGTCGGATCCCGCCGCGTCCACATGCAGGTCGACATCGCGTCGCATGGCCACCGGAAGCATCAGCCAGGCAACGAAATCCATCCGGTCGCGGTTGGTCGGCCAGCGAGAATCCGGGAGGATCCGGACGCATTCGTCACCGAACGCAATCTCGATCCAACCATCGTCCGAGGGCTTGATGCGGGCGATGTCGCGGCGACGCGCAGTACTCATTCAGTTCTCCTCGTCGCGCAGCGCATCGCGCAATGGTTGCCCGATGATCTCCAGCTCACCTTCGAAACGCTTCAGTGCCGCCAGAATGTACCGTCGATCCAGCGCCGCCTCGTGGCCGACGGCGTACTCGTTCGGGGTGCTCGAATCGCCTGGATAGGCACCGACGGGCGCGCTGTACAGATCGATGCCCGCGATGGTCAACCGCTCGGGGCGCAGCGCAACCGCCAACGCGATCATGAGCGCACCGTTGGTGGGTGCAACGGCGTCGGTGATGCGGTACTCGAACAACGCCAGGCGCTCGGCGGTCGCGAACGCGAGCGAGCGCGGTGCCAGCAGCAGGCTCCCGAGGATCTTCTCCTCGCTCAGGATCGAGCCGAAGACGAAGCCGACACGCGGCCTCAGTGCGGCCGTCGCGTCTGCCAGGCCAGTGAAAACCAGGTCGGGGTCCAGCAGCACGCCTCGACCGATCCAGCTCATGTTCACTCGAAATAGACGCTCGTACGGCACCTGCTCCAGTTCCGGACTCTCGCTCGAAGGGCCGTTGCCGAGGCACAGGATCGTGCGGGGCCGCCCCAGCGCTTGCTGCAACGCTTCGACCGAGCGGAACTGCTGAAACTTGCACCCGAACAGCGAGCGCAGCGGCCCGGCTCTCCACTTGCGCACCAACTGCACGGCCATCGGAACCTGGCTGCGGTCCAGCATCGTCCGTCGCCGGCTCCGTGTGACGAGGTGGCGCAAGGATTCAGCGCACTGTTCGGGGGCCGCGACGCAACGGGCGGGATCGAGGCGCACCTCAACCAGCGCGTCCCATTGATTCGGATCGACCGGGCGGATCGGTGCATTCCTGTCCTCGATCAGGGCCAGGCCGGCTCCACGGGAATGAGCGAGGCGCGCGAGCACGCCGGCGTCCTGCGGCGGAACGCCGACGAGCAGCAGCGTCTGCGTGCGCAAGCGTCGCAACAGCAGGCTCCAGAAGAGCGGGCCGGGACGCTCGACCTGCGCGATTCCCTCTGCACGGGCCTCGGACCCCTTGCGCACCAGCACCACGAGCGTGCGCGGAAAGCAGCGCTCGATGGCGCGCGCCATGGAAAGCGCGTTGTCGATCGCCTCCGTCGAACCGGCCCATACCGTGACCGTCCGCGCGGACTGCCGCTCGACAAGCCCCGCCCACGCGTACAAGGCTGACAGCGACGCCATTCGAAGTCAGCTCCCGAGCAACGCTGCGTTGCGCGCCAGCCAGCGGTTGAGCGTCAGCAACGTCCAGATCTTCTTGTGGTCGGCTGCAAAACCTGCCGTGACCGCCTGGACCTCGCGGTAGTCCAGCACGCGGTAAAGGGGCTGGGATCGGTCTTGCGCGAGCGCGCTGACGTCGGACTTCAGCGTGGTGGCGAGCCACTTCCGTGTCGGCGAGGCGAACCCGCGTTTGCGCAGATTCCACACGTGGGGTGGCAGCAGGCCGGCATAGGCACGGCGCAACAGGTACTTGGTTTCCGACCCTCTCAACTTCCAACCGGGAGCCAAGCCACGCACGAACCGGATGACGTCGGTATCCAGCAGCGGCGATCGCGCCTCCAGTCCGACGTGCATCGACGCGCGGTCCATCTTCACGAGGAGGTCGTTGCGCAGGTAGAACTCGTAGTCGTCGGCCTCGGTATCGGCGAACGTGACCGGCGAACCACGGCACTGCCCGACGACGTCCTTCCCCGTCATCCGGGAGACCTCGTCGGGAGAGAAGATCCACAGCATCGCCCGCCACCGTTCGAAATCGTCCGTGTACCGCTCCCTCGCCGAGACGATCCGGATCGTGTCCTTCGCCCAGGTCCGAGCGGTCCGGGATCCCAGCTTGGCCTGCGCCTTCTGCGCGAGCGCGGACAAGGGGTTCATTCGGCGATCCCAGGATTCAGCCAGCAAGCGGGCGCGCGGATAACCCGCAAACGCCTCGTCCCCACCGTCCCCGTTGAGCACGACACCGACGTGCTCGCGCGCGGCGCGGCAGAGCCTCACGCTCGCGACCGAGGATGAGTCGGCAAAGGGTTCGTCGTACGCCGCCTCGGCGTCCTCCATGGCGCCGCGAGGATCAAACTCGATCCGAAGTTCGCTGTGGTTGGTGTCCAAAGCCTGCGCCGTCCTGCGCGCGACTTCGCATTCGTCCTCGATGCCCAGGAAGCCCAGCGTAAAGCTCTTGACCCTGCCGCCGTGCCGCGCCGCCTCGTACGCGATGATCGTGCTGTCGATGCCTCCGCTAAGCAGGACGCCCACGGGAACATCGCTCATCAGCCTTCGCTTGACCGCTTCACTCACGTGCTGCCGCAGGCGCTCCGCGAGTTCCGGCTCGCGCTTCGGGTCGTATTCGATGACGCTCTCGTTGCGAGGCAGCCGCCAATGCGCTCCATGGCGAGTCGTTCCGTCGGGCCGCACCGCGAGCCATTCTCCAGCCGGCACCTTGTGGACGTCGGTGTAGATGCTCCCCGGATCGGCGACACAGCGGTAACCCAGGTACTGCCCGATGGCGTCGATGCTCAGCGTTGGCCGAAACCGCGGATGCGCATGCAGGGCTCGCACATCCGAGGCGAAGGCGAAGGTCGACGAATCGATCCACGTGTACGCCAGGGGCTTCTTGCCGAGGCCGTCGCGCGCAAGGACCAAGGTCTGCTCCCTGCCATCCCAGATCGCAATCGCGAACATGCCGTGCAGCTTCTCGAATATCGCGGTTCCGAACGCCTCGTAACCGTGGACCACCACCTCGCTGTCGGACCGCGTGGTGAACACATGGCCGGCCGCCGACAGCTCGGTGCGCAACTGCTCGTGGTTGTAGATCTCGCCGTTGACGACGGCGGCGACCTGCCCGTCTTCGCTCAACAGGGGTTGCCGCCCGCCTTCGACGTCGACGATGGACAGTCGCTCGTGACCCAGCCCGCATCGACCGAAGGACATCGCGAGGTGATCGTCCGGACCCCGCCGGCGCATCGTCGCGCTGATGCGTTCTAGCGTCGCGAGATCGACCGCGCTGCCGTCGGTCGTCAACAATCCTGAAATCGCACACATGGTGTCGTCGCTTCGAATTCAGGACCGGGACCGGCTCATCGCGCGGACGCCAGCCATCCCGCCGTGCGATACCAGGCCACGGCATCCGCGAAGCCTTCCTCGAGGCCGAACTGAGGCGTCCAGCCTTCCACGCTGGCGAGTTCTTGCGCGGAAACGGCCCAGTCCGGGTGACGTAATTCGCGCAATTTCTGCGAGCTGAGCATGTTCGCCGAGCCTAGCAGCCGCCCGGCATCCCCCGCCAAGGCAACGGCCCGCAACAATGCCAGGGCGGGCCGTACGAAACGCGGCGAGCCGTTGCCCACCGCCCGCGCCGCGGTTCCGAGGACCTCTTCCCAGCGATAGCCATCGGGCCGTGCGTCCGCAGCCGTCAGCACCGCATCGCGTGGCGCCCCGGCGGCCAGCGCGACGATGAGGCGACACAAGTCGCGTACGTGGATCATCGCCGCCCGCGCGTCGACCGAACCCAGCAGCGGAACGAGGCGCTGCCGTGCGAGCTGGAAGAACACGAGGGATTCGCGATCACCCGGCCCGTAGACCGCGGGCGGACGCAGGACCGTGATCGGCGCGCCGAATGCTTCACGCGCAGCGTCCTCTCCTGCGCGCTTGCTCGCGGCGTAGTCCGACAACTGTGGCTCACGCGCGGCGAGGCTGGAGATCTGCAGCAAATGCGTGGTGGGCACGACGGCCCGCGCGATCGCGGCGACGGTCGCAGCGCCATCCCGGTTCACCGCCAGGAATTCGCGCTGCCTGGTTGCCTTGATCAATCCGGCGAGGTGCACCACCGCGGTGGCGCCCTCGACCAGCCGTCCCAGCGCGGCGCGGTTGCCCAACGAGCCAGGCACGATCTCGGGATGCACGTCGCGCCATTCCTCGATCACCGGGTCGCGGCGCAGCAGCAGGCGCACGCGCCATCCGGCCTGTGCGAATTCGCGCACGAGGTGGCGGCCGATGAAGCCACTCGCGCCGGTGAGCGCCACCAGCGGCGCCGTCGCGGCAGGCGCGGTCCTCATCGTGCAGGTCCTCCCGATGCGCGGCCCGCGACTTCGGGGGCCAGCGGAAAATTACGCCAGCGGCGATGCTGCCAGCTCCAAAGCTGCGGTTGCTGAAGGATCAGGCTCTCGGTGACGCGCGCGAGCTGCTCGGTGTCCGCCTCGAGACTGGCGCCGCTGACGCGAACGAGCGGCGCATCGATGCGGAAGCGCCAAGCGGGATCCGCAGACACCGTCGCCACAGGCAGCACCGGCGCGCCGGAATGACGTGCGAGCTGTGCTGGTCCCGCAGAGATCGGCATGTCCTTGCCCAGGAAGCGCAGCATCACACCGTCCTGCGAGAGCTTGGTGCCCTGGTCGAGCATCACGAACAGGATTCGCCCCTTGCGCAGCGCGCCGAGCATCTTGCCGTAGGCCTTGATGCCCTCGTTCGCCAGGATGCCGTCGATGCCGTACAGCGTGAAGCCACGCTCGAAGAACCCCGCGGTCATCATGCGCGACTGTTTGTAGACCACGCTCACCGGGCGTCCCTGGTTGGCCAGGCGCACGGCCAGCGCCGCGCCATTGCCGGCGTGCGAGGGCAGCAGAATGGCGCCGCGCCCCTTGGCCAGCGCTTCCTGCAGGTGCTCGATGCCGTCGAGCTCGCAGCGCGAGTCGGACAGCACGCTGTCCTGGCGCCGATCGAACATGGCGAGGATCTCCAGCACCGCGGCGGTGTTCACACGGTAGGCCTCGCGCAGTGTCGACTTGACCCTTGCGTCGACCCCGGGCTCGCCGAGCACGGCGGCGACATCGCGCAGCTGCTGCGTGCGTCCACGCGGCGAAAAAAGATATTGCAGATCCCCGAGGAACCGGCCAAGTCCGCGCACGCGCGCAAACCCGGCGCAGCGCACCAGCGTGCGCGCCGTCAGAAACATCAGGCGTTTGCGCTTGCGCCGGATACGCAGGCGGAGGCTAGGCATTTTCAGCAGCGGCGGTCGGCGTCCGGATGGCCACGATGCGACCCTCGGAGAGCCGGAACAGCGTGTCCGCAACGGCGATCAGGCCGGACTGGTGCGCTATCGCGATCATCGTCAGCGAGCCCTTCAAATGACCGATGGTCTCGATCACGGCGGCCTGCGCATCCACGTCGAGATTGCTCGTGGCCTCATCGAGGATCAGCAAGCGCGGGCGATGAATCAACGCACGTGCGATCGCAAGACGCTGGCGCTGTCCGCCGGACAGGCGCGAGCCGCCTTCGCCGACACGCGTCTGCAGGCCCTCGGGCATCGCATCGACGAAGTCCAGCGCATCGGCGGCCTTGAGCGCCTCGCGGATACGATCCTCCGCAATCGTTTCGCCGAGCGTCAGGTTGTACGCAACGGACTCGTTGACCATCGTCGATTCCTGCGGTACGTAGCCGATCTGGCGTCGCCAGGCCCGCAGGTTCATTTCGTTCATGGGCACGTCGTCGACCAGGATGCGCCCGCCTTCAGGCTGCAGCAGGCCGACCACGAGGTCGATCAGAGTCGTCTTGCCGGCGCCGGAAGGACCGATGATCACCGTCAGCTCGAAGGCGCGCGCGCTGAAGGTCTGGTGGTCGAGGGTCGTCACCACTCCGCCGTGGCTGAAGCTGACATCCTCGAAACGGATCTCGCGATCGAGCGCGGCCGTGCGCTCGCCGCCTGTGGGTTCGCGGTGGGCATGCGCGACATCGATCGCGTGCGAAATCGACCAATAAGCGCTCTCGCGAACGGCGATCTGCTGGAAAGCGCGCTGAGCTTTCGACAGGTAGGCCACGACACGAGCGAGCAGGAAGAGCATCACCAGCACCGCCGGCATCGGCATCTTCAGGACCACGAGACTGAAGAAGAAACCGATACCGACCATGATCGCGAGCAAGGGCTCCTGCAGCGCCATCAGTGCCTCGCGACTGATGACCTGCTCACGCAGAGCTTTTCTCAGTTTCCGGGTGTGGTCGGACAGCAGTGCGTCCACGTGCTGCTCGCGCGCCATCGCCTTGAGCGGCTTGGCCGCAGAGAACTGGCCGCTGATGACAGAAACCAGCGACTTGAGAAGGTGCGTCTGGCGCTGCCCCGCACGTCGCGACACCCGGATCAGCCGGCTGAGCACGAGCAGCAGCACGGCGCCGGCGACGATCGCTGCGATGCCCGCCTGCAGCGAGATCGACATCGCGATGACGAGGTAGATCATCGAGTTCAACATCATTGCCGCCATTTCCGTCGCGTTCTGAAAGGACTCCGCGCCGCGCTGCGCCTCGGACGACATCGCGTTGGAAAGGCGACCGACTGACTGCTGCAGGTAGTGACTCCAGCGCGCGCCGAGCACCGCGCGGATCAGGGTCAGACGAAGGTCGGTGGCGATGTGCGCCACGGTGTAGCCCACCTGTCGATTCGCGGCGAGCGACATCGCCGCCTTCAGCGCGATCAGCACGACGGCGAGAATCAGGAGATTGGGTGCGGTCGGCTGCAGGCCGAAGAACTCCGCGACGCGCAGTGCGACCTTTTCCGGCAGCGAAGGCTCGCCCTTGTGGCCGCCCCCGGCGAGCGTGAGCATCGACAGCAGCATCGACAGGCCGAGACCGTCGAGCAGGCCGGCGAGAAACACCAAGGACATCGCCGACGCGGAGCGCCCGGGATAGCCGCGCATGAACGCAGCCATCATTTTCCAGGGGCCGCGTGTTTCCACGACGGAATCGGACGCGGTCGTCGGGGTTGCGTTCACGGGGCCAGGAAGCTGAGTTGGACACCGGGGCGGATGACCACGGGCCGCAGGGGGTCAGCGTCGAATTCCTCGCCGTCGAGCGCGTAGCGATGCAAGCCGAGGACCTCGATGCGCTCGCAGCGACCGCTCAGATACCCGCGCTTTTCGTTCATGAACGTCAGGAACCGGCCCATCGCCACCAGGGGAAACAGAAACCAGGACGTGCGCGAAGTGACCGCAGTCACGCGTAGTGGGCCAGTTCCGCGATCGGCGTACGGGCAGTACAGGCCGGTTCGATGTTCCAGCGTGCTGGCCAGCAGCACGCGTATCGGCCCGGAGAGGCGTCCGCCGGCCCCGGCATCGACGTGCATTTGGGGACTCTCGAGCAGGCTTCGCCCGACTAGCCCTTGAAGCACCAGCGTCAACACGCGGATCGGCGTGGCGAACTGGCCCCCGTACAGTGAGTTTCCCTCGCCCCGCTGGTACTGGTGGCACTCGCGGACCACCTCGTCAACGAGCCCCGCCACGACGAGGAAGCCGTGCCGCGCCGGCGCGTGCTCCTGCTCCAGCACCAGCAGGTGGCGCCCCTGGACCGCGAACGGCACCCCGTCACGATGGCGCGAGAGTGCGGAATCGAGCTTGCGGAGCACGTCGCCGTTGCCGTCGAACTCACCTGCGGTCAGGTTGGTGCGGCCGCCGCCCAGCAGCAGCAGCTCCGGAAGCGCGGATCCCTGCGGCAGGCGGGCGAGATGCTCGACGATCGCGTGGATCGTGCCATCGCCCGCGAGGATAAAGATGCGTTGGACGCCGCGGGCAAGACGTTCGTCGAGCGCCGCCAGCACACCGAAAGACGCGTCGAGTTCGACGACGTCCGCTCCGTAAGATTGTGCGAGTGCCACCGCGCGTGCGGCCAGGTCACCGCGTGAAGCGAGAAAACTCTTCGGGTTGACGATCAGGCAGGCGGGAGGCTCGGCTTCCGGCGGCACGGGGGCCGCGGCCAGCGGAGCGTTCAATGGGACCGGGGCTTACGCAACCACCTGCGCATCGCGGATTGCTCCGGCGAGGTCCGTGCGGCCGAGCGCCACAGGTCGCCAGCGGCCGCGAAGAAGCTCTCCCGACCCGTTGCGTGGTAAGGCGCGTCAGGCGGCAGCTGAGTGCTCAGCCGACGGTGCGCCTTGCCGAGGTTGTGGTACGGCAGCGACGGGAACAGGTGGTGCAGCGCGTGGTAGCGCAGCCCGACCGGGAACAGCAGCACCGTCAGCCAGGTCTGGCCCGTGATGTTGATCGAATCGTAAAACTGGTCCAGGTGTGTCATGCGGTCGCCCTGGTTGCCGTAACGGTGCGCCGCCAGGTTCCGGACCCAGTTGAGATTCAGGGTCCAGGCGAACAACAGGTAAGCCAACAGCAGGTGATGACCGGTGATGACGCCCTTGACCAACAGCACCGCGAGCGCCGCCAGGTACAGAAAACAGAACGCCTCGACGATCTTGAGATGGCGCTCGTCGCGCTTGGGGAAGCGCTTGCGATAGTAGGGGTTCGACACGGCCGCGGTAGTGGCGGTCAGCACCCATTCGCGGAGGCCCCGGTGGAGCCAGGACAGCGGCCCCAGGATGCCAAAGCGCGCGACCACGAACAGCGGCAGCAGCGGCGCCTGCGCCAGGTACTTCAGAGTCTCCGAGAGCGGAGAGGCCGCCAGCGGCAGGTAT
>JBKJPX010000080.1:0-31559 GCA_046594215.1 Panacagrimonas sp.
TCGACCCTGCACACCAACGACGCACCGCAGACCATCGTGCGCCTGATGAACATGGGCGTGCCAGCCTACAACCTGGCGTCGACCCTGACCCTGATCATCGCCCAGCGACTGGCCCGCAAGCTCTGTTCCGTCTGCAAGAAGCCTGCAGACATCCCGCGTCCCGAACTGATCAAGGAAGGCTTCAAGCCCGAGGAAGTCGACGCGCCCGGCTTCAGGATCTACAAGGCCGTCGGCTGCGACTCCTGCGATCGCGGCTACAAGGGCCGAACGGGCATCTACGAGGTCATGCCCTTCTCCGAGCCCATGGGCCGAATCCTCATGGAGGGCGGAAGCGCCATGGAGCTGGCCGACCAGGCGCGCAAGGAAGGCATCAGCGACCTGCGCACCTCGGCGCTGCTCAAGGTCAGGAACGGCGGGATTGATCTGCTGGAGGCCAACCGTGTGACGATGGCGGATTGAGCTTCACCTTGGCTTGGTGTACATCAAGGGCAGGGAAATTCGGGCGTCCGCAGTCTAGGGAGCCGGTCTTTGGAGTAGGGAACCGCGTATGGCGCAGGCAGCTGTAGTCAAGGAACACAACTTCCAGTGGGAAGGAACGGACCGAAAGGGTACCCGCGTCAAGGGTGTGACCCAGGGGCCCAACGAAAACGCGGTGCGCATGTCGCTGCGCCGGCAGGGGGTGAACCCGATCCGTGTTCGCAAGAACATCGAACTGTTCAAGACCAAGCGCAAAATTACCGGCGCCGACATCTCGATCTTCGCCCGCCAGCTGGCCGTGATGATGGCGGCCGGCGTTCCGCTCGTTCAATCGCTGGAGATCGTCGGCCGTGGCCACGAGAACCCGTCGATGAGCGAGCTCATCCTCGGCGTGAAGACCAGCATCGAGTCCGGCCGTAGCCTCGCCGAGTCGCTGGCCCAGTACCCTCTCCAGTTCGACGACCTCTTCGTACACCTCGTCGACGCCGGCGAACGCTCCGGCACCTTGGAGACCTTGCTCGACAAGATCGCGACGTACAAGGAAAAGACGGAGAAAATCAAGAAGAAGGTCAAGAAGGCGCTGATCTACCCGAGCGCGGTCCTGGTCGTGGCCTTCATCGTCACAGGCATCATGCTGTACTTCGTCGTGCCCCAGTTTCAATCCTTGTTCGAGGGCTTCGGCGCTGATCTGCCCGCGTTCACGCAGATGGTCGTGGGGCTCTCGCACTTCGTGCGGGACTACTGGTGGCTGATGGGCATGGTCGTCGGCGGCACCATCTTCGCATTCATCTTCTTCAAGAAACGATCGCTGAAATTCCGCCGGGCGCTGGACAGGATCGGACTCAAGTTTCCGGTCATCGGCGACATCCTGTACAAGTCGGCCGTCGCGCGATTCGCGCGGACGCTGTCCACGATGTTCGCCGCCGGCGTCCCGCTGGTGGAAGCCCTGAGCTCGGTGGCGAAGGCCTCAGGCAACATCGTGTTCGAGGACGCCACCATCGTCATGCGTGAGCAGGTTTCTTCGGGTCAGCAGCTCCAGCTGGCGATGCAGCAGTCGAACATCTTCCCGAACATGGCGGTGCAGATGGTGGCCATCGGTGAGGAGTCCGGCTCGCTCGACCAGATGTGCGCAAAGGTCGCGGATTTCTACGAGGACGAGGTCGACAACCTCGTGGACGCGCTGACCAGCCTGCTCGAGCCGATGATCATGGCGGTGCTGGGCGTGCTGGTCGGTGGCCTGGTGGTCGCCATGTATCTCCCGATCTTCAAGCTGGGCCAGGCGATCTGAGTCGGCGGCCGGGCGGGCGGCTCCGATCCCTGGCGTCTTCGCCTCGGCTGGTTTAATCACTCTCAACCGCCGTATCTGCATTCGCAGATACGGCGTAATTTTTTAAATGCTCGAACTCCTGCACGACAGCCCGGCAACCCTGACGATCTTCGTCGCCTTCCTGGGCCTCTGCATCGGCAGCTTCCTCAACGTGGTCGCATACCGCCTGCCCAAGATGATCGAGCAGGAGTTCGCGGACGCCTGCCGCGAGCAGTTCGGCGTGCCGGCCGCGGACGGATCGCCCCGCGTCACACTCTCGTCGCCGCCTTCGACCTGCCCGTCCTGCGGCTCGCGCATCAAGCCCTGGCACAACCTTCCCGTCTTGGGCTGGCTGATGCTGCGCGGCAAGTGCGCCTCGTGCTCGGCGGGCATCTCGGTGCAGTACCCGATCGTCGAACTGCTCACGGGCGTGCTGTCGGTGGTCTGCGTGTGGCGGTTCGGATACTCGCCGCAGCTTCCCGCCGCGCTGGTGATGACCTGGGCCCTGGTGGCGCTGACGGTGACCGACCTGCACACGATGTATCTGCCGGACGACATCACCCTCCCGCTGGTCTGGCTGGGCCTGCTGCTGAGCCTCAAGCCCGTTTTCGCCGACCCAGTCTCGGCCATCGTCGGCGCCGCCGCCGGATACCTGCTGCTGTGGAGCATCTACTGGGCGTTCAAGCTGGCGACGGGCAAGGAAGGGATGGGCTACGGCGATTTCAAGCTCATGGGCGCGCTGGGCGCCTGGCTGGGATGGCAGCTGCTGCCGCAGGTGGTGCTGCTGTCGGCCGTGGTCGGCGCCGCCGTGGGCATGACGCTGATGGCCGCGCGCAAGGCCGAGTGGTCTTCGAAGATCCCGTTCGGACCCTACATTGCCGGCGCCGGCTGGATCGCGATGATCTGGGGCGCCGAGATCAACCGGACCTACCTCGGCATGGCCACGGGCGGCTGATGTCGCGTTACACGGTCGGGCTCACGGGGGGCATCGCCAGCGGCAAAACCCTGGTGAGCGCGTGTTTCCGCGCGCTCGGCGTAGCCGTCCTCGACGCCGACCAGGTATCGCGCGTGGTGGTGGAGCCCGGGCGACCGGCGTTGGCCGAAATCGCCGCGCACTTCGGCGCGGGCGTGCTGATGGAAGGCGAACAGCTCGACCGCCGCAAACTGCGCGAGATCGTGTTCGCCGACCCCGAGGCCCGCCGCAGGCTGGAGGAGATCACGCATCCGCGCATCCGCGAACACATCCGGCAATGGATGGACGCGCAGACCGGGCCCTACTGCGTCCTCGAGAACGCCATCCTGTTCGAGTCGGGCATGGACGCGCTGGTCGACCGCGTGCTGGTGGTGGACGTGCCCGAAGACCTGCAGCGCCTGCGCCTGACCGGCCGGGATGGTCTGGACGCCGCGTTCGTCGAGCGGATGATGGCGGCGCAAAGTCCGCGCAAACTGCGTGTCTCGCGCGCCGACGACGTACTGCTGAACACCGGCACATCCGAGCAGACCGCGATCGAGGTGAAGCGACTGCACGAGTCCTACCTGGTGCGGGCCGCCGCGGCCCGTGCCAGCAAACCCGGTTGAGCCCCGTTCTTTTAAATTGCCCTGACCTGTGCGCTGGGTCACAATCCAGCCACTTTTGCAGGACCGTTTTGGCGTGAGCTCAGGGCTGGAAGCCATTGTTTTCGAGCAGCCGCTCAACGAGCGGATCAGGACCTTCCTGCGTCTGGAGTTCCTGTTCGGCCAGTATGAGCACCATCGCGCGGACCCCGGTCCCCTGGGCGCTCGGGCGCGGCTGCACGCGCTCCTCGACATCCTCACGGTGCTCGGCCGCTCGGACCTGAAGAAGGACATCCTCAAGGACCTGAACGAACAACACGCGGTGTTGATGCGCCTGGCGAACCGTCCGGGGGTGGACAACTCCAGGCTGCAGGCGGTGCTGGCGGAAATCACGTCCGGCATGAACGGCCTGCAGCAGCTGCACACCCAGTTCGCCTCGACCGCGCTGCGCGACAACGAATTCCTGATGTCGATTCACAACCGCAGCTCGATCCCCGGCGGGACCTGCGCCTTCGACCTGCCGGCGTACCACCACTGGCTCGCACAGCCGGCGGAGAAGGTGCAGCGCGACCTGGACACTTGGTTCGCCGACCTCGTCCCCTTCGCGCAGGGCATCCTGCTCAACCTGCGCCTGCTGCGCGGCGGCGTGCCGGTGATGGATGCGGTGGCGCCGGGCGGCACCTACGTGCACGCGCCGCAGAGCGCATGCAGCCTGCTACGCGTGTTCGTTCCGCGCGAGGAAAGCGTCTACCCGGAGATCAGCGCGGGCAGCCATCGCTTCACCCTCCGATTCATGCAGCTTCGCGACGTCAACCAGCGCGCCGCGCAGGCGCACCGGGACGTCGCGTTCAAGCTGCAGTGCTGCGCTTTCTAAAGCAGTGGTCAGTGTCAGTAGCCAGCGATCTGCCTTCAAGAATCACTGACCACCAGCACTGACGACCGCTCTCAGGCCTCGACCATCTGGAAATCGGACTTCGCCGCACCGCAGTCCGGGCAGGTCCAGGAGTCGGGCACGTCGTCCCAGCGCGTGCCTGCCGCGATGCCTTCCTCGGGGAGGCCCTTGGCCTCGTCGTATTCCCAGTCGCAGACCAGGCAGCGCCACTTCTTCATCGGACAAATCTCGGTTGGACGGATCGGCGCGGACGGTCCAAGAGACGCGTCCGCACAAACGGCGCGAATTTTACGCGGATTCCCTGCACCCAAGTCCAACGCCCGCCGGACGACGGGCAAAAAAGAACCGGGTCGGCAAGCCGGACCCGGTCAGGGGGGAGAGACGGTATGCGGGCTCTGACGGCCGCTTGACGAGTCGCCTTCGTGGGCAGCTGCGTCGCAATTTGGAGAAGCTCTACACCATCGTCTGAAGCGGCAGCGTCATCACCAGCAGGGACCCCGCGAGCATCCAGCGCAGAAGGTTCGAAAACCGGTTCCTGCGATGGCGTCTCATGGCGCTTGGATCTCCTGGGAGGTGCTGCATCCCTCAGCGGTGAATCCATGCTGCGCTCGTGCAGACCGTGCAGGGGCGCCGCGCCGATGAAAGCGGGTTGGCGACCGATAGCCGTGCGATTCGGGGGCCTGCACGCCATGAGCCCTTCCGGTCGTCGATCAGCAGGTACCGTTGAGCGACGTGCAATGGCGCGTGCACACCGCGCGCAGAAGCGGCACCCGGACCCTGTCGCGCAGGGCGCGAGCTCGCCGGGGTTCGCGCTAAACTCGCGTCGCTTCTCTCCCCCTGCTACCCCGATGAAATCCCAACTGCAGGCGCTACTGGAACAGGCGCTCGCTTCGCTGTCCGTGACGCTCGGGCGCGATGTCGCGACGCCGGCCGGCCTCCAGATCGACGCCACGAAGGACACCCGCCACGGCGACTTCGCCACCAACCTCGCGATGATCGTGGCCAGGCCGCTGGGCCAGCCGCCGCGTGCGATCGCCGAGGCGCTGCTCAAGCATCTGCCCGCCTCGCCGCTGATCGCCAAGGCGGAGATTGCCGGTCCGGGGTTCCTCAACTTCTTTCTCGCGCCCGGGGCTTTCCAGTCCGTGGTCTCGAAGGTGCTGAAGGAAGGCACCGAATACGGCTGCGACCGCAGCGGGTCGAACGGCAGGATCATGGTCGAGTTCGTCTCGGCCAATCCGACCGGCCCGATGCACGTGGGCCACGGTCGCGGCGCCGCCTACGGCGATTCGCTGGCGAGCATCCTGGCCGCCACCGGCTGGCAGGTGCATCGCGAGTACTACATCAACGACGCCGGCCGGCAGGTGGACATCCTCACGGTCAGTGTGTGGCTGCGCTACCTCGAGGCCTGCGGCGAGACGATCCCCTTCCCGAAGCGCTGCTATCCAGCCGACTACATCGGCGTCACCAGCGCAAGGCTGAAGTCGGAGTACGGCGACGCCTTCCGGCATTCCGCCGCGCGCCTGTTCGAAGGGCTGCCGACCGAAGCTTCGATGCCCGAGGATGCGGACGACAAGACCAAGGCGACGATCAAGCTGCAGCAGGAGGGCTACGTCGATGCGCTGGTCCAGCGCGCGCACGAACTGCTCGGCGCGGACTACGCGAAGATCCAGCAGGCAGGTCTCGACGACCAGCTCGCCGCGATCCGCGCCACCCTCGACGCCTTCGGCGTGCGCTTCGATCAGTGGTATTCCGAGAAGGCACTGGTCGAGTCGGGCTTCGCCGCCAAGGCCATCGAGCGCCTGCGCGCCGGCGGCCACGTGTTCGAACAGGACGGCGCCACCTGGCTGCGCACTTCGGCCTTCGGCGACGAGAAGGATCGCGTGCTGTTCAAGGCGGACGGCGCAGCCACCTACTTCGCGAACGATCTCGCGTACCACGTCGACAAGCTCGACCGGGGCTACCCGGTGCTGCTCGACGTCTGGGGCGCAGACCACCACGGCTACATCGCGCGCGTGCGCGCCGCCATCGAGGCGCTCACGGGACGCAAGGACGCGCTGCGGGTGCAGCTCATGCAGTTCGTCACGCTGTCATCCGGAAAGATGGGCAAGCGCAGCGGCAACTTCGTGACCCTGCAGGACCTCGTCAGCGAGGCGGGAAAGGACGCGACGCGCTTCTTCTACCTGCTGCGCTCGCACGACCAGCACCTCGAGTTCGACATCGAACTGGCGCGCTCGAAGTCCAACGACAACCCGGTCTATTACGTGCAGTACGCGCACGCGCGCATCTGCTCGGTATTCAAGCAGCTGGCCGAGCGCGGGCAGGGCTTCGATGCCGCCACGGCGCAGTCCGCGCTACGCCGACTGGTCGAGCCGCAGGAGAAACTGCTGCTCACCCTGCTGCAGAGATATCCCGAAACGCTCGCCGCCGCGGCGAAGCAGTATTCGCCGCACCTGCTCGCGTTCTTCCTGCGCGAAGTCGCCGACGGCCTGCACAGCTACTACAACGCGCACAAGTTCATCGTGGAGGATCTCGAATTGCAGACCGCGCGCCTGGCCCTTATCGCCGCGACGCGCCAGGTGCTCGCGAACGCACTGGGCCTGCTCGGTGTCACTGCACCTGAGACGATGTAAGGCCCGCCCATGGGACGAGATTACGCAGCGAAGAATCGTCGCCCCGCGCCCAAGGCGGCCGGCCTGCCGGGCTGGGTCTGGCTGATCGCAGGCCTGTCGATGGGCCTGGTCGTGGCCTGCATCGTCTACATCGGGCGACCGACGCAGCCCATGCCGATGGCGTCGGCCGCCGGGGAGACCGCGGCCGCCGACAAGCCACGCCCGAAGATCGAGATCCCGCCCAAGGAAGACCCGCGCTTCGACTTCTACACCTTGCTGGAGAAGGAGCAGGTGCTCGTGCCGGGGGAATCGCGCCTGCGGCCACCGGTTCCGGCGGCGAGCGCGGCGCGGCCCGTGCCCTCGCCTGCTGTCGGTCAGAACACCGCGCCCACGTCGGCGTCGCCGAACTCACCGGTGGCATCGACCGCACCCGCAGCGACTGCGCCAAGCGTCCCCGCGAGTGCAGGCGTGAGTGGCCAGTACCTGATCCTGGCCGGCTCGTTCCGCGACTCGGCGAATGCCGAGGCTCACAAGGCAAAGCTCGCGATGGTCGGCGTCGAGGCGCGCATCGAGACCATCACCACGCAGGACCACGCGACCCTGCACCGCGTGCGCATCGGTCCGTCCAATTCGCTCGAACAGGCGCAGGGCGTGGCCGCGAAGCTGAAGTCGCAGGGATTCGACAGCCGCGTGGTCAAGGTTCCTTGAGAAACTGAAGCGCAGGAGAAACGCAGATGCGGATTCGCTGGAGCTGGTGTCTTGCGTTGATTCCCGGCATCGCGCTAAGCGCTCCGACGGTGTCACGTGTCGAGCGCGGAAATGTCGTGATGGAGAATCTGCCTGATATCCCGGCGGAATATGCCGAGCGACTCAACGCCTACCAGCAGACGCGCAACGCCTCGCTCGAAGGCTGGACCGCCGACGGCGGCATGCTGATCGCCACGCGTTTCGGCGAGACCGCGCAGATCCATCGGGTGGCGCTTCCCGGCGGCGCCCGCACGCAGCTCACGTTCTACCCGGAGCCGATCGCGGAGGCGCATCCTGCGCCGCGCGGCACGGGATTCGTGTTCGGCAAGGACAGCGGCGGCGACGAGTTCTACCAGCTGTGGAGCTTGGACGCGCAGACCGGCAGTGCGACCCGCCTCACCGAGGAAAAGACGCGTAATACCGGCGCGCGCTGGTCGCATGACGGCGCTCGCCTCGCGTACTCGACCACGCGCCGCAACGGCAAGGACACCGACGTGCACGTGCTCGATCCGGGCACGCGCCAGACGCGCGCGCTGCTCGAATTGGAGGGCACTTGGTCGGCTCTGGACTGGTCGCCGGACGATCGCTGGGTGCTTGCCCAGAAGTACATCTCGATCAACCAGAGCGAGCTCTGGCTCCTGCCCGTCGCCGGCGGCGCGCCGCGACGGTTCCATGCGTCCGCGCAGCCCATCGCCTTCGACGCGGCGCAGTTCGCGCGCGACGGCAAGGGCATCTACTACGTGTCCGACGAGGGCTCCGATTTCCGCCGCCTTCGATACGAGTTGATCGACGGCCGCGACGCGCGCGTGCTCAGCGCCGACACACCCTGGGACGTCAAAGAACTCGCGATGTCCGAGGGCGGCACGCGGCTGGCCTACACCGTCAACGCCGACGGCTTCTCCGAGCTGCGCGTCCTGGACCTCAACAGGGGTAGGCCCATCGCCTTGCCGGCGCTGCCGCGAGGCGTGATCGAGGACCTGCACTTCGACCGGACTGGCCACCAGCTCGGCTTCGTGCTCAACAACGCGCGCAACCCGGGCGACGTGTACTCCGTTCAGCTCGCGCAACGGAAGCTGTTGCGCTGGACCACCAGCGAGACCGGCGGCCTGGACGCCTCTCGCTTCGTCGAACCAGAACTGGTTCACTTCCCGAGCTTCGATGCGCGTCCGATCCCGGCCTTCTACTACCGCGCGCCACAGGCGGGTCCGCGACCGGTGCTGATCCAGATCCACGGTGGACCCGAGGCGCAGGCGCAGCCGCTGTTCTCGCCGATCACCGAATTCCAGCTGCGTGAACTGGGCATCTCGGTGCTGGTGCCCAACGTCCGCGGCTCGGACGGCTACGGCAAGTCCTACCTGCAGCTCGACAACGCCGAAAAGCGCGAGGACTCGGTGAAAGATGTCGGGGCATTGCTCGACTGGATCGCGACGCGTCCGGAACTCGACCACGCGCGCGTCGCGGTCGCCGGCGGCAGCTACGGCGGATACATGACCCTGGCCAGCCTTGCGCAGTACAACGACCGCCTGCGCTGCGGCATCGACACGGTGGGCATCAGCAACTTCGTGACCTTCCTGACCCACACGCAGGACTACCGCCGCGACCTGCGCCGCGCGGAGTACGGCGACGAGCGCGACCCGGCGATGCGCGCCGTCCTCGAGCGCATCTCGCCGACCACCAACGCACACAGGATCCAGCGTCCGCTGTTCGTCGTGCAGGGCGCCAACGATCCGCGCGTGCCCGCCTCGGAGGCCGAGCAGATCGTGAACACGGTGCGGGGCCAGGGCGGCGAGGTCTGGTACCTGCTGGCGAAGGACGAGGGCCACGGCTTTCGCAAGAAAGCGAATCGCGACCTCGCCACCGCGTCGGCAACGCTATTCCTGCGCGGGTGCCTCGGCGCGAACTGACCCATCGCAGCAGGCCCCGACGTTGAATTTCGCGCAGTGAAAGAGCGGGGCTTTTGCTTCGTTCCGCAGGAAGGAGCCCGCACTTTGTCCGGGCTACGCGCTACCCGATCGCGCTAATCCCGGACTACGCGGAAGCCGACGATCTTGAGCGTGGCACTCGGCGAGCTCGCGGTGCGGTCAGCCGAGCGCAGGTTGCGCGTCGCATCGCTCCAGGACCCGCCGCGGATCACGCGGCGCGAGCAGTTGGGCGGATCGAAGGCCGAGCCGTCGGCCGGAGCCTGCCGGTAGCTCTGGTAGCAATCCTGTGTCCACTCCCACACGTTGCCGGCCACATCGAACAGGCCGAACGCGTTCGCGCGATAGCTGCCCACGGGCGCCGTCAGCGCCTCGCCGTCGTCGCAGGGGAAGGTGTTCCAGTCGGGGTTCTGCTTCTTGGCCTGGCGGTCTGCCACGTTCGCGTACTGGCAGGCCTGAGTGCCGTCCTCGCCCCAGGGATAGGTGCTGCGAGAGCCGGCCCGCATCAGGTACTCAAACTCGGCCTCGGTCGGTAGCCGGTAGTGCTTGCCGCTCGCGCTCGACAGCCAGGCGACGTAGCGCTGCGCGTCGACCCAGCTGACGTTGATCACCGGCCGGCGCCCGCGTCCCCAGCCCGCATCACGCGGCGTGCCGGCGCAGCCCCCCCCCGCGACGCAGGCGGCCCATTCGTCGAACGTGACCTCGTAGCGACCGGCGTAGATCGAGCCGATGGTGAGTTGGCGCAGCGGCTTTTCGTCCGCCTCGCCAGTGCCGGCGACATCGCCCATCTCCAGCGGCCCGCCCGGGATCTTCACCATCTCCGGGCAGCCCGGACAGTCGCGGAAGCCGCCCGCCAGGACCTTGGGTGCCACGCCCGGCTCCGCACTGGGCTCGACGCGCCGGGGCACCGGCCTTTCCGCCACCTCGGGCTCCGGCCTGGGCAAGACCGCCGGCTTCTGCAGCTGCTGCTGTGGCGGCTCGGGCGTCGTCTCGGGCACCGTCTCGGGCTTCTGAACCGGCTTGGGCTGCAGGGCCGCGATGCGGATGTCGGCGGTGGTGACCAGCGCACTGCTCGGGAACGCCTTCTTGAAGGCCTTCCAGCCATCTATGGTGTCGCTCTCCTTGGCGGCCTCGTAGGCTTCGCGCTCGGCGCGCAGCCCGGGGTCTTCCTGGGGCTGCACCGGCTCGGCAGGCGCGGGCACCGGCGTCGCAGGGGCGGGTATCGGCGAAGCGGGTGCGGACGCAGCAGGTGCCGTCTGCGGCTGCGCCTCCGGACGCTCCACCGCGACCTCGGTCGGCTTCGACCACAGCGCATCGCGCAGAGAGGCCGGCACCTTGTCGCGCAGGTCCTCGGGCACCTGGTCGCGCGCCACGTAGGCCACGCCGGCGACCGACACCACCAAGGCCAGCAGCGGCAGCATCTTGCCTCCACCGCCGCGCGGTGCAGCAGGCACCGACGCAGGTGGCATGTCCGTGTTCGATGTCGGAGGCTGCACCTGGACGGGCGCTGGCATCGTCGGCGAAGTCGTCGGAATCGCGGTTGGCTGCGACGAGGTCAGGGGCCCGGTCGTCTGGCGGGTATGCGTCCCGGGCACCCGGGTCAGCGGCGCAGTCGAAACGGAGGGGATGCTGGCAGGGTGCCCGAGCACCGTGTCGGTCGCCTCGGAGGTGATCCGCGTCCCCAGGGGCTGCGTGTCGCGGCCACCCGTCAGCGTGTGCAGCGGACGCGTCATCGTGGCAGGGCGCGTGAACGGCTCGGTCGACACGCCGTGTTGCTCCAGGCGCGCCAGCGTGGCTTCCGGCAGGGTCAGCTTGCCATCCAGCGCACGGCGAAATTCGGCCACGGTCTGGGGACGATTGCGACCGGCGAGCTCCAGTCCCCAATCGATCGCGGAAAGGAAGGCGCGGCCGTAGCCCTGCGCGTCCATCAGCTTGGCCGAGGCCGGCACCAGCGGATCGGCCGCGCCGTTGGACAGCTGCATGGACCGCAGCGAGGCTTCCACCGGCGCCTCGCCGGTGACGCAGTGGTACATCACCGCGGCCAATCCATAGACGTCAGTGTGCGCTCCGTGCAGGTTGTCCCGCGTCGCGCGCCCGTACTGTTCGAGGGCGGCATACCCCGGGGTGTACGCGACCAGTTCGCTGTGGCGCGTGTAGTCCTGCACGTCGTCCACGGCCTGCGCGCGCGCGGCGCCGAAGTCGATCAGCACCGGCCCGCCTTCGTCCGGGATCATCACGTTGTCGGGCTTGAGGTCCCTGTGCAGGATGCCCTTGGCATGCGCGTGCACCAGGCCGTCGAGAATCGGCAGCATGAGCCGCCGCGTACGCTCCTCGCCCATCGCGCCGTCGCGCTTGAGGATGGCCTTGAGCGTCTCGCCCTTGAGGAAGGGCATGATGTAGTACGCGGTCCCGTTGCGCTGGAACACGCGGTGGATCTTGATCACGTTGGGGTGATCGAATCGCATCAGCGACTCGGCTTCCTGGAAGAAGCCCTTGAGCGCCATCTGGAAGGCCTGCTCGCCACCCTCCACGTCCGGCGACAGCATGACGGTCTGGCCGTCCGGGCGCGTCGCCAGGCCGCGCGGGAAGTACTCCTTGATGGCCACCATGCGCAGCGGCGATCCGGTGGCCGAACCGGCCTCCCACTCGCGGAATTCCTCGGCGAGATAGGTGACGCCAAAACCGCCGCGACCCAGCCTCCGCGCCACGCGGAAGTTGTCGATCCAGGTCCCGTCAGGCAGTACCGTCGACGCCGTCATTTCTTCACCAGTTCGAAGTGCACCGTGAACCGGCCCTGCGCGTCTTCGGCGAAAGGGCGGCCCAGGCACATCCGGCCATTGGCGACGAGCTTGAGCTCGTCGCCCAGCAGGCCGATCTGGTTCGAATTATTGTTGAAACGGACCCAGGTGCCGTTGCGGCTGGTGTCCTGCAGGATCCAGGCGCCGTTGCGGAACAGGATCTTGAGGTGCCGCGAGGACACGCGCTGCTCGTCGTCGTCCAGCCGCAGCTCGTTGTTGCGGTCACGCCCGGCCTGGAACGGCGGCCCGTTGGTCTCCAGCCGCAGCCCGCGACCCGCGTGCGTCAGGCCCAGCGCCACCACCGTGGATGCCAAGGCCACCGGCAACGCAAACCGCGTGGGCACGACGGTGACCGCCTCGTCCCAGTCCAGCGTATGCACGTCGACCAGCCCTACACCCTTGATCGGCCGCGTCCCGTAGGGGCGCGCGCGCTCGCGCAGGTCAGGCCGCAAGGCACCGACGGTTTCCGCCGACAGGAAGATGTAGCCGGCAAGGTCCGGGACGAGCTTGTGCAGGCGCGCCGCCATGTTGACGGGCATGCCAGCCACGTCGGGCCGGCCCAGCACTTCGCGGAACTCGATGACGCCGGCGCCGAGGCCCGCGTAAAGCTTGCGACCCACGCCGCGAGCCGCAAGCTGGCATTCGACGGCCGCGTTGGCGGAGTCGTCGACGAATGAGCGCGGGCGATCGAATACCGCGAGCACGTCGTCGCCATCCGACTTGAGTACGACGCCGCCGTTGCGGACCACGATCTCCGTCATCGCCCTGAGCAGCGGATCCAGAATGGCGTCCGCCTGCCGATCCCCGACGCTGTTTCGCAGCTCGGTGGCGGCAGCGATATCGGCAAACATCACGGCCGCCGAACGGAGCTCGCTCATGACCTCCCCAGGATGGTAGATAACCGCATCCTATCTGTCCGGCGCGGGTAAGCACACCAAGCGAGCCCCCAAGCTGCGATACAGGTCTCAGCCCGTGTCGAAGCCGTAATAGTCACGCAGGACGCCGTGCAAGGCCGGATGGTGTCGGGCCAGCTCGGGGCCGCGTTGGAAGAAAGCCTCCGAGACCACGCCGAAGAACTCGGCCGGACTCTCCGCGCCGTAGGGATCGAGCACCGGCGGCCGCCGATGGCGCCGCAAACGCTCGAATTCCGTCTTCATGACCTGCGACCAGCGTTCGTAGTCGGGCAGCAGCGGCGCGCCCTCGCCGGCGTCGCCCTCGTCGTCTAGCTGGTGCGCGAACTCGTGGACCACCACGTTGACCTCGTCACCGTCGAGCGCAGCCTCCACATCCGGCCACGACAGGATCACGCGGTCGCCCTGCCAGGATTCGCCGACGCGCTCCTCGGGTCCGTCCGGCACCAGGCCGAACTCGTCCGGCTCCGTCACCGGCACCAGGAACGGGCCCGGGTAGATCAGCACCTGCCGCAGTTCCGGGAACAGCCGGGCGCCGGGCCGCAGGATCATCAGGCAGGCCATTCCCGCGACCAGCGTGCGCATCTCGTCGGTGATCTCGAGTCCCGCGCAGCCCACGAAACGCTTCTGCTTGACGAAGCGCGCCACCAGCGCGTGATAGCGAGTGCGCTGTTCGGCCGACAGGCGCGCGACCTGCGCCACCCGGTCGTCCAGAAGGTCCTTCCACTCAAGCGGCGAACGCTGCGGGCCCTCCGGCGCGGCCTGCCGTCGTCGACGGGCCCAGCGCCAGATCAGGAGCAGCGCAACGCCGAGGGCGACCCAGGCTTCGGGAACGAACCCCGGCATGCGGTGAGGCGAGGTCCGGTCAGCTCGTGGTCGTCGTGGACGCCGGCGCGCGCGGATCAGCGCCGTACTTGTTCGGCCCGAGCGTGCCGCGCAGGAAGCCGCACATGATGAAGGTGGCCAGCGTGCCGATGCCCGTGAGGTTGATCAGCACCAGCCAGCCGGTCAGGTTCTGGTCATGCCAGCGCTTGATCTGCACCACGAGCGACGAATACAGCAACGCCAGCGACAGCACGAAGCCGAGAACCGTCAGCACGAGGCCGCCGACCCCAGCGGCGGCCGGCGCGGATGCCACGACATCGGTCTCGTCGAGGGACATGGGTTCCGCCGTCTCCGACAGCGCCTCCTCTGATCCAACGACTTCGCCCGCGGTGACGGCTGTTGCGTCCGATCCGTCGGACGACTCGCTCGTGGTTTCGCCGGATTCGACCGGCCCGGTGGATTCCGTCGATTCCATGACATCGGTGGCGGCCAGGCTCCCGTCCGACGACGTCATCGGCTCGGAGCCGGCGGCGGCCGATTCGGTCGAGGCCACGATATCTTGGTCGACGGTGGCGTCCTCTTCGGCATTTGATTCGGTCGGCTCGTCACCGGCCAACACGTTCGCGCCTTCGAGCTGCGACGCCTCCTTCGCGGCCTGCGCACGTGCCATGTAGTCGCTGTATCCGCTGCCCCCAAGGCCCAGCACAGCCATCGCGATGACCAGCGCGATGATGAGCACGAAGTAGAGCAGGAAGCTGAGCCAGTACTGCGAGCGCGTGATGCGACCCTTCGCGCTGAAAAGAAATCTCATCGAGAGCATGCCAATTCCCCTGGAGTGACTTCAGGCGTCACCGCCGCAGTGTAGGGCCGTGGGGGTGACGGTCAGCTCTTCAGGCGTGCAGGGTCGAGATGCAGATCACAGGCGGCACGCGGCATCACGCGTCCTGGTTTCCGGGAAGGCCGGACCCTCAACTGCCGAAGCCAAGCGAAAAACAGGGGGAACGGCGACCTTCGCCGCCGTCCCCGGCCTCTACCTCAGACGCCGCCGAGCGGATCGGCACCGTACTTGTTCGGCCCGGTGGTGCCCTTCAGGCAGCCGCACTCCACCAGGATCCAGATCCCGCCGATGATTGGAACGAGCGCGATCAACGTCCACCAGCCACTCTTCTCTCGATCATGCCAACGGCGCGCGATGACGCAGATCGACGGATACAGCGCCGCCAGCGCGTACACGATGCCGAGGATTCCGCCCGTGCCGAGGATGCCGTCGACAATGCCCAGCACGATCGCGCCGGCGATGTAAACGAGGACGAAAGCCCAGTACTGCGCACGATTGAGACGGCCTTCCATGCCCAGAAGGAAATCCTTGCTCAACACTTTCCCGAAATCCATGGTGTATCTCCCTGTTGTTGGACTGCGCCCCGAGCATAGCGGGCAGCGTGCCAACAAGGCACCGGAAGCGGAAGCCAGGACCGGTCCCGGCGTGACGCGGGTCAAAGCCCGCGCAGGTTCGCGAAGCCGAGGACCAGGCGCTTGGTGCCCGCGTCGCGGAACTTGACCTCGATCTGCGCGCGATCGCCGTCGCCGTCGAAGCTCAGGATGGTGCCCTCGCCGAACTTGGGGTGCTCGACGCGCTGCCCCAGGCGAAAGCCGCCGGGACCCAGGCTGTTCGATGCGGCCACGACGCTACGTGGCAGAGGCCGCGCCTGCGCACCGCCGCCGTAAGCGCCGCCCGAACCCGGACCGCGATAAGCGCCGCCATAGCCCGATTGAGGTTCACGCGCACCGAAACCGGGACGCAGGATACCCACGCGAGGGCGCGTCTCGGAGACGCATTCAGGCGGCAGTTCCTTGAGGAACATCGACGGCGCGCCGATCTGTTCGACGCCGTGCACGCGGCGGATCTCCGCGTACGACAGGTACAGCTTGCGCCGCGCGCGCGTGATGCCCACGTAGAACAGGCGCCGCTCCTCCTCGAGGTTGCCCTCGTCGATCGCGCGCGACGACGGGAACAATCCGTTCTCGACGCCGACGATGAACACCACCGGGAATTCGAGGCCTTTGGCCGCGTGCAGGGTCATGAGCTGCACGCAGTCTTCGCCCGGCCCGGCTTGCTCCTCGCCGGACTCCAGCGCGGCGTGCGTCAGGAACGCGGTCAGCGGGTCGAGCACCGGCTCGTCGGGATTGGGCGCCAGCCCCGCAGCGACACCGGGGTCGGTTTCGAACGAGCGCGCGGCACTCACAAGTTCGTCCAGGTTCTCGAGCCGTGCCTCCGCCTGCTCGCCCTTTTCCTTGCGGTAATGCTCGCGCAGGCCGGTGCGTGCGATCAGAAGTTCGGTGGCCTTGGACAGCGGCAGCTCCCGCGTCTCGGCATGCAGATCGTCGATAAGCTTCAGGAACTGGCCCATGTTGCCGGACGAACGGCCGAGCTGGCTGCCTGCGTTCTTCGCGGCCATCCACAACGACACGTCGCTGGCGCGCGAGATCTCGCGCAGCTTCTCCATCGTTGTGGCGCCGATGCCGCGTGCCGGCGTGTTCACGGTGCGTTCGAAGCTGGTGTCGTCGTCGCGGTTGTGCAGCAGGCGCAGGTAGGCGAGCGCGTCCTTGATCTCCTGGCGCTCGAAGAAGCGCAGGCCGCCGTAGATGCGATAGGGAATCCGCGAGCGGATCAGCACTTCTTCGAGCACGCGCGACTGCGCGTTCGAGCGGTACAGGATCGCGAGGTCCGAATAACGGCAGCGGCCGTCGAGCATTTCGCGCGCGCGGTTGGCCACGAACTCGGCCTCGTCGTACTCGTTGTACGAGGCGTAGAGCTGGATCTGCTCGCCGTCGCCGCCGTCGGTCCAGAGGTTCTTGCCCAGACGGTTGGTGTTCTTCGAGATCAGGCCGTTGGCGGCCTTCAGGATCGTGCCGGTGGAGCGGTAGTTCTGCTCAAGGCGGATGACCTCGGTGCCCGGAAAATCTTTCTCCATGCGCACCATGTTCTCGACCCTGGCGCCGCGCCAGGAGTAGATCGACTGGTCGTCGTCGCCGACTGCGAACATCGTGCCGGTGTCACCCGCCAGCACCTTGAGCCAGGCGTACTGCAGCGTGTTGGTGTCCTGGAACTCGTCGACGAGCACGTGGCGGAAGCGGCGGCGGTAGTGCGCCTGGATCTCTGCGTTGTCCCGAGTGATCTCGAAGGCGCGCAGCAGCAGTTCGGAGAAATCCACGACGCCGGAGTTCCTGCATGCCTCCTCGTAGGCCGTGTACACGCGCACGTACTGGCGCTGCGTGTAGTCCCCCTGGTCGTCCATGTGCCGCGGACGCCGCGCCTCTTCCTTCTGCGCGTTGATCCAGCCGGTGACCGCCTTGGGCGGCCACTGCTCGTCCGACATGTCCAGCGCCTTGAGAACGCGCTTCACCAGGCGCACCTGGTCGTCGGCATCCAGAATCTGGAAGTTCTGGACCAAGCCCGCCTCCTTCCAGTGCAGGCGCAGCATGCGATGCGCGATGCCGTGGAAGGTGCCCACCCACATCGACCGGATAGGCGCCGTGATGAGCTGCTCGATGCGCCCCCGCATCTCGCTCGCGGCCTTGTTCGTGAAGGTCACGGCGAGGACCGACAGCGGCGAGATGCCCTCGACCGTGATCAGCCACGCGATTCGATGCACCAGCACGCGCGTCTTGCCCGAGCCCGCACCGGCGAGCACGAGGCGGTGCTCGGGCGGCGCAGTGACGGCTTCCTTCTGCGCCGGGTTGAGCGAAGCGACGAGCGGCGTGATGTCGGCGAGTTCCTGCATCCGCCGATTTTACGCCGTGCCCCGATCAGGGTTTTGGAAGAATGCCGCGTTCGATGAAGTTGCCGAGCCAGTAACAGAACATGTCCTCGGTATCGCAGACCTCGGTGAAGCCGGCCTGGCGCAACTTGATGGCGCTGACGAAAGCCGGCGGCGGCAAGATGGTGGCGCCGTAGGCGAAGCAGAAGTCTGCGTAGTGGTGCGACTCGCCGACGAGCTCGGACATCTTTACCGGCCGCAGCTTGTGCTTCTTCACCACCGTGTCCCACACCTCCGACTTCTCGGGCAGGTAGCTCGCCATCGAACGCGGCTGGTCGGGGCCGGTCTTCACGCCCAGCGTCCTGGCCATCGCCGGCCAGAGGTTGCGCCATTCGAAGACGTCGCCGTTGGTGACATTGAAATGCTGTCCCGCTGCGGCCGGCGTGATCGCGGCCCAGGTGAAGACGCGCGCCAGCAGCCGCGCATCGACCGCTTCCCAGACATACGAGATTCCGCCGGGAAATCCGAAGGGCTCGCCCAGCTCGCGGCAGATCGCCGCATACGCACCGATGATCGGCGCGAGATTCATCGCCACGCCGTAGGCCGAGCCGATGATGAGCTGCGGGCGCAGGATCGAAAACGTGAAGCCCGCCTTCTGCGCGGTGGAACGCAGGTAGTCTTCCTGCAGCCAGTAGAAGTTCGCGTGCGGGTCGCGCGTCGCGCCTTCGCGCGCAGGTATCGGCATCGGATGCAGGTGGATGCCGTAGGCCTTGGTCCCCTGCAGCAGGCTGACATGCCGAAGACCTTTCGACGCCGACAGCAACGGCTCCAGGCAGTTCTTCAGCATCGAGAGGTTGGTCTCCATCTGGTCGCGCTCGGACCAGCCCGCGATCAGTCCGGGCTTTTCGAATAGCGCGGCATAGACGACGTGGGTAACGCCGTCGAGCTTCGACAACGCGGCCCTCGAGGCGGACACATCCTGCAGGTCGACCGGCAGGTGCTGGAACGGCTTGGCGCTCGCGATCTCCGGCTTGCGCCGCGACAGCGCGACGACCTGCCAGCCCTGCGCGAGGAATTCCTCGACGGCCGCGGCGCCGACGACGCCGCTGGCTCCGGCGATCAAAACCTTCCCGGCCATCTCGTTCTCCTCGTCATCCTGCTTGATTGGAAGCCTCGCTCGGCGAGGTCGCTTCGACCGTAGCACGCGAAAAAATCTCGAACAATCCGGTCTGGATCTGGGCCGAATGCGCCAGCTCTGCCTGCATTGGGAAGCGAGCCCCAAACGACGAAACCCCGCATCAGCGGGGTTTCGTCGTACAGCGTCGCGGCACCGGGCTTCGCGGTACCGTCTACTCCTCAGCACCCTCGTCCGTTGCCGCCTCTTCCACGTCGTCATCGCCGCCTTCCGCGACGCTCGTGCGCAGCACGCGCTCGCTGCCGGTGGCATCGAAGCTGCCGCCACCCGAGAGCGCCGAAGCCTGCAGGTCCGCGAGCAGCGAACCGCCACGCGACTTGCGACGCTGCTCGTGGTGCGCCAGACCCGTACCCGCCGGGATCAGTCGACCGACAATGACGTTTTCCTTCAGGCCACGCAGCTCGTCGCGCGAACCGCGCACCGAGGCTTCGGTGAGGACGCGCGTGGTTTCCTGGAACGACGCTGCCGAGATGAACGACTCGGTCGACAGCGAGGCCTTCGTGATGCCGAGCAGCTGGCGATCGTAGTTCGCGGCGCGGTGCTTCTGCGCCTTGAGCTTCCGGTTCTCGGCCAGCACGTGGAAGATTTCCGCCTGCTCACCCTGAAGGAAGCGCGAATCGCCGGTCTCGCTGATCTCGACCTTGCGCAGCATCTGACGAATGATCGTCTCGATGTGCTTGTCGTTGATCTTCACGCCCTGCAGGCGATAGACGTCCTGAATTTCCTTGACCATGTGGTTGGCCAGCGCGGTCACACCCTGCAGGCGCAGGATGTCGTGCGGGCTGGGCTCGCCATCGGAGATGATTTCGCCCTTCTCCACGTGCTCACCTTCGAACACGCGGATCTGCACCCACTTGTGCACCAGCGTCTCGACCTCGTTGCCATCCGGCTCGACGATCTTGATGCGCTGCTTGCCCTTGGTCGCGGTGCCGAACTTGATCGTGCCGCTGGCCTCGGCGAGAACCGCCGGTTCCTTCGGCTTGCGCGCCTCGAACAGATCGGCCACGCGGGGCAGACCGCCTGTGATGTCGCGGGTCTTCGACGATTCCTGCGGGATGCGCGCGATGACGTCGCCCACCTTCACCTCGGCCTCGTCCTCAACGCTGATGACCGCCTTGGGCGGCAGCGAGTACTGCGCCGGAATGTCGGTGCCCGGGAAGTTGAGCTGCTTGCCCTTGACGTCCAGCAGCATCAGCTGCGGGCGCAGATCCTTGCCGGCGGAGCCGCGTGACTTCGGCTCCGTGATGACCAGGTTGGTCACGCCCGTGATCGGGTCGTTTTCCTTGGTGACCGTGACGCCTTCCTCGAAGTCCTGGAACTTCACGAAGCCGGCCAGCTCGGTGACGATCGGGTGCGTGTGCGGATCCCACTTGGCCATGCGGAAGCCGGCCGGAACGGAGTCGCCGTCCTTGACCAGGATCACGGCGCCGTAGGGGATCTTGTAACGCTCGCGCTCACGGCCGTCGGCCGCCAGCACGCCGATTTCGCCGGAACGCGACACGGCAACGAGGAGGTTCTCCTTGTTGCGCACCGTCTTGAGGTTGTGCACGCGGGCCGTACCGGCCGCACGCGCGTCGACACCGTCGGTCGAGACGCCGCGGTTGGCGGCGCCACCGACGTGGAAGGTACGCATGGTCAGCTGCGTACCCGGCTCGCCGATCGACTGCGCCGCGATGACGCCGACGGCTTCGCCGATGTTCACGCGGTGGCCGCGCGCAAGATCACGTCCGTAGCAGTTGGCGCAGATGCCGAACGGAAGTTCGCAGGTGATGGGCGAACGCACCCAGACCTCGTCGACGCTGTTCTTTTCCAGCTCATCGGCGAGATGCTCGTCGATGATCGTGGTGCCCGGAATGATGACGTCATCGGTGCCCGGCGCATGCACGTCGCGCAGGGTCACACGACCCAGCACGCGGTCGCGCAGGGCTTCGAGAATGTCGCCGCCTTCCACGATCGGCATGATCAGCAGGCCCTGGTCGGTGCCGCAATCCTGCGCGGTCACGACCACGTCCTGCGCCACGTCGACGAGCCGACGCGTCAGGTAACCCGAGTTCGCCGTTTTCAGCGCCGTATCGGCCAGACCCTTTCGCGCGCCGTGCGTCGAGATGAAGTACTGGAGGACGTTGAGGCCTTCGCGGAAGTTCGCGGTGATCGGCGTCTCGATGATCGAGCCGTCGGGCTTGGCCATCAGGCCGCGCATGCCGGCGAGCTGACGGATCTGCGCCTGAGAACCACGCGCGCCGGAGTCGGCCATCATGAAGACCGAGTTGAAGCTCGGCTGCTCGGTCTCGACGCCCTTGAGCGTCGTGACCTTCTCCTTGCCGATGCGCTTCATCATCGCCTTGGAGATGTCGTCGTTGGCACGCGACCAATGATCGACCACGCGGTTGTAGCGTTCCTGCTGCGTGGTGAGACCCTCGGTGTACTCGCGCGCCACTTCCTTCACCTTGGCTTCGGCCGCCGCGAGGATGGTGGCCTTCTCATCGGGGATGACGATGTCGTCGAGGCAAAAACTGATCCCCGACTTGGTCGACATCCTGAAGCCCGTGTACATGATCTGGTCCGCGAACACGACCGTGTCCTTGGTGCCGCAGACGCGGTACACACGGTTCAGCACGCGGCTGACTTCCTTCTTCGTCAGCGTGCGGTTGATCACCGAGAACGGGATCTTGTCCGGGAGGATTTCCGACATCAGCGCACGACCCGTGGTCGTGTCGACGAGGTGGTAGATCTCCTTGCCGCTGTCGTCGTAGTCCTTCAGGCGGACCTTGATCTTCGCCTGCAGGTCGAGCACGCCGTTCTCGTATGCGCGATGCACTTCCGCGACGTCCGACAGGACCATGCCCTCGCCCTTGGCGGCGACGCGCTCACGCGTCATCCAGTACAGACCGAGCACGACGTCCTGCGACGGCACGATGATCGGGTCGCCGGACGCCGGCGACAGGATGTTGTTGGACGCCATCATCAGCACACGCGCTTCCAGCTGGGCCTCGAGGCTCAGCGGGACGTGCACGGCCATCTGGTCACCGTCGAAGTCGGCATTGAAGGCCGTGCAGACGAGCGGGTGAAGGTTGATGGCCTTGCCTTCGATCAGCAGCGGTTCGAAGGCCTGGATGCCGAGGCGATGCAGGGTCGGAGCGCGGTTCAACATCACCGGATGCTCCTTGATGCACTCTTCCAGGCAGTCCCAGACCACGCCTTCCTCGCGCTCCACCATCTTCTTCGCAGCCTTGATGGTGGTGGCGTGACCCTTGCGCTGCAGCAACGAGAACACGAAGGGCTTGAACAGCTCCAGCGCCATCTTCTTGGGCAGACCGCACTGGTGCAGCTTGAGCGTCGGGCCGACCACGATGACCGAACGGCCCGAGTAGTCGACGCGCTTGCCGAGCAGGTTCTGGCGGAACCGACCCTGCTTGCCCTTGATCATGTCGGCGAGCGACTTGAGAGGACGCTTGTTGGTGCCGGTGATCGCACGGCCGCGACGGCCGTTATCGATCAGCGCATCCACCGACTCCTGCAGCATGCGCTTTTCGTTGCGCACGATGATGTCGGGCGCGGTCAGCTCGAGCAGGCGCTTGAGGCGGTTGTTGCGGTTGATGACGCGGCGATACAGATCGTTCAGATCCGAGGTCGCGAAGCGGCCGCCGTCGAGCGGCACGAGCGGGCGCAGGTCCGGCGGCAGCACCGGCAGCACCGTCATGACCATCCACTCGGGCTTGTTCTTCGAGCTGATGAAGTATTCGATCAGCTTGAGACGCTTGCCCAGCTTCTTGATCTTGGTCTCGGACGAGGTGTTGGCGAGTTCCTCGCGCAGCCGGATCGTCTCTTTCTGCAGGTCGATGGCCTTGAGCAGGTCATGCACCGCCTCGGCGCCCATGCGGGCATCGAATTCGTCGCCGTACTTCTCGACCGCGTCGAGGTAGTCCTCTTCCGTGAGCAGCTTGCCCTTTTCCAGCGGCGTCAGGCCCGGGTCGACCACGATGTGCGCTTCGAAATACAGCACGCGCTCGATGGCGCGCAGCGGCATGTCGAGCAGCAGGCCGATACGGCTCGGCAGCGACTTCAGGAACCAGATGTGCGCGACCGGCGACGCCAGGTCGATGTGACCCATGCGCTCACGGCGGACCTTGGCGACCGTGACTTCCACGCCGCACTTCTCGCACACGACACCGCGGTGCTTGAGTCGCTTGTACTTGCCGCACAGGCACTCGTAATCCTTGATCGGCCCGAAGATCTTGGCGCAGAACAGGCCATCGCGTTCCGGCTTGAAGGTGCGGTAATTGATCGTTTCCGGCTTGCGGACTTCACCGAACGACCAGCTGCGGATCACTTCGGGCGAAGACAGCCCGATCTTGATCGCGTCGAAGTCTTCGT
Source organism: Panacagrimonas sp. (assembly GCA_046594215.1). Taxonomy (GTDB): domain Bacteria; phylum Pseudomonadota; class Gammaproteobacteria; order Nevskiales; family Nevskiaceae; genus Panacagrimonas. The sequence continues at coordinate 23,366 of JBKJPX010000080.1, forward strand.
ACTCTTCGGTCGGACGGAGAAGGTTGAATAGCTCTTTCATTGGAACCTCAGTTGTCAGTTTCAGTAGTCAGTGTCTGTAGAAGCGCCAGCGTCAGCTTCCGCGCCGTAGCGCTGGCACTGACAACTGGCACCGACAACTGCTTCTTCACGGGTTCTGCTCCAGCTCGATGTTCAGACCGATGGACCGGATTTCCTTGACCAGCACGTTGAACGACTCGGGCATGCCGGCAGACATGCGGTGGTCGCCATCGACGATGGACTTGTACATGCGCGTGCGCCCGTTGGTGTCGTCGGACTTCACGGTCAGCATTTCCTGCAGCGTGTAGGCCGCGCCGTAGGCTTCCAACGCCCAGACTTCCATTTCGCCGAAGCGCTGGCCGCCGAACTGCGCCTTGCCACCCAGCGGCTGCTGCGTAACCAGCGAGTACGGACCGGTCGAGCGGGCGTGCATCTTGTCGTCGACGAGGTGGTTGAGCTTGAGCATGTACATGTAGCCAACCGTGATGGGGCGCGAGAACTGCTCGCCCGTACGGCCGTCGAACAGGATGGCCTGGCCGGAACGCGGCAGACCCGCAAGTTCCAGCAGATCCTTGATCTCTTCTTCCGCGGCGCCGTCAAACACCGGCGTCGCGATCGGCAGACCGGCCGTCAGGTTCCGTGCGAGGGTCAGGATTTCGGCATCGGAGAAATCCGCCAGCTTTTCCTTCTTCACGCTCTTGCCGACGTAGATCTTGTCGAGGAACTTGCGCAGCTCGCCGATCGCCTTCTGCTGCCTGAGCATCTCGTCGATCTTGTTGCCGATGCCCTTGGCCGCCCATCCGAGGTGAACCTCGAGCAGCTGCCCGATGTTCATGCGCGACGGCACGCCCAGCGGGTTGAGCACGATGTCGACGGGCGTTCCGTCTTCCATGTGCGGCATGTCCTCGACCGGGACGATCTGCGAGATGACGCCCTTGTTGCCGTGGCGGCCGGCCATCTTGTCGCCCGGCTGGATGCGGCGCTTAACGGCGAGGTACACCTTGGTCATCTTGAGCACACCAGGCGACAGCTCGTCGCCTGCGGTGATCTTTCGTTTCTTGGATTCGAATCGCTGGTCGAAGTAGGCGCGCTGATCCTTGAGCTGCTTGGCGGCCGCTTCGAGCTGGCTCTGGGCGTCCTCGTCCTGCAGTCGGATTTCGAACCACTTCTCGCGCTCGACCGAATCCAGGTACTCGGCGTCCAGCTTCGAGCCCTTCTTCAGCTTGTTCGGGCCGCCATCGGCGAGCTTGCCGAACAGCAGGCGGCGCAGACGCGAGTAGATGTCGTCCTCGAAGATGCGCTGCTGGTCGTTCAAGTCCTTGCGGACGGCGGCCAGTTCGCTCTCTTCGATCGACAACGCACGCTTGTCCTTCTTGACGCCTTCACGCGTGAACACGCGCACGTCGATGACGGTGCCGTCCATTCCGGCAGGAACGCGCAGGGACGTGTCCTTCACGTCGCTGGCCTTCTCGCCGAAGATCGCGCGCAGCAGCTTCTCTTCCGGTGTCAGCTGGGTCTCGCCCTTGGGCGTGACCTTGCCGCAGAGCAGATCGCCTGCCTTCACTTCCGCACCGATGAAGACGATGCCGCTCTCATCGAGCTTGCGCAGCGCCGTCTCGTTCACGTTCGGGATGTCCGCCGTGATTTCCTCGGGGCCAAGCTTGGTCTCACGCGCGACGCAGGTCAGTTCCTCGATATGAATCGTCGTGAAACGATCTTCTTCGACGACGCGCTCCGAGATCAGAATCGAGTCCTCGAAGTTGTAGCCGTTCCAGGGCATGAACGAGATCAGCATGTTCTGGCCCAGGGCGAGTTCGCCCAGGTCGGTCGAAGGACCGTCAGCCAGCACATCGCCGCGCTCCACCTTGTTGCCGGGCTGCACCAGCGGCTTCTGGTTGATGCAGGTGTTCTGGTTGGAACGGGTGTACTTGACGAGGTTGTAGATATCCACGCCCGCTTCACCGGCGACGGTCTCGTCGTCGTTGACGCGGACCACGACGCGCGAAGCATCGACCTTGTCGACCACGCCGCCGCGGCGAGCGGTGATCGCGTTGCCCGAGTCGATCGCCACGCGGCGCTCGATGCCGGTGCCGACCAGCGGCTTTTCGCTGCGCAGCGTCGGGACGGCCTGGCGCTGCATGTTCGAACCCATCAACGCGCGGTTGGCGTCGTCGTGCTCGAGGAACGGGATCAGCGCGGCGGCTACCGAGACGATCTGGCGCGGCGACACGTCCATGAACTGGACGCGGTCCGGCGTCATCATCGTGAACTCGTTCTGGAAGCGCGCCGAGATCAGGTCGCTCTTGAACTTGTTCTTGGCGTCCAGCTCCGAGTTGGCCTGTGCGATGACGTAGCGGCCTTCTTCGATCGCGGACAGGTACTCGATGTCGTTGGTCACGACGCCGTTCGCAACCTTGCGATACGGCGTCTCGAGGAAGCCGTAGTCGTTGGTGCGCGCGTAGCAGGCGAGCGAATTGATGAGGCCGATGTTCGGGCCTTCCGGCGTTTCGATCGGGCAGACGCGGCCGTAGTGCGTCGGGTGGACGTCACGGACTTCGAAGCCGGCGCGCTCGCGCGTCAGGCCGCCCGGTCCGAGGGCCGACACGCGACGCTTGTGCGTGACTTCCGACAGCGGGTTGTTCTGATCCATGAACTGCGACAGCTGCGACGAACCGAAGAACTCCTTGATCGCCGCGCCGACCGGCTTGGCATTGATCAGATCCTGCGGCGTGAGGTTCTCGGCTTCCGCCAGCGCCAGGCGCTCGCGCACCGCGCGCTCGACACGGACCAGGCCCGTGCGGAACACGTTCTCGGTCATTTCGCCGACCGCACGGATGCGACGGTTGCCGAGGTGGTCGATGTCGTCGGTCTGATCCTCACCGTTCTTGATCGCGATGATCTGCTTCATGACGGCGGTGATGTCGTCGTTGTTCAGCACGCCGGGACCGGTGACGGCCTCGCGACGCAGACGACGGTTGAACTTCATGCGACCGACGCCGGACAGGTCGTATTTCTCCGGCGCGAAGAACAGGCCGGAGAACAACGTCTCCGCTGCATCCTTCGTGGGCGGCTCGCCCGGGCGCATCATGCGGTAGATCTCGACCAGGGCCTCGAGGCGCGTGCGCGTCGGGTCGATGTTCAGCGTGGTCGAGACGTAGGGCCCCTTGTCCACGTCGTTGACGTAGAGCGTGGGCAGTTCCTTGATGCCGGCGGTGCGGAACTTCGGCAGGTCGACTTCCTTGATCTCGGAATTCGCCGCGGCCAGCACTTCGCCCGTGTCCTTGTTGACCACGTCACGAGCCACGATGCGGCCGATCAGGTACTCGTCGGGCACTTCCAGGCTCTTCAGGCCCGCTTCGCGAATCTGCTTGATGTGGCGCGCCGTGATCGGGCGGCCGGACTCGACGATGGTCTTGGTGCCGGCCTTGATGTCGAACAGCGCCTTCTCACCACGCAGGCGTTCCGGCACGAGGTCCAGCAACGCGCCTTCGGTCTGTAGGTGGAACGAGTTGACCTCGTGGAACATCCCGAGCATCTGCTCGTTGTTGTAATTCAGCGCGCGCAGCAGGATGGTCGCCGGCAGCTTGCGGCGGCGATCGATGCGGACGAACAGGTTGTCCTTCGGATCGAATTCGAAGTCCAGCCAGGAGCCGCGATACGGAATGATGCGGGCGCTGTACAACAGCTTGCCCGAGCTGTGCGTCTTGCCCTTGTCGTGGTCGAAGAACACGCCGGGCGAACGGTGCAGCTGGGACACGACGACACGCTCGGTGCCGTTGATGATGAACGTGCCATGGTCGGTCATCAGCGGGATTTCCCCGAGATAGACCTCCTGCTCACGCACGTCCTTGACCTTCTTTTCCTTCGACTCGCGGTCGAAGATCACCAAGCGCACCGTCACCTTCAGCGGCGCGGCGTAGGTCATGCCGCGCACGCGGCATTCCACTTCCTCGAAGACAGGCTCGTCGAGGCGGTACTTCACGAACTCGAGGGCCGCGGCGCCGTTGTACGACACCATCGGGAAGACAGACTTGAACGCGGCCTGCAGACCTGTCTCGCGACGCTTGGACTGCAGCATTTCCGCCTGCAGGAACTCGCGGTACGAGTCGATCTGCGTGGCGAGGAGATACGGGATTTCGCGAGTCTCCGGCAGTTTGGAGAAATCCTTGCGGATGCGCTTCTTCTCGGTGAACGAGTAAGACATTCGTGACCTCTTAAGTCATACAACGTGAAACGGCGGCGTTGGCTAGACACCGCAGAACCCATGGGGCTGGCGTTGGCCAGGCCGATGCGTACTGCCGTCTACCGGTACAACGGCGGCAGGCCGGGGGTCCTTTCCGGACCCCCAGCCTTCGCCTTCATTTCGGCTGCGTGAACGGCAAGGCTTACTTGATCTCGACCTTGGCGCCAGCGGCTTCCAGCTTCTTCTTCATGGCTTCGGAATCGGCCTTGTTCACGCCATCCTTCACTTCCTTGGGCGCACCTTCGACCAGGTCCTTGGCTTCCTTCAGGCCGAGGCCCGTCAGTTCGCGAACGACCTTGATGACCTCGACCTTCTTCTCGCCGAACGAGCTGAGAATGACCGTGAACTCGGTCTTCTCCTCGACGACGGCCGCGGGGCCGGCAACCGCGGCAGGGCCGGCGGCGACAGCGACAGCGGCGGAAACGCCGAACTTCTCTTCCATCATCTTGACCAGCTCGACGATGTCCATGACGGACTTGGCGGCGATCGCGTCAAGAATTTCCTGATTGCTGAGCGACATGTGATGACTCCTGAAACGTTTAAGTGTGTGTGATTGCGAAAGCTGAATGCGGATGTCGTGAAACGAGGCTTACGCGGCTTCCTTCTGCTTGTCGGCGACGGCCTGGACCGTACGCACGAACTTCGCAGTGGGTTCTGCCAGCGTGCGCACGAACTTGCCGATGGGGGCCTTCATGACGCCCATGAGCAGGCTGAGCGCCTGATCCTTGGTCGGCAGAGAGGCGAGACGCTCGATGTCCTTGGGACCGTACAGCGTCCCGCCGACCGCGACCGCCTTGACCACCAGCTTCTCGTTATCCTTGGCGAAATCCTTGATGACACGACCCACCGCGCCCGGATCCTCGAGAGAGAATCCGATCACGAGCGGACCGGTCAGCACAGGACCCAGGCACTCGAACTCCGTGCCTGCAACGGCCCGCTTCGCCAGCGTGTTCTTCACCACGTGCAGATAGATCCCGTTTGCGCGGGCCTTCTGACGCAGGATGTCGAACTTGCCGGCGGTCAGACCGCGGTACTCGGCGGCAACCGCCGAGAGTGCCTTGGACGCAACCTCATTGACTTCCGCAACCAGGGCTTTCTTGTCTTCAAGCCTAAGTGCCATAAGAACTGCTCCTGGTGCTGCTGTTGACGAAAAACGAGTTCCCTTTCGAGTTCCCGACTACCTTACGGTTTCGCCGACAGCGATCCTGCTGCTTTCGGTTACACCGTCTGCGTAAGCGGCTGGGTCAGCCCTTTAAGCCTGGTGGCACTTACGGTCTTCGACGATGTGGCTCGAACTGGGATGAAATCCCCTGCCCTTCGCCACACATCAAATCAGTCCGAGCGGGGCTCGCTGGCCCCGCCCTTCAAATCATTCCGGCAGGCTGCCGACGTCGACCCTGATGCCGGGACCCATCGTGGTCGAGAGCGTCACCTTCTTGATAAAGATGCCCTTCGACGACGCCGGCTTCTGCTTGCGGATATCACGCACGACCGCGAGCATGTTCTCGAGGATCTTGTCCTTCTCGAACGTGGCCGAACCGATCGAGCAATGCACGATGCCGGCCTTGTCGGTGCGGAACTTGGCCATACCGGCCTTGGCGTTCTTAACCGCGGTGGCGACGTCGGCCGTGACCGTGCCGGTCTTCGGGTTGGGCATCAGGCCTCGGGGACCGAGCAGCTGGCCCAGCTGGCCGACGACACGCATCGCGTCGGGGCTCGCGATCACGACCTGATAGTCGAGGTCGCCGGCCTTCATCTTGGCGGCGAGATCGTCCATGCCGACCGCGTCAGCACCAGCAGCGGTAGCTTCCGCGGCCTTCGCGCCCTGCGTGAACACAGCGACCTTCACGGACTTGCCGTTGCCGTGCGGAAGCACGGTGGAGCCACGGACGTTCTGGTCGGACTTCTTGGCGTCGATGCCAAGGTTGATCGACATGTCGACCGACTCCTTGAACTTGGCGGTCGAGCAGGCCTTGAGGATGTCCAGGGCAGCGTCCAGCGGATAGGTCTTGCCTTCCTGGACCTTCGAGGTGAAGGCCTTCTGACGCTTGGTCAGCTTTACTTTCGAATTCGTGGCCATGTTACTTCACCCCTTCCACGTCGATGCCCATCGAGCGGGCGCTGCCAGCGATGATGCGCACGGCGGCGTCCATGTCCGCAGCGTTGAGGTCCGCCATCTTGATCTTGGCGATCTCCTCCAGCTGCGAACGCTTGATCTTGCCGACCTTGACCGTGTGCGGGGTCTTGGAGCCGGACTCGATGCCTACGGCCTTCTTGATCAGATAGGTCGCCGGCGGCGTCTTCATGATGAAGGTGAAGCTCTTGTCCGAATACACCGTGATGACCACGGGGATCGGCATGCCCGGCTCCATCTTCTGGGTGGCTGCATTGAACTCCTTGCAGAAACCCATGATGTTCACGCCCTGCTGGCCCAGTGCGGGACCGATCGGGGGCGACGGATTGGCTTTGCCAGCTGGGATCTGCAGCTTGACGTAGCCTTGGACTTTCTTGGCCATCGTTTACTCCTGGTGGGTTCGAACGCCCTTTGGGGCTCCCCGGTGGTACGACAGTAATCGGTGGTCAGTGCCAGTTGTCAGTGCGTACTGCTATCCACTGACCACTGGTACCGACCACTACTTTTCAGGCCTTCTCGACCTGCGAAAATTCCAGCTCGACCGGGGTTGACCGGCCGAAGATCAGGACCGCCACGCGCAGGCGGTTCTTCTCGTAATTGACCTCTTCCACCACGCCCGAGAAGTCCGCGAACGGACCGTCGATGACGCGGATGCCTTCGCCCGGCTCGTAGAGCGTCTTGGGCTTCGGCTTCTCGACCGCTTCTTCGACGCGGTTGAGGATCGAATTGGCTTCCTTCTCGGAGATGGGCGCCGGCTTGTCCGGCGTGCCGCCGATGAAACCGAGCACCTTGGGGGTGGACTTCACCAAGTGCCAGGTGTCTTCGTTCATCTCCATGTTCACCAGCACGTAACCGGGGAAGAATTTCCGCTCGGTCATGCGCTTGACGCCATCCTTGATCTCGACCACTTCTTCGGTCGGGACGAGGATCTCGCCGAACTGCTCCTGCAGACCGGCGCGCGAAATGCGCTCGGTCAGCGCCTTCTTGACGCTGTTCTCGTACTGCGAATAGGCGTGCACCACGTACCAGCGCATCGTCATGTTCTGTTAGCCCCGACCCGTAAGCAGCTTGACGCCCCACAACAGGAGCGAGTCCAGGCCCCAGAGCAGCAGGGCCGTGATCAGCACGACGACAGCGATCATCAGCGTGGCCTGCAGCGTTTCCTGCCGGCTGGGCCAAACCACCTTCCGGAGTTCAGTGCGCGCGCCGACGATGTAGCCCCAGACCGATCGGCCGAGCTCGGTCCGATAGGCAAGAGCCAGCGAAACACCGGTGGCGGCCAGCAATCCAAGCGTGCGGACCAACGCATTGACATCGCTGGAAAAATAGTAGAACGACGCGAGCGCGCCGACCAGCAGGATGACCGCTGCGGCAAGCAACAGGCTGTCGTATCGCGGCGCTGTAGAGACTTCGGTCTGTGATTCCATCGATACGGCCAACGCGCAGCAAAACCTTCAGGGACCAGCTTCGTGGCAGGGGCGGAGGGTTTCGAACCCCCAGCCTTCGGTTTTGGAGACCGACGCTCTACCAGTTGAGCTACGCCCCTAGCGATGCAGCTGGACTACGCGCAACAAAAGGGCGCGGATTGTACGGGGATGACCTCCCTTCTTCAATCCCGACGCCTGTCATTACTTCCAAACTCCGCCGCGACGAGACCGCGGCGGAGCCCCGGGACGGGTCAGGCCAGGATCTTGGTGACGACGCCTGCGCCGACGGTACGACCCCCTTCACGGATGGCGAAGCGGACCTGCTCCTCCATCGCGATCGGGTTGATCAGCTCCACCGTCACCTTCACGTTG
>JBKJPX010000106.1:0-9170 GCA_046594215.1 Panacagrimonas sp.
CTGAGCGCGAAGGACCGGATCAGCCTCGTGGTCTACGCCGGCGCCTCGGGCGTCGTGCTCGAACCCACGCCGGGTGACCAGCACGCGAAGATCGCCGCGGCGCTCGACCGTCTCGAGGCCGGTGGTTCGACCAACGGAGGCGAGGGCATCCAGCTCGCCTACGCGATGGCGAAGCAAGGCTGGATCGAAGGTGGCGTCAACCGCGTGCTGCTCGCCACCGACGGCGACTTCAATGTGGGCGTCACGCGTTTCGAGAGCCTGCTCGACATCGTCAAGAACGAGCGCAAGAGCGGCATCGCACTGACCACGCTGGGCTTCGGCCAGGGCAACTACAACGATCACCTCATGGAGCAGCTCGCCGACGTGGGCGACGGCAACAACGCCTACATCGATTCGGTGCAGGAGGCGCACAAGGTGCTCGTGCGCCAGCGCGAGGCCACGCTGACCACGATCGCGCGCGACGTGAAGATCCAGATCGAGTTCAACCCGGCCCAGGTGGCCGAGTACCGCCTGATCGGCTACGAGAACCGCATGCTCGCCCGCGAGGACTTCAACAACGATGCGGTCGACGCCGGCGACATCGGCGCCGGGCACACGGTGACGGCCCTGTACGAGATTGCGCTCACGGGCAGTGGCGGCGAGAGCTTCCAGCCGCTGCGCTACGCGCCTTCCGAAAAGATCGAGAGCCGCGGCAACGAACTGGCCCATCTGCGCCTGCGCTACAAACGGCCCGAGGACGGCGCGAACGCCGCGAGCCGGCTGATCGAGCGCCCGTTGCTCAAGTCGGAGGTCAAGACGGACTTCGCGCAGGCCTCCGACGCGCTGCGGCTCTCCGCCTCGGCCGCGGCTTTCGGCCAGCTGCTGTCGGGAGGCGTTCACATGAATGGCTTCGACTACACTGCCGTCGAGCGCCTGTCCCGCAACATCGGCGACGACGCCGACGGCGACCGTGCCGGATTCCGGCAGCTCGTGAAGCTCGCGGGCTCCCTGTCCTCCGGCCAGGCGAAGCGCGGCGAGGGGGCGCAGATCGGGGGGTAGTGACTGGACGCAGGGCCTGCAACGATTGCGGCAGCGGAACCCTCGGCGGCGGTCCTCGACCGTGAAGACCGCCATGAGATTTCCGACGAAGCGCTCATGCAGCGCTACCAGCGCGGGGACGCGGCCGCCTTCGAACAGATGTACCGAAGGCACCGCGACCCCGTTTTTCGTTACCTGCTGCGCGGTTGCTCCAATCGCGAGCGCGCAGCTGAACTCTTCCAGGACGTCTGGATGTCGGTGGTCAAGTCCGCGGCGGCCTGGGAACCCCGCGCCAAGTTCACCACCTGGCTCTACCGGCTCGCGCACAACCGTCTCATCGATGACTACCGCCTTGCCCGCCTGCCCACCGAATCGATCGACGACGAACTGCCCGTCGCCGCGCCGGAGCACGAGCAGCCCGAGGCCGCGGTATGCGGCGCGCAGCGGCTTCGGCGCGTGCTCGTGGCGGTCCAGGGACTGCCGGTCGAGCAGCGCGAAGCCTTCCTGCTCAAGGAGGAAGGTGGCATGAGCCTCGAGGAGATCGGCACCGCCACGGGCGTGGGGCGCGAGACGGTGAAGAGCCGGCTGCGCTACGCGCTCGCCAAATTGCGGCAGGAGCTCGGCGATGTCCTCTGAGCGCAAGATGCCGGACGACAAGGAGCTGGAGGATTTCCTCGCCGGGCTGCACCCGGTGAGCAAGGCCTATAACGAAGCTTCGAAGGATGAGTGCGCGCCGCCGGAACTCGACGCCGCGATCCTCAGCGCTGCGCGCGACGCCGTGCGAGTGCGGCGCGTGACGCGGCGACCCCGTTGGGTCCAGCCGGTCGCGGTTGCCGCGACGCTCGCGGTGTCGCTCGGCGTGCTGATGAACCTGTGGCGCGATCCGGCGACGCGCCAGCAGATGGCGCCCACCGCGGCGGAGTCGGAACTCGAGCGCGCCAAGCAAGCGTCGCTGAAGGAAGAAGCGGACACGGCGCTGTCGGAGAGTAAGGCCGAGGAGACGCCCGCGGTCGCGCCTGCCCCGGCGTCGCGCGACGCGGCCCCTCGAGCGCAGGCCGGAGTTCCTGCCGGGGCAGCGCTCGCAGACGAGGTCGACCGGCGGGAAGACTTCGAGCACAGCTTTCGTCGGCCGCTTGAAGACACGGAAAAGAAATCCAAGGCGTTCGCGGGGACGCAGAGCGAGGTGCTGGCGGCGCCCCCCGGAGTGCCCAGGCCGGAACCGCGCCGCGATCCTGCGAAGCCCGGCACCGAGGCGGGGCCCGAATCGTCGACGCGTCCGTCCACCGGCTTCGTGCCCGAGCCACCGCCGGCCATGAAGGCCGCGCCCGCGGCGGCGGCGCCTCCTCCCCCGCCTTTCCCGACCACCCCGGGCTTGGGCGCGCAGCCCCCGTCGAACAGCGTTGAGCCGTCCACGGCGGGTGCTGGCGCCGCCAGGCCGGAGGTCTACGACCGCATGGACGACGTGCCCCCAGCGGCCGCGAAGGACGACCGACAACAGACGCACGACAAACTCGAGGCGATGGCGAAAGAGCGCAGCCGCCGCGACGTGGACGGCGCGGCGATCGGATCGATGTCCGCACCGTCGGCGCCAGCTTCGCGATCTGCGCCCGTGATGCCGCCGCCGGCGGACAAGGCCGTCCAACAGGAATCGCGCGAAGCGGATTCCGCTGAGGATTCGTTCGCAACCGCGCCGCCGGACGTCTGGATCCGCAGGATTCGCGACCTGCGCGAGCGCGGCGAGGAGAAAAGCGCGCGGGACCTGTTGAACAGTTTCCGGTCGCGGTACCCGGATTACGTGCTGCCACAGGACCTGCGCGCATTTCTCGTCGAGGCGCGTTGATCGAGACGTCGCCTGGTGCTGCCCGCCTGGTGCCGCCCGGGGCTCGCCCGTCGGACTCGGCCGCGTACCGTCCCCCGCGAGCGGTCCTGCGGCACGCCGCCGAGTCAAGACGGCAGCATCGACGCGCGGTTGCTCGAACAACGGAAAGGGTGCCGGGGGCACCCTTTCCCTACAGCGGAGGCTTACGCCGCTTTGCGCTCCATCGCCACCGTATTCGACGATTGCGAAGCGCCGGAGTCTGCGGAAAACGAGGATGCGACAGAGATCCGGCGCGGCTTGGCCTCGTCCGGGATGCGGCGCTCCAGATTCACCTTCAGCAGCCCGTGCTCAAGCTGCGCGTCTTTGACTTCGATGTAGTCGGCGAGTCGAAAGCTGAGTTTGAATGCGCGCTGCGCGATGCCCTGGTGCAGATACTGTGGGCCGTTCACCGGCTGCTCGCGTCGGGAGCTGCCGATCGTGAGAACCCCGCGCTCGACCTGGATATCCAGATCGCTCTCTCGCAGGCCGGCTGCGGCAAGCACGATGCGGTACTCGTTGTCGCCGTGTTTCTCGACGTTATACGGCGGGTAGGACGACGAGACGTCGCCGCGCAACGTCGCTTCGAACAGATCGCTGAACGGGTCGAAACCGATGGAAGTGCGAAACAGAGGGGCGAGGGAAAGCGTGGTATTCATGGCAAGAACCTCCTGGTTGTCAGCAAAGTTGTTGGCTTCCCGGGGCCCGGACCTCGGCACCCCGGCGGTGCAGAGGATAAGAATCTCGAGACGAAAATCAAGAGGTCTTTTTAAAAATTTGTCGAAGCACTATCGGGATCTTTCCGACTTGACCGGCGAGGAGGTGGAACGCCCGAAAACGTTCAGCCGGAACCGGCAGGTGCGTGAGTCGAACGTACCCGCGACAATCGAGTGCGAGCTGCGGCGGGCGGCCGTTTGCGAGCCGAACCGTGATTGATGCGTTCAGCCGGCGGTGCGCTGCAGGCCACTTTGAAGTGCGCGTGGAAGTGCCGGAGCGGGCCAGAGCCTGGTCGACGGGTTCGAGGAGTGAACGAGCAAAGAAAAACCTCGGTGTCCGCACCGACAACTTCGACTTGTAGATGCGGAAGAACAAAAGGAACAAGGACGGCGACACGGAGCCCTGATCGATGACCCTGGATTTCTGGTTTGAATTCGCCAGCACCTACTCCTACCCCGCCGCGATGCGTATCGAAGCCGCGGCGACGCGCCAGGGCGTGACGGTCCGTTGGCGTCCGTTTCTGCTCGGGCCCATCTTCAAGGAATCGGGCTGGAACGATTCGCCGTTCAACCTGCAGGTGGCGAAGGGACGCTACATGTGGCGCGACCTCGAGCGGGTCTGTGCCTCGCTGGAGATCCCGTTGCGGCGGCCATCCGTGTTCCCTCGCAATGGATTGCTGGCGGGACGTGTCGCCTGTGCTTGTTCGCACGAGACCTGGCTTCCGGCCTTCGTACGCGGGATCTACCGGGCGAACTTCGCCGAGGACCAGGACATCTCCTCGCGCGATGTCGTCACGCGGTGCCTGGAAGCCGTGAACCAGGATCCGCTGCGAATCCTCGGGCTGGCGGATGAACCGGCCGCCAAGCAGGCGCTGCGTGAGCAGACGGAAATCGCCGCGCGGCTCGGTGTATTCGGCGCGCCATCCTTCGTCGTCGGCGACGAGCTGTTCTGGGGAAATGATCGGCTCGAAGCCGCACTGGCCTGGTCTGCGACGGCGCGCAAGGGCACCTCCGGAGAGCCGGTGCAGGTCGGGGTTCAGCCCGACACCCCGGCACGCCAGTCGGACTGAAGCCCGACCTCCAGGACCGTGCACGACGCCGGCATTTTGCCGACAGGGCGAACCCGACTCCCCCAGAGGGTGTTGACACTCCGGACCGGGCATGAGGCCATTACGCACAGGCCGGATCGGGGTCGCGAGCTGCTCCATCCGGTCTCCCGCGCGCCAACATCCCCGCGGAAGATCGACCGGTCCGGTCCACCAATGCAGCCAGGGATGGATAAAAAATAGAATGGAGTGCCGCTATGCCCGTCACCAAGAGCGACGACGCCCACACCGTCCAGACTTTCCAGAAGTCCCTGCTGCCGCCCGAGCGACTGTTTGCAGCCTGGGTCGAACCGGGGCTGATGAAGACCTGGTTGTTTCGCAGCCGGGGCAGCGAGATCCGTCAGATCACGAACGACCTGCGGGTCGGCGGCAAATTCTCGATCCTCGAAGTCACGGCCAAGGGCGAGGAGATCGAGCATTTCGGCGAGTACCTCGCCATCGACCGGCCGCGGGGCCTGATGTTCACGCTCGAAATCCCGACGTACTTCCCCGGTGCCAGCGTCGTGAGCATCGACATCACCGCGGGCGGCGAGGGGAGCTGGTTGAGCTTTGCGCAGACGGGCGTGCGCAAGGACGTCATGGAGGACGTCTGGCGGCAGATGTTCCGTCGCTTGCAGGACGAACTGGCCTAGCAATCGTTTTTTGGCTCGTGCCAGGCAGGGCGGATTCGTGTCGCGGCAGGGGGCGAGGACGCCCCGACAGCCCTGGGGCGGCCAGCCTCAGCCCTGTCGGCGTCTCAGGATCTCGCGCTGGAGCCTCGCCACCGCCTGGTCGAGCGTCGGCGCCTCGGATTTCGCACCCAGGTCGAACTCCACGCCGATACGCGAGGCGCCGGCGACGCGCTGGATGTGGCGCACGGTGCCGGAGCAGGTCATCTCGAAGTCGCCGAGTTTGAACTGCACCTGCAGCGCATCACCACGATCGATGGACAACGGCGACTCGACGCGCGTGCTGCATCCGCGCGACGACAGGTCGAGCATGCGGGCCGGGGCGCGCTGCAGGCCGCTGGTCAGAGCGGCGGCCAGGCGGATGGTTTCGGGCACCCGCACGCGGTAGGCATTGCGGCGCTGCTGGTCGAGCACCAGTCGAGGCTCCACCGCGCGGTACGCGGGGCCGCCGTCGAGTTCCACGATCTCGCTCATGTGGCATTCGAAGCGCAGGCGTCGGCCTTCGACCTGTGTGTCGAAGTAGAGGGCCGATCCGGGGGCAAGGTCATCGGCTTCGCGCAGCGCATCGATGAGGAAGGACTGTCGTTCCATCTCCACACTGACGACCACGCTCAGGCCGAGCGAGGGCTCGCCGACGCGGCCGATCCAGACGTGGGCGCGCAGCATCTGCAGCGCGGCCAGCAGGCCCCAGCATTCACGCGGATTGGCTGGCATGCCGGAATCGCTGACGGGCGCGCGCTCATGCATCTTGGCCAGCGGCGAACTCACGGGTGCCCCCTTGTTTCAGAGGGGCTCCGAACCGATGCCGTCAGCCCTGCGCCTGTCTCGTCCACCGCGCGAAATTGCATTCTCCAGACAAGAGAGCTGCTTGGCGGGGACCCAGGTCGCACCTCGTCGCGTCCGCTGTCGTGGCCAGCGTGTCGAGGAGCGCTCACGCGGAAGCGAGACGCTGGCCGGGGCGGCTGGAGCCGGCATATCCATCGCGGCCGTACAGGCCGGCGGTGTCCTGGCGATTCATGAGGCGCAGCGCCGTGTCGACACGCGCGCGGTGGTGGTCGAGCAGGGCCCGCGATTCGCGGTTGGCGTGCTGCAGGCGCGCGGCATGCTCGCGCAGCTGCGCGTGCGCGTCCGACAGGCCAGCGGCGGCGAACGCGGCCTCGGGACTGCGGCCGGCGCAGGCGAGTTCGAGTTCCCGCGTGCTCGCCTGAAGGCGCTGCACGAGGCGATCCTTGTCGTCGGCCAGGCGCAGTACGGCCTCCCAATCGCGTGCGACCAGTCGTTCGCGCTCCGCGGCGAGCAGGCCGCCGAGCTCGTCGGCGAGCGGGGTGATGGCGTCCAGCGCGGCGCGCAGGCGCGCCGTCGTTGAAGGGCCGTCGTCCGGCACGGCGCTGGTTACTGGCTGTGACCGAGCGACCATTCGAGCTGCATCAGGCGGCCGGCGATCGCGGAGGGATCGGCGTTGTAAAGACCCTGGGCAAGGATGCGACGCATCTCGGCGACCTTGTTCTCGTCGACGCCGGAGTCGTTCTTGACGCGATGCTCGAGGTCCTGCATGACGTGGGCATCACCCGTGAGCGCCAGCGAGTCGGTCGACTTCGCGGTCGACGACGACGAAGCGGCGGACCTGGTGCCGGACCCTGCGGCGTCGCAGGATCGGGTCACCGGGCGCACCGGCGCCGGCGGGGCGGCGGGTCCTACGGAAGAATCGATCTTGGTGCTCATGGTGCGGCCTGCTACTTTTCAAAGGGTTCGAACGAGCTAACGGCCTGGCCCGCGGGAACTTGAACGCGGCCGACGAACGGCGACCGGGCGGTCCTGTTCGTCCTTGGCATCACAGGTTGACCACGACATTGCCGTCGGCGCGGACCTCGCCCTCGACGACGCGGCGCGAGCTCTGGTTCTCGACGCGGACGCGGTCACCGGCGCCGGCGTCCGCCAGCGCCTTGCCCTGCGCCCGCACTTCGAAGCCCTTGCTCTCGCCGATGAGGGTCACCGACTGGCCGCGACGCACGAGGTGCGCCGGGACGAAGGAGGCGGGTGCCAGCACGCTGCCGGCGCCGACCGTGCGCGACAGCACGCGGCCTTCCAGCTCGTCCACCGACCCGTACCAGGCGGCGCCCAGGCCGGCACGCTCGCGCATCTGCGTGTCGACATCGGCCGCCGTGACGTGGTCGCCACGGGACAGGGCGCGCGAGGCGACGAGGACCGGGACCTGCACGCTCACGCCGACCGGCACGAACAGCTTCCAGCCCAGTGCGTCGCAACGCACTTCCACGCTCAGCGCCGCGGCACTGGTCGAGGCCGTGCGGGTGGCGAGCGGGGCGGGGCAGGCGGCCAGGCGCAGGCGCTCGTCGACGCGGCCGCCGTCGAGGCGTGCGGTGGCGGGCGAAGCGACGCGCGCGTGTTCGACCGCGGCGCTGCGGATGGCAGGAATCGACTGGATGGCCGTGGGTGCGGCCGCGGAGGCCTTCCCGCTCGAGAACAGCCAGAAGAGGATCAGGATGGTGGCGATCGGCTTCAGCAGGTGAAGGGCCGGCTTGAAGCCGCCATTGGCGCGGAGATAGATCATGGGTCCGGCATTGCACGGTCCGTACCAGCACCCGGGCCGTCGATAACCCGTCATCCCAGTGCGAAACACGCTGCCAAAGGCTGGTCCGGGACTTGCCGGTACGACCCCTGATTCCACGACATTTCAGGGCATCCGAATGGGCGCCGGCCTCCTCGACAGCATCGATCGAAGCACGCAGCTTGCCGGTCACAACCGGCTTGCCCTGCTGTTATTCCGCCTCGACGAGCGCCAGATATTTGGCATCAACGTCTTCAAGGTCCGCGAGGTGATTCCCTGCCCGAAGCTGAGCTGGCAGCCCGACATGCACCCGCGGGTCGCCGGCATCGCCGAGATCCGCGGCAAGGTCGTGCCGGTCATCGATCTGCACCGCGCGGTAGGCGGCGAAGCCAGCGGCCAGGCGGCACGACATGTGATCGTCACCGAGTTCAACCGCACGGTGCAGGGGTTCCTGGTCCGCGCGGTCGATCGCATCGTCCATGTCGACGTCTCGTCGGTGGAACCGCCGCCGTCCGGGCCGCAAGGTCATCTCACGGCCACGACGCGCGTGGGCAGCGAGCTGGTTGCGATCATCGACGTCGAGAAGGTGCTGGCCGACGTGGTCGGCAACCCGCCGGGGCTCAGCGAGTCGCTGCGGGCGCGTTGCGTAGGCATCGGCACCGGCGGCAAGCGGGCGCTGGTGGCCGACGACTCGAAAGTGGCGCGCACGCAGATCGAGCGCGTGCTCGGCGAACTGGGTGTGCCCTGCACGACCGTCGCCAACGGCCGCGAGGCGTTGCGCTATCTCCAGGGGATGGCCGACCGCGGCGTGAAGCCTGAGGACGAGCTGCTGATGCTGATCTCGGACGTCGAGATGCCGGACATGGACGGCTACCGCCTGACGACGGAGATCCGCCGCGACGCGCGGCTGGCCAACCTGTACGTGATGCTGCACAGCTCGTTGTCGGGTGCGTTCAACCACAACATGTCGCAGAAGGTCGGCGCCAACCGGTTTGTTCCGAAATTCAGTGCGGATGATCTTGCGGAAGGGGTGCTGGAGCGTCTGCTGGCGGCGGGGTAGGAGATCGCGCAATGGCCGCGCTCGCCTCGGTCGACTTCGCCGGTGGCTCCCTCTCCCCGCGATAGCGGGGAGAGCAACCGTGTTTCGAGTCAAGCGTTGAGGAGGGTCTGGTGTTGGGGATTCCAGGGCGATCCGGATCGCAGGACGGCGTTGAGGATGGTCAGCAGTTTGCGCATGCAGGC
>JBKJPX010000018.1:0-12640 GCA_046594215.1 Panacagrimonas sp.
AACAGCGCAGCGATGCCAGACGCGGATCCGACGCAATGGGTGTCACCGGAGAACCTCGCGAACGTGATCCGGTTTCTGGCGTCGGACGAGGCGGTGCGATGCATGGGGTGCGATGCATGGGGTGCGATGCACGGCGCGGTGTTGCCGATCGTGGGATTGATCTGAGCCCAGCCGCACGACTCCCTCTCCCCGTGCGCTTTTCACGGGGAGAGGGCGGGGTGAGGGGCCTGCCGCGCTGAACCGAGCGGGCGGTTGATCGGAAAGCGTTAGCCCCTCACCCCGCCCTCTCCCCATGCGATGAAGCTGCATGGGGAGAGGGAGACAAGCTCAGGCGGCCCAGCCCTTCCCCGCCGCGGCCCGCTCCACCAGCAAGGGCGCGGGTGTCCACAACACTCCCTGCTCGGACTGGTACCGCTGCACCGTCTCGAGCACCTTCGCCAGTCCCTGCTCCTGCGCCCAGAACATCGGCCCACCCTGGTGCCGCGGAAATCCGTAGCCGTAGAGGTAGGTCACGTCGATGTCCGAGGCGCGGATCGCGATGCCCTCGCCGAGGATCTTCGCGCCTTCGTTGGCCATCGCGCTGAGCACGCGCGTGACGATCTCTTCGTCGCCGATCGCGCGACGACGGATGCCAAGCTCCGCCGAGACCGACTCGATGAGCTTCTCGATCTCAGGGTCTGGCGTGGCGTCGCGGCCCTCGTACTTGTAGTAGCCCGATCCCGTCTTCTGTCCGAAGCGTCCCATCTCGCAGATGCGATCCGCGATCGGTGAATAACGCAGCGACTTGTCGCGCGTCGCTTCGCGTCCCTTGCGCACGCGCCAGCTCACGTCGAGCCCCGCGAGGTCGCGCATGAGGTACATGCCCATGGGGAATCCGAAGCCCTTCAGCGCCCGGTCGATCTGCCGGGGTAGCGCGCCTTCCTCGAGCATGAAGTCGCACTCGCGTCCGTAGACATAAAGAATGCGGTTGCCGATGAAGCCGTGGCAGTTGCCGGCGAGCACCGGCACCTTGCCCAGGGTCTTGGCCAGGGCCATCACGCTCGCGATGGTCTGGGCGCTGGACTTTGCACCGCGCACGTTCTCCTGCAGCTTCATCACGTTTGCGGGCGAGAAGAAGTGCGTGCCGATCACGTCCTGCGGCCGCTTCGTCGCGGACGCGATGCCATCGATGTCGAGCGTGGACGTGTTGGTGGCCAGGATCGCGCCCGGCTTCATCACGCGATCGAGCGCGCCGAAGACGTCGTGCTTGACCTTCATCTCCTCGAACACCGCCTCGATGACGATGTCGGCCTGGCCGATGTCCTCGTACCGGGTCGTCGTGGTGATCAGCCCCAGCGCCTGGTCGGCCTTGGCCTGCGGCGTGGAGCCGCGCGCCACCGACGTGGCGTAGTTGTCGCGCACGCGCGCCAGGCCCGCGTCGATCGCGGCCTGCGACGAGTCCAGCATCTGCACCGCGATGCCGCTGTTGGCGAAGCACATGGCGATGCCGCCGCCCATCGTGCCCGCACCGATCACGGCGGCGCTCCTGATCTCGCGCGGCTTCACGTCGTCCGGCAGGCCGGGAATCTTGGCGGCCTCGCGCTCCGCGAAGAAGGCGTAGCGCAGCGCCTTGGACTGCGGGCTGGCGCGCAGGATCATGAAGTTGTCGCGCTCCACGGCCGAGCCTTCCTCGAAGGTCTTCTTCTCGACCGCGGCCTGCACGCACTCCACGATCTTGAACTCGGCGATGCGGCCGGCCCATCTCGATGCGTTCTTCGCGCGGATCTCGTCGAACAGCTTGGGATCGGTGCCCTGGATCCGGTCGCTGCGGTCGCGAGCGCGCGGATGCGGACCGGCGCTGCCGCCGCGTTCACGTGCGAAGGCCACCGCGCCGGCTTCAAGCTCGGGCTGCGTCTTGCCGGGCACGACCTGTTCGATGAGCCCGAGCTTCAGCGCCTCGTCGGCGCCGATCGGCTTGCCGCCGAGGATCATGTCCAGCGCCTTTGCGGCGCCAACGATGCGCGGCAGACGCTGCGTGCCGCCGGCGCCCGGCAGCAGGCCCAGGTTCACCTCGGGCAGGCCCAGCTTCGCGGAGGCGATCGCCACGCGGTAGTGACAGGACAGGGCGAACTCCAAGCCGCCGCCCAGCGCGGTGCCGTGCAGCGCCGCGACGACCGGCTTGGAGCAGCCTTCGAGCGCGTCGATCACGTCCGGGAAATGCGGCGGCTCGAGCGTCTGGCCGAACTCGCGGATGTCGGCGCCCGCGATGAAGGTGCGGCCGCCGCCGATGAGCACGATGGCCTTCACGGCCGCATCGGCCGTGGCCTGGCGCACGCCGTCGACGATGCCCACGCGCACCGCGCGCGACGCGGCGTTGACGGGCGGGTTGTCGATGGTGAGCACGGCGACGCCGTTGTCGACGCGGTACGGGACTGAGGTCATCTGGCTCTCTCCGGATTTAATGCGGTCATTTTTCAACTCGCCCTACGGTGATCAAACGGCTTTCGTCTGCCCACGCGAAGCGCGGCCCTCCGGCGTGGGCAGGTCGGGCCTGTCCACCCTGCGCGTGATCGATCCAGCGCCATGAAGAATGGCAGCCAGGAATGCCCTCAACCTCGCGCCCTGAGCAAAGCCTCGCGCAGCAGGTGCAGGCGATCGTTGCCGAAATACATGTCGTCGCCATTCACGAACATCGTCGGCGAGCCGAAACCGCCGCGCGCGATGAGCTCATCGGTGTTGCGGCGCAACTGGTCCTTGATCGCCGGTTCGGAGATGCCGGCCAGCACCCGCGCCGGGTCCGCGCCGGCGATCCGGCAGGCCTCGGCCAGGACCTGGTCGTCCGCGATGTCCTCGTCGCGGCCCCAGTAGGCCTCGAACACGGCACGCGCGAAGGCAGGCAGCTTTCCTTCGCCGTCCAGAAAGATGCAGGCCCGCATCGCCTTGACGCTGTTGACGGGAAACACGCTGGGCGGAAACTTGATCGACAGGCCCGTGTGGCGGGCCCAGTCGGCGAGGTCCTTCTCCAGGTAGCGCTGCTTGCCCGGCGAGCCGTGCTTGCGAAACTCGTAGACGCTGGGGTTCACCGTGTTGAAGATGCCCCCCACGAGAATGGGCTTCCACGCGATGCGCACGTCCAGCTCCCGCGCCAGCGGCTGCACGTTGTGGAAGGCGAGGTACGTCCAAGGGCTGGAGATATCGAAGTAGAACTCGATCACGGGTCGCGTCCTTCGGTGGCGGGCCTGTATTGTCGGCGCTCGGCGCGCGTCACGACAATTCGAGAGCCGCAATGGAGAGAGATTCGATGCAACGCGACCCCATCGTGCAGACGCCGTCGGCGTACAGCTTTCCGCTGCTGATCAAGCAGCTCCTGACCACGGCCCATGCGCGTGAGCCCCGGCACGAGATCGTCTACCGCGACCGCTACCGCTTCACGTACAAACAGTTCACGGGTCGCATCGCGAAGCTGGCCAACGTGCTGGTCGACTGCGGCGCCCAGCCCGGCCAGACCATCGCGGTCATGGACTGGGACAGCCATCGCTACCTGGAGTCCTACTTCGCGATCCCCTCGCTGGGCTGCGTGATCCAGACCGTCAACATCCGGCTGTCGCCCGAGCAGATTCTCTACACGCTCAACCACGCGCAGGCGCGCATCGTGATCGTGCACGCCGACATGCTGGAGATGCTCGAAGCGGTGGCCGACAAGCTCGAGACCGCCAAGACCTTCATCCTCATCGACGAGAACGGCGCGAAGCCCAGCAGCAGGTTCACGTTCGTCGGCGAGTACGAAGCACTGATGGAAAAGGCCTCAGACCAGTACGAGTTCCCGGACTTCGACGAGAACGCGCAGGCCACCACGTTCTACACCACGGGCACCACGGGGCTTCCGAAGGGCGTGTACTACAGCCATCGGCAGATCGTGATGCACGCGCTGGGCGCGCTGGCCACGTTCGGCACCGCGCCGGCGCAGGGGCGCGTCAACGAAGACGACGTCTACATGCCGATCACGCCGATGTTCCATGCGCATGCCTGGGGCTGGCCGTACGCGGCCACCTTGCTGGGCATGAAGCAGGTCTACCCAGGCCGCTACACGCCCGAGGAAGTCATGCGCTGGATCGAAACCGAGAACGTCACGTTTTCGCACTGCGTACCGACCTTGCTGCACATGATCCTGGCGCACCCCGACAGCGCGAAGATCGACTTCCGCGGCCGCAAGTTCCTGATCGGCGGCGGCGCGCTACCCGGAGGCCTGGCCAAGGCCGCGCTCGAACGCGGCATCGACATCTTCACCGGCTACGGCATGTCCGAGACCGGCCCGCTGGCAACCGTGAATCACCTCACGGCCGAGGAGGCGCGTGCGCCGCTGTCCGAGCAGGTCGCGTTCCGGCAGCGCGCGGGACGCCCGGCGCTGCTCAGCGACGTGCGCACCGTGGACGGCAACACGCGGCCGCTGCCGCGCGACGGCGAGACCATCGGCGAAGTGGTGTTCCGCTCGCCGTGGCTGACGCAGGGCTATCACCGCAACCCGGAAGCATCCGAGGAACTCTGGAAGGACGGCTGGCTGCATTCCAACGACCTGGCCAAGTTCACGCCCGACGGCCGACTGCACATCTGCGACCGCGTGAAGGACGTGATCAAGACCGGCGGCGAATGGGTGTCTTCGCTCGACCTCGAGAGCCTGATCTCGCGTCACCCCGCCGTCAGCGAAGTGGCCGCCATCGGCGTGAAGGACGACAAGTGGGGCGAGCGTCCGATGGCCCTGGTCGTGCTCAGGCCCGAGCATCGCGGCAAGGTCGACCAGGCCGCGATCCGCGCGCATCTCAACGGCTTCGTCGAGCAGAAGCTGATCTCGAAGTACGCCGTGCCCGATCGCGTGATGTTCGTCGAGGCCATCGAGAAGACCAGCGTGGGCAAGCTGGACAAGAAATTGCTGCGGCAGAAGTACGACGTCTGAGGTTTTGCTCCCTCTCTCCGTGTGCTTTTCGCGGGGACAAGGGCCGGGGTGAGGGGCAAACGCTCTCCGACTGACGCCATTCGCGCTGCGAGCTGCAGGCCCCTCACCCCCGCCCTCTCCCCCTGCGATGAAGCCGCATGGGGAGAGGGAGCAAAGCGGCGGACGCGTAAGTCGCCCTTTTATGTGAGCCCGTTCGCGCCCACCCGTGGTTCCTCGGCCAAGCCTGTGCCACGATCCCGGCCTTGTCGCGCCATGAGGGGTCCGTGACGCCGAGCATCCGCAATTGCACCGTCCTGATCGTCGACATCGCGGGATCGGTGGCGCTGCGCGCGGACGTCGGCGAATTCGAGGCCAGCCGGCGCATCCGCGAACTGCTGCAGCGGATCGCGACCATGGCGCGCAGCAACGGCGCCACCTTCCTGAAATCCTACGGCGACGACATCGTCGCGACTTTCGAAGGACGTGACGCCGGCGTCTCCCTGGGCGCCGAGTCCGCCATCGCGGCGCAGCGTTGTGCCGAGGACGCCGACCTGCAGTTGTACGCGGGCCTGTGCGCGGGGCCCGTGGAATTCGTGGAGAGCATGGGCCACCCGGACGCCTACGGGCAGGCCATGAACCTCGCCGCGCGCCTGCACAAGCTCACCGAGGACGCGCCGGGGCGCATCTTCCTGCCGGCCGAAATGGTGCGCCTGCTGCCGGCCGACCTGCAGCGCGAGGCCTCGGCCTACGGGGCGCGCAAGATCAAGGGCTACGGGCCGATGGAAGTCTGGACCCTGGCCTGGCGCGACCAGTCCGCGACCGTGACCTTCGTGCCGGCCAAGAACATCAGCGCCGGCGTGACGGCGGCGCGGGCCAGCGCGCTCGCCCTCTGGCACCGCGGCCGGCGCATGGACCTGGATCCTACCGATGGCGCCTTCGTGATCGGCCGCTCCGCGGGCTGCTCGCTCCAGGTGCCCGATCCGGAACCGCGCATCTCCTCCAAGCACCTGACGATCGAGATCGAGGCGGGGCTCTGGATGGCGCACGACGTCAGCCGCAACGGCTGCTGGGTGCGCGACGAGCGTACCGGCGAGGAATTCCCGCTGCTGGCGGGCGCCAAGGCGCGACTGCCGGTGCGCGGGTCCATCTGCCTGGGTCGCTCGTTCGCCGAGGACCCGGGCGGGGCCTACGTCGTGCAGTTCGAGGCTTCGCTGCGGCGCTGAACTTCGGCGCTTTCAGCTTGAATCACGCCTCGGCGCGGGGTGCGGGAGAGCTGGTCCGGGCTCACTCGAGCTCGATCATCAGGTCCTTGGCATTGACCGGCGAACCGGCCTTCACGTGGACCTTCACGATGCGCGCATCGCGCGGCGCGGCGATCACGGTCTCCATCTTCATCGCCTCGAGCACCGCCAGCGGCTCACCCTTTGCCACGCTTGCACCGGCGGCCACCGCCACGCGAACGACCATGCCCGGCATCGGCGCGCCGATGTGGTTCGGATTGTTCTCGTCGGCCTTGATCTCCACGATGCGCGACGCCTTGCTGCCGGCGATCGGCACGCGGATCTGGCGGCCCTGGCCGTTGAGCTCGAAGAACAGCTTCACGACACCTTCTTCCGCGATCTCGGTGCGTCCCTGCAGCCGGATCACCAGCGTCTTGCCCTGGTCGATGTCGACGCTGATCTCGTCGCCGTCGCGCAGGCCGTAGAAAAAGGCGGGCGTCGGCAGCTCGGTCAGATCGCCGTAGAGCTTGCGGCTCTCGGCGAATTCCTTGAACACCTTCGGGTACATCAGGTACGAAGCGAGGTCGCGATCGTCGAGCTTGTAGCCCACGATCTTCTCGCCCTCGACGCGTGCCACTTCGAGGTCCACGTCGGGCAGGTTCGCGCCCGGGCGGCCGACCAGCGCCGGTTTGCCCTTCAGCACCTTCTGCTGGATCGCCGCCGGCCAGCCGTCGGCCGGGTAACCGAGTTCGCCGCGAAACAGCTGCACGACGGACTCGGGGAAGTCGATCGATTTGTCCGCGTCCATCACGTCGGCCGGAGAGACGTTGTTGCTGACCATGAACAGCGCCATGTCGCCGACGACCTTCGAAGTCGGCGTCACCTTCACGATGTCGCCGAACAGCTTGTTGACGTCGGCGTAGGCCCGGGAGACTTCGGCCCAGCGCGATTCGAGTCCCAGCGAGCGCGCCTGTTCGCGCAGGTTCGTGTACTGGCCGCCCGGCATTTCATGGTTGTAGACGTCGCCGGTGCCCGAGCGCATGTCGGCCTCGAACGGCGAGTAGAAGCGGCGCACGCCTTCCCAGTAGTCGGAGAGCTCGCGCAGTGCGCCGAGATCGAGCCCGGGATCGCGTTCGGAACCCTGCAGCGCCGCGGCGATGGAGCCGAGGTTGGGCTGGCTGGTGAGACCCGACATCGCATCGAGCGCACCGTCCACCGCGTCGCAACCCGCCTCCACCGCCGCGAGCACGCTGGCCGCCGCGATGCCGCTGGTGTCGTGCGTGTGAAAGTGCAGCGGGATGCCGATCTCGTTCTTGAGCGCCTTGACCAGCTCGCGCGCCGCGCGCGGCCGGCACACGCCGGCCATGTCCTTGATGCCCAGGATGTGCGCCCCGGCCTTCTCGAGCTGCTTGGCCATGTCGACGTAGTACTTGAGGCTGTACTTCGGACGGCTCGAATCGAAGAGGTCACCGGTGTAGCAGATCGTGCCCTCGCAGACGCCGCCGGATTCGAGGACCGCGTCCATCGCCACGCGCATGTTCTCGACCCAGTTCAGCGAGTCGAAAACGCGGAAGATGTCGATGCCGGCTGCGGCCGCCTGGCTCACGAAATACTTCACGACGTTGTCGGCGTAGTTCGTGTAACCCACCGCGTTGGCCGAGCGCAACAGCATCTGGAACGGGATGTTCGGGATGTGCTCGCGCAGCGACGCGAGGCGCTCGAACGAATCCTCCTTCAGGAAGCGCAGCGCCACGTCGAACGTGGCGCCGCCCCAGCATTCGAGAGAGAACAGGTTCGGCGCCATGCGTGCGTAGTAGGGCGCGATCGCGAGCATGTCGGTGCTGCGCATGCGCGTGGCGAACAGCGACTGGTGCGCGTCGCGCATCGTCGTATCAGTTAGCAGCACGCGCTTCTCGGCCTTCATCCAGTCGGCGAAGCCCTTGGGCCCCAGCGACTTGAGCTTGTCGCGCGTGCCCGGCGGCACCGGCGCCTTCAGCGACTGCGCGGGACGCACCGGCGCCGCCAGCACACCGTCCGGCATCTTGCGGCCCTTCATCTCGGGATTGCCGTTGACGATGACGTCGCCGATGAAGCGCAGCAGCTTGGTCGCGCGATCCTTGCGCGGCGCGAACTGGAATAGCTCGGGCGTGGTGTCGATGAAACGCGTCGTGCACTCGCCGGTGCGGAACATCGGGTGGCGGATCACGTTGTCGACGAACATCAGGTTCGTGGCCAGCCCGCGGATGCGGAACTCCGTGAGCGCACGGTGCATGCGCGCGATCGCCTCGTCCGAGGTCTGCGCCCAGGCCGTGACCTTCACGAGCAGCGAGTCGTAGTACGGCGTGATGACCGCGCCGGCGTAGCTGGTGCCGCCGTCGAGGCGGATGCCGAAGCCGGCCGGGCTGCGGTAGGCGATCAGACGGCCGTAGTCCGGCGTGAAGCCGTTTTCCGGGTCCTCGGTGGTCACGCGGCACTGCAGCGCATGGCCGTCGAGACGCACGCTGTCCTGCGACGGCAGCTTCGAGTCCGGATCGCCGATGCGGCCGCCCTCGCTGACGCGGATCTGCGACTTCACGATGTCCACGCCGGTCACTTCCTCGGTGACGGTGTGCTCGACCTGGATGCGCGGGTTGACCTCGATGAAGTAGAACTTGCCGGTGTCGGCATCCATCAGGAATTCGACGGTGCCGGCGTGCGTGTAGTTCACGCTCTGGCACAGGCGCACGGCGGCGCTGCACAGCTCGACGCGCTCCGCTTCGGTGAGATAGGGCGCGGGCGCGCGTTCGACGACTTTCTGGTTGCGTCGCTGCACCGAGCAGTCGCGCTCGAACAGGTGCATCACGTTGCCGTGCTGATCGCCCAGGATCTGCACCTCGACGTGGCGCGCGTGGCGCACGAGCTTCTCGAGATAACCCTCGTCGTTGCCGAACGCCGCCAGCGCCTCCCGGCGGGCCGAGTCCAGCGCGACAGGCAGGTCGGCCTCCGATTCGATGGCGCGCATGCCGCGTCCGCCGCCGCCCCAACTGGCCTTGAGCATCACCGGGTATCCGATGTCGGCCGCGATCTTCTTCACCGCTTCCACGTCGCGCGGCAAGGTGCCGCTCGCGGGCAGGATCGGCACCTTGGCCGCCATCGCGGCGGCGCGCGCCGCAACCTTGTCGCCCAGGGTGCGCAGCACCGCGGGCTTCGGGCCGATGAACTCGATGCCGGCCGCGATGCAGGCCTCGGCGAAGTTCGGGTTCTCCGACAGGAAACCGTAGCCCGGATGGATCGCGTCGACCCCTGCCTCCCGGGCGATGCGGATGATGTCGGCGATGTCCAGGTAGGCCGCGATCGGCTTCTGGCCCTTGCCCACGAGGTAGCTCTCGTCGGCCTTGAAGCGGTGCAGGGCGAAGCGATCCTCGTACGCGTAGATCCCCACGGTGCGCAGCCCCATCTCGGCGGCCGCACGCATGACGCGAATGGAGATTTCGCCGCGGTTTGCGACGAGCAGCTTCTTGATGCGCATTCGACCCCTCGTTTTCTTGTTCCCCAGCCCGGCGTATCAAGCATGGGTCGTGCCGCATCGAGGCCGGCAGAACACCGGCATCCCGAGTGGGTCGTCGGATGCTAAGCGACGGGGTCTGCGCCGTGACCCGCCTATTCGGTTGGTTGGATTCGTACTTCGCGCGCAAGCGCGCGGCAAGCCCTCAGCCCAGACGAGGTGCGGGAGCTCTTTCCCCGCGAGGTGGTAGCAGCCCGGACTTCGTGCGGGCTAAGACGCCGCGAGCGCGACCTGCAGCAATCCTTCGAGCACCAGGCAGGGTCGCGACATCCAGCCCTCGCCCAGGTAGGGCAGCAGGGTCCTCGCATCGCCGCCGGTGATGACGCGCTGCGCGCCGGGCAGCTGCGCGCTGGCGCGATCGATCGCGCCGAGCGCGGAGAGCATCGCGCCCTGGCGGACACAGGCCTCGGTGTCGAGGCCCAGGCCCGCATGGACGGTGAGCGGTGTGTCGCGGGTGGAAAAGCGCGTGGCGCCGAGCACGGCCTTCTCCGAGGTCTGCAGGCCCGCCGCGATGATGCCGCCGCGATGCTGGCCGTCCGCGCCGATCGCGTCGACGGTGAGCGCGGTGCCGGCGTCGACCACGATGCAGGCGGCGTGCGTGTCGGTCCAGGCGGCGATCATCGCCAGCCAGCGGTCCGCGCCGAGGCGATGGGGTTCGGCGTAGCCGTTGCGCAGGCCGAGCTGCTCGGGCCTGGTGCGCGCGTACTGCGGGGAGACCTGCCAGCGCGCCAGGCAGATCTTGGTCAGCGCCAGGTCGTGCGCCGGACCGGCGACGCTGCCGATCCAGATCTGCCCGGGCTCGTCCACGCCGAGAATGGACAGCGCGTCCGCCGGCTTGCCCGCGTGCGTGGCGGCGCCCGTGTTGAAGATGACGCCATCCGCCACCTCGGCCCACTTGATGCGCGTGTTGCCGACGTCGAGCAGGAGCATCAGACGGGCCGGAGCGACACGTCGCCCGCGTGCACGGGCCGCAGGCCTGCCCTGGTTTCGATCAGGAAAGCGCCGGAGCCGTCGATGCCGCGACCGATGCCGCGCAGGCTCGGTTCGCCCGGCACCTGCACCTCGCGCCCGCGCAGCGCGTCCAGCGCGAGCCACTCTTCGCGGTAGGGCTCGAAGCCCTTCACGGTGTAGCGGGCCAGGCACTCGTGCAGGCCGTGCAGAAGTTCGGACGCCAGCAGGTTGCGCGAAACGGCGGGGCGACCGACGAGTTCCATCGCCTCGTCCACCGTGATCCAGGGCTGATCGATGCCGCCGCCCTGCGACTTGTGCATCGACACGTTGATGCCCACGCCCACGACCACGCGGCAGAGGCCGCTGGATTCGCCGCGCTGCTCGATGAGGATTCCGCCGAGCTTGCGCTCCTGCACGAGCAGGTCGTTGGGCCACTTCAGGCGCACGCCGTCGACGCCGGCCGCGTGCAGCGCGCGCGCGCAGATCACGCCCACGGCGAGCGACAGCGCGGGCAGCTGGTGCGGCCACAGCGGGTAGGTCCAGGCCGTGGACAGGTACAGGTTGGCGCCGAACGGCGAGGCCCAGTCGCGGCCCCGACGGCCGCGGCCCGCGGACTGGTGTTCCGCGATCACGGCCTGCGGATCCTCGGCGGGATCGGCGTCCATCAGCACGCGGTTGGTGGAGTCGACGAGCGGCAGCACGTGCACGCGCAGGTCCTGCGGCACGGCGGCGCGGATCCGATCGGCATCCAGTCGCTCCAGCGGCCGCGCCAGGCGGTAGCCCTGGCCGAACTTGGATTCGATGTGCAGGCCCCAGTCGCGCAGGTGCGTCACGCGCTTGGCCAGGCCCGCGCGCGTCAGGCCCGAGGCCAGGGCCAGCGCCTCGCCCGACTGCCAGTCGCCCGGCGCGAGGGCGTCCACCAGCCGCAACAGATCGTCTTCGACTAGCGGTCGAGCCATCGGCCGATCACTCGCAGTTTTTCGAAACGGTTTTCGGTGCCCGCGACCAGGCGGCCGATGTTCTCACGGTGCTTGAACACCACGAGCGCGGCCATGAAGGCGGTGAAGGCGCCGGCGCCCGACATCGCGCCACGCGCATCGAAGCAGGCCACGACCAGGCCCGCCACCGCCGCGGCGGCGAGCGTGGCCAGGCTCACGTAGCCGCTGACCATCACCACGAGCACGAAGGCGAGCAGGATCCAGGGCAGCGCCGCGGGCAGCAGCGCGCCGAACACGCCGGCCAGGGTTGCCACGCCCTTGCCGCCCTTGAACTTCCACAGCGCCGGGTAGCAGTGCCCGAGCGTCACGGCCGCGCCGCAGACGTAGCCGAGCTGTTCGCGGTCCAGCGCGGGAGGACCGAAGTGCAAAGGCAGGGCGGGAATGGCGAGCGCCCCGAGCAGTCCCTTGCCGACGTCGATGGCCAGCACCAGCACTGCGAAGCGCGTGCCCTGGGTGCGCAGCGCGTTGGTCGCGCCGATGTTGCCGCTGCCGACGCGCCCCAGGTCCACGCCGCGAAGCTTGCCGACCAGGTGACCCCCCATGACGTTGCCCAGCAGGTAGGCGAGTGCTGCCTTGAGGATCACTTCCAGCATGCGGCAGCGTTGGGCACGGGGACGGGGCGCGCCTAGTGTCGGGCTTCCTCGTTCCGCTTGCCACAGGGAAGCCGGGTCGCAGCGTCCACGCTTCGTCGCCTTTACGCCAGGTAAGTCGTCAGGTACGCCGGCTCCCTCAGGCGGGCACGTGGCTGGTGGTCACGTCCGCGATCAGGCGACCATCCGTGCCCGTGACGGTGGTGCGTACCACGCTCAGGCGCCTGCCTTTCTTCACGTAGACGGCAGTGGCGCGGAAGACGCCGTCCTTCTGGTTGCCGAGCAGCTTGGCGTCCAGGCTGATCGCGAGAGGAAACCCGGCCCCACCCGGCTCCATCTTCGCGCCGCCGAAGGCGAGCATCGTGGCGCAGACGTCCGCGAACCAGAGCGTGGCGCCCGCGTGCGCGGTGCCGAAGGGGTTGAGGATG
>JBKJPX010000105.1:0-7994 GCA_046594215.1 Panacagrimonas sp.
CGCGAGGTCGGTTACATGACGCAGCGCTTCGGCTGGTACGAAGATCTCAGCGTGCGCGAGAACCTCGACTTCGTGGCGCGCATGTACGAGGTGCGCGATCGCGTCGCCAAGGTCGACAAAACGATCGCGGATCTCGGCCTCGAGGCGCGGCAGCACCAGCTCGTTGGCGGCCTGTCGGGCGGATGGAAGCAGCGCCTCGCGCTGGCCGCCTGTCTGATGCACGACCCCAGGCTGCTGTTGCTGGACGAGCCCACCGCGGGCGTCGATCCGCGCGCCCGGCGCGAGTTCTGGGACCAGATCAAGCGACTCGCGGCGGCCGGCGTCACGGTACTGGTCAGCACGCATTACATGGACGAGGCCGAGCGCTGCACGCGTCTGGGCTACATCGCCTACGGCGAGATGCTCGCGCAGGGCACGGCGCAGGAACTGCTGCAGCGCTTCGGCGTGGAACGCCTCGAAGACGTCTTCATCGAGGTCATGAAAGATCTGAAGGACCTGCGATGAACTTCTGGTCCTGGAGCCGTTTCTTCGCGGTGGTGCGCAAGGAGCTCATCCAGCTCAAGCGCGACCGCCTGACGTTCGCGATGATGGTCGGCGTGCCGATCATGCAGCTGACCCTGTTCGGCTTCGCGATCAACAACGATCCCAAGCACCTGCCGACCGCGGTGGTCGATGCGGATCGCACGGAGATTTCTCGCAGCCTCGTCGCGGCCGTGCAGAACTCCGGCTATTTCCACGTGACCTGGACCGGCGAACGCCTTTCCGATGCTGATCGCCTCGTGGAGCGCGGCGAGGTGCAGTTCCTGGTCCACGTGCCCGCCGGTTTCACGCGCGCGCTGGTGCGCGGCGAACATCCGTCGCTGCTGATCGAAGCCGATGCGAGCGATCCCGCCGCGGGCAGCAATGCGCTGGCGGCGGTGGATGCACTGTCGCGCGGCGCGCTGCGCGACGATCTCATTGGCCCCCTGTCGGGCCTCGCGACCGTGCCGACGGCGTTCGATACGCGCGTGCATCGCCGCTACAACCCCGAGGGCATCAGCGCCTACAACATCGTGCCGGGATTGATGGGCGTGATCCTGACGATGACGATGATCATGATGACGGCGCTGGCGGTGACACGCGAAAACGAGCGGGGCACGATGGAGAACCTGCTGGCCACGCCCGTGCGACCGCTCGAGGTGATGCTGGGGAAGATCCTGCCCTACGTCGCGATCGGCAACGTGCAGGTCGGCGTGATCCTGCTCGCCGCCGCACTGCTGTTCGGTGTGCCGATGGTCGGCAGCCTGCTGCTGCTGTTGCTGCTCACGCAGGCCTTCATCCTTGCGAACCTTGCGGTCGGGATCACGATCTCGACGACGGCGCGCAACCAGATGCAGGCGATGCAGATGACGCTGTTCTTCTTCCTGCCCTCGATCCTGCTCTCGGGCTTCATGTTCCCGTTCCGCGGCATGCCGGGCTGGGCGCAGACCATCGGCGAGGGGTTGCCGCTGACGCATTTCCTTCGGATCGTGCGCGGGATCCTGCTCAAGGGGAACGGTTTCGCGGATGTCTGGCCACACCTGTGGCCGCTGCTGCTCTTCATCGCGGTCGTGCTTGGGCTCGGACTGAGCCGCTTTCGGCGCACGCTGGATTGAAGCGCCGCTTTACGTCGCCCGAACGAGGTGCGGGGTACTCGACCGATTTGCGAAGAACGCCCCGGACTTCGTCCGCGCTACCCGGTTACACGGCCGGCGTGAGCGCCGACAGCGCCTCGAGTTCATCCAGCCCCTCGCCGAGGTAATCGAGCACGCGCTGCACGTGAGGCAAGGTGCGCCGGCAGGCGATCACGCCGAAGTCGATGCGGTCCTGCAGGCTGGTCAGCGAGATGTTCAACGCCATGCCGTCGACGACCACCGATACCGGGTACATGCCGTCCACGCTGCATCCCATCCAGTAAAGCGGCGTGCGCGGGCCGGGCACGTGCGAGATCACGAGATTGAACGCGAGCTTGCCGCGCTTCGGGTTGGTCAGCATGTTGAGCAGGCCCGGCGCCATGAGGGTCGCACCGTAGCCAAGCACCTCCCCAGCCTTCATCTTCATGAAGCGCTGCTTGTTGTGCTCCACCGAGGCCACGATCGTGCGCAGGCGCTCGCCCGGGTCCTCGAGGTGGGTGCCCAGGTTCACGAGCATGAAGCCGATCTGGTTGCCGGTTTCGCTGCGGTCGCGGCGCGTGGACATCGGCACGCCGGCGATCAGCGGCGTGTCGGGCAGGGCGTCGAGGTCGAGCAGGTACTTGCGCAGCGCGTGCGCGCACATCGCCAGGACCATGTCGTTCACGGTGCCGCCCAGCGCCTTCCCCGCGAGTTTCGCGCGCGGCAAGGAGAAGCTCTGCGCCGCGTAGCGCCGCGAGGCGCTGATCGGGCGATTGAGGATCGACGATGGAGCCGAGGCGCCGGAGACGAAGTCCGGATGCTTGGCGCGCGACTCGCGCATCGACTGGCGAAGCTCGCGCGCAACGCCGGGCACGCTACCGAAGGCTCCGCGAAAGCGCGAAACCAGCTTCGCCGCGCCGGTGACGGGGGCGGTGAGGATGTTGCCCACGCGCTCGCGCCGGCCCTGCGGCGGCACCGCCCAGGGCGGCGGCAGGATCTCGTCGGGGTTGGCCGACATCGAACGCAGGGTCAGGCGCGTGCCGGCGATGCCGTCGGCGACCGAGTGATGGACCTTGGAATAGGTCGCGATGCGGCCCCCCTCCACGCCCTCGATGACATACGTGCGCCACAGCGGGTAGGCGCGGTCGAGGTGGCTCGCGTGCATGCGCGACACCATCGCCAGCAGGTCCTTGATGCGGCCGGGACGCGGCAGCGACAGGTGGATGACGTGCTGCTCGATGTCGAATTCCGGCTCTTCGACCCAGTAGGCCGCGCCCAGGCGGCTCTCGAGGCGCTGGTTGAAAGGCGGCAGCGGCGCGGCGTAGGAACGCAGGCGCTCGACGAGTTTCTGGACGAAGTCCTGCGGCGCGTTGGCCGGCGGCGTCAACAGGTTCAGATAGGCGACGTGGAAGGGCTGGTTGCGCTTTTCCAGGTAGATGAAGCCGAGGTCCAGCGCGGTGAGACGTTTCATTCCGGCTCCGTTGGCGGATTTCTTCGGGATACGGCAACTGCGCGAAGCGAATGCCGTGCCATTGTCCGACTGTGGACCCCGCGGAGCCAGCTAAGTTTTTGTGACCCGCAAGCCTCGGACGCGGCGCAAGGCCGGGCCCGAGCGCCGATCGGCGTGCTCGGCCGCCACGCACCTGCTCGCCCTGAGTCAGCAAGGTGCGCGTGAGCTAGCCGTTGGCGGCGCCGTACGCCCAGACCCGAGAAGCCCGGTTGTCGATCGAAGTGCCTGGCATCGCCGGGCCGGCAACGTAGACGCGGTCGCCCTTGATGGCGATGCCCTCGGGAAAGCCGGGCGCCGGGATCTGCGCGAGAGCGCTGACGTCGCCGAACTGGGCGGCGCGCGAGGACAGCGCAATGCCGAGGAAGGCGGCGGCGAGAACGAGGTGGACGGCCAGGCGGGCGAAGCTCATGGGTCTCTCCGGGAATGCGGGCGGCATTGGTCTGCGTTGCGGTGAGGCCAAGGTAGGCGCACGCGGTGTCGGGGCGAGTTCCGGCTTCGGAAATCTGGTGTCCGCCGCGTTTCGGAGGCGGCAGAGGACCGTCCGTCGTGTGACAGGGCGGCGAGGTGACATCGCGAAAAAAAAATCGCTACTTTCCGCGGCCTTTCACTCAACCGTCACGGGATCGCAAAAAACCTGTCATGGAAATGTGTTGGTCCGCTGGCAGCGCCTGCGTCAATGGCCTGCAACTCCACTGGGAAGAAACCGGTCCCGCTCGCGGCGAGCCGCTGCTGCTCCTCATGGGCCTGGGTGGCCAGCTCATCCACTGGCCGGACGCGCTGGTGACGGACCTCGTGAGACGCGGCTTCCGCGTGATCCGCTTCGACAACCGCGACAGCGGACTGTCCGACACGGCGGACCGCGGCGTGGGATTCAGCGTGGCGCGTGACTGGCTGCGTTCGCGCTTTGGGATCTCCACGCACGCCAACTACACGCTGCACGACATGGCGGCAGACAGCATCGGGCTGCTCGACACGCTGGGCATCGAACGCGCGCATTTTGTGGGCGCGTCGATGGGCGGAATGGTCGCGCAGATCGCGGCGGGCACCCATCCGCGCCGGGTCAAGAGCCTGACCTCGATCATGTCCAGCACCAACCATCCACGGCTGCCGGCCGCGCGATTCGACGTGCTGCTGCGCATGGCCGGATTGGGTGGGCGTCCGAAGACGCGCGAGCAGGTGATCCAGCGCTCCGTGCAGATGCTGCGCCGCGTCGGGAGCCCGGGCTTCCATACGCCGATCGAGTACCGAATGCGCCTGGCGGGCCGCGCCTACGACCGCGCTTTCCGACCCGAGGGGCACGCGCGGCAGACGCACGCGATCCTGGCGACCGGCAGCTTCGAATCGCTGCTGCCGAATATCGTGGCGCCCACGCAGGTGATTCACGGCCTGTCGGATCCGCTGCTGCGTCCCGCCTGCGGGCAGCGCAGCGCGAGGCTGATCCGCGGCGCCAGGCTGGAGCTGATTCCCGGCATGGGACACGACCTTGCGCCGTCTTTGATGCCGCGTTGGGCGGAGCTGGTGAGCGCGAACGCGGCAAGGGCATGACGGATAAGCGCAGCCCGAAGCCCGGACTTTGAATTTCGCGAAACCAAGAGCCGGGGCTGTTCCTCGTCGCCTGTGAAAACCTCCAAGCGTCGTCGGGGCTGCGGCGCTGCTCTGTGCCTAGACACGCGTGAGCAAATCATCAGGAAGGAAGCTCGCGACGTTGAAGCTCACGAGCGATGGCGCCCTTCCCTCTGAAAATATCAGCTCGGTCAGCGACCCATTGTAGATCGCGTGCATGAGCGAGCCGACCGAGGTGTCAGCCAGTCCGAGCACTTCCGCCATGACCGCCGCGATCACGCCACCGGACGTCACGGCGAGCACCGATTGGCCCGGCGCGTCCGACGCGGTGGCCCGCGCGAGCCACTCGCTCACCGTTGCGCGGAATTCAGACACCGACGGCACGCCTTCGATGAGGACCCGTGATTCGGCCCAGGCCGTGATCTCCTGCGCGTAATAGCGCGCGGCGTCCTTGCCGCGGATGGCGCCCTCGCCGCGCAGCTTCACGCCGCGTCGCGCCTGCGCCGAGGCGAGGAGCTGCTGGCCTTCGGCGAACTCGTTGAGCGCGGGCTCCGCCTGCCCATCCCAATCCAGGCCCAGCGGTTCGAGCGCGTGGCGCGCGGTCAGCCGATGGCGGTCACGCGGGCCGATCCAGATCCGGTCGAATCGACGCGCGCGTTCCGCGAAGTGCTGGCCGACCCGTTCGGATTGCTCGCGTCCGCGATCGGACAGCGCGTCGTAGCGATCGGCGCCGAACGAGGCCTGGCCGTGGCGCAGGAGGGTGAGCGTGCTCATCGGCGTCTGCTTTTCATGTCGGGGTGGGCGGCGGGATTCGGTGTCGCCGATCGTTCATCACGAAGGCGAGCTATCGCAGCACCGGCGCGCGGGTTAGGTTTCGTGTTCGATTTTCGCCGCCTTCACCCGCTAGATGCGAATGTCCCTGACCCGTCTGCGCCCCGCGTTGCTTTCGATCCTGCTCGTCCTGCCCCTCGCGACAAACGCGCAAGCGCCGGCCAAGAGCGAGTTGTTGCCGTTCGGATCCGAGGCGCCCGACATCGCCGGCCTCATCCTCAACGGCGACCCCGGCATCAGGTTGTCGCAGTACCGCGGCAAGGTCGTGGCGGTCGATTTCTGGGCGACCTGGTGCACGCCCTGCCTGATCTCGATGCCCGAACTCGATCGCGTGCGCAACGAGCTGAAGGAGGAAGGCTACGGCGACCGTTTCGAGATCGTCAGCGTGAACGTCGACAACGATCTTCCCAAGGCGCGAAAATTCCTCGAACTGCACCCGGTCGGTTACCCGGTGATCGGTGACCCGCTCATGATCGCGATGAAGCGTTACGGGCCGTGGAAGTTGCCAGCCACCTTCCTGCTGACCCCTGAGGGCAAGGTGCACATGATCTGGCTGGGCTACGCCGACTACTTCCCGCGCGACATCAAGAAGCTGACGCTCGAACTGCTGCAGCATCCGCCGACCGCCACGCCAGCCGCTGCCGCGGCCCCCTGACGCCAGCGCGTTCTACCAGCGCAGCAGCGCCGAACCCCAGGTCATTCCGCCGCCGACCGCCTCGAGCATCACGAGGTGGCCGGTCTTGATCCGGCCGTCGCGCACCGCCAGGTCCAGCGCCAACGGCACCGAGGCGGCCGACGTGTTGCCCTGGTGCTCCAGGGTGGTGACCACGCGCTCCGGCGGCATGCCCAATTTCTGCGCCGTGGCCAGGATGATGCGGATGTTGGCCTGGTGCGGCACCAGCCAGTCGATGTCGCTGCCCTTGATGCCGTTGTGCTCGAGCGTCTCGCGGCACACTTGGTCGAGCGCGCGCACCGCGAACCTGAACACGGCCTGGCCGTCCATCTGCACGAAGGGGTGGCCCTGATGCTCGCCGCCGTGGACCGTGCCCGGGACGCAAAGAATGTCGCCCTGGTCACCATCGGAGTGCAGATGGGTGGACAGGATGCCGGGCGCCTCCGAGCGCTTGAGCACGACGGCGCCAGCACCGTCGCCGAACAGCACGCAGGTGCGCCGGTCGTTCCAGTCCAGCAGTCGCGAGAACACCTCGGCCCCGACCACGAGCGCGCACTTGCTCTGGTCCGTGGCGACGAACTTGTCCGCGACCGCGAGCGCGTAGACGAAACCGGTGCAAACGGCCTGCACATCGAACGCGGCACCCTGCTTCACGCCCAGCTTGCGCTGCAGGATGCAGGCGCTCGACGGAAACACGATGTCGGGCGTCGTGGTGGCCACGATGATCAGGTCGATGTCCGCCGCGGTAACCCCCGCCATCTCCATGGCCTTCAGGGACGCCTGCAGGGCCAGGTCCGAGGTCTGTTCGCCCTGCGCGGCGACCCGCCGGCTGCGGATGCCGGTGCGCTGGAAGATCCACTCGTCCGAGGTCTCGATCTTGCTTTCGAGGTCCTGGTTGGTGACGACGCGGGCCGGCAGATAGCTGCCGACGCCGACAATGCGCGAATAACTCATGGGGTCCGGCGGTCCTGGCGTACCGATTGGAAAAGCAAAGTACGGCACATAGTGTCGGGCATCGGCCTGCCGGAGGACACACCCGCTCTACAGCCGAGGGCAGCGCCAGGACCTGCCGCCCTTGCGAAGGCCCGCGCCGACCCTCCCTCAGCCGTGACGCCCGGACTCCTCCACCTGCCGCATCAGCGCGCGCTCGCGACCGCGCAGCTCCCTCGCAGCTCCCCGGGAGGACGTCGGCGCCTGCCCTGTCCGCAACCCCAATTCGCCTGCGCCCCGCGCTCGCACCCGATGTAAAGGCGCCCGATTTTTGGCGTACTCTGATCGCCCCAACCCCCGGCAAGACCCGCAAAGAGCGATGGCCATCAATCCTCAAGGCGTCAGCAATCCGGCCCAGTCCCCGTCCGTCTTCCTCGGAGGACTTGCGCGGCGATTGGTCGCGGACAACCTGATCACCGAGGACCAGGCGCGCGATATCCAGGCCAAGGCCGTGCGCGCCAACGTGGCGCTGGTGAGCGTGCTCGTCGAAAGCAAGGCCATACCCGCAGGACGCCTCGCGGAGGCGGCGAGCCACGAGTTCGGCGTGCCGCTGATGGACCTCGCGGCGTTCAACGTCGACACCGCGGTGGTCAGCGAGATCGGCGAGAAGCTGCTTCGAAAGTGCCACGCGCTGCCTTTGTTCAAGCGCGGTCGCAAGCTGTTCCTCGCCGTATCGGACCCGACGAACCTGCAGGCGCTGGACGAGATCAAGTTCGCGACGGGCATGACCACCGAGGCGATCCTGGTCGAGGAGGACAAGCTCACCAAGGCGATCGAGTCGGCCGCGTCGCAGATG
>JBKJPX010000021.1:0-9260 GCA_046594215.1 Panacagrimonas sp.
CAATCATCCGACACTTCCTTCGAGCTTGAAACCGAGCAGCTTGGTCGCCTCGACCGCAAACTCCATCGGCAATTGTTGAAACACGTGCTTGCAGAATCCGTTGATGATCATCGACACCGCCGCCTCGGCACCGATACCGCGCTGCGCGAAGTAGAACAGCTGGTCCTCGCCGATCTTCGAGGTCGACGCCTCGTGCTCGACTTTGGCGGTGTTGTTGCGCACCTGGATGTAGGGGAAGGTGTTGGCGCCGCTCCGGTCGCCAATCAGCATCGAGTCGCATTGCGAATAATTGCGGGCACCGACGGCGGTGGGCGCAATCCGGACCAGCCCGCGATAGCTGTTGTTGGAACGGCCGGCCGAGATGCCTTTGGATACGATAGTGCTGCGAGTGTTCTTGCCGATGTGGATCATCTTGGTGCCGGTGTCGGCCTGCTGATAGTTGTTGGTGACCGCGACCGAATAGAACTCGCCGACCGAGTTGTCGCCAAGCAGCACGACGGAAGGATACTTCCAGGTGATCGCCGAGCCGGTCTCGACCTGGGTCCACGAAATACGCGAGTTGACGCCTTTGGCCAGCCCGCGCTTGGTGACGAAGTTGTAGATGCCGCCCTTGCCGTTTTCGTCGCCCGGGTACCAGTTCTGCACTGTCGAGTACTTGATCTGCGCATCGTCCAGCGCGACCAGTTCCACCACGGCCGCGTGCAGCTGGTTCTCGTCGCGCTGCGGCGCCGTGCAGCCTTCGAGGTAGCTCACGTGGCTGCGTTCTTCGGCCACGATCAGGGTGCGCTCGAACTGGCCGGTATTGCGCTCGTTGATACGGAAGTAAGTGCTCAGCTCCATCGGGCAGCGCACGCCCTTGGGAATGAACACGAAGCTGCCGTCGCTGAACACCGCGGAATTCAGCGCCGCGAAGTAGTTGTCGCCGAAGGGCACGACCGAGCCCAGGTACTTCTTCACGATTTCCGGGTGCGAGTGCACGGCCTCCGAGATCGAGCAGAAGATCACGCCGGCCTCCGCGAGCTTCTTTCGGAACGTCGTGCCCACCGACACCGAGTCGAACACCACGTCGACCGCGACCTGGGGCACCACGCCGGCCAGCATCTCCTGCTCCTTGAGCGGGATGCCGAGCTTCTTGTAGGTCTCGAGCAGCTTCGGATCAACCTCGTCGAGCGACTTGGGCCGGTCCTTCATGGACTTGGGCGCCGAAAAATAGCTGATCGACTGGTAGTCGATCGGCTTGTAGTCGACGTGCGCCCACTTGGGCTCCGTCATCTTGAGCCAGCGGCGATAGGCCTTCAGGCGCCATTCCAGCAGCCATTCGGGTTCCTGCTTGCGTGCCGAGATCAGGCGCACGACCTCTTCGCTGTGGCCGGGCGGCACGGTTTCCGACTCGATGTCGGTGACAAAGCCTGCGCTGTAGGCCTGCGCGACGCGGCGCGTTACAAGGTCTCGTGCGCTTTCGGCGGTGGTCTGTTCGTTGGCTGCCATGAGGGTGGCCGGTTTCGCGTTCAGCCCCGCGAAGGCGGGGAGAAGAGGAGAGGATGTTCCCGCAAGCTGCGTGCCCCGCCGCGGCGCAGCGGCAAGGTCATCTGCGCGAGGCTGACCGCGTCGAGCGCGCTGCGGATGGCGTCGTTGATCACGCGCCAGTTGGAGCGCACGCCGCAGTGCGATTCGATGCCGCAGCCGCGGTGCACCGCGCACTGCGTGAGCGCGATCGGGCCTTCGAGCGCGATCACGATATCCGCCACGGTGATCTGCTCGGGTGAGCGCGCCAGCCGGTAGCCGCCCCGGGCGCCGCGCGAGGACTCGACGAGCCCGGCCTTGCCCAGCAGCTTGAGCAGCTTCGCCACGGTTGGCGCCGCCAGATGCGTGCTGCCCGCCAGTTCCTGCGAGGTCTGCAGGCGCTCGGGCTGATCCGCCAGCGCGGTCATCAGCACGGTGCCGTAATCGGTCAGTTTCCCGAGTTTGAACATGCGGCGATCAATCAAGACCAGAATGGTACGGATTGCGAGTTTAACGCCCGGTTGCAGGGCAGGGCAATGCGATCTTCCCGTCCCGGTGGAGGTGGGACGGGATGGATTCCGGCGTCGCGCCCCGGGCCGCCGATGAGACAATGAGGCTCCTGCAGGAGTTTTCATGCCCGCCGATCCGCTGCCTTGGGACGTTGCCACACCCTTCGTCGAGACCCTGGAGGTCGGCCGCGAACACCTCGACGCTTTCGGTCACACGAACAACGTCGTGTATCTGTCGTGGTTGCAGGACGTGGCCTGGGCCCATTCCGTCTCCCTCGGATTCGGGATGGAGGACTACCACCGTGTCGGCGCGGGCTGCGTGGCGCGACGGCACGAACTGGACTACCTCGCGGCCACCCACGCCGGCGATCGCCTGCATGTCGCGACCTGGATCGCCGAGAACGCGGGCCGGCTCGACATGTGGCGCGCCTATCAGATCATCCGCGAGCAGGATCGCCGGATCATCCTGCGCGGGCGCACGCAGTGGATCTGCGTGGACATGAAGACCGGCAAGCCGCGCCGCCAGCCGCCGGAATTCGTCGCCGCGTACCGGCCTGTCGGCGAAAGCGCATGAACCGCGTCGAGATCGACTACTGCCCGCGATGCAAATGGCTGCTGCGTGCAGCCTGGTATGCGCAGGAACTGCTGTCCAGCTTCGAGGCAGAGGTGCAGGAAGTCGCCTTGCGCCCCGCCGCGTCGGGCGTGTTCGCGATCAGGCTCAACGGCGAGCTGCTGGCCGATCGCGCGCGCGACCACGGGTTTCCGGAGATCACCGCGCTCAAGCGCGCGGTGAGGGATCGTGTTGCGCCTGGGCGGTCGCTCGGGCACACGGATCGCTCGTCGGCCGAACCCGAACCCGAGGCCTAGGACGGGCAAACGGCTTCTCGTTTGCCCAAGCGTTCTGGCCGCACCGCGTGGGCAGATCAAGGCCTGCCCAACCCAAGGCGTGCGTGCCGAAAACCGCGCTTACCCCAGCAGGACACTCTCGAGCATCCGATCCAGCAGGAAGGACAGCGTCGGCAACTGGTCATTGAGCGTGTGCCCGGAGTGCAACAGGTGCAGTTCTGCCCGGTGCGCCTGCGCGAATCGCTGCGCCCGGTCCACCGGCACCACGTCGTCGCCCCAGCCGTGCACCACGCAGGAGCGCGGCGGAATGTCCTTCGGCTCTGCGTCCCAGCCCGGGAAGTAGAGCGCGGGGGCCATCAGGAACAGCGCGGCCGGACGCAGCTGCGCGCAGGCGTGCGCCGCGACATATCCGCCCATGCTCGAGCCCACGAGCACAAGCTGGCGAGCGCTCGGTGCCAGGTCCACCAGCATGCGAACGCGCTCGTGCGGGTCGTGCGTGCCACTATAATCCGGGCTTATCACCTCGAATCCCCGCGCCCGCGCCACCTCGGCGAGCCGCGTGATCTTGGTGCCCCAGGGACCGCTTTCCTTGCCGTGGGCGAAGCAGACGAGACGTTCGACGGACACGTGAGTGCTCGCAAGATCGGGAGAGGCGCCATGCTATCGAGACCGAACCGCAAATCAAAAGCACGCCAGGACGACGAGCCGCTCGAAGTCGACCTCACGGTGACCTTCCGATTCGGCGACGAGCCCGGCGACAAGGTCACGATGATCGACAACCGCCGCATCCCGCTGGTCGGCAACGTCTTCGACAGCCGCGACGCGATGGTGCGCGGATTCGTGAAGCTGCTGCTCAAGGCAGGGTTGTCGCAGCCCAAGGTACTGGGCGAACTCGTTCCCGCACTCAAACTGATCCGACGCAAACAACGATGAGAACCCTGCTGATCCTCGACGCCGCGCTGTTCGCGCTGGCGGGAACCCTGGCCGCGATGATGGGCGTCGTCTGGATCCTCTACAGCTTCAACATGGACATCTCGGCCGGCGCCAACGCCCAGATGCCGACCGTGGCCGAAGTGATCGGCATCTTCACGCTGCTGACGGCGGTCACGGGCGCCGCGTTCTGGAGCCTGCTGCGCAAGACGGCGTGGAAGTGGTGGGCACAGGCCGTCGCGGCGGTCGGCCTGGTGGTCGGGTCGCTCGCGCTGTACCGCGTGCTCACGGGCTGAGCCGGTGTCGACCCGCCCGCTGGTCCTGCCGCGCCAATACCAGTGGTGGGGCCTGCTGCCCACGGCCGCCGGCCTCTACGCTCTCACCCTGATCCACGGTGTCGTCAGTGCATTGCTCGCCGGAGCTCCAGCGCTGCTGTGGCTGGTGACCGGCCTTTCGATGATCCTGCTGCGCGGCGACGCGCGCGTGACCGCCTACATGGCGATCGGGTCGGTAGTCGCCGTGCTCGTGTCGCTGCCGCTGGTGTTCGCGGTCGCGTTCCTGCCCGCGGTGCTCATGGGCCTGCTCGGCCTGGCCTGCTTCACGGTGTCCGGCCGCGTGAGCCTGGTCGAAGCCGTCACGCCCGACGTGGTTCCCGAGCCCGACGGCGACCTGAAGATGCAGGTCAAGGTCGGCTTCGACGAAGCGATGATGGGCTTCTTCCTGCTCGCCGCACGCGTACCCGGCGGCGAGCTCGCCGAGCGCATGTGCAACGAGGCGCTCGAGCTGGGCAAGGCGATGGAAGCGCGCGGCTGGCTGGAAGTGCCGGACCGCCTGCACGCCGCGCCCGATGCGCCGGATCACGTGAACGCGCAGACGGAAAAACGCTTCGGATTCGAGTTCGAGCGCATCAGCTTCGACTCCGGCTTCGTGCCGGACCCGGCCCTGCCCGGCGCCGGCCGCTGGGCCGGCCACACCGCGAACAACCGCGCGACCGCGTGGATGCTGCGTCACCCCGGCCCCACGCGGCCCTGGTTGTTCTGCATCCACGGCTATCGCATGGGCGAGACCTGGATGGACTTCGGGCTGTTCAAGCCCGGACTGCTGCACAAGCGCCTGGGCTTCAACGTACTGATGCCCATCCTGCCCTTGCACGGTCCGCGTCGCGTCGGACGCAAGTCCGGCGACATGTACCTGGATGGTGATCTTCTCGACCTGGTGTTCGCCCAGTCGCAGGCGCTGTGGGACCTGCGACGCTGGTTGGCCTGGTTGCGCAGCAACGAGGATCGTCCGCAGATCGGCGTTTATGGCGTGAGCCTGGGGGGCTACAACACCGGCCTGCTGACGGGCTACGAGAAGGATCTGGACTTCGCGATCGCCGGCATCCCCGTGACCGATTTCGCGCAGACGCTGTGGCGCGTGATGCCGCCGCCGCACCGCCGCTACTTCGAGGCCCGCGGCCTGTCGGAGACGCGTTACCGCGAGTTGCTCAGGCCGGTTTCGCCGCTGACCTTGCCCTGCCGCCTCCCGCGCGACCGCCGCTTCGTGTTCGCCGCTTCGGCGGATCGCATCGTGCCGGTGCACCAGCCGGCGATGCTGGCGGCGCACTGGGAAGTGGAGACGCGCTGGTACCAGGGTTCGCATATGAGCATCGGCAATGAGGCCGAGCCGCGCGCGACACTGGAAGAAGCGCTGCGCGTCGCCGGCTGGACCTCGGGCGAAACGCGGCCCTATGTCTGACGCAATGACCGACCCTGGATCGGACCTCACATGACGAGAATCTGCATCAGCGGCACCGGCCTGTTCACGCCGTCGGAATCGATCTCCAACGACGAGCTCGTGGCGAGCTACAACGCCTATGTCGAAAAATTCAACTCCGACAACGCGGCTGCCATCGCCGCCGGCACCGAGGCGGCGATCGCGCCTTCGTCATCCGAATTCATCGTCAAGGCGTCGGGCATCGGCTCGCGCTACGTCATCAACAAGTCCGGCGTGCTGGACATCGCCTTCATGCGTCCGCGCATCGCGCCGCGGCGCGACGACGAGCCTTCGCAGCTCGCCGAGATGGGTATCGCCGCCGCGCGCCAGGCGCTCGAACGCGCGGGGCGCAAGCCCGAGGACGTGGACTGCGTGCTCGTGGCCTGTTCGAACATGCAGCGCGCATATCCCGCGATGGCGGTCGAGATCCAGAGCTTTCTCGGTGCCGGCGGCTTCGGCTACGACATCAACGTGGCATGCGCCTCCGCCGCTTTCGGCGTGCAGGCCGCGGTCGACGCGGTGCGCCAGGGGAACGCGAAGTGCGCGCTCGTGGTCAGCCCCGAGGTCTGCTCGGGACATCTTAATTTTCGTAATCGCGACTGCCACTTCATCTTCGGTGACGCCGCCACCGCGATCGTCGTCGAGCCGTTTGAAACGGCTTCGCCCACGAATCGCTTCGAGATCCTGGGCACGCGCCTGAAGACGCAGTTCTCCAGCAACATCCGCAACAACTTCGGATTCCTCAACAACTCGGAGAGCCCGCCGCGGCGCTGGGACGATCTCGTGTTCAAGCAGGAAGGCCGCAAGGTGTTCAAGGAAGTGGTTCCCATGGTCTCCGAGCTCATCGTGTCGCACCTCGGCGACCTGGGCATCGAGCCCAACTCGGTGAAGCGCTTCTGGCTGCACCAGGCCAACCTGTCGATGAACCAGCTGATCTCCAAGCGCGTGCTCGGTCGCGAGCCGTCCAAGGAGGAAGCCCCGGTGATCCTCGACGAATACGCCAACACCAGCTCGGCAGGTTCGGTGATCGCCTTCCACAAGCACCACGAAGGCTTCGCGCCCGGCGACATCGGCGTGCTCTGCGCGTTCGGAGCGGGCTACTCCGCAGGCAGCGTGGTGCTGCGACGCGCTTGATCGCGCCGGTCGAACAGCGGCTGCGCGATGCGCTGGCCGGCACGCACGACCGTGCGCCGCGGCCGCTGGCCCATCTCGACCTGCCGCTCAAGGCGGATCGCTGGCTGACGCCGGCCTTGCTGAAGACGCTACGCCCGGCGGCGGTGCTTGCACCGGTTCTGCGTCGCGGCGAGGTCTTCACCATGCTCCTCACGCGCCGGGCCGATCACCTGCGCTCGCATCGCGGGCAGATCAGCTTCCCCGGCGG
The DNA here is from genome assembly GCA_046594215.1 of Panacagrimonas sp. GTDB lineage: Bacteria > Pseudomonadota > Gammaproteobacteria > Nevskiales > Nevskiaceae > Panacagrimonas. The sequence continues at coordinate 6,925 of JBKJPX010000021.1, forward strand.
GCGCCGCGACGACACCGACGTGTCGGCCGCCGCCAACGCGCTGCGCGAGGCGCAGGAGGAAGTCGGGCTCGACCCGGCGAGAGTCGAGGTCCTGGGCTACCTCGACGACTACCCCGTGATCAGCCGCAACCTCGTCACGCCCGTCGTCGGCCTCGTCGAAGGCGAATTCACGCCGGTGATCGATCCGTCCGAGGTCGCGCAGGTGTTCGAAGTGCCGCTGGAGGTGGTGCTCGATCCTTCCGCGTACGAACGCAAGAACCTGAGCCGTGACGGCCTCGTGGTGCCGTACTTCGAACTCAACTGGGGCGGCTTTCGCATCTGGGGCGCGACGGCCGGCATGCTCTACGACCTGTGTCACCGAGTGGACCGGCATGCGCGCTGAGGATCCGGACGACCCGGTGGCGGACTCGGTCGAACTGCAACGCGAGGCTGCGGCGCTGGGGTTCGACTGGAATCACGTGGAAGAGTTGTGGGCGAAGCTCGACGAAGAGATCGGGGAATTGCGCGAAGCGGTCGGGCTTACGCGGGAGTGCCTCAATGGCACTCCCGCGCTGGGACCCGACCGGACGCAGGGCGAGGCCAGGGTGCTCGACGAGTTCGGCGACCTGCTGTTCGTGGCGATCAATCTTTCGCGTCACTTGAAGGTGGATCCGACGCGCGCACTGGCGCATGCGAATGCCAAGTTTCGCCGCCGCTTCGAGGTCGTGATGGCCGGCCGGCCCGGGTGGGATCAACTGCAGGGACCGGCGCGCGTGCAGGAGATGGAGCGCTTGTGGCAGCAGGCGAAGCGGGAAGGTCGCTGAGACCAACGCGCTGAAACCCCCTCTTCCCGGGTGACGAAGCCGCATGGGAAGGGCGGACGAGCGAAGCATCTGCATCGCCAGGGAAAACCCGATCCCGCCGCATTTCCTAGAATGCGCGCCTCTCCTGCTCCGGCCGCACTTCCGCCATGTCCAAGACTCCCACCCGAATCGCCGTGCTCGGCGCCGCCGGCCGCATGGGCCGGGCCGTGATCCAGGCCGCGGCGGGCGCCAAGCTCGCGCTGGGCGCGGCGTTCGAACGTGATGGCGTCGCCGAAGTGGGACGTGACGCCGGTGAACTGGCCGGCCTCGAGACGGCCGGTGTCGCGATCACGATCGACATCGCCGCGGCCGCGCCCGCGTTCGACGTGCTCGTCGACTTCACGCGTCCCGAGGGCACGCTGTCCGCGCTCGAGGCCTGCGTCGCGAAGGGCAAGGCCATGGTCATCGGAACCACGGGCTTCACGCCGGAACAGCAGGCGCGCATCGACGTCGCGGCGCGGCAGATCGCGATCGTCAAGGCCGGCAACTTCAGCCTGGGTGTGAATCTGTGCGTGCAGTTGCTCGAAACCGCGGCCGCGGCGCTGGGAGAAGACTTCGACGTCGAGATCGTCGAGGCGCACCACAAGCACAAGGTCGATGCGCCCAGCGGCACCGCGCTGATGATGGGCGAGGCGGTGGCGAAGGGCGCGGGAAAGGATCTTTCGAAGCACGCCGTGTACGAGCGGTATGGACATACCGGCGCGCGGCGCAAGGGCACGATCGGCTTCTCGACCATCCGCGGCGGCGACGTCGTGGGCGACCATACCGTGATGTTCCTCGGCGACGGCGAGCGCGTGGAGATCAGCCACAAGGCGAGTTCGCGGCTCAATTTCGCGAACGGCGCGGTGAGGGCCGCGGGGTGGCTGGCGGGGCGCGAGCCGGGGCTCTATTCGATGCGGGACGTGTTGAAGGGCTGACCGCCTCGTAGCCCGGACTCGGTCCGGGCTTGTTCTCGCTATCTGGGCGCGTCCCGGACTTCGCCGGGCCAGGACTGCGGCGTGCTCAGGGCGCCGCCCACGAGAACGCGCGTTCCACGTTGTGTCCTGCGGTGATCTGCAAGGATGCGCGCTGCTCCTTTCCATCGTGCGTCGCCACGACCTCGTACTTGCCCGGCGGGACATCGACCAGCAGGTAGGGACCATCGGTGGTTACGTCCAGCACTGTGGCGCCGGTCGCATCGAGGATCTTCACCGGCACCGAGGCCAGGAACGCGTTGTGGCCGCTCTGCACGCTGGCGAAGGTCAGCGCCATCGCGTACTTGGGAAACTGCGCCTTGAGCGCCGCGGACTCCTCGGACCCGATGCCGCCGCTCACGTAGGGAACGCCGCCCTGGTTGTTCGGGGCCGGCAGGGCGGTCGCCCGGTCGGTCGCTGCGGTCGCGGCAGGGGTTGTCGGCGTGGGGGCGACCGAGACAGCGGTCCCGTCAGGCGCGAGCGTGACCGTGGTGGACAGGGTGCCCGGCTTGACGGGTGCCGATACCGTGTCCTTCTTGCG
>JBKJPX010000079.1:0-47619 GCA_046594215.1 Panacagrimonas sp.
CATTTCGCGCCGCTGCGCTGCTCGAAATCCTCACGTACTGCTGTGTACGCTGCGGTTTCTGCGCTGCTCGCGACGCGAACTGCCTTCGCTCGCTACGATTTCTTCACAGCCTCTTCGTTCGGGCTGCGCCTACCTCGGCGGCAACGCGTACCGCCCCTCGTGCACCGCCTCGATCGTGTCTTCGAGATGCCGCGCCTCGTCCACCACCGAGACGTCGATCGGTACGTACCCCGGCGAGGGCGTGTTCAAGGTCTCCGCGACGTAGCGGATCACGGCGACGATCTGCTCGTTGTCCAACCGTGGCCGGAAGCGCGGCATCATGCCGAAGTAGAACTGCCCGCCGACGACGATGCCGCCATAGGGCCCGTAGATGATCGCGTGCGCCACGTAGCGCTGGCCCAGCCGGAGGTTCATCCACTCCGACATTCCGGTCAGCGGCGGGAAGCCGTTGAAGTTGTCGGTATGAAGGCTGCCGGTCCCGTCCGCCAAATGGCAGACCGAGCAGCGCTCCGTGTAGATCTTCCGGCCATCGCGCTCGTTGTAGGGGAGGCGCTGGGCGAGGCTCGTGCGCGGCGCCGCCAGCATCAGCAGGACCAGGGCCGCGTGCGCGGCCGCCGACGCGCGGACGCGTCGCCGGCCCGGTGAGCGGCTCGGGGTTCCTCGGATGGCTTGCATCGCAATGGGGCGCTGGAAGCGGCGACCCTGCCTCGACGCAAATATCCTGCCTTCAGCGCCGCCGGACGCCCAGGAACATGCCCCGCGCCGTGGGAAGCCTTGTGCTCAGCCGAGCGCGGCCACGACTTCCGGTGGCGCCTGCACGAGTTCGATCAGCACGCCTTCGCCGCCGACCGGGAACTCGTCGTTTCCCTTGGGGTGAACGAAACAGATGTCGTGTCCCGCGGCGCCGGGGCGGATACCGCCGGGCGCGAACCGGACCCCGTGGGCCGTCATCCACTCGACCGCCTTCGCCAGGTCGTCGACCCAGAGCCCGACGTGATTCAGCGGCGTCTGGTGGACGGCCGGTTTCCTGGAAGGATCCAGCGGCTGCATGAGGTCGACCTCGACCGCGTGGGGCCCCGAACCCAGCGCACAGATATCCTCGTCCACGTTCTCGCGCTCGCTGGCGAACGTGCTCTTCACCGTCAGGCCCAGAATGTCGACCCACAGCGACTTCAGGCGTTGCTTGTCCGGCCCGCCGATCGCGATCTGCTGGATGCCGAGGATGCGGAAAGGCTTGGGAGGCGTCATTCGAATCTCATGATGGGTTGGTCGACCGCCAGGCTCGCGCCCTTCGTGGCCAGCAATTCGGCGACCGTTCCGTCCTGCGCGGCGGTCAGGATGTTTTCCATCTTCATCGCCTCGATGACCGCCAGCCTCTCGCCGGCCTGCACGAGCTGTCCGGGCTTGACGACGACGTCGGCCAGCAGGCCCGGCATCGGCGAGAGCAGGAAGCGGCTCATGTCGGGCGGCGCCTTGAACGGCATCAGGCGCAGAAGTTCGGCCGCCCTGGGCGCGACCACCATCGCGTCGATGCGAAGGCCGTCGTGGGCGACGCGGTACCAGACGCCGGACCGTTCGACCTGGCCCGTGAACGGGCGGCCGTTGCAGGTGCCGGTAGCGCGGATGCCCCCGAAGGCCCAGTCGACCGTGATCGCGTAGAGGCGATCGCCCACCGCGACGTCGAACCCGGCGTCCTTGGCGACGCGAATCGAGACCGGCACATGCCGATGCTGGCCGGCCTCGCCCTTGATCACGACCGTGAACCGGTCGCCGATCGTGGCGCCGTGGCCCGGCAGCTGCCCGCTGATGCCGATGGCCCGCTCGCGGTAGCGGCGTGAAACCGTGGCCGCCAGCGCGACCAGGAAGTCGGGATCGTCGTGCGCGACATCTTCGGCGCGGAAACCCTTCGGGTAGTGCTCTGCGATGAAGCCGGTGTTGAAGTCGCCGGCGGCGAACTTCGGATGCCCGAGCAGCGCGGACTGGAACGGCACGTTGCTCGACACGCCGCGGATCACGAAGCCGTTCAGCGCTTCGCGCATGCGCGCGACCGCGTCGGCGCGGTCGGTGCCGTGCACGATGAGCTTGGCGATCATTGAGTCGTAGAACATGGGGATCTCGCCGCCCTCCTCGACCCCGGTGTCGACGCGCACGCCGACCTCGGGCACGGGCGCGGCCGCCTGCATCGTCGTCGGCGGCGGCTGGAAGCGCACGAGGCGGCCGGTCGAGGGCAGGAAGTTGCGGAACGGGTCCTCCGCATTGATGCGGCATTCGATCGCCCAGCCGCGGCGCGGGATCTCGCCCTGCGTGAACGGCAGCTTCTCGCCCGCCGCAACGCGGATCATCTGCTCGACGAGGTCGATGCCGGTGATGCACTCCGTGACCGGGTGCTCGACCTGCAGGCGCGTGTTCATCTCGAGGAAATAGAAGCCCTGGTCCTTGCCGACGACGAACTCCACCGTCCCCGCGCTCTGGTACTTCACCGCCTTGGCCAGGGCCACCGCCTGCTCGCCCATCGCGCGTCGCGTCGCGTCGCTGATGAAGGGCGAGGGCGCTTCCTCGATCACCTTCTGGTGGCGGCGCTGGATCGAGCATTCGCGCTCGTGCAGGTACACGACGTTGCCGTGCGAATCTCCCAGCACCTGGATCTCGATGTGGCGCGGCTGCTCGACGAACTTCTCGATGAACACCCGGTCGTCGCCGAAGCTGTTCTTCGCCTCGTTGCGGCACGAGGTAAAGCCCTCCAGCGCCTCCTTGTCGTTGAACGCGACGCGCAGGCCCTTGCCGCCGCCGCCCGCGCTGGCCTTGATCATCACCGGGTAGCCGATGCCCTGCGCGATCTTCACCGCCTGCTCGGCCGACTCGATCGCCTCGTTCCAGCCCGGGATCGTGTTGACCTTCGCCTCGTTGGCAAGCTTCTTCGACGCGATCTTGTCGCCCATCGCGGAGATGCTGTAGTGCTTGGGGCCGATGAAGACGATGCCGGCCTCCTCGACACGGCGCGAAAAGTCCGCGTTCTCGGACAGGAAGCCGTAGCCCGGGTGCACCGCTTCGGCGCCGGTGCTCTTGCAGGCCGCGATGATCTTGTCGGCGACCAGGTAGCTCTCGCGGCTGGGCGCCGGCCCGAGCAGCACGGCCTCGTCGGCGAGTTCGACGTGCAGCGCGTCCTTGTCCGCCTCGGAATGGACGGCCACGGTCGCGATGCCCAGCTTCTTCGCGGTCTTGATGACGCGGCACGCGATCTCGCCGCGGTTGGCAATCAGGATCTTCTTGAACATGTCAGGTTCGTGCTCCGGACGCACCGCGCGGAAGGCGCGGCAGGCTGCTTCTGCGGGAAAGGATCACAGCGGGATGTTGCCGTGCTTGCGCCAGGGGTTCTCCAGCTTCTTGTCGCGCAGCATCACCAGCGACCGGCAGATGCGCTTGCGCGTCTCGTGCGGCAGGATCACGTCGTCGATGTAGCCGCGTGAGCCGGCCACGAAGGGATTGGCGAAACGCGCCTTGTACTCGGCCTCGCGCGCTGCCAGCTTCGCGGGGTTGTTCTTGTCCTCGCGGAAGATGATCTCGACCGCGCCCTTGGCGCCCATGACCGCGATCTCGGCGTTGGGCCAGGCGAGGTTCACGTCGCCGCGCAGGTGCTTGCTGCTCATCACGTCGTAGGCGCCGCCGTAGGCCTTGCGCGTGATGACCGTGACCTTGGGCACCGTGCACTCGGCGTACGCGTACAGCAGCTTGGCGCCGTGCTTGATGATGCCGCCGTACTCCTGGCTCGTGCCCGGCATGAAGCCCGGCACGTCGACGAAGGTGACGACCGGGATGCTGAAGGCGTCGCAGAAGCGCACGAAGCGCGCTGCCTTGATGCTGCTTTTGATGTCGAGGCAGCCGGCCAGCACCATCGGGTTGTTCGCGACGATGCCCACCGTCTGCCCTTCCAGGCGGCCGAAGCCGACGACGATGTTCTTCGCGTAGTCGCTCTGCAGTTCGAAGAAGTCGCCGTCGTCGACCACCTTGGTGATCAGCTCCTTCATGTCGTAGGGCTTGTTCGGGTTGTCGGGCACGAGCGTGTCCAGCGAGCGCTCGGCGCGATCGGCCGGGTCGCCGCTCAGGCGGACGGGCGCCTTCTGGCGGTTGTTGAGCGGCAGGTAGCTGAAGAAGCGCCGCAGCATCAGGATCGCCTCGACATCGTTCTCGAACGCGAGGTCGGCCACGCCGCTGCGGCTGGTGTGGGTGCCCGCGCCGCCCAGCTCCTCGGCGGTGACCTCCTCGTGGGTCACGGTCTTCACGACGTCGGGGCCGGTGACGAACATGTAGCTGCTGTCCTTCACCATGAAGATGAAGTCGGTCATCGCCGGCGAGTACACGGCGCCGCCGGCGCATGGCCCCATGATCATGCTGATCTGCGGGATCACGCCCGAGGCCATCACGTTGCGCTGGAACACCTCGGCGTAGCCGCCGAGCGAGGCCACGCCTTCCTGGATACGGGCACCGCCGCTGTCGTTGATGCCGATCACCGGCGCGCCGACCTTCATCGCCTGGTCCATGACCTTGCAGATCTTCTCGGCGTGCGCCTCGGACAGCGCGCCGCCGAAGACGGTGAAGTCCTGGCTGAAGACCAGGACGAGGCGGCCGTCGATCGTGCCGTAGCCGGTCACCACGCCGTCGCCGGGAATCTTGGTGTCGGCCATGCCGAAGTCGGCGCAGCGGTGCTCGACGAACATGTCCCATTCCTCGAACGAGTCCTCGTCGAGCAGCAGCTCGAGCCGCTCGCGCGCGCTCAGCTTGCCCTTGGAATGCTGGGCGGCGATGCGTTTCTTGCCGCCGCCCAGGCGCGCCGCGGCGCGCTTGTTTTCGAGTTGTTCGAGGATGTCGTGCATTCAGGTGCTCCCAGGAATATTGAGCAGTTCGAGCAGGCGGCGCGCAGCGACACTCGCTGCAAGACGCCCGGCCCGGACTTCTTCGGTGACGGTCGGCAGCGCTTCGCGCACCGCCGCATGGTTCTTGAAACGTTCGCGCAGTCCGCTTTCGACGCGTTCCCACATCCACGCGCGGTCCTGCGAGCGGCGGCGCTCGGCCAGCGCACCGCTGGACTGTCGCCGGGCGAGGAAATCGCTCACGGTCTGCCAGAACTCGGACAGGCCGGTGCCCTTGACCGCGCTCAGCTGCAGCACCTGGGTGCCCGCGTGGGCGTGCGCGCCCAGCAATCGCATCGCACCGGCGATCTGCGCGCGAGCGCGTGTGGCCGCCGCCTCGTCGAGGTCGGCCTTGTTGATGACGACGAGGTCGGCCAGCTCCATCACGCCCTTCTTGATGGCCTGCAGGTCGTCGCCGGCATTGGGTAGTTGCAGCAGCACGAACATGTCGGTCATGCCGGCGACCGCGGTCTCGCTCTGGCCGACGCCGACCGTCTCGACGATGACGACGTCGAAGCCTGCGGCTTCGCAGACCAGCATCGCCTCTCGTGTCTTCTCCGTGACGCCGCCGAGCGTGCCGCTGGCGGGGCTGGGCCGGATGAAGGCGCGCTCGTCCATCGACAGCCGCTCCATGCGCGTCTTGTCGCCGAGTATCGAGCCGCCGGAGACGCTGGACGAGGGGTCGATCGCGAGCACCGCGACGCGGTGGCCGCGCTCGATGAGGAACAGGCCGAGGGCCTCGATGAAGGTGCTCTTGCCCACGCCGGGCACACCGCTGATGCCCATCCGCGAGGCCTTGCCGGTGTGCGGCAGCAGCGCGTTAAGCAGCTCGTCGGCACGCAGGCGGTGATCGGCGCGTGTCGATTCGAGCAGGGTGATCGTCTTGGCCAGCGCGCGCCGCTGGGCCGGACCGACAGGCCCCAGCAGCGTCGCCTTCAGTGCCTCGTCGGCTTCGTCCATCGCCTGGGCGTCCGCCTGTGGATCAGGCCAGCGAGGCCTTGATCTGCTCGAGCACGTCCTTCGCACTCACCGGGATCGGCGTGCCAGGGCCATAGATGCCCTTCACGCCGGCGTCGTAGAGGAAGTCGTAGTCCTGCTGCGGAATCACGCCGCCGCAGAAGACGACGATGTCGTCGGAGCCTTGCCGGCGCAGCTCGGCGATGATCGCCGGCACCAGTGTCTTGTGGCCGGCGGCGAGCGTGCTCACGCCGACGGCGTGCACGTCGTTCTCGATAGCCTGGCGCGCGCACTCCTCGGGCGTCTGGAACAGCGGCCCCATGTCGACGTCGTAGCCGAGGTCGGCGAAGGCCGTGGCCACGACCTTGGCGCCACGGTCGTGGCCGTCCTGGCCGAGCTTGGCGATCATCACGCGCGGTCGCCGGCCCTGGCTCTCGCCGAACGCCGCGATCTCGGCCTTCAGCTTCTCCCAACCTTCGGCACTGTCGTAGGCAGCGGCATACACCCCGGTCACCTTCTGGATGTCGGCGCGGTGGCGCCCGTAGATTTTTTCCAGCGCGTCGCTGACTTCGCCGACGGTCGCGCGCAGCCGCATCGCGTCGATGCTCAGCGCCAGCAGGTTGCCCTGCCCCGATTGCGCGGCCTCGGTCAGCGCAGCCAGCGCGGCCTGCACCTTCGCGGTGTCGCGGTTCGCCTTGATCTTCTGCAGCCGCTCGATCTGCGCGTCGCGCACCTTGACGTTGTCGACCTCGCGGATGTCGATCGGATCCTGCTTCTTGAGCTTGTACTTGTTGACGCCGACGATCACGTCCTTGCCCGAATCGATGCGCGCCTGCTTCTCGGCGGCGCTGGCCTCGATCTTCAACTTCGCCCAGCCCGAGTCGACGGCCTTGGTCATGCCGCCCATGGCCTGGACTTCCTCGATGATGGACCAGGCCTTGTCGGCCATCTCCTGGGTCAGCGACTCCATCATGTAGCTGCCGGCCCAGGGGTCGACGACGCTGGTGATGTGGGTCTCTTCCTGGATGACGAGCTGGGTGTTGCGCGCGATGCGCGAGCTGATCTCCGTCGGCAGCGCGATGGCCTCGTCGAAGCTGTTGGTGTGCAGGCTCTGCGTGCCGCCGAACACGGCGGCCATCGCCTCGACGGTGGTTCGCACGACGTTGTTGTACGGGTCCTGCTCGGTGAGGCTCCAGCCGCTGGTCTGGCAGTGCGTGCGCAGCATCAGGCTCTTCGCGCTCTTCGCGTTGAAGCCTTTCATGATGCGCGTCCACAGCAGGCGCGCGGCGCGCATCTTCGCGATCTCGAGGTAGAAGTTCATCCCGATCGCCCAGAAGAAGCTCAGGCGGCCGGCGAAGTCGTCGACGTCCAGGCCCTTGGCGATCGCGGTCTTCACGTATTCCTGGCCGTCGGCGAGCGTGAAGGCCAGCTCCAGCGCCTGCGTCGCGCCGGCTTCCTGCATGTGGTAGCCGGAGATCGAGATCGAGTTGAACTTCGGCATCCTCGATGCCGTGTACTCGATGATGTCGGCAACGATGCGCATCGACGGCTCGGGCGGGAAGATGTACGTGTTGCGGACCATGAACTCCTTGAGGATGTCGTTCTGGATGGTCCCGCTCAGCAGCGCCTGGTCCACGCCCTGCTCTTCGGCCGCGACCACGTAGCCGGCGAGCACGGGCAGCACCGCGCCGTTCATGGTCATGCTCACGCTGACCTTGTCGAGCGGGATGCCGTCGAACAGGATCTTCATGTCCTCGACCGAGTCGATCGCGACGCCCGCCTTGCCGACATCGCCGGTGACGCGAGGATGGTCGCTGTCGTAGCCACGGTGGGTGGCGAGGTCGAAGGCGACGCTGACGCCCTGCCCGCCGGCGGCCAGGGCCTTGCGGTAGAACGCGTTGCTCTCCTCGGCCGTCGAGAACCCGGCGTATTGGCGGATGGTCCACGGACGCACCGCGTACATCGTCGCTTGCGGGCCGCGCACGAAGGGCTCGAAGCCGGGCAAGGTGTCGGCGTGAGGCAGCCCGGCCGTGTCGGCCGCGGTGTACAGCGGCTTGACGGTGATGCCCTCCGGCGTGATCCAGTCGAGGGCGTCGACGTCGCCGCCGGGCGCCGACTTGGCGGCGGCCTTTCGCCATTGCTCCAGGCTGGCGGCCGCGAAAGTGCCGTGTCCGCGCGGTCTCGCCGGATCGCTCATGCAGTGCTCCCCACGGGCCGTCGGGGCCCGATTGTCATGATCAACTATATATTCAAAGCGGCCCGTGGCCTGTACGGACGGTCACGGCCTTGACGGCGCGCCGCAGCATGCGGGGGCCGCCCGCCGCTCAGGCGCGACGCACCACCAGGAACACGCCGGCCGCCATGAAAACGAGGCCGATGGCCCGTGGCAGCGTGAGGCTGTGCAGCGGCGCGCCGAACAATCCGACCTGGTCGATGACGGTCATCGCGATCAGCTGTCCGAGCAGGGCGAACGAGATCGCGTTGCCGATGCCGAATCGCGGCGCCACCCAGGTGACGCTCAGCACGTACATCAGCACGAAGGGCCCGGCGCAGTAGAAGTACCAGGGCGTGGGCGTGCGGACCGAGGGCAGGTGGAAGCCCTGCGCAAGCGCCAGGACCAGCAGCGACAGGCCGGCGCCAACGAACAGCATGATGCTCGCCGCCATCGCGGGATTCTGCAGCCTCGCCCCGAGGCCGCTGTTGAGCGCGCCCATCACGGGGATGCCGAGGCCGGCGGCGAGCATCACCGCCGCGTAGGTCAGGTTCGGGTTCATCAGGCGATCGTACCAGTGCCCTCGACGTATGAATCCCGGCCGCGTTGTCGAGGGAATACACCGATTTCGCCCGCGCGCGGGCGCGTGTAGCCTGCTGCCGGGCGATCCGATGCGAGCCGCTTCATGCCAGACGAGGGACCGGTTCCTGCAGACAGCCAGCGGCCGCGCGGCGGCGCCGGCGCGCACCCGACCCTGCGCGACCTCGCCGAGCAGCTGTCCGACAACGTCAGGCGCGGCCATCGCAAGCAGGGAGACGGGATCGTGCAGGTGCCGGTGTCGCGCTACTGCGACCCGGACTGGTTCGAACGCGAGCGCAAGCACCTGTTCGGCGAAAAGCCGCTATGTCTGGGGCACGTGTCGGAAGTCGCGGAGCCCGGTTCCGTGATGCGCTTCGACGCCACGGGTATTCCGCTGCTCGTGGTGCGCGATGCGAAGGGCCAGCTGCACGGCCTCGTGAACGTGTGTCGGCATCGGGGCATGCGCCTGGTCGAGGAGCGCGCCTGCTTGCGTCGCACCCTGAGCTGCCCGTACCACGGGTGGACCTACGACCTCGACGGCAGCCTGCGCAACATTCCGCTCGCCGATGCCTTCGAGGGCATCGAGCGCTCGGACTTCAACCTGCAGAGATTTCCCGTCGCCGAGCGCGGCGGGCTGATCTGGGGCATTCCGAAGGCAGGTGCGAGCCTGGATGCGGATGCCTGGCTCGGCCCGCTGGTCGACGACCTCACGTGGTTCGGACTGCCCGACTCGGTGCTGTTCCGGCGCTTCGAATGCGAGCGCGCCGCGAACTGGAAGCTGATCATCGAGGCCTTCATCGAGGTCTACCACATCCGCGTGCTGCACCGGGATTCGATCTATCCGTTCTTCCACGACTCGCAGTCGAACTGGCACGTCTACAACGGGCACGAACGCATGATCGTGGCGCGCCGCGGCAGCGAGTCCGAGCCGGCCTGGTCCGACGATCCGCGCAAGGTGCGCGACCGCTGGACCTACAGCCACCTGCTGTTCCCCAACATGATCGTGGTCGTTCACCCCGACTACGTGAGCTGCCTGTCGCTGTGGCCGCTCGCACCCAACCGCACGCGCTGGTCGCACGCCATGCTGATCCCGCGCGCGAAGAGCTCGCCGGAATGGACGCCGCACTGGGAAAAGACGATGGGGCTGCTGGAACAGACGGTGTTCCAGAAGGAAGACCTGTACGCGGCCGAGGGTATCCAGGAAGGCCTCGCCAGCGGGGCGAACGAGCGCATGACGCTCGGGAAGTTCGAGTACCTGCTCGGCGAGTTTCATCGGAACATCGAGAAAGCGGTCACGCCCTGAACGGATTGTCTCCCTCTCTCCATGCGTTTTTTTGCATGGGGAGGGGGCCGGGGTGGGGGGCGAGCGCTCTCCGGCTGACGCCCTTCGCGCTGCGAGCGGCCGGCCCCTCACCCCAACCCTTATGTCTTGCTCTCCCCGTGCGATGAAGCCGCACGGGGAGAGGGAGCGGCTGATGCCGTGGCCCGGGATGGCGACGTGAGCGGAGCCGACCGAATCTTTGACTCTCTGTCGTTTGACGCGCCCCCGACCCGCTGCGAGAGTCGCGCCCGTCCTCCTCACCGCAGCCTCCCCGCGCGCGAATGCCATCCCGATCCTGGATCCGCTCGCGTCGCCTCTGGATCACGCTGTCCGTGTTCCTGCTGCTGTTCCTCGCCTATACGCTGTTCGGCTTCTACGGCGTGCCGCGGCTGGTGGAGCGCGCGATCCGTGCGCAGATGGAGCCGATCGGGAACAAGGTCGAGATCGGGGCGATCCATTTCAACCCCTTCCGGCTCGACGCGCAGGTCGAGGGCCTGCGGCTCAGCGATGCGAAAAGCGGCGCGCCACTGATCGGTTTCGCAAAGCTCGAAGTGGATCTCGCGCTGTGGGACTCAATCGGCGAACGCGGCGCGGTGCTCGACTACCTGCGGCTGGACGCGCCCGATGTGTCGCTCGTCGTGGAGCCCGACGGCAAGGTCAATCTTGCGCAGCTCGCTCCGCCGCCGAAGACCGAGCCGGTTCCGGAACAGAGGAAGGAACCGACGGCGATCCCGCATCTGCGCATTGGCGAGCTTGCGATCACCGCGGGACGCGTGGGCATCGAGGATCGCAGCCGGCCGAAGCCCTTCGCGACGGAGCTCAAGCCCGTGACGTTCCGTCTGCGCGACTTTCGCACCGAGCTGGATCACGCGAATCTCTACGAGTTCAAGGGATCGGCCAGCACCGGCGAGCGCATCAGCTGGGCCGGCAACTTCACCGTGCAGCCCCTCGGGTCGAAGGGGCACTTCGCGATCGAGAACGCGCAGGCCGCCACGGCGACGGCCTACCTGCAGGATCTTTTGCCGGTGCGCCTGGTGTCGGGCATGGCAGAGACCGCCGGCGACTACCAGCTGAAACTCGACCCCGCGCTCGACGTGGAGTTGAAGCTGCCGCACCTGCTCGTGCGCGACTTGGGCCTGGCCGAGTTCGGCGCGCACGACGCCAAGCCCAGCCTGTCGGTTGCCGAGATCGCGCTGCGCGATATCGCGGTGTCGCTGGGCCGGCGCGAGGCGAGCGTCGGCGGCGTGGATGTCCGCGGCCTGGGCATGAAGCTGCGACACGAGGCCGATGGCAGCATCAATCTCGCGAAACTCTTGGCGCCCGCGAAGCCCGGCGATGGGCAGAAGATCCCGCCCGAGAAGGTGGACGCCAAGCCCGTGGCGGGCGACGCCGCAGCGGCGCAGAAGCCCTGGCGCGCGACGCTGGGCGGACTGCGCGTGCACGCCGCGAAGATCGATGCGGAAGACCGCGCCATCGACCCTGCGGTGCGACTCGTGCTCGCGCCGATCGATATCGAGGTCGGCGCGCTGGCCAGCGACCTCGCGGGGCCACTCGCCCTGAAGGCCGGTGTGGGCATCGGCAAGACCGGGCGGCTCGATGCGCAGGGCACGCTGAGCCTCAAGGCGCTCGCCGCGAAGGTCGAGGTGCAAGCCAAGGGCCTCGACCTGAGCCTGCTGCAGCCCTACCTCGCGCCGCACACCGGTGTGGACCTGAAATCGGCGACGCTCGGCGTGGACGGGACTGTCGACTGGGCGAAGCAGCCCGCGCGGCTGGAATTCGCGGGCGACGCGAAGGTCGCGGACCTGTCGCTGCGTGACCGCGCGCAGAAGCGCGACCTCATCGGCTTCAACGAGCTGCGCGTGGCCGGCATCGCGTATTCGCAGCAGCGGAACAAGCTCGCGATCGAGCGCGTGGATCTCATCGCGCCGACCGCGCGGGTCGAGATCTCGCCGGAGCGCGAGATCAATGTCGTGCGCGCCCTCGCGCCGCCGCGCAGCGACAAGGCGAAGGCGGCGCCGGAAGCCGCGGCGGCACCAGCGGGAAAGAAGCCGAAGGCGGAAGACGCGCCGCCCGCGCTGGACGTGGAACTCAAGACCCTGCGCATGGAGCGCGGCACGCTGGACTTTGCCGATCGCTCCATCGACCCGCAGTTCGCCGCCAGCATCCAGAAGCTCGTGGGCCACATCGACGGCCTGTCGACGCGTCCCGAGGCCGTCGCCAAGGTGGATCTCAAAGGACAGGTCGATGCCTTCGCGCCCGTGCTCATCCAGGGCCAGCTGAGCCCCTTCGCCTACGATCGCGACACGACCCTGGCGCTCAGCTTCCGCAACATGGACCTGATCCGCTTCAACCCGTACTCGGGGCGCTTCGCGGGCTACAACATCGTGAAGGGCAAGCTCACAACCGAGCTCAAGTACCGTATCGAGAAGCGCGCGCTGCAGGCCGAGCATCACGTCATCGTCGACCAGCTCGAGTTCGGCGATGCCACGGGCTCGAAGGACGCGGTGCCGCTGCCCGTGAAGCTCGCGGTGGCGCTGCTCAAGGACCGACACGGCACAATCGACCTGAACCTGCCCGTGAATGGCAACCTCGACGACCCGACGTTTCGCGTCGGGCCGGTGGTGTGGAAGGTGCTCGTCAACCTGCTGAGCAAGGCCGTCACCTCGCCGTTCTCGGCGCTCGCCTCGCTGTTCGGCGGCAGTGGCGAGGAGTTGCAGTACGTGAGCTTCGAGCCCGGCGTTGCGACGCTCGACGACACGCAAAAGGCGAAGCTCGACAAGCTCGGGCAAGCGCTGATCGAGCGGCCGCAGCTGAAGCTCGACATTCCGTATGCGCTGGCGGACGACGCCGACGGCGATGTCCTGGCGCGGGCCGCGCTTGCGCAGGTATTGTCCGCGACCAAGAAGTCCGCGCCCAAGGATGAGGGCGACCGGCTGGATGCGCTGGTCGACCTTTACAAGGAGCGGCTCGGCGCGAAGCCGAAGTTTCCCGAAGATGCCGCGGACGCTGACAAGGCTGCGCGCACGACTGCCCGCATTACGTTCGTCGAAAAGCTCCTGCTCGCGAATCTTCGACCCGACGCGGCAGCGATGGAGGCCCTGGCGGCTGAACGTTCGCGTGCGGTGCAGGGCGTGCTGCTCGCGCAGCCGGACCTGGCGCCGGAACGGATCTTCCTGACGTCGCGGCGGACGGGCGAAGTCGACGACACGGGGCAGGTGAGGATGGAGTTGAAGCTGGAGTGAGGGGGCTGCTGCTCTGCGAAAGCATGCTCTTCGCTCTTCGATCACTGCATCCGTAACGCCGCAGAGTGGGCGCGTCGCGGTGATCAGCCCGTGTTCTGCAAACCCTGCGCGACCCCGTTCACCGTCGCCACGAGCGCGTGCAGCAGATCCTCATCTTCGCTCTTCGCCGCACGCCATCGCGCCAGCAGGTCTACCTGCATCAGGCTGATGGGATCCACGTAGGGGTTTCGCAGGCGGATCGACTCGGCGAGCCGCCGGTCCTGCGACAGCAGCCGATCGCTGCCGCGCAACTTGAGCACCCATGCCACCGTGCGTTCGAACTCCTGGCGCACCTGAGGAAAGAACGCCTCGTGTAGCGGTCCCGATAGCTGCGAGAAACGTTCGGCGATTGCGAGGTCGCACTTGGCGAGGATCATGTCGGTGTCGTCGAGCATCACACCGAAGAACGCCCACTCGCGCGCCATCTCCAGCAGGCGCGCCTCGCCGAATTGCAAGGCCGCGCGTTCCAGCGCGGAGCCCAGCCCGTACCACGCGGTGATGATCGCGCGGCACTGCGTCCACGCGAACACCCAGGGAATGGCGCGCAGCGATTCGACGCCCTGCATGCTGCCGCGCCGCGAGGGGCGCGAGCCGAGCGTCATCTTCTCGATCACGTCGATCGGCGTGGCGAGGCGGAAGTAGGCGACGAAGTCCGGCGCGTCGACGAAGGCGCGGTAGGCCTCGCGCGAGTGACCCGCGATGGCCGACATCGCCTCGCGCCACGCCGCCTCGCGCGGTTCGGGTACGCGCGGCCGCAGCGATGCGCGCAGCGTGGCGCCGGCCATCTGCTCCAGGCTGCGCAAGGCCAGCGCGCGGATGCCGTACTTGCGATGGATCACTTCGCCCTGCTCGGTGACGCGGAACACGCCAGCCACCGAGCCGCGAGGGCTCGACATGAGCGCCGGCCCGATCTTGCCGCCGCCGCGGCTCGCCGATCCGCCGCGGCCGTGGAAGAAGCTCAGGCGGATGCCGGCCGACTGCGCGACCGCGAGCAACTCGACCTGCGCACGCTGCAGCCCCCAGCGCGAGGCCACGGTACCGCCGTCCTTGCCGCTGTCGGAATAGCCGAGCATCACGACCTGTCGATCGCCGCGCGCCGTCAGGTGCGCGCGGTACACCGGGTCGGCAAGCAGGGACTTGAGCGTCTCGGGTCCCGCGCGCAGGTCGTCCACTGTTTCGAACAGCGGCGCGATGTCGAGCGGCACGTCGCCGCGCCGGTCGATGAGCCCGCCGTGCCGCGCGAGCGCCAGCACCGCGAGCACGTCGGCCGGCGAGCGCGCCATGCTGATGATGTAGAGGCCCACGGCATCGTGGCCGTAAGTCTCGATGGACGTGGCCAGCGTGCGGAAGACCGCGCAGCATCGCGCGGCGGTGGCGTCGTCGGTGTCGTCCTTGAATGGCGTATCGCGGCCGGCATGCGGGCCCAGGCGCTGCGCCTGCGTCGCGGGTTCGAGCTCGGCCCAGTTCTCGTCGCCGATCAGCGCCGCGATGGCCTGCGCGTGGATACGCGAATCCTGCCGGCAGTCGAGCCGCGCGAGGTGGAAGCCGAAGGTGCGCACGCGCAACAGCAGGCGACGCACCGCGAACCAGCCCGCGTTCAGACCTTTGCCCGCCAGCAGGCTGTCCGAGAGCAGTTCGATGTCGGCCCGGAACGCATCCGCGTTGGCGTAGGCGGCGTCCTTCTCGTCGCGCTGCGTCGCCCGCAGGCGCGCGCGCACCAGCGTGAGGAACACGCGGTAAGGCATGTCGACGTGGCGCGGACGGATCGCGATCGCGGCCTTCGGTGCCAGCGCCTTGTAATGCTCGATGCGGCGCACGAGTTCGGAGGACACGTCCACGCGGTCCAGCGTCTGCGAGAGCAGGCTCGCGAGTTCGCCGGTCTCGGCGACGTAGCGATCGAGCACATGGTCGCGCTGGCTCTTGAGCGCCGCGGCGATCGTCTCGGCGCCGACGTTGGGATTGCCGTCCATGTCGCCGCCTACCCAGGAACCGAAGCGCAGCACGCGCGGCAGCTCGATCTCCGAACCATAGACCTTCAGCAGCGCGCTCTCCAGCGTCTCGTAGAACGTGGGCACGATGTTGTACAGCGGCCCGGCGATGTAGAAGCCGATCTGCTCGAACTCGTCCTGCACGGTCGGTTTCATGGCCGCCGTCTCGCTCGTCTGCCACGTGGCCGTCAGCGCCATGCGCAGCCGGCCCCAGTCGGCTTCGTGCTCGTCGGGCGTGAGCGTCGGGTCGAACTCGGCGACGAGGCAGCGCACGATCTCCTGCTCCTTCTCCAGGATGGAGCGGCGCACCGCTTCGGTCGGGTGCGCGGTGAAGACCGGCTCCACGTCCAGCCGGTTGAGCCAGAGCATGAGCTCCTTGGCGCTGACGCCCGAGGCCTTCAGGCGCGCCAGCGAGTCGTGCAGGCTCTCGGGCTGCGGCGTGCGGTCCTCCTGGCGCTGGTAGTCGCGTCGACGCCGGATGCGGTGCACGCGTTCGGCGATGTTGACGACCTGGAAATAGGTGGAGAACGCGCGCGTCAGCGACTCCGCCTGTTCGACCGGCAGGCCCACGAGCAGGTCCTGCAGTTCGTCGAGCCCGGCGTCCTTCTCGCGCCGGCGGATGGCCGTCGTGCGCACCTTCTCGACGGTCGCCAGGAAGCGCGGTCCGACCTGTTCGGACAGCAGATCGCCGATCGTGGCGCCAAGGCGGCGCACGTCGTCCCGTAAAGGGGCGTCGGCGGCTTCGGAGCGAGGGGGTTCAGCGGGCGAGGAGGCGTCCATGGGCCTGACCGTAGCAATAGGAGTGCCGATTGGCATGGTGGGCCGCGCCCGCGGCCCCCAAAACCGGCGGATGTGCGCCCTCTCCCATCCCGCTTCGCCGCATGGGGGAGGATTTGGGTGAGGAGCAGGCTTTTCGGGACCTTGCCGGATGGACCGTTCGAAAGCCGCCGCTGTTCGCTCGTCGTGCCGCAGTCGCGCGCGTCCGGCTCCTGACTCCGGACCTCGGCGTGATCTCGGGGACCAGGAGAAACGCACCCGTGGCCCCGGTACTTGCGGCCCGGCGCGGCCCGATCGTTGCAAGCCACCCTTGAAGTTATGATGCCCCTGCCGCCGCCGCGGGGCGCCGACCCGTGGCCGCGTGCGGTCCCACGACAGGAGTAGCCGTGGAAGACAAGAACAACAGCGCAGACGCCAGGGTCGACAGGCCCAACGACGCCCGCTACATCAGCCGTCTGACCCGCGAAACGCTCGCCCTGATCCTGGCTGGCGGACGCGGCTCCCGGCTGGCGGCGCTGACCGATTGGCGCGCCAAGCCTGCCGTGCCCTTCGGCGGCAAGTTCCGGATCATCGACTTCACGATGTCCAACTGCATCAACTCGGGCATCCGGCGCATCGGAGTGCTGACGCAGTACAAGTCGCACTCCCTGATCCGGCACATCCAGCAGGGCTGGGGCTTCCTGCGTGCCGAGTTCAACGAATTCGTGGAACTGCTGCCGGCGCAGCAGCGCATCAGCGAGACCGCGTGGTATGCAGGCACCGCCGACGCCGTCTACCAGAACGTGGACATCATCCGGCACCACGCGCCCAAGTACGTGGTCGTGCTCGCGGGCGATCACATCTACAAGATGGACTACGGCCCGATGATCGCCGCACACGTGGAGAAAGGGGCCGACGTGACGGTGGGCTGCATCGAGGTGCCGCTTTCGCAGGCGCGCGCCTTCGGCGTGATGAAGGTCGACGAGGAATCGCGCATCGTCAACTTTCTCGAAAAGCCTTCCAGGCCCGAGCCCATGGTGGGCCGCACCGACGTGGCGCTGGCTTCGATGGGCATCTACGTCTACAGCACCTCCTACCTGCTGAAGACCTTGGCGCGAGACGCGGCGCGCTCGGACTCCAGCCACGATTTCGGCAAGGACCTGATCCCCGGCGCCATCGGCAACGCCGCGGTGTTCGCCTACCCGTTCCGCGACGTGCAGGATTCGCTGCAGGGTTACTGGCGCGACGTCGGCACCGTGGACGCGTACTGGGAAGCCAACATGGAGCTGATCCGCGTGGCGCCGCCGCTGAATCTCTACGACCGCGACTGGCCGATCTGGCCCTACCAGGAGCAGCTGCCGCCGGCCAAGTTCGTGTTCGACGACCCGGACAAGCGTGGCCTGGCGATCGATTCCATGGTGTCCGGCGGCTGCATCGTCTCCGGTGCCGAGGTGCGCAACTCCCTGCTGTTCTCCAACGTGCGGATCGAAAAGCACGCGAGAGTGGACGAGTCGGTGGTGCTGCCCAACGTGCGCATCGGTCAGCGCGCGCGCATCCGCCGCACGGTGATCGACAAGGGCACGCTGATTCCCGACGACGCCGTGATCGGTTACGACCGCGAGGAAGACGCCAAGCGCTTTCACGTCTCGCGCAATGGCATCGTGCTGGTGACCCCCGACATGCTCGGCCAGCCGCTGCATACGGGCGAGTAGCACGTAACAAGTAACAACTCGCTACAAAAATAAAAACAGTTTGAGAGAGGACTGATGACTGAACAGGAACACACGACGAGGCTCGACCCCGAACGCGATCTCGTGGCCTACCTCTGCGCCGAATTCGGCATCACCGAGCACCTCCCGATCTACGCGGGCGGTCTGGGGGTGCTGGCCGGCGATCATCTGAAGACCGCGAGCGACCTCGGCATGCCGCTGGTCGCCGTGGGCCTGATGTACCGCGAGGGCTACTTCCGCCAGACGCTGGACGGCACCGGCGCGCAGCACGCGGCGCCCGATCCGATCGACCCCGCCGGCCATGGCCTGAAGGCAGTGGTCGACGCGCGTGGCCATGACCTGGCCATCCACGTGCCGATGGGCGACCACGCCATCACCCTGCGCGTGTGGCGCTTCGACGTGGGCCGCGTGCCGCTGTTCCTGCTCGATGCCGATCACCCCGACAACGATGACAGCGAGCGCGCCATCACCGCGCGCCTCTACGGCGGCGGCACCGACACGCGCCTGTTGCAGGAGATCGTGCTGGGAGTGGGCGCCGTGCGCTGCCTGCGCGCGCTGGGCCTGCAGCCCACGGTCTGGCACATGAACGAGGGCCACGCCGCGTTCTCCGCGCTCGAGCGCATCCGCGAGGCCGTGGCCGGCGGCCTGAGCTTCGGCTCGGCCCTGGAGCTGGTGGCCTCGCGCACCGTGTTCACCACGCACACGCCGGTGCCCGCGGGCCACGACGTGTTCACGCACGAGCAGATGCAGCATTGGCTCGGCGACTACGTGGGCAGCCTGGAGACTTCCGAGCGCCACCTGCTGGCGCTGGGCGCCGATCGCCGCGGCAGCCACTTCTTCAACATGACCGCGCTGGCGCTGCGCACCTCGCGCTTCCACAACGGCGTGTCGCGCATCCACGGCGGCGTGGCCTCCGAGGCCGAGGCGCACATCTGGCCCCACGTGCCGCCTGCGCTGAACCCCATCACCTACGTCACCAACGGCGTGCATCTTCCGAGTTTCCTAGCGCCCGAATGGCGCGAGCGCCTGGAGAACAAGGTGCCGGACTGGAGCCGCCGCGTGCTCACGTCCGCGGACACCGACTGGATCGGCGCGATGTCCGACGAGGACTACCACGGCGTGCGTCGCGTATCGAAGCGCCGCTTGCTCACCTCGCTGCGCTCGCGCCTGATGGAGCAGCACCGCCGCAACGGCCTGGATCCGCACATCGCCGACCAGACGGTGAGCCGCCTCGCCGACGAGAACACGCTCGTGCTCGGCTTCGCGCGTCGCTTCGCCACCTACAAGCGCGCGGCGCTACTGCTGACCGATACCGCGCGCCTGCAGCGCCTGCTCGGCAACGACGAGCGTCCCACGCAGCTCGTGTTCGCCGGCAAGGCGCACCCGCACGACAAGGGCGGGCAGGAACTGATCCGCAGCTTGTTCGAGGTCTCGCTGCAGCCGGAGTTCGTGGGCCGCCTGCTGGTCGTGGAGGGCTACGACATCGCCTTTGCGCGCGACCTCGTGCAGGGCTGTGACGTCTGGCTCAACACGCCCGAGTTCCCGATGGAGGCCAGCGGCACCTCCGGCATGAAGTCCGCCATCAACGGCGGTGTCAACGCCTCGATCCTCGACGGCTGGTGGGCCGAGGGCTTCGACGGCAACAACGGCTACGGCCTGATGCCGTCCGAGCACGCCGACCGCGAGGCGCGCGATCGCGCCGAGGCCCAGGCCCTGTTCGACGTGTTGGAGCGGCAGGTGCAGAAGCTCTGGTTCGGCGACCATAGCGCGTGGCTGAAGTACAGCCGCGCCGCGATGCGCACCTTGATTCCGCAGTTCGGCAGCGCGCGCATGCTGCGTGACTACGAGCGCAAGCTCTACCTGCCGGCCGGGCGCCAGGGTTGGCGCATGAGCGAGCGCAACTCGCGCAACGCCGTGGAGTTCAAGCGCTGGAAGAAGCTGCTGCGCACGCAGAGTGGCGGCGTGCGCGTGGAAGTGGTCGTGCGCGATCCGCTCGAAGTTCGCGTGCATCTCAATGGCCTGCACGCGGCCGATCTCGCGGTGGAGATCACGCGCAACGGCGACATCGAGCCGCTGAGCGTGCAGGGTGAGGAGAAGGACGACACCGTGTCCTACGTTGCGCCCGCCGGTGGCGGGCGCGCGCAGTTGCGCGTGCTGCCCCACCACGGCCTGATGGCACATCGCTACGAGATGGGATGTCTTGCGGCGATGGATCTGGGCGAGTGAGCGCGGCGAACCGGAAGAAGAAAGCAGCGAAGGCGCCGCTGCGCCTGCTGTTCGCTGCAGCCGAGGCGCTGCCGTTTTCCAAGACCGGCGGGCTTGCCGATGTGGCCGCGGCGTTGCCGCCGGCGCTGGCTTCGCTGAGCCTCGACGTGCGGCTGCTGACGATTGCTTATCGAGGCGCGTTGGAGAAGCTGCGGGACCGCAGACAGATCGCGCGCCTGTCGGTGCGTGGGCAGGACATGACGCTGTGGGAAGGCAGCGTTGCGTCCGGTGGAGCGGACGGGCTTCGCGTGTGGCTGCTGGACTACGCGCCGCTCTATGCGCGCGAAGGCGGCCCCTACACCGACCCACGCGGCCACGAGTACGCGGACAACGCCTGGCGCTTCGGCTGCTTTTCGCAAGCCATCGCGATGCTCGCGCTCGGCGCCGTGTCCGAGCTCGCCGCGGGCTGGACACCGCAGGTGCTGCACCTCAACGACTGGCACACCGGCCTCGCTGCCATGCACGTGCATCGCGCCAAGGCTTCGAATAACAAGACGCCCACCGTTGTCTTCACGATCCACAACCTCGCCTACCAGGGCGTGTTCAGCCGCATCGAATACGACGCCCTCGGCCTGCCGCCGGAGCTGTGGACGATGGAAGCGCTGGAGTTCTACGGCGGCTTCTCATTCATGAAGGCCGGGCTGCTGTACTGCGACGCCATCACCACCGTGAGCCCGACCTACGCGCGCGAGATCCAGACGCCGGCGTTCGGCGAGCGGCTGGACGGCGTGCTGCGCATGCGCTCGGCCGCGCTGCACGGCATCGCCAACGGCATCGACACCACGGTCTGGGACCCGGCGACGGATCCTTACATCGTGAATCGCTATACGGTGGAGACGGCGGTCGAGGCGCGGCGAGCGAACAAGCTGGCCTTGCAGCGCGAGGTCGGGTTGCGCGAGTCGGCGGAAGCGCCGTTGTTCGCGTTCATCGGACGGCTGGCGGAGCAGAAGGGGGCGGATCTGCTTCCGGGCCTGGATGCGCAGCTGGAGCGGAATGGCGCGCAGCTGTTCGTGCTGGCTTCAGGAGACGCACGGCTGGCGGATGTGCTGGCCAGGTGGGCGGTTCGTGCGGCGGGGCGAGTGGCCGTGTTCCTGGGGTATGACGAGGGCTTGTCGCACCGGGTGGAGTCGGCGGCGGATTTTCTGCTGATGCCGTCGCGGTTCGAACCTTGTGGCTTGAACCAGATGTATAGCCAGCGATATGGGACGGTGCCGGTGGTGAGGAGGACGGGGGGGCTGGCGGACACGGTCGTAGATAGTGATGTCGATAGAACGCATCCCGCAGCGACGACCGGCATTCTTTTCAACGATGCAGACGCGGGAGGGATCGCATACGGCGTCGACCGCGCGTTGGCACTTGCTGACCAGCGGGCGAGATTCCTTGAGGTCAGGCAGGCGGGAATGCAGGCGGACTTCGGATGGGCTGTGGCTGCAGGCGAGTATTTGCGCATCTACGAAGAAAAAACGGATTCCTCGATCGTGGCTGCGAGATAAATCGAGGAAGATCCGCAGGTATCAGCGCGCTGCTTGATATTGCTCGTATCGCTTTGCAAGTCGCTCAGGATCAGGATGGTCCTTCGCCCGAGTGGGAAGGTGTAGCTTTCCTCCATCAAGGCGCTTAAGCGCGTCTAACATCGGTCCATCGTTCTGTCTCAGCAAACGATCGGAGACGTGAAGGCGATATTCCGGGTCGATGCCGATCAAATGCGCGTCGAAGGCCGCATGGTGAATTTTCGACAGCGGGATTCCATTCGGCACCACTGGCTGCCCAAGTAGCTCTTCGCCGTCGGAAACAATGTGAGCCGCGTCTAGCAATAACGGCTCGGGGAGCCCGGATAGCGCGCACCGACCGCCGTAGGCATAGATCACCGCCTCGCGAAAAGAGGCTTGGTGGAGCCGTTGCTGAACCGCCCGAAGGGCGTAACGGCGGGCAGGAGCGGTGTCTTCCGAAAGACCCGCAGATGCGCGACCTGGATCGCCAAAGCCGACCTGAGCCTTTAGGCCTTGCGCATTCCATCCGCTGATGAATGCCGGTATGACGGCCGTAAAGAGTCCGGGTGCAATTCCGATGAAGTAAATGATGGGAGTCCGGGTCTCCATCGCCTCTCGCAACCAGCGATTGTCCGGTGCGTCGGGATCGTTGCCCAAGAATGCGTAATCGACCAGGTCAGCGCTCTCGTAGATCTGCCGATGAACCAATCTCTGATCGTCGTACCAGACCTTCGCGCCCGGTCGGGGAAAGATCGTGCGGATAGAAAGCAGATGCCGCATCTGGCGTGGTTTGAAGATGCCTCTCTGTGGATTGACCAGCGGAATTCGCTGCCCCTCAAACTGAAAACCACTCGCAAGATCTGCCGAGGTCAGATGTTCCCGGGTCGCGTTCAAGCGCCTCACGTGCGCGAAAGCTGCTTCGCGCACACGTTGGTCATTGAACTCGTCGAGGAGGCTCACGAATTGGAAATCACCCGTTGAAATGTTCTAAATCGTTTAAGCAGGTGACGACACCCATAGCCGATCACGAATCCGAGTTGCCGCGCATCGCCGCTCCAACTTCACGGAGTGCGACAATCATCCTCTGTGGAAAATATCCTGATCGAACGTCGTTTCGCGGAAAAATCGATCTTAGGTGTGGCCCACGTAGGTGTGGCCCACGATGGCCCACTTGAATGCGCGTCGAACGAAGAAAAAAGGCCGGCAAGTTTTCACTCGCCGGCCTTTTGATTGCTTGATTGGTGGGCTTGGAGAGATTCGAACTCCCGACCCTCTGGTTCGTAGCCAGATACTCTATCCAACTGAGCTACAAGCCCAATCAACTCAACTTTGCTGCTGCTTCTGCCCTGCCGTACCGCCGCGTTCTGCCTTGCAAGTGGCGGAGAGTGAGGGATTCGAACCCTCGATAGGGTTTAACGCCTATACGCCCTTAGCAGGGGCGCGCCTTCGTCCACTCGGCCAACTCTCCGATGCGATACGCGGCATGCGGCCTGCCAGCAGGGCGCGCAGTGTACCGACCGGGTTGGGGGGCGACAAGCTGGTTTTGCGGGTCGTTTCCGGTCTGACCCTTGGCCCGTGCGTCCCGCGATGCGCCTTCGGCTACTCGGGATGAGCGGTGGCGGTGGTGTGAGCGGCTTGGCGCGGCAGGGATCAGCCCTTCGCCCCCTGCGCCGTCTCCAGCCCGAAGGCCTTGTGCAGTGATCGCACGGCCAGCTCCAGGTACTTGTCCTGCACCACGACACTGATCTTGATCTCCGAGGTGGAGATCATGCGGATGTTGATGCCCTCGTCGGCCAGCACCTTGAACATCTTGCCGGCGATGCCGGCGTGGCTCCGCATGCCCACGCCCACCAGCGAGACCTTGACGATGTCGCTTGCCGTCAGCACGCCCTTGGCGCCGAGCTGGGCGGCGACCTTCTTGACGATCTCATGGGCCTTCTCGAAGTCGTTGCGGTGCACGGTGAACGTGAAGTCGGTGGCGCCATCGGCGCCCACGTTCTGCACGATCATGTCGACCTCGACATTGGCGTCGCCGATCGGGCCCAGGATCGCGGCGGCGATGCCGGGCTTGTCGGGCACGCCGTTGACGGTGAGCTGGGCTTCGTCGCGATTGAAGGCGATGCCGGATACCAGGGGCGCTTCCACGTTGTCTTCCTCTAACGTAATCAGGGTGCCGGGTCCCTCCACGAAGGTGGAGACCACGCGCAGGGGAACCTTGTACTTGCCCGCGAATTCGACCGAGCGGATCTGCAGGACCTTGGAGCCGAGGGACGCCATTTCCAGCATCTCTTCGAAGGTGATCTTGTCGAGCCGGCGCGCCTTGGGCTCCACGCGCGGATCGGTGGTGTAGACGCCGTCGACGTCGGTGTAGATCTGGCATTCGTCGGCTTTCATCGCGGCCGCGATGGCCACGCCGGTCGTGTCGGAACCGCCGCGGCCGAGCGTGGCGGTGGAGCCGTCCGGGGAGATGCCCTGGAAACCGGCGACCACGGGGACGACGCCCGACTTGCAGTCGGCCAGCAGCTTGTCGCCGTCGATGCTCTGGATGCGCGCCTTGCCGTAGGCATCGTCGGTGCGGATGGCAACCTGGGGACCGGTGTAAGAGCGACTCTTTAGGCCGGCTTTCTGCAGCGCGAGCGCCAGCAAGCCGATGGTCACCTGTTCGCCGGTGCACAGGATCTGGTCCAGCTCACGCTCGCTGGCGCGCGGGTTGATGCTCTTGGCGAGCTTGAGCAGGCGATCGGTCTCGCCGGACATGGCGGACACGACCACGACGACTTGGTCTCCCCGGTCGACGAAGCCCTTGACCTTGTTGGCGACGTGCTCGATGCGCTCGACAGAGCCCATCGAGGTGCCGCCATATTTTTGAACGATGAGTGCCATTTGGAAGCAGGGTCAGTTGTCAGTTTCAGTGTTCAGCAGCGGGCAGTGGCGGGTGTCGATCGCAGGCGAAGTCATCGGGCCTGACTACTGATCACTGACACTGACCACGGCTTCTCACAGCTTGCCTTCGAGCCAACCAAACACCGACTCGATCGCCTCCGTCAGCTTCTCCGGCTGCGTGCCGCCGGCCTGCGCCATCTCGGGCTTGCCGCCGCCCTTGCCGCCGACCTGGCTGGCCGCGTAGCTCACGAGCTCTCCGGCCTTCACCTTGCCGATGAGGTCCGTGGTCACGCCGGCGATCAGGCTCACCTTGGGGCCGTTCGCGCTGCCCAGCAGCACGATGCCGGACTTGAGCTTGTCCTTGAGCTGGTCCATGAGATTTCGCAGCTCGCTGCCGTCCACGCCGTCGACCTTGGCGGCGATGACCTTCACGCCTTTGATCTCGCGTGCCTGCGAGGCGAGGTCGCCGCCGGCGCTGGAGGCGAGCTTGGCCTTCAGCGCGGCCAGTTCCTTTTCCAGCGCCTTGCTGCGGTCCAGCGCGAGCTGGATCTTGTCGGCCAGGTCGTCGCGGCCCGCGCGCACGAGGTCGGCGGCCTGCTTGAGCTTGCCTTCGGTTTCACGCAGGTACGTGAGCGCGTTCTCGCCGGTGATGGCTTCCACGCGGCGCACGCCGGCGGCCACGCCGGATTCGCTAATGATCTTGAACAGGCCGATGTCGCCGGTGCGGGTCACGTGCGTGCCGCCACAGAGTTCGGTTGAGAAGTCGCCCATCGCAAGGACGCGGACCTCGTCTCCGTACTTTTCGCCGAACAGCGCCATCGCGCCGCTCTTGATGGCGTCGTCGTACTTCATGACCTGGGCGCCCACTTCGACGTTGGCGAGCACGGCGCGGTTCACGCGGTCCTCGATGTCGACGATCTCGGCGGCGGTCACGGGCTGCGTGTGGCTGAAGTCGAAGCGCGTGCGCTGCTCATCCACCAGCGAACCCTTCTGCGCCACGTGGGTGCCCAGCACGTCGCGTAGCGCCTTGTGCATCAGGTGCGTGGCGGAGTGGTTGCGCATCGTGGCGCGACGGACGCTGTCGGTGACCTCGGCTCTTATCGTGTCGCCGACTTTCAGGGTTCCGGCTTCGAGGGCGCCGTGGTGGCCGAAGACGGAGCCCTTCACCTTCTGGGTATCGGTGACGCGAAAGCCTTTTTGCGTCACCGACCCGGCAGGCCCCTCACCCCGGCCCTCTCCCCGCTGCGCGGGGAGAGGGAGCAAGACGCCCCTGTCGCCGACCTGGCCGCCGGACTCGGCGTAGAACGGCGTGTGGTCGAGCACGACCACGCCGGCGTCGCCGGACTTCAGCTCCGTGACGGACCGGCCGTCGCGGTACAGCGCGAGGACCTTCGCGGTTTCGCGCAGCGTGCTGTCGTAGCCGACGAATACGGTGTCGATACCTTCATACGCAAGGCTGCTTCCGCCCTTGAAGCTGCTGGCGGCGCGCGCACGGGTGCGCTGCTCTTCCATCGCGCTGTCGTAGCCGGCCTCGTCGAGCTTGAGGCTGCGCTCGCGCGCGATGTCGGCGGTGAGGTCGAACGGGAAGCCGTAGGTGTCGTACAGCTTGAACACGACGTCGCCCGGGATGACCCCGTTCTTGACCTTGCCCATGGCCTCTTCGAGCAGCTTCATGCCCTTGTCGAGCGTGGTCGCGAACGCATCTTCCTCGGCGCGGATCGCTTTTTCGATGCGCGACTGCTGCTGAACGAGTTCCGGGAACGCGCCGCCCATTTCCTTGACCAGCGGCGCCACGAGCTTGTTGAAGAACAGGTCGGTGATGCCGAGCTTGTGACCGTGGCGCAGCGCGCGCCGCATGATCCGGCGCAGCACGTAGCCGCGGCCCTCGTTGGACGGCAGCACGCCGTCGGCGATCAGGAAGCTCGTCGCACGGATGTGATCGGCAATGACTTTCTGCGAGGGGCTGGCGTAGGCCTTCTGCTTGGCGAGGTCGGCGACTGCGCCGACCAACACCTTGAAGGTGTCGGTCTGGTAGTTGTCGTTGGTGCCTTGCATCAGCGCAGCGACGCGCTCCAGGCCCATGCCGGTGTCGACGCTGGGCGCCGGCAGCTTGCTCATGCTGCCGTCGGCCGCTCGTTCGAACTGCATGAACACGTGGTTCCAGATCTCGATCCAGCGGTCGCCGTCCTCGTCCGGCGATCCCGGCGGCCCGCCGGCGATGCCCTTCGAGCCGTCGGGATCGTGGTCGTAGAAGATCTCGGTGCAGGGGCCGCAGGGGCCGGTGTCGCCCATGCTCCAGAAATTATCCGAGGCGAACTTGGCGCCTTTGTTGTCGCCGATGCGGACGATACGGGCCTCGGGCACCCCCATCTTCTTCCACAGCGCCGCGGCCTCGTCGTCAGTCTGGTAGACCGTGACGAGCAGGCGCGCGGGGTCGATGCCCAGCCACTGCTTGCCGGTGACGAACTCCCAGCCGAAGCGGATCGCGTCGGGCTTGAAGTAGTCGCCGAAGCTGAAGTTGCCCAGCATCTCGAAGAAGGTGTGATGGCGGGCGGTGTAGCCCACGTTCTCGAGATCGTTGTGCTTGCCGCCGGCACGCACGCACTTCTGGCTCGACGTGGCGCGCACGTACGGCCGCTTCTCCTGCCCGGTGAACACGTCCTTGAACTGGACCATGCCCGCGTTCGTGAACAGCAGGGTGGGGTCGTTGCCCGGCACCAGCGGCGACGACGGCACCACGGTGTGGCCGTTGACCCGGAAGAATTCCAGGTACTTGGCGCGCAGCTCGTTGCTGTTCATAAGCCGGGGAAGGGGAACGGGACGGGCAAAGGGGCGCAATTTTAGCCAGACGACCGGAGGACCGCCATGCGAATGAGGGACTTGGCGAGGCAATGCGCGCGATTTTTGGGTGGTCAAGCCTCGCCGCTCAACAGAGGGTGAATTCGCGGGCGGCCGGTCGGGCGCAACTCGCGTCGGGCGAAACCGTCGGACGCGACGACAGTCGCTGCGCGAGATGAGACATCAAACACCGGGTTGCGGTGGGGAGGCTGCGTGCGCTGTTGGCGAAAACGGTAGAAAGCGCAGGCTCAGGCTTGTTAGTGCAAATGCGAATGCTTAGTATTAACAAGCCGGCCGCAGTGTCGGCGCCTATTTAGAGCTATTCGGGGATTCCAAATGGTGCGCACCTTAGTCGTCAGCGCCGCGATCGCCGCGGCCGGCATCGCTACTCCTGCGGCTCGCGCCGACACGGCGTCCGACATCGCGACGCTGAAGCAGTTGGTCGCGGAACAGCAGAAGCGCATCGAGGTGCTCGAACACCGCTTGTCCACCGAGGCGACCCAAGCCGCGCCCGCGGCAACGGTGCCCGTAGCGGCGGCGGCGCCCGTCGAACCCAGGGCCGAATCGAAGACGCAAGTCGGTGGGTACGGGGAAATCCTGTACCACAACTACGACAAGGACGAATCGACGGACGTCGCTCGATTCGTGATCGGTGTCGGGCACCAGTTCGACGAGCACACGCGCTTCGATTCCGAACTCGAGGTCGAGCACGGCTTCATCGAGAACGCCGACGGCACCGCCGAGGGCGGTGAAGTCGAAGTCGAACAGGCTTACGTCGAGCACGACTGGAACAGCTTTCTGAAGACGCGCTTCGGCCTGTTCATCATGCCGATCGGCATCGTCAACGAGCACCACGAGCCACCGGTGTTCTACGGTGTGGACCGAAACCCGGTCGAGACCTTCATCATCCCGAGCACGCTGGTGGATCGCGGTATCCGCAACATCGCGACGTTCGACAACGGCCTGACTTTGGACTTTGTCGTGTCCAGCGGCCTGCGTGCCGAGAACGAGGACCCGGGTGAAGAATTTCTGATCGACCACATCAAGCCGGAAGGCGAATCGCCCGCGCGCACGCCCGCGTTCACCGGGCGAGTCGCGTGGCGCGGCATCCCCGGTCTGGAATTGTCCGCGACCGGCCTCTACGAAGCTGACGGCGCCCAACGCCAGATCGCGAACGTCGGGCACGCCAGCTACATGGAAGCCCACGCGATCTACCGCGCCTACGGATTCGACCTGCGCGGCCTATACGTCCGCTACGACATCGCCGGCAGCGCGCCCAAGGCCGTCGACCGCGACAAGCAGGACGGCGGATACCTGGAAGCCAGCTACAAGCTCATGAAGTCGCTCGGCGTGTTCACGCGTTACAACGTCTGGGACAACGGCGGTCTGGGTGGAGACACCGAAATCAAGCAGACCAACTTCGGCCTCAACTACTGGCTCATTCCAGAATTCGTCCTCAAGGCGGATGTGCAGTGGCAATCGGGCGCATCCGACCGCGACGGGTTCAACCTTGGTTTCGGCTACCAGTTCTGAGCCCGGCCATGACGCTGCGCCTGCTGTTCGTCCCGACGGTCCTCGCGCTCTGCGCCTGCAGCGGCAGCACCGTGAATCCGGGAGCCGGCGACGAAGACCCGCCGCAGGTGACCATCGGCGAACGCTTGTTCCTGGAGACGCGCTTCGCGCAGTTCCAGGCCGCGAACGGCACCGATGTGAACGCCGCCCTCGCTGCGGGCGATCCGGTCGTCGATCACCTGCCGGTATCGGACGGGTCGACCAAGGTTGGACCATTCGCTGGCCAGTCCATGAACTGCCGGCAATGCCATCTCGTCGACGAGGCCCTCGACGCGAACAGCGAGGGGATGCGCGCTTATGCCGATTTCGCGCAGCGCAGCCGCGTGCCCTCGCGCGCGGACCGCGGCGACACACAGACGCTAACTTCGCGCAACTCGCCTGCGCTGGTAAATGCATCGCTCGCGCGTGACGGTGCCACGCTGTTCCACTTCGACGGCGAGTTTGGAACGCTCGAGGAACTCGTGACCGCGACGATGCTGGGTCGCAACTACGGCTGGCTGCCGGACGAACTGCCGCAGGCGCGGGCGCATGTCGCGCGTGTGATTCGCGAGGACGACGGCACCGGCGCACTGGCCGCCGATGCGGGCGGAAGCTACCGGCGCGTCTTGCTCGGAACAGACCCGGCGCTGCCGGCAGGTCTTGGCCTGCCGCCGAATTTCCGTATCGACGTGACGACGGCCAGCGACGAGCAGATCGTGGCGGCGGTTTCCAGGCTCATCTCCGCGTACGTGCGCCAACTCGAATTCCTGCGCGACGCGAAGGGGAACAACAACGGTTCTCCGTATGATCTGTTCCTGCTGAGAAACCACCTCCCGCAAGCGCCGGCCAGCGGCGAATCGTCCATCGTCTACGCACGTCGACTGCGCGAGCTGATCGACGATGGACGCAGGCTCGTCAAAGTGCCGGCCGGTGCCCGTAGATTCGCGTTTCATCCCGGGCAGTCGTTCGCGTTCGGCGATCCCGAAATCGCCGGCCTGCGAGCCTTCCTCGACGAAACCCGCGGCAACTGCGTCGCCTGTCATGCGCCGCCGGACTTCACCGATTTCGGCCTGCACAACACCGGCGCCACCCAGGACGAGTTCGACGCCATCCATGGCGCCGCGACATTCGCCGTGGTCTTTGTCCCCAGCTTGGCGCAGCGAAACGCCGACCCCGCGCCTTATCTGCCCGCGAGCGCCGCACACCCTTCCTACCAGGGCCGCTTCCGAGCCGTGCCGACGGCGAGTGATCCGGCCGCGACCGACCTGGGCGTGTGGAGCGTCTTTGCAAACCCGGATCTGTCTGGCAGACAGGCAGGGGTGCGTGAAAAGCTGTGCGCCATCGCCCCGGCGGTGAACTGCTCTGACGACGCGGCGGTGCTGGGCCTTGCGATCGGCGGCTTCAAGACGCCGGGCCTGCGTGACCTCAGCCACTCGGCGCCCTACCTGCACACCGGGCGGGAGGGCACGCTGCCTGACGTGCTGCGCTTCTACCAGCGCGCCTCCGCGGCGGCGCGCGCCGGCACGCTGCGCAACGCGGACCCCCGGCTGTCGGAGATGCGACTTACCGATCCCGATGTCGACTCGATCTCTCGGTTTCTGAAAGGGCTGAACGAGGACTACAGCTAGCCGGGCGCCCCTGCGGCTTCCCGTAGACTCCGGCGCGACATGAACGCTCGATTCGATCCTCGCTGGCTGGCGCCGGTCGCACTGTTTGCCTCGGCGACCAGTCGGGCCGAGGTCTACTTCGATCTCGCACAGGTGCAGGCGGCGCTGTTCCCGAACGAGACGCTTGAAGCGCAAGCGGTCGCGCTCGACGCAGCGCAGATCCGCGCCATCGAGAAGGCGGCGCAGACCGATGTCCCCTCGCCCAATCTGAAGGTCTGGCGTGCCTCGGGGGGAGGCTGGATGTTTGTCGACCAGGTCGTCGGCAAGCACGAGTTCATCACGTACGCGCTCGCGCTCGAGGCCGACGGCACCGTGCGCCAGGTCGAGATCATGGAGTACCGCGAGAGCTACGGCGGCGAAGTGCGCAACGGGCGCTGGCGCAGTCAGTTCGCGGGCAAGAAATCCGGCGACGCCGTCGCGATCGACGAGGACATCCGCAACATCTCGGGCGCCACGCTTTCATGTACGCATCTCACCGATGGCGTGCGCCGACTTCTGGCCACCTACGCGACGGTCCTGGCCCATGGGTGAGGCGGTCAGCGAATGGGTCCGACGATTGCGCCCCGCCCTCGGCACGCTGGTTCGCATCGAGGCCCGTGGGCCTGCTGCTGCGGTGGCTGCCATCGACGCCGCCTACCGCGCCATCGAGCAGGTGGAGGCCTCGATGAGTTTTCACCGGGCCGACAGCGCACTTCGCCGCCTGATGCGGTCGCCGATCGGTGACAGCGTGGTCGTGGAGGGACACCTGTACCGCGTGCTGCACTTCGCGCGACGCCTGTGGACGGCGAGCGGCGGCGTATTTGATCCGGCTGTCGCCCGCATTCTCGTGGAACGGGGCCTCCTGCCGCGACCCGAAGGAATGTTGCCCGACGACACCGCCACGATCGGCGACCTCGATTTTCCTGCCTGCGGTCGCGTGCGGCTCGCGCGTACGCTCTGGATGGACCTCGGCGGCATTGCGAAGGGGTATGCGGTGGACCTGGCGTTGGAAATCCTCCGGGAGCGCGGTATGCAGGCCGCCAGTGTCAATGCCGGCGGCGACATCGCCTGTTTTGGTCCCACCGATCCGATCCGGCTGCGCGATCCGCGCTCCCCGCATGCGCTTGGGCCTGCGCTCGAGTTACGCGACGCCGCGCTCGCGAGCAGCGCCGCATATTTCCAGCCCCAAGCGCTGCGCGGGCGTGGGGGGCGGCTGCCATCGCGGCGGACCGGCAGCGTGACGGTCATCGCCCGTGACTGCGTGACGGCCGATGCACTGACCAAGGTGGTCTGGGCAGCGCCACGCCGTGCGCTCGCCGTCCTCCGAGAGTTCGATGCCCGCGCCCTGAGCATCGACGCGCGGGGGTGCCCGCGCTGGCTGGACGCAGCGTGAGCTTCACGCCGCATGCGGACTCGTCGCCATGCGCCTGAGCCGGCCGCAGGAACTGGCCGTCTACCTACTGGCGACGGGAACGCTGATCAGCGGGATGCTGTGGCTGTGGTTCGAGCATTTCGTGCGAGTCGCGGCCGAATTCGGACCGGAGCACCACGCGCTGCAGCCCTGGTGCATGAAGCTGCACGGTCTGCTCGCGCTGCTCGCGGTGTGGGGCTTCGGTACGCTCTGGCCGCTGCACATCAAGCGCGGTTGGGCACAGCGACCCGCCCAGCGCCTCACGGGTGCCATGCTGTTCGCGGCGCTGTCCTGGCTGGGGCTCAGCGGGGTGTTGCTGTACTACGCCGGCAGCGATCGGCTGCGCGAGGCCGTGAGCCTCGGCCACTGGATCGTCGGGCTGGCGGGTGGGATCGCGCTGCTGCTGCATCGTCGTGGTGCGGAGCCATCCGGGCCTCTGCCGTAGCCACGGCTAAGTCCGGGGCGGTCGTGTGACCTGATGCGCATCCCGGACGCCGGCTCACTCCTCGGGTTCGCCCTTCAACGCGGCGCGAATCTGGTCGGACTCGAACCCGCGGCTGGCGAGAAACCGGTACTGCTTCTGCCGTTCGGGTCCGCCGGCTGGCATCTCGCCGAACTTCTTCGCACGCGCCTGCACCGCCAGTTGTGCGAAGTCGCATTCCAGCGCATCGAACGCTTCACGGATCTGCGCATCCGACACGCGCGCTTCCTTGAGTTCCGCACGGATGCGCTGCGGCCCGTAGCCCTGGTTGGCGCGCGAGCGGGCCAGCGTTTCGGCGAAGCGCGAGTCGGATTGGAAGCCCGACTCGGTGAGGCTCTCCACCACTTCGGTTGCAGTCTGCGAGCTGTGGCCGCGCTGCCCGAGCTTGCGCTTGATCTGCGAGACCGAGTGCTCGCGGCGCGCGAGGATGCGCATGGCCGAGGCTCGCGCCTCGGCCGGCGTGTGTTCCTTCTCAGGATTTTTCGGGCGGGGGGGCACGCTTCGCGTGGAGCTTCTCGCGGATCGCCGCCTCGAGCTCGGCGGCGATCTCGGGGCGCTCCTTCAGGAAGGCGCGCGCGTTGTCCTTGCCCTGGCCGATCTTGTCGCCCTTGTAGGCGTACCAGGCGCCCGACTTGTCGACCAGCTTGTTCTCCACGCCGATGTCGATCAGCTCGCCGAGCTTGGAGATGCCTTCGTTGTACAGGATCTCGAACAGCGCCTCCTTGAACGGCGGCGCCATCTTGTTCTTGACGATCTTCACGCGGGTCTCGTTGCCGACGACCTCGTCGCCCTTCTTGATACTGCCGATGCGGCGGATATCGAGGCGCACGGAGGCGTAGAACTTGAGCGCGTTGCCGCCCGTGGTGGTTTCCGGCGAGCCGTACATCACGCCGATCTTCATGCGGATCTGGTTGATGAAGATGACCATCGTCTTGCTGCGCGAGATGTTGCCCGTCAGCTTCCGCAGGGCCTGGCTCATGAGGCGTGCGTGCAGGCCGACGTGGCTGTCGCCCATCTCGCCTTCGATCTCGGCCTTGGGCACCAGCGCGGCGACCGAGTCGACCACGATGATGTCGACCGCGTTGGAGCGCACCAGCATGTCGACGATCTCGAGCGCCTGTTCGCCGGTGTCGGGCTGCGAAACCAGCAGCTCGTCGATGTTCACGCCCAGCTTGGCGGCGTACTGCACGTCGAGCGCGTGCTCGGCGTCGACGAAGGCGGCGACGCCGCCCGCCTTCTGCGCCTCGGCCACGGCATGCAGGGTCAGCGTGGTCTTGCCGGACGATTCCGGTCCGTAGATCTCGATGACGCGGCCGCGCGGCAGCCCGCCGATTCCCAGCGCCATGTCCAAGGTCAGCGAACCGGTGGAAACCACCTCCACGTCGCGCACCGCGTCAGCGCCGGTCATGCGCATCACGGCACCCTTGCCGAACTGCTTTTCGATCTGGCCGAGTGCGGCTTCCAGGGCTTTGCGGCGGTTCTCTTCCATGCTTTTTTCTCGAGTGAATGGGGTCAGGCGTCGACGGACGAAAGCGCGACGCGGGATCCACAAAGTTTCCCACAGAACCTTCAGTCCACAGACTGGATTCCGGCGCCGTTGCACCTCAGCTTAGCGACCGTGTCCGCGCGTACAACTGGGCTTCCGCGCAGGTCCAGGCTTGCACCGATGCGAGGGGAATCGGTACGGACCACATACTGTATTTGTATACAGTACCACAGTCGACGGCGGCGGCGACCAGACCTCAGGCGTCACACAGGCCCAGCTGCGCGCCGGGTGGTCGCCGCGCTCGGGTCTCGGTCGACAGTGGCCAGGTCCCCAGCACACGGTACTGCGAGTCCACGCCCAGATGGCTGTGGATCAGCGCGAAGCTGTCGATCGGCCACTTGACGGGCGGAACCGGCGTCACCGCGAGGAATTGCGTGGCGTCGCGCAGCACGGTGACGTGCGGCGCCAGGCGCAGCTTGGTGTCGTAGGGAACGGAATGCGCGACCAGCGCGTCGCGCAGATCGCGCCAGAGCTGGCGCAGCGGAGCGCTGGGCTGCGAAGGCCCGAGCCACCAGGGAATCGTGCGATTGCGAAAGCTCGCGGCCTCCTCGAGAGCAAGATCGAAGCGCGACGTGCGGACCGTGGCCGCCGCCTCCATGGCACGTTGCGCGAGTGCCACGGGCAGTACGTCATAGTCGCCAAGGAAGTGAAGGATGAGGTGATACCGGTGCGCGCCGACCCAGCGACCGACGGGCCGTAGCTTCTGGCGAAGGTGCGTTGCCGCCGCGCTCAACTGCGCGCGCACGGCCTCGTCGGGCCACAGCGCGAAGAACAGCCGGTCGATTTCGGTCACAACGACGGCAACGCGCTGCGCCAGGTCACGCGGACACTAGCTGCCCATCAGGTCGAGCAGTCCGGCGAAGGCGACCGCGGCCGCCTGCTGGCGAATGGCATCGCGATCGCCGGTGAACAGCTGACGCTCCGAGCGCACTTCCTTGCCGCGCGCCACCCAGGCGAGCCAGACCGTTCCCACAGGACGTCCTGGATTTCCGCCGCCCGGGCCGGCGATGCCGGTGACGGCCACGCCGTACTCGGCTTTCGTCTTGTGCAGGAGGCCACGCGCCATGGCCCGGACGCAGGCTTCGCTGACGGCGCCGTCGGTTTCGAAGATGCCCTTGGGTACGCCCAGCAGTTCGTGTTTGGCCTCGTTGCTGTAGGTCACCAGCCCGCGGTCGAACCACGCCGAGGAGCCTGCAAGGTCGGTGGCGAGCTTGGACAGCAGGCCGCCGGTGCAGGACTCGGCGAAGGCGACGCGCTCGCGGCGCGCCAGCAACTGTGAAGCGATCTTCTCGACCTGTTGTGCTGCGGAATCGACCATGGATCTCGATGACGGAAGTAAAAAAGGGCTATCAGAACGGGATGTCGTCGTCCGGTCCGCCGAAGTTCGAATCGGCGGCCGGCGCTGAAGCTGCGGTCGGGCGGCTGTTCTGCATGCCGCTGCTGGTGCGCGAAGGACCGCCGTAGGAACCGCCGGCCTCGTCGCCGCCACCTTGCTTGCCATCGAGCATCTGCATTTCGTTGACGCGGATCTCCATGAAGCGGGCTTCCTTGCCCTCCTTGTCCTGGTACTTGCGCGTGCGGATCGAGCCTTCGATGTAGACCTTCGAGCCCTTGCGCAGGTACTTCTGCACGATCTCGCCGAGCTTGTCGTTGAAGACCAGGTTGTGCCACTCGGTGTGTTCCTGCTGCGAGCCGTCCTTGCCCTTCCAGGATTCGGACGTGGCCAGCGTGGCGTTGGTGACCGAACCGCCGTTGGCGAAGCTCTTGGTCTCGGGGTCTTTGCCGAGATTGCCGATCAGGATGACTTTGTTTACGCCGCGGGCCATTGCGGTCTCCTCGTTGATATGTTCAGGAATGGGGTTTGAGTGCGGGCGCGGGCATCTGGTCGCGCCGTCGGGAATCAGCAACCGGATTATGGGCTATGAGCGCATCCCCCAGCCTGTCATGGGACTGCGCGGACGCACCTGTTGTTCCGTCGGCAGGGGAGCCCTTTGCGCGGCAGGTCATAACGCTTCCCGTGCGATGAATTCGGGCGCAGAAGGATACTCGCGCGGCGCTCAGGCCGCCTTGCGCGAATTATCCTGGAGCGCCTCTGGGGGCTCGATCCGCGTGGCGAAGGCCAGCCAGATGAGCGGCATCAGCGCGGCCACCGCGAAGGCACCGCCGATACCCCATTGGCCCAGCGCGAATTCGCCCGCGCTGCTACCGACCGCGCCGCCGAGAAACTGCGCGCTGGAATACACGCCCAGCGCGGCGCCCTTGCGATGCGGTGGCGCGCGGCGCGAGATCAGCGAGGGCAGCGTGCCTTCGAGGTAGTTGAAGGCGACGAAGAACACGAACAGGCTCACGATCAGGCCGACGTGCAGGCCGTACAGTTCCCCCGCGGCCGCCATCGCCATTGCCAGCAGCACGACCGATGCGACGAGTGCCTGGCGCGTGTAGCCGCCGCCCTCGATGGAGCGGATCATCGGGAACACCAGCAGCACCGACACCAGCAGTACGGGCAGGTAGATGTGCCAGTGCTTCGGCGCGGGCAGCCCGAATGTGGCCTCGATCGCATGCGGCGCGGCGATGAACAGGCAGGTCATCGTGGCGTGCAGCAGGAAGATGCCGCCGTCGAGTCGCAGCAGCTGCCCGTCGCCGAGAACCTCTTCCAGGCCGCGCGGAGAATGCAAGCGCAGCAAGGGCATCTCGGGCAGCCCGAACATCACGAGCGGGACGGCACCCAGCGCCATCCATCCGGTCATCCGGAAAATGCCATCCACCCCGATCAGGCCGTCGAACACAGGCCCGATCACCAGAGCGATGACGAAGGACACGCCGATACCGATGCCGAGGATGGCCATGGCCTGCGTGCGAACCTGTACACGGGTCGAGTCCGCGAGCAGTGCGGACGCGGCGCCGGAGATTGCGCCCGCACCCTGCACGGCCCGGCCGAACATGATCCAGTCGATGTCGTGCGTGGCGCCGGAGATGAATGCACCGAGTGCGAACAGCAGCAGCCCGCCCACGATCACCGGCTTGCGGCCGATACGATCGGACAGCCAGCCGAAAGGGATCTGCAAGGCCGCCTGTACGATTCCGTACAGGCCAATGGCCAGGCCAATCTGCCAGTGCGTCGCGCCGCCGGGCAGGTCGCGCGCGTAGAGCGCAAACACAGGCAGGATCATGAACATGCCCAGCATGCGCAGAGCCTGGACGAGGCTCATCACACCGGTGGCACGCCATTCGAGGGCATTCATGAAGAATTGATTCGTGAATTCAGGAGCGAGAAACGGGACGCAAAAACGGGGCCGGACAACGTGCCGCGAAACGGCGCGAGGCTAAACGGCGCTCAGGGGGATGGAAGCGCGGTGAACCGGCCCAATATAGTAGCGGCTTCCCTCGCGGCACCCGGAAGCACCTTCCGACTTCCGCCTTCCGAACTCCGCATTCTCCATGGATTCCATCCGCATTCGCGGCGCGCGCACCCATAACCTGAAGAACGTCTCGCTGGACCTGCCGCGTGACAAGCTGGTGGTGGTGACCGGCTTGTCCGGCTCCGGCAAGTCCTCGCTTGCCTTCGACACGCTGTACGCGGAAGGCCAGCGCCGCTATGTCGAATCGCTGTCCGCTTATGCGCGCCAGTTCCTGGGGCAGATGGAGAAGCCCGACGTCGACTCGATCGAGGGCTTGTCTCCGGCGATCTCGATCGAGCAGAAGTCCACCTCGCACAACCCGCGCTCGACGGTGGGCACGGTCACCGAGATCTACGATTACCTGCGCCTGCTGTTCGCCCGCGTGGGTACGGCGCGCTGCCCCGACCATGGCGTGACCCTGGAGGCGCAGTCGGTGGGCCAGATGGTGGACCAGGTGATGGCGCAGACCGAGAACTCGGCGTGGATGCTGCTCGCGCCGGTCGTTCGCGGTCGCAAGGGAGAGCACGCGGAGTGGTTCGAGCAGATGCGCGCGCAGGGTTTCGTGCGCGCGCGCGTCGACGGGCGTGTCTACGAGCTGGAGGAAGTGCCGGCGCTGAACCGCAAGCTCAAGCACGACGTGGATGTGGTGGTGGATCGTTTCAAGGTGAGGCCGGATATCCAGCAGCGGCTCGCGGAGTCCTTCGAGACGGCGCTGAAGCTGTCGGGGGGGCTGGCCGTCGTCGTTCCGCACGTCAGCGGCGCACCGGTGCCGGCCCCGAGAGGCAGGGCGGCCCCTTCGGCCGAGGGCGAAATGCCGGCGGCGAAGAGCACGGACCTGCTGTTCTCCAACCGCATGAGCTGCCCGCACTGCGGGTACTCGCTGGAAGAGCTCGAACCCCGCCTGTTCTCCTTCAACGCGCCACACGGCGCCTGCCAGAAGTGCGACGGCCTGGGCACGATGCAGGTGTTCGACCCGGACCGCGTCGTCGCGCATCCCGAGCTTTCGCTCGCCTCCGGGGCAATCCGCTCCTGGGACAAGAAGAACCCGTACTACTGGCACTTCATCAAGTCGCTGGCCAGGCACTACCAGTTCGACCCCGAGATGCCCTGGAAAAAGCTCGGCGCGAAGATCCAGGCCTTGATCCTGGGCGGTAGCGGCGACGAGAAGCTCACGTTCGAATACCCGGACGAGCGCGGCCGCAGCGTCACGCGCGTGCATCGCTTCGAGGGCATTCTTCCGAACCTCGAGCGCCGCTACCGCGAAACCGATTCGCTGGCCGTGCGCGAAGAGCTTTCGCGCTATCTGTCCGACCAGGCCTGCCCCGAGTGCAGCGGCCAGCGCCTGAACCGCGCGGCGCGCAACGTGTTTGTCGCCGATCGCAGCCTGCCCTCGCTGACCGCGCTGTCGGTAAAGGATGCCGAAGCGCTTTTCGCGGCGATGAAGCTCCCGGGCAACAAAGGCGAGATCGCGGAGAAGATCCTCAAGGAGATCTCCGCGCGGCTGGGCTTCCTCAACAACGTCGGGCTGGACTACCTCACCCTGGCACGCAGCGCCGAGACCTTGTCTGGCGGCGAAGCCCAGCGCATCCGCCTGGCCTCACAGATCGGCGCCGGTCTGGTCGGCGTGATGTACGTCCTCGACGAACCTTCCATCGGCCTGCACCAGCGCGATAACGAGCGCCTGCTCGCAACGCTCTTCCGGCTGCGCGACCTCGGCAACTCGGTGATCGTGGTCGAGCACGACGAGGAAGCGATCCGCCGTGCCGACCACGTCATCGACATCGGGCCAGGCGCTGGCG
This sequence comes from Panacagrimonas sp., assembly GCA_046594215.1. Classification (GTDB taxonomy): domain Bacteria; phylum Pseudomonadota; class Gammaproteobacteria; order Nevskiales; family Nevskiaceae; genus Panacagrimonas. The sequence continues at coordinate 39,040 of JBKJPX010000079.1, forward strand.
TCCACGGCGGACGGATCGTCGCGCAGGGGACCGTCGCGGACCTGTTGAAGGCGCCGGAATCGATCACCGGCCGTTACCTCTCGGGCGCCGAGCGCATCGCGGTGCCGGAAACGCGCAAGCCGCGCCAGGCCGGCAAGCACGTCACGATCCACGGCGCGCGCGGCAACAACCTGCAGAACGTCACGGTGGAAATCCCCATGGGTCTCATGACGTGCGTGACCGGCGTCTCCGGCTCGGGCAAGTCCACCCTGATCAACGACACGCTGTACGGATTCGCCGCGCGCGAACTCAACGGGGCGGGGACGCGCCACGCCGAGTGCGATCGTATCGAAGGCCTGCGCGACAACCTCGACAAGGTCATCGACATCGACCAGTCGCCAATCGGGCGCACGCCGCGCAGCAACCCGGCGACGTACACCGGCCTGTTCACGCCCATCCGCGAGCTGTTCGCGCAGGTGCCGGAGTCACGCGTGCGCGGCTACGAGGCCGGTCGTTTCTCCTTCAACGTGAAGGGCGGCCGCTGCGAGACCTGCGAGGGCGACGGCCTGATCAAGGTCGAGATGCACTTCCTGCCCGACGTCTACGTCACCTGCGACACCTGCAAGGGCCGCCGCTACAACCGCGAGACCCTCGAGATCCGCTACAAGGGCAAGACCATCGACCAGGTGCTGGGCATGACCGTCGAGGAAGGCCTGGCCTTTTTCAAGGCGGTGCCCGCGCTGGCGCGCAAGCTCGACACCCTGATGGACGTGGGCCTGAGCTACATCACGCTGGGACAGAACGCGACCACGCTGTCCGGCGGCGAAGCGCAGCGCGTGAAACTTTCGAAGGAATTGTCGCGTCGGGATACCGGCCAGACGCTGTACATACTCGATGAGCCGACCACGGGCCTGCATTTCCACGACGTCGCGCAGCTGATGCGAGTGCTCGAACGGCTCCGAGATCACGGCAACACCGTGGTCATCATCGAGCACAACCTGGATGTCATTAAGCGCGCGGACTGGATCATCGACCTTGGGCCCGAAGGCGGCGCCGGCGGCGGCCGGATCCTGGCGTCCGGGACACCCGAGGATGTCGCCCGGGTGGCTGGCTCCCACACCGCCCGTTTTCTGAAGCAGCACTTGAACGAAACCCCAGCGGTGCAATCAAAGTCGTTGTCGTCCCCGAGGAGAAAGAAGGCATGAACACCGTTCCGTCCCGCCGCTGGCTCGCCGCCCTGTCCGGCGCCCTGCTGTGCACGCTGGGTGCCGCCCAGGCGTCGCCGTCCGCGCCCGCAGCGGCACCGGGGACGAACGTCGATCGCAAGCTGTCGATCTCTATCAGCCTGGACGGCAAGCAGGACTGGAAGAACGCGCTGCAGTGGTCCAAGGCGACCACCACGCAGGTCTACGACTTCTCCACCACGCTGCGCTCGAACGGCAAGCTCTACGGCGCCAACCTGCTGGACCCGGATATGGAAACGCGCCTGGCGATCAAGACCGAGTACCTGCGCCAGCAAGGCCTGAAGCAGCTGGCGGCTTCCGGCTTCAACCCGCAGTCCAAGAACCTGATGGGCGACGTGTCCTCGCGCGCGCAGCAGGACAACTTCAACTGCAAAGGTGACTCGGTGTGCCTGGGGGAAGTGGGCGGCAAGTACGCAGCACTGATGGCCGCCGCGGTGGAGCCGGACAACAGCGCGGTCATGGAAGGCGATCCGCGCTACCAGTTCTTCTTCGGCTACCCCGGCTGCGTCAATACCATCCACGCCGTGCACAAGTACGACGCGGCAGGTGAGACCGCCTACGGTCGCAACAAGGACAAGATTTTTCCTTACCAGCTCACCTACCGCGGCGACTCCGCCGGCAACGACGTGGATCGCAAGTCCCTGTGCACGTACTACACGGTGGTGGTCGACACGCTGGAGAAGAAGCTATACGTCGAAAACACCTACATTCCCGAGGCGAGAGGTCAGGTGTCGCGCACTGAGTTCGGCAAGACGCAGACCACGGACGGCGACCTGCCGGTTGCGGGGCCGGTGCAGGGCTGGGTCAACGAGAATCTGCGTCAGACCACGCTGTCGGGCGCCGTCACCGGCACGCTGCCGCTCGTCATGCCGCTGGACGGCAACGCCACGGTCATGGGCCTGTTCACGGGCGACGCCAAGGCCACGCTGAAGTGGTCGTGGACCGACGTCGCGGCGACGGCGACGAAGTAGCGAAGGCGGGGCCTGCGAAAGCGAGGCCTTCTTGAAAGATGCGAAGAGGCCGGCGTTCGCGCCGGCCTTTTCCGTGGCGCGTCAGCCGCGGCACATGCGCTAGGCTAGCTGCGACAGGAAGCCGGAGGCGCAAGGGGCGCGAATCCGGGCCAGATCTCAGGAGTGCCGGCAGAAGTGCGGACCTGCGAAACGGACCATCGATCCGGGGCAGGGGGAGCGCACGAACGCTGGCGGACCCACACTGCATGGACGCATTCATACGCCAGCTGTTCAGCGACCCGCAGCTCTTGCGCATGGGTCACGACCAGCGCGAAGCCGATCTGAATCTCGGGCTCGGCTGGCTCTACTACTCGCTCGGCCGGATGCTGCGTCCGCGGCTCGCCGTGGTCATCGGCTCCTACCGCGGCTTCGTGCCGACGGTGATGGCCAAGGGCCTGCTCGACAACGTCGAAGGCGGCGAGCTGCTCTTCATCGATCCTTCGCTGGCCGACGATTTCTGGACCGAGCCGGCCGCGGTGACGCAGCGCTTTGGCGACCTGGGCACGCCGAACGTGCGCCACGTGCGGCACACGACGCAGAGCTTCGTCACCAGGTCCGAGTACGCGGCGCTGGCAGCCCGGACGAAGTGGGAGCACCGCCTGGGGCTACGCGACGAAACTCATCCCCTTACCGGCACCGCATCCAGCCGCGACACGAACTCCTCGAACTTCCCCGTCGGCCCGCGCTCGACTTCCTGGACCTCGACGATCCCCACGTCGAAGGGATAACCGAGGACGCGACGCACGATGCCCACCAGCGTCTCGTGCTCGCCTTCGCGCAGCGGTCGCGACAGCTTGACGCGCACATCGACGTGGTCGAGCGCGGTCTGCACGAACTGCGCCTGCTGCACGGCCGCGACCTTGCGTACGGCGCCCATGCCCTCGGGCCAGCCGACGCTACCGTCGGGCCGGCGTACGAGATTGCGCTCGCGGCCAAGCACGCGGTCGATGACGGGATGCTCGCGGCCGCAGGCGCAGGACCCGCCGGCCGTCGCGTAGTCGCCGATCGAATAGCGCAGCAGTGGCGTCGCGAAATTGTGCAGGGGTGTGAGCACGACACGCCCGGTCTCGCCGGGCGAGCAGGGCTGGTCGTCGTCGCGAAGGAGTTCCACGTAGACGGCCTCCGACTGGACATGCAGTCGTCCCAACTCGCACTGCAAGGCGAGGTAGCCCCCGTCGATCGCCGAGTAGGCCTGCGTGGCCTTCGTGCTCCAGTCCTGCTTGAGCCGTTCTGCCAGCGCGTCGGACACCGGCTCGGAAATCAGCGAGGCCTCGACCAGGCCCGGTGGCGGACGACCCTCGCGCCGGTCCATGAGACCGGCCAGCACGCTCGGGTAGGTGAGCAGGATCTGCGGGCGCGCCGCCTCGAGCCAGCGATCGAGGATGTCGAGCGAATGACCGACGTGGATCACCGCACGCGGCCCGGTCGCGTGCAGCGGCGTGAACGGCGGGCCCCAGTTCGGGAAGACTTCGCCCGACTCACCGCGCCGTGTCTTCGAGAGATACCGGGCCACGCCGAGGCGCGCACCGAGATCGCGGCCCTGCCAGTAGGCCTCGCGCAAGGTCAGCGCCTGCCACATCCGGCGCGCGGTGGCGCTGCGCTTGATCTCCACCGGCATGCCCGTGGAACCCGAGGTGCGGAGCGCATCCGCCGGCTCCTCGCCCGGCGGCAGGCGGACCGAGTTGAAGCGCGGCCCCTGCAGGCGCAGGTCGGCCTTGGCCACGATGGGCAGGTCGCGCCAGCGGTCCGCGAAATTCGCCGGCGTGGCGGCCACGAGCTTCTGCAACGGACCGCGCCAGCGCGCGTGGTCGCGGTAGAAGGGCGTCGAGGCCTGCGCCCAGCGCGCGAGCGCCTGCAATTGCTGCTGCTGTCCAACCAGCAGGCGCTGCGCCGACCAGGTCTGCGAAGAACCCAGTCCGGTCGCCCAACGCGCGATCGGCGCCGCCGGGTCGGTTGCGAAAGGCGGCCACACCAGGGGGAGCTTGCTCACGGGACCAGCGTATCGCTCCGGCGGCTGGATGCGGCAGCGCAAGTTCGCTGGGCATCGATCTGCACACGCTGCTCGATACACGCCGGATGAGGCTGCGGCGCTACGCCGGATGAGCGGAGTCGGGGTCGTAGGCAAGGGCTCTGCTCGCTCGCCGCGATAAGCTTCTCCGCACGCTGACACCGCCACGCACGATGGCCACCGAATCGAAATCAAGGAAATGCCCCGCGAGGAGGTTCAGGCGCAGCTGGAGCGCCTCGCTGCTCGTCGCGGGGCTGCTGCTTGCAGGGGTTGCGCCCGCCATCGAGGTGGGACGTGCGGCGCCGCCCCTTGATGCGAAGTTGCCCGACGGCAGCTCGTTTTCGCTGGCCCAGCATCGCGGCGAGGTCGTCGTTCTCGACTTCTGGGCCTGCTGGTGTGCGCCCTGCCTGCAGGAGCTCTCGGCCCTGCACGCGCTGCATGACAAGTACCACGCGAACGGCCTCACGATCCTGGCGATCAACACCGACGACGCGGAAGACCAGGCGAAGGTGCGAAAGATCACGCAGGGACTGCCGTTTCCGACCGCGCTCGCGCACGACGTCGAAGCCGAAGGTTACGGGCGCATCTGGCGCCTGCCCATCACCTTCGTGATCGACCGCCAGGGCCTGCTGCGCGAGGACGGCGGGGCAGGGCCGCGCCACAGCTACGACCTGCCCACGCTCGAAGCCATGGTCAAGCCTTTGCTCGACGCCCCGGTCGACGAGGCGTCGCCCCCCTCGGAGCGCTAGCGGCGCTCCTTGTTCTCGAGGCCCCGGTTCAGAACGCGAATCGCAGGCCCGTCGTCACAGTGTATTGCGGCGCCAGCTGCAGGCCGTCGTAGTCGCGGTACAGGGGCAGCTGCACGAACGCATAGAACGATGCGGCCGGCGTCGGCGACACGCTGAAACCGGGACTCAGGTAGAACTCGCGGCTGCCGCTGTTGGGGCGATCGGCCTGGGCGCCGGACTCGCGGCCTTCGGATTTGAAATTGAGCTGCAGCTGCGGCACGAACGAGCGGGTGCCGACGTAGCGCACGCCGACATTGGCGGCGACCTGCGTGCCCGGCTTGAACTTCTCGTGCGAACCCAGCGGCCACTTCACCTGCAGCTGCTCGAAGTGATCCCAGTCGCGGCTGAAGGCCTTGAAGTGGTAGGCGCCGGCGATGAGGTCGGTCGTGCCCGTGCCCAGCTGCAGGCCGCGATCGAGCGCTCCTCCCGTCTCGGGTCCTGCGGAAAAATCCTGGTGGATGTCGCCGGTCGGCAGCTTGATGCCCAGCTGCAGGCCCAGGCTGCGATCCGCGATCAGGCCCTGGTAGCGGCCGACGATGCGGACGTCGCCAAGGCCATCCTTCTCCGAATGCGTGACGTCGTCTTCGCCATCGATGAGCGTGCCGTGCGTACGGGCCAGGTAGGGCAGCTGCGTGTTCACGCCCCAGTCGTGGTTGAAGCTGTAGTCGATTCCGACGGTGTAGAAGCGCGTCAGCGTGCCGGTCTGCTCCTCCTCCGCCGATTCGCTCTCGATCGCGTCCGCGATGTCGTCCACGCTTGCCGTGTGCGTGCCGCGCCGAAGCTCGCTCTGGTTGACGAAGTCGTATCGAAGATCCAGTCGCAGGCCGGAACTTGCGCTGTAGCCCTCGCTGACCCAGTCGGCGCCCAGCGTGCAGCCGCAGCTCGAGCAGGCCAACGCGGACGAGGTGTGAGCGGCGGCGAGAACGGCGGCGCCCAGGGCCATGTGGGTGACGCGACGAGAAAAACGGAAGGGATGCAAACGTGGAAACCGGCACTCGCCAGTCGCCTCGTGAAGGGCGTGGGTGAAAACCATGAGAAGGTCTCTCAAAGGCCGCGAGATCGTGGCCATCAACGAAGCGGGGCGGAGCGAGGAGCTCCGCGGATCAGCAACCGACGGGCGGGTCGGAGCGCAAGGGGGGGCCACGTGCTGGCGGGAGCGCTGACACCCAGGCCCGAGCGAGGGCGAGCGCCATGGGTTGCGGCTCGATTCCCGCATCCTCCGGAAGCCTGTTCGTGAATGTCGGCGGAAACGCGGCTCCGCCGGGCTGCGCACAGGCCGTACGGCAATCCGGTGACGCGTCGGCGCGGGGCAGGCCTTTCCCGACCAGGTGCCGGATATCCGGCGACAGTCGGGCCAGGCGCATCGCGAAGGCCGGCGAGGAACCCGAAGCGCACCAGGCCGCCGTGCCTTCCGCGCGCTGCGTCATGGAGGCCGCGTGCGCCATCGGCAAGCAGAGCTGCGCTGCCCAGGCCAACAGGGCGAGGAGCATGGGGAAGCGGCGGCGGGAGAGTCGCGTCACGTCGGAATGGTCTCACGCGGCGCCGTGATCCGATCCGTTCTGAGCACAGAATCAATTTGGAACGAGCGGCATTCGCATGGCTGTGCCGGGATGCATGCACTGCAGCGCCGTTCTACGACCATGCACGCTTCGCGAAAAATGGGGAGCTCAACATTTTTCGCGGAATGTGGATATTTATGAAATGTTGAGTTGATGACGCACGGCTCTAGCCGTGCGTCGTTCGAAGCGCTCCCGGTGACGGGTGCGATCCCCTGCCACGGCAGGTTTCACGGGCGCGGCTGGCGTACGATCGCTCACCGCAACTGGAGAAAAAACGATGGCTTACGGAGCTTTGTTGGAACGGACCGTCGCGTTGTCGCGCGCGCGGGTCTACGCGTTGCTGGCCGACTTCGGCAACGTGGGGCGGCTCGTGCCCGACGAGGTCGGCGACATCAAGGTGAAGGGCGAAGGCGTCGGCATGGTGCGCATGGTGTCGCTCAAAGCCGCCCCCGGAGAGTTGCACGAGCGCCTCGAGGCGCTGGTCGAGAACCGGCTCGTCTCGTATTCGATGGTGAACGACGCAGCGTTGCCCATCGATCGGTATCACGCGGTGGTTGATCTCGCGGATGCGCCCGGCGGCGGCTGCACGATCCGCTGGGGCAGCAACTGGTTTGCGCGCGGTGCGCCCGAAGCCGACGTGCGGGAGATGCTGACGGGTCTCTACGGTCGCCTGATCGACGGGATCGTGCGCGTCGGCTGATCGCTACTGAGACGGCCTCGCCGGGTTCGCGCCCGAGGCTGGCGGCATGAAGTCCGTGTCCTGCGTGAGGAAGGCGTCGCGTTGCAAGAAACGGCGCGCGGAGTGAGCCGCGCGCCACGCACTCAACATTTCATAAATATCCACATTCCGCGAAACTCAGCGGCATCCCTTCTCCGACCACGAAGTGATCCAGCACGCGCACGTCGACGAGGGACAGCGCCTGCTTGAGGCGGTCCGTGAGCATGCGGTCCGAGGCTGATGGTTCGGCCATTCCGCTCGGGTGGTTGTGCGCAAAGATCACCGCCGCGGCGCCCAGCGCCAACGCGCGCTTGACCACCTCCCGGGGGTACACGCTGGCAGCATCCAGGGTGCCCTGGCTCAGTTCCTCGGCGGCGAGCACGCGGTGCTGGCTGTCGAGGAACAGCGCGGCGAACACCTCGCGATCACGGTCGCGCAGCCAGGCCGAGAGATAGCGGCGCGTGGCGGAAGGATCGGACATCGCGTCGCGTGACTTGAGGTCCTCGGCCAGCACGCGGCGACCGATCTCCATCACCGCCTGTATCTGCGCGTACTTGGCCTCGCCCAACCCGCGCGACTCACAGAACTGCGCGGGTCCGGCCGAGACGAGCGCACGCAGACTGCCGAAGCGCCCCAGCAGTTCGCGTGCGAGGTCCACAGCGTTGTGACCGGGTATGCCGGTTCGCAGGAAGATCGCTAGCAGTTCGGCATCCGACAGCGCGGCCGGGCCCCTGGCGAGCAGTTTTTCGCGGGGACGCTCGGCCAGGGGCCAGCTCATGATCGACATGCCCGGAGTTTGCGAGGGTGCGCCCGCATGGTGGAACGTGCTTCTGCACGTTGGGTCATGCGGTGCAGCGCGCTGCGCGTGAGAAGATGCGCGCCCTTTTCGAGTCCGTTCCCACCGACACCGTGAAAGTACGCGAAGAACTCCGCGAAGCCGCCCTGGCCTACCACGAGCGCCCGACGCCCGGAAAAATCTCCATCGCGCCGACCAAGCAGATGGTCACGCAGCGCGACCTCGCACTGGCTTATTCACCCGGCGTCGCCGCGGCCTGCGAAGAGATCGTTGCCGACCCGGCCAACGTCTTCCGCTACACCTCGCGTGGCAATCTCGTGGGCGTCATCACCAACGGCACCGCGGTGCTGGGACTGGGCGCCATCGGTCCGCTCGCGGCCAAGCCCGTCATGGAAGGCAAGGCGGTGCTATTCAAGAAGTTCGCGGGCATCGACGTCTTCGACATCGAGATCAACGAGCGCGACCCGGACAAACTGGT
>JBKJPX010000044.1:0-80785 GCA_046594215.1 Panacagrimonas sp.
CATGAGCGCCATCTCGGCGTTGGCGTGGCGCTGCTCTTCGGCGTGGAAATAACGGTAGATCTCGCGCAGCGTCTCGGTCGGCGCCTTCTTGGCCATCGCCGCGAACCCGCGCGCACCAACATGCTCGATCCACATCAGGTCGGCCATGAAGGCCTTGAGCTTGGGATAGAGCACCAGGTCTTGGGTCACGATCTCGCGGCCCGGTGCCTCCCAGTCGATGTCGGCAAGCGCCCACTGCGTCGCCTTCATCTTCGACAGCGTCTTGTCGAGGTCGAGTTGCATGGGATTCTCCTCAGGTTGTCGGGTTGCTTGAGCCCCTGGCCGCCATCAGGCGGTTGAGCAGGCCGGCGCCGCGCGCGTAGAGCGCGGGCGCGAGGCGCTTGGCGCGCCAGATGGTTCGCGCGTCGAGCTGCGGCAGCACGTACAGCTGGTTGCGGTCGAGTGCATCGAGCGCCATGCGCGCCACGCCGTCCGCCTCCACTCCCGTCCACTTCATGACCTTGTTCGCGAAGCCCGACGCCTTACCGCCGATGCGGCCGTCGCGCACGATGTTGGTCTTCACGAAGGTCGGGCACAGCGCCGTCATGTGCACGCCCGTGCCCTGGAATTCCGCGGCCATCGTCTCCGAGAGCGCGAGCACGGCGGACTTCGAGACGTTGTATGGCCCCATCGTCGGCGCCGCGGCGAAACTCGCCGTGGACCCGACGTTGATGAAGCCGCCGCGGCCCTGCGCACGCAACTTCGGCGCGAACACGTGGCAGCCGTGGATCACGCCCCACAGATTCACGCCCAGCACCCAGTTCCAGTCATCCATCGAGGTCTCGCCGACCCTCGAGCCGCCCGCGCCGACGCCGGCGTTGTTGATGACGAGGTCCACCGGGCCGTCGAGCCAGCGTTCGGCCGCATCCGCCATCGCCTGGACGGCCTCCAGCTTCGTGACGTCGCAGGCCAGCGCGAGCGCGGCCTGGCCGTCGGCCTCGATCATCGCAACCGTTTCCTGCGCGCCGGCAAGGTTGATGTCGGCGCACACGACACGGCCGCCGCGTCGCGCGAGTTCCAGCGCGAAGGCGCGACCGATGCCGCTACCGGCGCCCGTGACGACCGCCGACGACTTCGAACTGATCTTCTGCCTCGCCAAAGCCGTGCTCCCTTAGATTGCGAACGGATGACCGAAAGCCTCGCGCCCAATCCTTGGATGCGAGACGGAACGGCTGGGAAGCGACGCGATTACGCGGCGGCGGAAAGCGGCGCCTGTCGGCGCGCATACGGCGCACTGAACGACTCGATGCCTTCGAGATAACGGCTGTTGTCGTCGTCCCACGGATGGAAGTCCGGGCGGAAGTAGTCGAACCATGGGCGCACCATCTTTCGCAGGAAGCCGACCTCGCCAATCGCCATGCGCCAGCCGGCGCGCCAGCCCTTCACGTCCGTCAGCTTTCCTTCCTGGCGCACGAAGTTGGCGTAGTGCGGCAACACCATGCCCCAGAAGATCGCGGTGGCCGTCACCAGTCCGAACGCGCGCACCGCATAGGCCTTGGCGCCCCTGCCCTGCGTGGCTTCCCAGACGTCGTATGCCACGCCCTTGTGCTCGGTCTCCTCCAGCGCGTGCCAGCGCCACAAGGCGTGGTAGCCCGGTTCTGCATTGGCGGTGACGCGATCGTCTCGTAGCAGTCCGTTGGCCATTATCGCGGTGAGGTGCTCCAGCGCGATGGTCGCAGACAGGCGCATCGCCGGCGGCGTGTTCACGTGGAAGAAATCGAGCAGCGACTTCACGCGGCGCTCGAACACCGCGGCAGACGGCAGGCGCTTGAAAATCTGCGCGTTGTATTCGTCGTGCTCGCGGCCGTGCATCGCTTCCTGGCCGATGAAGGCGGTCGCGGCTTTCCTGAGCTCGGGGTCGGTGATCTGATCACGGTAATGGCGCACGGCATCAATGAAGAAACGCTCGCCGACGGGGATCACCAGCGACATCGTGTTCATCAAGTGCGTGAAGTGCACGCCGCCGTTGCCGACCCAGTCCTGCACCCGATCGGCGGGAAGGTCGAAATTGAGGTCGCGGCGAACCGGCATCACGGCTTCTGACTTCGCGTTGCGGGGCTTGGACTTCGCGGACTTTATGGGCTTCGTGGCGCTCATCTGAAATCTCCTCTTGCGGCATCGCGTCGCAGGGTCGACGCAAGGTATACACTCGTCTACCGGCACAGTAGACGACTGTAGACTTCAGCGTCAATACGTCATGTGCCATTGCTCAATGGTAATGTCACAAGCCGCTGTCATGACGACGAATTCCGCCAAGTCTCGCGTGACGAAGAAGGTTGGGGAGCGCCCGGTGAGCGGCCGCACCAAGCTCATGGAATCGGCGCTGACGCTGGCCGCCACCACACGCAGCCTGGCCACACTGGGACTGCGCGAAGTCGCGCGGCACGCCGGCCTGAACCCCAACACCTTCTATAGGCACTTCAAGGATTTCGACGAGCTGGGCGTGGCCATGCTCGCCGAACTCGGCGCCGAACTCCGCGCCGGGCTGCGCGAACGGCGCATGCGGCCTGCGGCGAAAGGATTTCGACTATCGGACCTCAGCAATCCAGCCGAAGGCCTTGCGCAGGCCCAGGCCCTGGCCCGCGAATCCGTCGGGCTGGTGCTGGACTTCGTGAAGGACCACCGCGAGGCCTACATCGTCGGCATCCGCGAGCTGCACGGCACCAGCGCGGTGATGCGCAAGGCGATGCAGGCCATGCTCGAGGGCATTGCCAAGGACATGACCGAGGACCTGCTCGGTGTGCTCAAGCTTCCGGCCGTCACGCCCGAGGAGATGATCGAGGTGGCGCGCGTGATCGTGCGCCAGATGGTGTTCTTCTCGATGGACTACCTCGATCAGCCCACGCGTCAGAAGGAGATCAAGCGCGAGGCCGAGCGTTTCATCCTGCTGCTGTTCTGGGGCGCCATCGCGGCGCGCGCGCCGACCCTGCTGACGCAATCCGGGCTCAAGTTCCCCGAGATTTGAGCGTCAGGGCAGGCTGCACCTGCCCACCTGCCCACCTGCCCACCTGCACACCTGCCCACCTGCCCGCGTGCCGAGCGCCGGCAAACTCAGCGCCGCCTGTAAGGGCTGCGCTGCCCCTTCGGCAGTCGCCGGAACCGCTTGTAGCTCCACCAGTACTGCTCGGGTAGGTGCGTGAGCACCGATTCGATTCCGCGATTGAGCGCCGCGGCCCCCTCGTCGGCATCCGCGATCTCGGACAGCGCCAGCGGCTTCACGTGAAAGCGAAACCCTCGCCCCCAGGGAAGGCGTTCGGCGTAGCAGAAGCAGACGGGCGCATGCGTGCGCGCGGCGAGCTTGCTGACCAGTTCGGTGGTATGCGCGGGAATGCCGAAAAGCGGCGCAAACACACCCGAACCGCGCGGCGGGTCCTGGTCCGGCAACACGCCGATCATCTCCCCGGCGCGCAGCGCCTGCAGCAGCGCTTTGACGCCCGCGCCGCTGGTGGGCACGAGGTTCGCGCCCAGCCGCGAACGACCTTCCGCAATCAGCGCGTCGACCTCGCCCTTCTGCGGCTTGTACAGCGACGTGATTCGCCCCACCGAGGCGCAGAACATGCCCGCGAGCTCCCAGGAACCGATGTGCGGGCACAGCACGATGGTGCCCCTCTCGCCCGCCAGCGCGCGCAATTCAGCAGCAGCTTCCGGATCGTCCATCCATTCGCGCAGGCGTCTTTCCGGGCCGAACCAGATCGCCGGCGATTCGAGCACGGCCTTCAGGAAATGACCGAGCGAGCGCCGGGCGATATTGCGCCGCTCGGCTTCCGGCAATTCCGGCAGGCACAGTTCCAGGTGGCGCAGCGCGACGCGCTTTCGCGAATTGGGCAGGACCCACAGCAGTCCGCCGATGGCCGACGCCAGGCCGTGCACCACGAACAACGGCAGGTGTCCGAGAGCGACCAGCAGGCCGCGCAGGAGGAATCGCATTCCCTGATTGTTGGGTATGCGCCGACGCAGCGGAAGACGGATCAGTGCTTGACGCGCCCGGCCGCGCTTGCATGCTGCGCGCATGTGCACGGCAATCGAATCATGATCGGGCTGCTCCAGCGCGTCACGGACGCGCGCGTCGAGGTCGCCGGCGAGCGCGTCGGTGCCATCGGGCGGGGGATGCTCGTGCTGGTGGGCGTGCAGGCGAAAGACGACGAGGCACGCGCGGAGCGGCTGATCGAACGGCTGCTCGGCTATCGCGTGTTCCCGGATGAGGCAGGGCGCATGAACCTGTCGCTGCGCGATGTTGGTGGCGGCCTGCTGCTCGTTCCGCAGTTCACCCTGGCGGCCGACACCCGCAAGGGCACCCGGGCCGGCTTTTCAACTGCCGCGGCGCCGGAGCAGGCGGCGGCGCTCTTCGAATTCCTCGTCCGCCGCGCCCGTTCCGTTCACGCCGATGTGGCCAGCGGCCGGTTCGGCGCCAACATGCAGGTGAGCCTCACGAACGACGGTCCGGTCACATTCTGGATCGAGGCGTGACACCCCGGCCGATGGCCCCGCCCGCAACGCGGGAGCGGAGCGCCGGTTGCAACCACCCGGTGGGTGCGGAGCCTGCACGGCAGGCGCTTGGCGGAGTCTTGAAGGGGCTCGAATGGAACGTCGGTTCAAAAGCGGCCGCGCCGGGGGTATCCTTGCGCCCCCGCCGCACCTGCCAGCCGTAATGCCAGCCCGCTCCGCCAGCGTCTCGCGCCAGACCAAAGAGACGACCATTCGCGTCGAGATCAACCTCGACGGCACCGGCGCGGCGCACCTGGCCACCGGCCTGCCCTTCCTCGACCACATGCTCGACCAGGTGGCGCGGCATGGCCTGATCGACCTGACGGTCGAAGCGAACGGCGACCTGCACATCGACGCGCACCACACCGTCGAGGACATCGGGATCACCCTCGGCCAGGCTTTCGACCAGGCCATTGGCGACAAGAAGGGGGTCACCCGCTACGGCCACGCCTACGTGCCGCTCGACGAGGCGCTATCACGCGTCGTTATCGACCTGTCGGGCCGTCCAGGCCTGGAGTGGTTCGTCGAGTTTCCGCGCGCACGCATCGCCGAATTCGACGTCGATCTGTTCCGCGAGTTCTTCCAGGGGTTCGTGAACCACGCCAAGGCGACGATGCACGTCGATGCGCTGCGCGGCCGCAACGCCCATCACATCGCGGAGACCGTGTTCAAGGCCTTCGGGCGGGCGCTACGCGTGGCCTGCACGCCGGACCCGCGCATGGGCGACGTGATGCCCTCGACGAAGGGCTCGCTGTAAAAGCGCTCGCCAACAAGAGACCCTCTGTGCTGCGAGCCGCCCTCACCCCACCATCTGCTCCGCAGATGGTCCCCCCCTCTCCCCGATTGGGCTTACTCGGAAGCGCCTCAATGGCGCTTCCGAGCTGGGACCCAATCGCGCGGGAGAGGGGCGTCGAACGGAGCTAGCGCTCCGATGGCGGTTATTGGCGTCATCGACTACGGCATGGGCAACCTGCACTCGCTCGGCAAATCGCTGGAGCGCGTCGCGGGTTCCGATCGCATCGAGATCTCCTTCGATCCCGAGAAGCTGATCCGTTGCGACAAGCTCGTGCTGCCCGGCGTCGGCGGCGTGCTGAGTTGCATGAACGAATTGCGCCGGCTGGAACTCAACGATCTGGTCGTCGAGGCCTCGCAGAAGGTGCCGATGCTCGGCGTCTGCCTGGGCATGCAGGTGATGCTGGAATTTTCCGAGGAAAACGGGGGGGTCCAGGCGCTCGGCCTTTTCCCCGGCGAAGTGGTCCGGTTCCCGGATCCGCCGAAGGACGGCGGTGGCAACCGCCTCAAGGTGCCGCACATGGGCTGGAACCGCGTGCGCCAGACGCGTCCGCACCCGATCTGGGATGGCGTGCCCGACGACAGCTGGTTCTATTTCGTACACAGTTACCACGCCCGCCCAGCGAACCCGGAGCACAGCATCGGCATGTCCGAGTATGTGCACGACTTCACCTGCGCGATCGCGCGCGACAACCTTGTGGCCTTTCAATTCCACCCAGAGAAAAGCCAGGGGGCCGGGCTGCGCCTGCTGTCCAACTTCGCGCAGTGGGACGGCACCGTTTAGCCCCGACCCATCTTCCTATTGCCAGCAGCCGTCCCTATTGCCGAGCCGTCGCGACTTCAGGCACAGTCCGGCGCATCGGGAAATCCCTATAAAACCGCATCTGCGCGCACCGCGCCCACTCCTTCGCGAATCCCTCCGGTCGGTCCCGCCCGCATGTTGTTGATCCCTGCTATCGATCTCAAGAATGGCCAGTGCGTACGCTTGCGCCAGGGCCGGATGGACGACGTCACGGTCTTTTCCGATGACCCCGTCAGCGTCGCCAAGCGCTGGGCCGACGAGGGCGCGCAGCGACTGCACGTGGTCGACCTCGACGGCGCCATCAAGGGCCTGCCGGTCAACCTCAAGGTTGTCGAGCAGATCGCCGAGGCGGTGAAGATCCCGGTGCAGATCGGCGGTGGCGTCCGCGACGAGGAAACCGTCCAGCGTTACCTGAACGCCGGCGTCGCCTACATCATCATTGGAACCAAGGCGGTCAACACACCGCACTTCCTGCGCGACCTCTGCATCGAGTATCCGCGCCACATCATCGTGGGCCTCGATGCAAAGGATGGCCGCGTGGCCCTCAACGGCTGGGCCAAGGTCACGCACCACGACGTGGTCGAGATGGCGCAGCACTGCGAGCGGGACGGCGTCGAGGCGATCATCTACACCGATATCGGCCGCGACGGGATGATGAACGGCTTCAACGCGGCGTCCACGCAGAAGCTCGCCAAGGCCGTGAACACGCCCGTGATCGCCAGCGGCGGCGTCTCGTCGCTCGACGACATCCGCAAGCTCAAGGAAATCGAGAGTGACGGCGTCACCGGTGCCATCATCGGCCGCGCACTGTACGAAGGCGGCCTTTCGCTAAAGGATTGCCTCCAGGCAGCTCAATGAGGCGGCGGGACTCGGGACTCGTGAAAAGCGACGCTCCCTTCCCGCTTCGCGCAAGCCTCCCGATTTTGCCTCCGAGCCCCGAATCCCGAGTCCCGAGTCCCGTCCTGTGTTAGCCAAGCGCGTCATTCCCTGTCTCGACATCGACCGCGGCCGCGTGGTCAAAGGCGTCAAGTTCGAGGACGTGCGTGACGCCGGGGACCCGGTCGAGGTCGCGCGCAAGTACGACAAGCAGGGTGCGGACGAGCTGGTCTTCCTCGACATCACCGCGAGCAGCGACGATCGCCCGACCCTGTTCCAGACCGTCGAAGCCGTCGCGCGCGAGATCTACATCCCGCTGACGGTCGGCGGCGGCGTGCGCACCAGCGCCGACGTCCGTGCGCTGCTGAAGGCCGGCGCCGACAAGGTCTCGATCAACACCGCCGCGGTGCACAACCCGGATTTCGTGACCGAGGCGGCCAGCCGCTACGGCGTGCAGTGCATCGTCGTGGCCATCGACGCCAAGCGCGTGAACAAGAGGAAGGAGCCACCACGCTGGGAGATCTTCACCCACGGCGGCCGCAAGTCCACCGGCATCGAGGCCATCGGCTGGGCCCAATTGATGGTCCGCAAGGGCGCAGGTGAACTGCTCGTCACCAGCATGGACCGCGACGGCACCAAGGAGGGCTACGACCTGGAACTGCTGCGCGCGATCAGCGATTCCGTGCCGGTTCCGGTGATCGCGTCGGGTGGCGTCGGCAGTCTCGACCACCTTGTGCAGGGCTTGCAGGAGGGCCACGCGGACGCCGTACTGGCCGCCAGCATCTTCCACCAGGGCACCTACACCGTCGGAGAGGCCAAGCGCTTCATGGCGGAGCGAGGCGTACGGGTGCGCGAGCAATCCCTTCCTGCGTTTGTCCTTTGAGCGATCGGATCATGAGCGAGTCCAGGGACTTGGGCGCAGCGCTGGACGAGCTCTACGCCACACTGGTGGAACGCAAGTCGGCGGACCCGTCCAAGTCCTACGCCGCCAGCCTGTACGCGAAGGGCCTCGACACGATCCTGAAGAAGATCGGTGAGGAGTCGGCGGAAACATTGATCGCCGCCAAGAACGGATCGCACCCGGAGATGGTCTACGAAATGGTGGATTTGCTTTACCACGTGTTCGTGCTGATGGCGCGGGAAGGCATCCAACCGGGCGATCTGGCCGTAGAATTGAAACGTCGCGCAGGTCGTTCCGGGCTTGAAGAGAAGGCCGTCCGCGTCAAATAGGTAAAACCGCGGAGCAATCCGCACCCCGGAAAGGAGACCCATCATGGGTAGTTTCAGCATTTGGCACTGGCTCGTCGTGCTCGTCATCGTGGTGCTCGTGTTTGGCACCAAGAAGCTGCGCAACCTCGGCGGCGATCTCGGCAGCGCGATCAAGAATTTCAAGGGCGCGATGAAGGATGGCGAGGCCGAGGCGGCCAAGACGCCCGAGGAACTCGCCAACGCCCAAAAGACGGCCGAAGAACGCGAACGCGAGTCGGACAAGGTCTGATCTAGGCCCAGAGGACACGTTCCGTGTTCGACATCAGTTTCGGTGAACTCGCCCTCTGCTTCCTCGTGGCGCTCGTCGTGCTCGGCCCCGAGAAGCTTCCCAAGGTCGCACGCACGGTGGGTCGATGGGCCGGCCAGGCGCGCGGGTACATGAAGAACCTCTCCAGCGAACTCGAGCGCGAGACATCGGTCATGGACATCAAGCGCCAGCTCGAGGAGGCCAAGCGCGAGCTGCAGAAGGCCGGCTCCGATGCCGAGCGCGAAACGCGCAGCATCGGCGAGAGCGTCACGCGCGACATGAACAAGAAGCCGTGAGCGAATCCGAGGAACAGCCGACGGCGCCTGAGCAGCCCTTGATGGCGCATCTGCTGGAGCTGCGCGATCGGGTCCTCAAGATGACGTATGGCATCGGCCTGGCTTTCATCCCCCTGGCGTACTTCTCGAAGCAGATCTACGCGATCGTCGCCGAGCCGCTGATGAAGCTGATGCCCGCGGGCACCTCGATGATCGCCACCGAGGTCGCCTCGCCGTTCTTCGCGCCACTGAAGCTGTCGATGATCCTTGCCGTCGCGGCGTCGATGCCCTGGACCTTGTTCCAGCTGTGGGCCTTTGTGGCGCCCGGGCTCTACAAGTCCGAACGCCGCCTCGTCACGCCGCTGCTGTTCTCCAGCACTGCGCTGTTCTATGCCGGCATGTCGCTGGCTTACTTCTTCGTGCTGCCCACGGTGTTCAAGTTCCTGATCAGCGTCGCGCCCGAGGGCGTGGCGGTGATGACGGACATCAACAAGTACCTGAACTTCGTGCTCGCGATTTTCCTGGCCTTCGGCCTTGCATTCGAGACGCCCGTTGCGATCGTGCTGCTGATCTACACCGGCTTCGTGACGCCCAGCCAGCTGCGCGAGAATCGCGGCTACGTCGTGGTGGGATGTTTCGTGGTCGCGGCAGTACTGACGCCGCCGGACATCGTCTCGCAATTTCTGCTGGCGGTCCCGACCTACGTTCTGTTCGAAATCGGCATCCTGGCCGGCCAGTTCATGACGCCCAACATCAAGGAAGTCGAGGAACAGCGCCGGCTGGACCAGATCGCCAACCGCGACCTGTAACACCGCTTCGCCGCGGCGCGGCGGTGCCGCCCTTTTAGTCCTGCGGCGGCAACTCGACGTGATGACGGCGAACCGGCTGGTGTGCGCCGACCGCCTCGCATTCCCCGTGTCCCCTCATCTGCCGGCGCAGCTCGGCCAGCACCGGCGCCGTCTGGGGTCGCATGCCCCGCCAGATGGCGAAGCTGCTCGCGGCCTGCTCGACCAGCATTCCCAGGCCGTCGTCCGCATGCGTGGCGCCCTGCGTGCGTGCCCACTGGCAGAACGGGCCACTGGCGTCCCCGTAACTCAGGTCGTAGCAATCGCCGCCGTCGGCGAGAAGCCGGCCGGGGAGCATCGGCAGGCCGCCGACGTGCCCGGCCGAAGTCGCGTTGATGATCACGTCGTAGCGGTCGCCCTTCAGTGCCAGGTGCGTGCGGGGCGTGATCGCGCCGACTGGCTTGAACAGTTCCGCCAGTTCCTCGGGCTTCCAGGGATTACGGTTGGAGACCACGAGTTCTGCGGGCCGGGCTGACAGGATCGGCCCGAGGATGCCGCGCGTGGCGCCGCCGGCTCCCAGCACCAGCACGCGTCGCCCGGCCAGCCCGATTCCCAGGCGCGCGAAATCCGCGATGAAGCCCTCGCCGTCGGTGTTGTCGCCGGTCCAGCCGGTGTCCGTCCGAATCAGGGTGTTCACGGCGCCCGCGAGCTGCGCGCGCTCCGACACCGACTCGCAGATCCTCGCGACCGCCTGCTTGTGCGGCAGCGTCACGTTCGCGCCGCGCATGCCTTCGCCATGCAGTCGCCCAAGTTCATCGGCCAGCGCGGCCGGCGCGATCTCGATGGCCTCGTAGCCCAGATCCTGCGCCGTCTGCTTCGCGAACAGCGCGTGGATCACGGGCGACTTGGAATGCGAGATGGGTTGGCCGATGACGGCGTACCTGTCCATGGCAGAGGGTGCGGAATTCGGGAGTCGGTTATTCGGCCAACCAGGTCGCAGCCTGCTTGCTGTAATAGCTGAGGATCATGTCGGCGCCGGCGCGGCGGAAGCAGAGCAGCGCTTCCATCAGCGCACCACGCTCGTCCAGCCAGCCGTTGGCGATGGCTGCGCGCAGCATCGCGTACTCGCCGCTGACCTGGTACGCCGCCACCGGCACGCTGAACGTGTCCTTCACGCGACGCACGATGTCCAGGTAGGGCATGCCGGGCTTCACCATCACGATGTCCGCGCCCTCCGCGATGTCCAGCGCAACCTCGCGCAGCGCCTCTTCGGTGTTGGCCGGATCCATCTGATAGCTGCGCTTGTCGGCCTTGCCGAGATTGCGGGCGGATCCCACGGCGTCGCGGAACGGACCGTAGAAGCTCGATGCGTACTTGGCCGCGTACGACAGGATCAGCGTGTTCTTCTGCCCGTCGCGTTCGAGCACGTCGCGGATCTGGCCGATGCGGCCGTCCATCATGTCGCTGGGCGACACGATGTCGGCGCCGGCGCGCGCGTTGACCAGGGCCTGCTTGCGCAACATCTCGACGGTTCCGTCGTTGTCGACGTCGCCGTCGGCGCCCAGCACGCCGTCATGGCCGTGCGTGGTGAACGGGTCCAGGGCCACGTCGACCATCACGCTGAGCTGCGGGCAGGCCTTCTTGACCGCCTTGATCGCACGCGCCGTCAGCCCTTCCGGATTGAGCGCCTCGTCGCCGCGCGCGTTCTTCTGCGACTGCGGGATTACCGGAAAGAGCGCCACGCAGCCCACGCCCAGCGCCTGCAGCGCCTCGCACTCGCGCACGAGCTCCTCGAGATCGAAGCGCACGACCCCCGGCATCGACGCAACCGTGCCTTTTTCCTCACCTTCGGCCACGAACAAGGGCTGGATCAGCTGCCCCGCCGCAAGGCGCGTTTCGCGCACCAACTCCCGGATCGAGGCGGACTGGCGCAGGCGGCGCGGACGGGTCAGGGGGAATCGCGCGAGACTTGGCGCTTTCAAGGGATTGCTCGGCAGTGAATCGCCGCGAATGATAGCTGCATGGAACCCCATGCCGCGTTGGCGGAACTGCTGCGGCCCGCACTCTTCTTCGCTGCGCTGGTTGCGCTCAGCAGGCTTGAGCAATGGCGGCCGCTGCGGCTGAGCGACCCCCAACGTCTTGCGCGATGGCCCGCGAATCTGGGGCTGGTCGCAATCGGCACCGCGATGATCCTCGTGCTGCGGCTGAGCCTGCTCGGCGCCGCGCTGTGGGCGCAGCGCGAAGGCTTCGGCCTGTTCAACCGCGTCGACGCGCCGGTCGCGGTCGAGGTGACGCTGGCGTGGCTGCTGCTCGACCTTGCGGTCTACGCCCAGCACCGCGGACTGCACGAGATCAAATGGTTGTGGCCGCTGCATCGCGTGCACCACAGCGACGTCGAGTTCGACGTGACCACCGGCCTGCGCTTTCACCCGGCAGAGACCTTGCTCGCACAGCTGTTCCGACTCGGCGTGATCCTCCTGCTCGGTGCGCCCTGGCTGTCAGTGCTGTTGTTCGAGATCGCGCTGGCGCTGTTCTTGCTGTTCTCACATGCCAACCTGAGACTCGCGGCGGGGTTCGAACGCGCCTTGCGCACGCTGCTGGTGACCCCGGGTTTGCATCGCACCCATCACTCGATTCATCCCGAGGAGAGGAACTCGAACTACGGAAACGTCCTGAGCCTGTGGGACCGCCTGTTCCGCAGCTATACGCCCGAAGCGCGCGACCCACCGCGCCAGATGTGCATCGGTTTGGCGGAATTTCGCGTACCGCCGCATCAGACCCTGCGCGCGTTGCTCGTGCAGCCGCTCGAACGATGACGCACATGTTCGAGACGAAAGGGCACACTGATTTCGGCGAGGTACCGCTATCATCCCTCCCCTATTCCAAGAACGAGCCTCATGGCCGACGCAGAGCACCTGAGGAGCCTGCTGCAAGCGACCGCGCGCGGAGACCAACGCGCGTTCTCGGAGCTTTATCGCGCGACGAGTTCGCATCTGTACGGCTTGCTGCTGCGTATGCTTCAACGACGGGACTGGGCGGAAGAAGCGCTGCAGGACTGCTTCATCAAGGTCTGGCAGAAGGCCGAGACCTACGAGGCGGACAAGGGCGCTCCGCTCACGTGGCTGCTCAGCGTCGCGCGTTACAGGGCACTCGACCTGCTTCGCGTGAAGCGACCGGAAGTCGAACTTCCGGATGGCGAGGAGGGCAGCAGCACGCTGCCGCCGCTGACGCTTCAGGACGAGGGACAGGACCCTCTGGCGCGTGCGAGCGAAACGCAGGGCATCGCGCGCATGCGCGAGTGCCTCAAGGAACTTCCATCCGAGCAGCGCGAGGCCGTGCTGCTCGCCTACTACGAGGGTTATACGCACCAGGAGCTGGCGGCACGGATGAACGCACCGCTGGGTACCGTGAAGAGCTGGGTTCGCCGTGGTCTGGCGCGCCTGCGCGAAGCACTGGATCGATGACATGAACTACCAATCGACCAAGTTGCGGCAAGCCCTGGCCTCCGAGTACGTGGCCGGCACGCTGATCGGTGCGGCGCGCAAACGCTTCAAGCGGCTGCTCGCCGAAGATCCGACCCTGCGCGAGGAAGTGCGGTACTGGGAAGAACGATTTGGCACGCTCGGCATCTTCGAACCGGTGCCGCCACGCGAATTGGTGTGGACCGAGATCGAACAGCGCATCTACCAGACCGCGGGCAATGTGATCCCGATCGTGGCCAAGCGCCAGCAGCGCAGCCTGATGATCTGGCGCCTGTGGGCCGGACTCGCCACCGCCGCGAGCGTCGTGCTCGCCGTCATGGTGATCCGCGACCAGCCTGCGCGCACGCCGTTCCTGCCCGAGAAGCCGCAGGTGGTCGAGCGCCTCGTGCAGGCGCAGGCCTACGTCGCCGCGCTCAAGCTGCCGCAGGAAGACGCGCAGTGGACCGTGAGCGTGCTGCCCGACTCGCGCGCGTTGCGCGTGATCGCCAGCCAGAAGGCCAAGCTCAAGGAAGACGAGGATTACGAACTCTGGTGGCTGGCCGAAGACGGCGCTGTCACCTCGCTCGGCCTGCTGCCGCGAGAAGGTGCGTGGCAGGTGCTGCTGCCGGCTCACCTGCATGTGAAAGCCAGCGGTCGCGTCGCGGTGAGCCTGGAACAAGCGGGCGGATCGCAGGCCGAGAACGGTCCGAGCGGACCCGTGTTGCTGGCAGCACCCCTGGTGCCCTCGGTCTGATTGCGCGCGAACGCGCACCCGTCGCAGTGCGTCGTCCTGCCTGCGCATCCACACGCTGGGGGCGTCGCGCACGCGGCGCTAGTCTTTCGCCATGCTCGAAAAGACCTTGCTCGACCAGCTCGAATCCCTCAGCCCTTCCCAGCGGCTGGAACTGATCGGCCGCGTGTGGGACCTGCTGGACGCCCAGGGCCTACCGCTGGGCGATGCGGACACCGTCATCCTGGAGGTCCCGATCGAGAGCAGCACAACGCAATCGTCCTGAGGGCATCCACCCTGAAACGATTTACTCGGTCTCGGCCTTAGACGGCCTCGTCGCGAGATTCTTCACCGCCTGCACGGGCGTGATCTCCCCCGCGATCAGTCGCACCACCTGCTCGGTGATGGGCATGTCCACACCGACGCTGCGGGCCAGGCGCAGCACCTCGGGTGCGGCCTTCACACCCTCGACCACCTGCTGGATCTCCGCCATCGCCTGCACCACGCTCTTGCCCTGCGCCAGCAGCAGGCCCAGGCGGCGGTTGCGCGACTGGTTGTCGGTGCAGGTCAGCACGAGATCGCCCATGCCGGCCAGGCCCATCAGGGTTTCCGGGTTGGCGCCGAGCGCCTCGCCCAGCCGCATGGTTTCGGCGAGGCCGCGCGTGATCAGCGCCGCGCGCGTGTTGGCGCCCAGGTTCATGCCGTCCGCAATGCCCACGGCGATGGCCATGACGTTCTTCGCCGAGCCACCGATCTCGACGCCGACCACATCGTCCGAGGTGTAGGCGCGAAAGCCGTCACCGTGCAGCGACTGCGCAATCAGGTCGGCGAAGGGCTCGTTGAGCGAGGCCACCGTCACGGCCGTGGGCAGGCCCAAACCCATTTCCTTGGCGAAGGTCGGACCCGAAATCACGGCCAGCGGCCGCGCCTCGCCGAGCACGTTGGCCACCACCTCGTGCACGAGGCGCCCGGTTCCGGGTTCCAGCCCCTTGCAGGCGCAGGCCAGTCCCTGTTCCGGGCCCAGCAGGGGAGCGATGCGCTCGAGCGTCTGGCGCAGCGCGTGGCTCGGTACCACGATCAGCAGGTGCGAGGCGCCTTGCACGGTAGCTTCGAGATCGGAGGTCGCGGTCAGCGAAACCGGGAAGCGGCAACCCGGCAGGTAGCGTGCGTTCACACGCGCCGCCTGCATCGCTGCCAGCTCGGCCTCGTTGCGGCCCCACAGGCGCGTGGGCGCGCCGCGCCGAGCAAGCTGGATCGCCATGGCCGTGCCGTAGGAACCCGCGCCGAGCACTCCCAGGCCGATCATGGCGATAGATCCTAGTGAGTGGATGCCGCGTTGGGGTCGAGGATCACGCGATTGCCGCCTTCGCCCGCAGCGGCCCGCTGGCGCGCAAGGTGATCGACGTACATCGCCTCGAAGTTGATCGGTTGCAGCAACAGCTGTGGGAAGCCGGCCTTCTGGACAAAGTCGGCCACCGCCTCGCGGGCGAAAGGGAACAACAGGCTCGGGCAGTAGCCGCCCAGGATCGCACCCTTCTCACCAGCGTTCGGAAAGCCGCGGATCAGGAAGATGCCTCCCTGCTGCACCTCGACCAGGAACACCGTGTCGTTGCCGTTCTTGGCGGTCACGGTGACGGTGAGGACGACGTGGAAGTGGTCTTCCTCGAGCATCTTCATCTCGGTAGCGACGTTGATGTCGATCTGCGGCTGCGCGCCGCTCGTGAACACCTGCGGCGCGCCGGGGACCTCGATGGACGCGTCCTTCACGTAGATTTTCTGCAGCAGCACCTGTCGGTTCGCAGCCTGGCCGGCGGCGGGATCGGCGCTGCCGGAAACGGGGCCCTGTTCGGCCATTGTCTGTTCTCGTATTGGGGTGTGGATCTGCCGGCGTGGCCGGCAGGGGCGCAAGGATAACGCGCCGCCCGGCGTCGATCAGCCGCCCTGCAGCAGAGGATCGAGCTTGCCGGCGCGATCAAGCGCCGAAAGATCGTCGAACCCACCCACGTGCGTGTCGCCGACGAAGATCTGCGGCACCGTGCGTCGCCCGGTGATCCGCATCATCTCCTGCCGCTGGTCCGGGTCCTGGTCCACGCGGATCTCTTCGTAGCGCACGCCCTTGTCGTCGAGAAGGCGCTTGGCCATCACGCAGTAAGGACAGAAGAGGGAGCTGTAGACGCGGACGTCGTGCATGAAGGTTCTGGGCTACTTCGCCGTCACCGGCAGGTTGCTCTGCATCCAGCCGTTGAGCCCGCCGCGGATCGGGTAGGTTTCGGTGAAGCCGAGCTTCTTGAGCTTGCCGGCCGCCTCCACGCTCGAGCCGCCGAGCGCGCAGTAGAGGAGGATCGGGCGGGATTTGTCCTTGAACTCGGTGGACCGCTCCTCGAGCTTGGCCGCTGGAACATTGATGGCGTTGAGCAGGTGGCCCTTCTTGAAGTCGGCCACCGGGCGCAGGTCGATGATCACGGGCTCGCGATCGTTGATCAGGCGCACCGCCTCGAGCGGCCCCATGCGCTTGCCGCCCGTGACGTTGCCGTGTACCTCGTTGGCGATGACCATCATCAACACGGTACCGAACGCGGCGAACAGCGCCACGTGATTGCCAAAAAATTCTATGAACTGCTGCATGGAGGAAAGACGACTCGCGAAGCGAAGACCGGACAAGAAAACGATGACGAGGTTGCTGCGAATGGTGCGCCGGGCGTGACACCATCGCGTATGCCGATTATCGCATCGCGTCCACGGGCGCTCCAAACGCTGCTGCTGGTCACGTTGCTGGGACTTGCAAACGCCATGCCGCCGCCCGTCCTGGCGGCAACGGACGAAGCCCAGCGGGAAACCGAACTCAAGCAACTGCGCGAGCGCATCGCTGACCTCGATCGCGCCTTGGCCACCGACCGCCACAGCCAGGATTCGCTGCAGCGTGAAATCGAGTCGGCCGAAAAGGACCTTTCGTCCGCCGCGCGACGCCTGCGCAAGGCCGAGACGGACGTCGCCTCCCAGACCCGCGAGGTCGAGCGCGCGCAGCGCGCCCGGGAGGCCTCCGAAGCTCAGGTCGGCCGCCGCCGCGAGGACCTTGCCCGCGCGCTGCGCGCCCACTACATGGCGGGAAGCCCGGGCCGCATGCAGCTGCTGTTCCGGCTCGATGACATCTCCGCGCTCGATCGCCTCGACGTCGACTCCGGCGCGGTCGCCCGGGCCCTGCAGAAGCGCCTCGCCGACCTGCAGGCGACCATCGAACAGCTGCGGGTGGCCGAAGTCACGCTCGCGCAGGAACGCCAGACGCTGGCCGCGCGCAGCAAGGATTCGCGCGAGGCGCTGGCGGGGCTCAAGTCCATGCAGGGGCAGCGGCGCGACAAGCTTGGCGAACTGGCCAAGCGCGGCACCGACCGTGCGGCGGAGCTCGCACAGGCGCGCGCAGAGCAGGGCCGGGTGCAGAAGCTGCTTGAGGACCTGCGCCAGGCGCTGAAGGACTCGCCGATGAAGTTCGAGCGCGGTACCCCCTTCAGGTCGCAGAAAGGCCGCCTGCCCTGGCCTCTCAAGGGCCCGCTGCTGGCAAAATTCGGCTCGCTCAAGGGCGGCGGACCGCTGACCTGGAGCGGCTGGTGGATCGGCGCCCCCGGCGGCGCGCCGGTGCGGGCCGTGGCCGATGGCCGCGTGGTGTACGTCGGCCGCATGCAGCGCTATGGGCTTATGGTGATTCTGGACCACCCCGGCCAGTACCTGTCCCTGTACGGCCAGGTCGACGACACCGATGTCGAGGTCGGTGAAGTGGTCACCGCCGGTACCCGCATCGCCACCGCCGGCGCCAGCGGTGGGCACGAAGAAAACGGCGTCTATTTCGAGATCCGCGAGGGAACCAACGCCGTCGATCCGCGTCCCTGGTTGGTCCCCTGATAAATTGGGCGTCTCGGGCGTTCATAAACATATAAAGCGGGGTGGAGGATGAGGGTGCTGCAACTGCTGTGGGTGCTGGCGCTGGCCTGCGTGCCGGCGGTTTCGATAGCCAAGGTGTCCGAGCAGGACGCCCAGCAGCTGCGCAACCGGCTGACGCCGATGGGAGGTGAACGCGCCGGAAACGAGGACGGAACGGTCCCCGAGTGGCGCGGCGGCCTGACCACCCCGCCCCCCTGCTACGCCGCCCATGCCCGCTACTGCGATCCGCATGCGGGGGAGCAGCCCTACGTGACGATCACGGCGGGGACGCGGGAGGAATGGCGTGATTACCTGTCGGCCGGCCACCTGGCGCTGCTGGAGGCGAATCGCAAGACCTTCCAGATGAATCTCTACCCGTCGCACCGCAGCTTCGCCAATCCGGGCGCGGTGTACGACGCGGCCTACCAGAACGCGATCAAGGCAACCCTCGCGCCCACGGGTAACGCGGTGCGGGACGCCAGCGTCGCGGTGCCCTTCCCGATTCCGAAAAACGGCAGCGAGATCATCTGGAACCATCGCCTGCGCTGGCGTGGGACGGGCTATACCCGCACGTATACCCAGGGTTCGGTTACGCCATCGGGCGAGGCCAACCTGATCTCCTGGCGCGAGGATGCAGACTTTCCATACGCCCGCGGCGAGCCCGACGAGGATGGCTTCGCGCAGCGCTGGCTGTGGGTCGTGCTCCAGCCCGAGCGCCTGCACGGTTACGTGATGCTGGCGAAGGACTCGCTCAACGGCGAGGAAATGCCGCAGGCGGCGTGGCTGCAGCAGCCGCGCGAGGGCGAGGGCCGGCGCATCAAGTCGGCGCGCATGTTCGGCTTCGACAACAACGCGATGCTGTCCGACGACCTGCGCTTCGAAGACCAGCTCGACGGCTTCTTCGGCAGCCCCGGACGCTACACCTGGCGCATCGTGGACCGGCGCCCCATGGTGGTGCCGTACAACAGCTACGCGCTGCACGCCAACCACAAGACCCTGCGCAGCATCCTGCGCCCCGGCCATCTCGATCCCAGCCAGGTCCGCTACGAACTGCACCGCGTCTGGGTGGTGGAAGCGTCGCTCAAGCCGCAGCAGCTGCACCGGGCCAAGCGCCGCACGTTCTACTTCGACGAGGACAGCTGGCAGATCCTGATGGTCGACCTGTACGACCGCACTGATGCGCTGTGGCGCTTCCAGGAAATCCACCCGGTGATGGCCTACGACCGCGCGACCCTGTTCCCGGCGATGGAAGTCCAGTACGACCTCCCCTCCTCGCGCTACCTGGTGCAGGGCATCGACGAAAACGACGCCGAGCGAACGGAAACAGGGTTCGAGGAAAAGCTGTTCACGCCGTCCGGGGCACACGATTCCGCGCCCAGGTGACGCGCGTATGATGGATCGCCCTGACGCGACGATTGCGGAACCCCCATGAGATTGTCCTCCTGGCTTGCGCCAATGCTGTTCCTGCCCGCGTTGGCGTTCGCGGATTCCTCGGTCTACCGCTGGACCGATGCTGCGGGGCAGGTGAACTTCAGCCAGACGCCTCCTCCGATCGGCATCAAGTACGACCTGATCCAGGGCGGAAAGGTGGCGTCGACCACGCCGTCCGCTGCCGGCGGGGCGTCGTCGCGAGGACGTTCGGCCGACGAAACGCACGCGCGGGAGCAGGAGTTCATCAAGAACGCCGAGGCCGAACGCAAGGCGAAGAACGAAGCCAAGGAAAAGGAAAAGGCCGCGAAAGCCGAGTCGCTGGTGAAGTGCGCAGCGGCCCGGGAGCGCGCCACCTTCCTGGAGGAGCACACCGCGCGGGGCCTCATCACCAAGGCTGACGACGGCAACTACGCCCGCGTGGACGAGGCCGAATTCCGCAAGCAGCTCGATAGCGCGAAGAAGGACGTCGCGACCAACTGTCACTCAGCCAGCTGACCTCGAGCACGTGGAAGTACCGGCTGCCGACAGGATCCTGATCGTCGGCTGCGGCGACATTGGACGCCGCGTCGCGGGCCGGCTGCAGGCCTCGGGAAGTCCGGTCGTCGGCATCGTTCGCTCCGTAGCTTCGGCGGCAGAACTCGCGACGATGGGGCTTCCGGCCCAGGTCCTCGATCTGGATCGTGACGCGGACGGACTGCCCGCTGCCGAACAGGTGTTCTGGTTCGCGCCACCGCCACCCACGGGAGACAGCGACCCGCGACTGCGCCGCGGCTTGGAAGCAATGCGCAGGGGCGTGCCGCGGCGCCTGGTCTATCTCTCCACCTCCGGTGTCTACGGCGATTGCGCAGGGCGCTGGATTGACGAGGACGAACCGCTCGATCCGCGCAGCGATCGCGGCCGTCGGCGCCTCGATGCCGAGAAGGCGCTCGCCGCATTCGCGCAGCAGACCGGTTGCGAAGCCGTGACCCTGCGCGTACCCGGCATCTACGGACCCGGTCGCCTGCCGATCGAGCGCCTGCGCCGCGGGCTGCCCTTGGTACGGGAATCGGAGTGTCCCTGGACCAACCGCATCCACGCCGACGACCTGGCCGAGGCGGCGATCGCAGCGATGACACGGGGACGGCCGGGCGCGGCCTACAACGTCGCGGACGGTCATCCCACGACGATGACCGACTATTTCGCGCGCTGTGCGCGCCTGCTCGGAATGCCGGAACCGCGACGCATCCCGCTCGCCGAGGCCCGCGCCCAGCTCACCCCGGCGCTGCTCTCCTTTCTCGAAGAATCCAAGCGGCTGCTCAACACGCGCATGCGACAGGACCTGCGGGTCGAACTGCGGTACCCGGACCTTGCGTCGGGATTGAGGTCCTGTCTGGATTGAAGCGACACCGCATCGCGCAAGGCAGCTCATCGCGCCCGGACGGCGCCCGACGAGCTGGGGACTTCGGGAAGTTTTTCTCGGCGCATCAAAACTCTTCGGCAGATGGGGGGACCCCCCGGCTTCTTCGGGACTACGGATTCATGCCTCGACTCCACCGCGAAGGTGAATCGTCACGACGCCATCCGCCGATGGCTAGAATCGCGGGGGCGGTCACCGGGGCCGCGTTATCGGCAGGGAGATTCAACATGAGCGTGGTTCAGGAGTTCAAGCAGTTCGCGATGCGGGGCAACGTTGTCGACCTGGCGGTGGGTGTCGTCATCGGCACCGCCTTCGGCAAGATCGTCTCGTCGGCGGTCGGCGACATCGTCATGCCGCTGCTGGGCCTGATCGTGGGCAGCGTGAATTTCTCCGACATGGCGGTCACGCTCAAGGCGGCGGAAGGCGACCATCCGGCCAATCTGCTGGCCTATGGAAAGCTGCTGCAGGCGACGTTCGATTTCGTGATCGTGGCGTTCGCGATCTTCATGGTGGTCAAGGGCATCAACAGCATGAAGAAGGCCGAAGTGCCGCCCCCGCCGCCGCCGCCCGGCCCCACCAACGAAGAGAAGCTCCTGACGGAAATCCGCGATCTTCTCAAGAAGTAATCGCGCGACACCCAAGGCCTGCGCAAGGGGGCCTTCTCACTTGGGCAGCCCGACGCCCCCACGCCTCAAAGGACAGAGACCTTGAGCGGATTCGAGACCCGGGACGAGGAAGCCGACCGGCGCATGGCCGCGTCGAACCTGGCGGCGTACCTTCCCCGCGTCCTGCTCTACCCGCTGCGCGGTCACGCGGCGCCCGTGATCCTGGTGGTCACGCTGCTGCTCGGCCTGGGCAGCGCCTCGATCGTCGCCTTGGTGCCACTGGTGGTCGGGACCCTGTGGGCCGCGCACTACGCGATGCGGGTCCTCGAGGACACCAGCTACGGGCACGCTCTGCCGCCCCGACTGACCGGGGATGCGCTGACCTTCTCCGACGGCATGACCTGGTCGACCCTGGTCGCTCCCGGTGCGCTGCTGTTGTTGTACCTGCGCCAGCCGGGGCCCGCGGTCTGGCTGATCGCGGCGCTGCTGCCGGCACACTGGATCGCGCTGGGCACCACACGCAGCCTCATCGCGGCCTGTCACCCGCTGCGGCTGCTGCACATCATCGCGGTCGTCGGCGTGGCCTACCTGTTCGTCTGCGTGCTGCTGCTCGGCGCCGCAGCGCTGGCGGTCTGGATGTCCACGCGCGTGTCGAGCTTCCTGCTGATCGCCGGGTGGCTCTACCTCCTGATCATGGCCTGCCACCTGCTGGGCTTCGTCGCCTACCAGCGCCACGAACGCCTGGGAATGGGTGTCCACGTGATCCGTCCCACGATCGAGCGCGAACGCGAGGCCGAGCAGGCGCGACGGCTGAAGACCCTGGTCGAGAAGGTCGCGGCGCTGCACGCCGCGCACGATGATGAGGCCGCCGCGCGGCTGATGCGTGGGACCCCTGCGGGGCCCGCCGATGCGCGTCGCTTCCACGAAGATCTGTACGAACGGCTAAAGGCTCTGCCTGCGCGGGGCCTGGCGCTGACGCAGGCGGCGCGCATGATCGTCTTCCTGCTCGACGGGCAGCGGGTCGATCGCGCTCTGGATATCTTCGAGAACGCGCTGGACTTGGACGCGCGTTTCCAGACCGAGTCGCCGCTGCACCTGGGGCCGCTGGCCGAACGGGCGCTTGAATCGCGCCAGTCAGCGCTGCTCGGGCGCATCCTGGACTCAGGCCAGGCCCGCTTCGCGGGCGATCCGGCGCTCGGGCGGCTCGACATCCTGCGCATCCGCAAGCTGATGGACCTGGATCACGACGAGGCCGGTGCACGCGCGGCGATCGCCGCGCTGGGCGACTTCGAAGGCCATCCGCACGCAGTCGAACTGGACGCCTACGCGAGGGTTCTGCGGACCGCAGGCCCGGCGGCCCCGGCCGCGCAGGCCGACGGCCCCGACGATCCGACGACATCCGGCTAGGCGTTTCGACCGCTCGCATCCGTTAAACTTGCGCCCCTTCGCCGCGTGGTCTGTACGGGGCGAGCACCATTCGAATCACCACCCGGGAAGGGAGTGCCGCATGCCGGTCAAGATCGCCGTGCTCAAGGAAACCGCGCCGCGCGAAAAGCGCGTGGCTCTGGTGCCCGCCGTAGCCGACAAGCTGGTCAAGCTCGGCGCGGAGCTGTACCTGCAGTCCGGCGCGGGCCTTGCCGTGAAACTGGCCGACTCGGCTTACAAGAACGTCACGTTCGCCGCCAACCCGCTGGGCCTGGTGTCGGACGCCGACATCGTGCTCGCGGTGCAGCCGCCGCCGATGGACGTGATCGACGCGATGAAGGAAGGCTCGATCCTGATTTCCTTCATCTACGCCCACAAGGAAGCCGCGCTCACCGCCAAGCTGCGCGATCGCAAGATCACCTGCTTCGCGATGGAGCTGGTGCCGCGCATCACGCGTGCCCAGGCGATGGACGCGCTGTCTTCGCAGGCGGCGCTGGCGGGCTACTACGGCGCCCTCGTCGGCGCGACCAGCATCGCGCGCATGATGCCGATGACCACGTTCGCGACCGGCTCGATCCGTCCGGGCACGGTGCTCGTGATGGGCGTGGGCGTGGCGGGCCTGTCGGCCATCGCGACCGCGCGCCGCATCGGCGCCAAGGTCGAAGGCTACGACGTGCGCCCCGAAGTGAAGGAGCAGGTCGAATCGCTGGGCGCGAAGTTCATTGATACCGGCGTCGACGCGCGCGGCACAGGCGGTTATGCGCGCGAACTGACCGCCGAGGAGAAGGAAAAAATCGCCGCCGTCGTCACCAAGCACATCCAGGCCGCCGACATCATCATCACCACGGCGGCGATCCCCGGCCGCCCGAGCCCCAAGCTGATCAGCAAGGCGCAGGTCGACGGCATGAAGGCCGGTGCGGTGATCATCGACCTGGCGGCCGAAGGCGGTGGCAACACCGAGTACACGCAACCCGGCGAGACCACGCAGGTCGGCCAGGTGACCATCGTGGCGCCGCTGAACGTGCCCTCGCTGCTGGGCGAGCACGCCAGCGAGCTGTATTCGAAGAACCAGTACAACCTGATCGAGCTGTTCGTGAAGGACAAGGCGATCAACATCGATTGGACCGACGAGGTGCTCGCCAAGACCTGCCTGACGCATGGCGGCGAGATCAAGAACGAGATGGCCAAGAAGGCCGTCGAAGGCTAAGGGAAGGGAATCGACGATATGGAAGCGCACACCGTCCTGACGGGCTTCGTGGCCCTGTACATCTTCATGCTCGCGGCCTTCACCGGCTACGAGATCATCGGCCGCGTGCCGTCGATCCTGCACACGCCGCTGATGTCGGGCAGCAACTTCGTGCACGGCATCGTCGTCGTTGGTGCGATCTACGCCACGCTCAACGCGACCTCGATGCTCGAGCAGGCGATCGGCTTCTTCGGCGTGCTGCTCGGCGCCGGGAACGCGGCGGGCGGTTACGTGGTGACCGAACGCATGCTCGAGATGTTCAAGCCGTCGGACAAGAAGAAGGCCTGAACATGAACGCACAATTCATCATCGACGCGAGCTTCATCGCAGCGGCGTTTCTCTTCATCTATGGGCTCAAGCGCATGTCCTCGCCGGTGACGGCGCGCTCGGGCATCGTGGTCGCCGGCTGGGGCATGCTGGTCGCGATCCTCGCGAGCTTCCTCTACACGTTCGGCGTGTCCGAGGCGGCCAAGCCTCACCTGGTGGTCAACGCGCTCATCGCGGCGGTCGCGCTGGGAATCGGCGTGTCCTGGGCGTGGTGGAGCGGCAAGAAGGTTGCGATGACCGCGATGCCGCAGATGGTCGCGCTCTACAACGGTATGGGCGGCGGTTCGGCCGCTGCCATCGCGGCGATGGTGCTGCTGCGTCCTACCGTCGAAGGCGGGCCCGGCGGCGGTGACCTGCTGCACTACGGCATCACGGTACTCGGCGGCCTGATCGGGGCGATCTCGCTGTCCGGTTCGCTGATTGCCTGGGCCAAGCTCGACGAGCGCATCAAAGGCACATGGCGCTATACGGGCCTGCAAGCCGTGAACGGCGCGGTGATGCTGCTGACGCTCGGCATCGGTGGCTGGGTCGTGTTCGCCGCGGGCGGACATGCGCCGCCGATGATCGTCGTCTGCTTCTTCATGGCGGCGCTGGTGTTTGGCGTGTTCATGACCATGCCCATTGGCGGTGCCGACATGCCGGTCGTGATCTCGCTGTACAACGCCTTCACGGGCCTGGCAGTCGGCATGGAAGGCTACGTGCTGCAGAACCCTGCGCTGATGATCGCGGGCATGGTGGTCGGCTCGGCCGGCACCCTGCTCACGCTGCTGATGGCCAAGGCCATGAACCGCAGCGTGGCGAACGTGATCTTCTCCAACTTCGGCGCCACCGGGGGTGAGGAACAGGGCGAGATGAAGGGCGCGATGAAGCCGGTCGACGCCGGCGACGCGGGCATCCAGATGCGCTACGCGTCCAAGGTCATCATCGCCCCCGGTTACGGCCTAGCGGTTGCGCAGGCGCAGCACAAGCTGTACGAGTTCGTGAAGCTGCTGCAGGCGGCTGACGTGGACGTGAAATTCGCGATCCACCCGGTGGCGGGCCGCATGCCCGGCCACATGAACGTGCTGCTCGCCGAGGCCGGCGTGCCGTACGACATCATCTATGACATGGAAGACATCAACGCCGAGTTCAAGGAAGCCGACGTCGCCATCGTGGTCGGCGCCAACGACACCGTGAACCCCGCCGCGCGCACCAACAAGTCCTCACCGATCTACGGCATGCCCATCCTCAACGTCGACATGGCCAAGCAGGTGTTCGTGGTCAAGCGGGGCCAGGGCAAGGGCTACTCGGGCGTGGAGAACGAACTGTTCTTCAAGGACAACACGAACATGGTCTACGGCGACGCACAGAAGGTCATGGTCGCGATGATCCAGGCCGTGAAGTCGCTGGAAGGCGGACACTAGCCAGATCGCCGTTGACCCCGGCGCAACATTCCGACCGCGCCGGTTTTTGCATACGCTGACTCGTGAAACCACGAAAGAGGCGGAGCCCTAATCCATGACCGTCGTTCCCGTCCTGATGGCCGGCGGCTCCGGCACGCGCCTGTGGCCGCTGTCGCGCGCCTCGTACCCCAAGCAGTTCCTGCGCCTGCTCGACCGCGACAGCCTGCTTCAGGCCACCGTGAAGCGCGCGAGCAAGGTAACCGGCGCGACCGCACCGCTGGTGATCGGCAACGAGAAGCACCGTTTCATCATCGCCGAGCAGTTGCAGGAAGTCGGGATCGAACAGCCGAACATCCTGCTCGAACCGGAGGGCCGCAACACGGCGCCGGTCGCTGCGGTGGCCGCGCATTACGTTGCGGAGAAGTACGGCGCGGACGCCATCGTCTTCTTGATGGCGGCGGACCAGACCATCGCCGACACCGGGGCCTTCGCCGCCAGCGCGACGCTCGCTGTGCAGGCGGCGCAGGCCGGCCGGCTCGTCACCTTCGGCATCCAGCCACAGGGGCCGGAGACAGGCTTCGGCTACGTGCGCACGGGCGCGCCGCTGGCCGCGGTGCCGGGCGCGTTCGAGGTCTCGGGCTTCTTCGAGAAGCCCACGCTCGAACGCGCGCAGAGCTACCTGCGCGAAGGCGGCTACTACTGGAATGGCGGCATGTTCATGTTCCGCGCTTCCACCTTCCTGGATGAGCTGAAGAGACTCGAACCCCAGATGCACGCCAGGTCCAAGGACGCGCTCGGCGCCGGCGCGCGCGACCTCGACTTCGTGCGTCTCGAGCCCACGGCATTCAAGGCCTGCCGCAGCGACTCCATCGATTACGCGGTGATGGAGAAGAGCAGCAACATCGCGCTCGTGCCTCTGGATGCTGGCTGGGACGACGTCGGCTCCTGGACCTTCCTGGCCAAGCTGCCGGCCGCCGACGCGCACGGCAACCACGCTCGCGGCAATGTCATGTTCGAGGACGCGAGCAACAACCTGGTGCAGACCGGGAAGCGCCTGGTGACGATGCTTGGCGTGGAGAACACGGTGGTCGTCGAGAGCGACGACGCGATCCTCGTGGCTTCGCGCGACCGCCTGCAGGACGTCAGCAAGATCGTGAAGCGGCTGCAGGCCGCGAAGCGCTCCGAAGCCGACAGCCTTCCGCGCGTGGCGCGTCCCTGGGGTTACTACGAGACGATCGCCATTGCCGATCGTTTCCAGGTCAAGCGCATCCTCGTGAAGCCGGGGCACAAGCTGTCGCTGCAGATGCACCATCACCGCGCCGAGCACTGGGTCGTGGTGAAGGGCACCGCGAGCGTGACCTGCGGCGACAAGGTGTTCCTGCTCACCGAGGACCAGTCGACCTACATCCCGCTGGGCACCACGCATCGCGTGGAGAACCCGGGCAAGGTGCCGCTCGAAATGATCGAGGTGCAGTCGGGCGCCTACCTGGGTGAGGACGACATCGTGCGCTTCGAGGACGTATACGGCCGCACAGCGGCCAAGTAAACACACAATCCAAGGATGGGCGCGATGAGCTGCTTCAAGGCCTACGACCTGCGCGGGCGCGTGCCCGACCAGCTCAATCCGGACATCGCCTACCGCCTGGGCATCGCGTACGCGGAACAGTTCACGCCGCGCACCGTGGCGCTCGGCCGCGACGTGCGCCAGTCTTCGGAGCCGCTGCTGCATGCACTCGCGCACGGGCTGGTCGCGCGCGGCGTCGAGGTGTTCGACCTGGGCCTGGCCGGAACCGAGGAGTCGTACTGGGCCGCGCAGCAGCCCGGCGTGGACGGCGCGATCGAGGTCACGGCGAGCCACAATCCGATCGACTACAACGGCATGAAATTGGTGCGCGCCGGTTCGATCCCGGTCTCGGGCGATACCGGGCTGCGTGAGCTGGAACAGCGCACGCTCGCGATGGACGCGAAGGCGCCCGTCGGCGTGCCGAAGATGACGCCGACCGATTTTCGCGGCAGCTACGTGAAACACCTGCTGTCCTACGTCGATGTGCGCGCGCTCACGCCGCTGAAGATCGTGGTCAACGCCGGCAACGGCGGCGCGGGCCTGGTCGTGGACGGTCTGGCCCCTCACCTTCCCTTCGAGTTCGTGCGCGTGCACCACGAGCCGGACGGAACCTTCCCGCACGGCATTCCCAACCCGCTGCTGCCCGAGATGCGCGCGGACACGGTGCGTGCCGTGCGCGAAACCGGCGCCGACTTCGGCGTGGCCTGGGACGGCGATTTCGATCGCTGCTTCCTGTTCGACGAGCGCGGCGAGTTCATCGAGGGCTATTACATCGTGGGCCTGCTCGCGCAGGCGCTTCTGGCGAAGAACGCGGGCGCCAAGGTGGTGCACGACCCTCGCCTGACCTGGAACACGGTCGAGATGGTCGAGGCCGCGGGCGGCATCCCGATCCAGTCCAAGACGGGACATGCGTTCATCAAGGAACGCATGCGCGCC
The DNA here is from genome assembly GCA_046594215.1 of Panacagrimonas sp. Lineage (GTDB taxonomy): Bacteria > Pseudomonadota > Gammaproteobacteria > Nevskiales > Nevskiaceae > Panacagrimonas. Next base: position 27,986 of record JBKJPX010000044.1, read on the forward strand.
GAGAACGCGGTGTACGGCGGCGAGATGAGCGCGCATCACTACTTCCGCGACTTCGCCTATTGCGACAACGGCAACATCCCCTGGCTGCTGGTCGCGGCGCTGGTGTCGGCGAACGGCAGGCCGCTGAGCACGCTGGTCAGCGAGCGCATGGCGCGCTTCCCCTGCAGCGGCGAGATCAACCGCACCGTGCGCGACATCCCGGCGACGATCAAGGCGGTGGAAGCGCACTACGCGTCGCAGACGCCGGCGATCGATCGCACCGACGGGCTGAGCGCGGACTTCGGCGCCTGGCGCTTCAACCTGCGCGGATCGAACACCGAGCCCGTGATCCGCGTGAACGTGGAATCGCGTGGCGACGAGAAGCTGATGCAGGCGAAGACGGCGGAACTGCTCGCGCTGCTTGCCGCGTGACCTGGTAGCCAGCACGAAGTCCGGAGCTGCCGCTGCGCACCGAGAGAAGAAGTTCCGGACTTCGTCCGTGCTAAGCCTGATGCGCTACCAGCTGCGGCTCAGCTGCAGGGTCACGGCCGCCAGGCCGTAATCCTCTCTCGAGGGTCCGAAGGGCTGATCGGTGTTGTTGTAATCCTCGTGCTTGGGTCCCTGGATCTGCAGGGCTGTCGCGAACTCCCAACCGCGATCGAACTTGTGCGAGAAGCCGACCTCCACCTCGAAGTCCGCCGTGAGATTCAGCGTCGGCGTCAGCGTCTCGTTGGGAACCGCGTTGCCCGAGATGTTCGTGCCGCAGCGCAGGACTGTCTTGTCGCTCCAGCTGTAGGCCAGGCCCAGGCCCAGGACGTACTGGTCCTTGTGGTCCAGCGTCTGTGCGAAGAACACGCGCGACGGCGCTGCGTCGTTGTCCGGCCGGGTTGCGGTCACGGTCACGTCGCGCAGCGCGTGCGACCAGTCGAGCCAGTTCAGCTCGGCCGCCCACATCCACCTGGGCGTGAACTGCCAGGCGAAGCCGGCACCGAACTCTTGCGCGAGCGCGAAGCCGTCGATGCGCACGTCCCTGTACTTCACGCGGCCCAGGCCGATCGCGTTGTAGTTGATCGTGGCCGTGCCGTTGCGCAGCTTCAGGTCGGTCTCGGTCGAGTAGCTCATGCCGAGCGTGAGGTTCGGCGTCTGCTTGTAGAGGATACCGACGCGGCCGTTCCAGCTCAGACCGTCGGCGCCGTCGATGCGCAGACCGAAAAAATCCGGCTGCGGATCGGGACGATCGACCGACGTGTCCGGAAACAGCTTTTGTCGCGTCGCCGAGTAGGAGAGGTTCGCGCCCAGACCCCAGCTCAGCTTGTCGTTGGCCTGCCAGGCCATGCCCATCGCGAGCTTGGTGACGCCCAGCACCGCGGAATAGTCGTCACGCGTGCCGAAGATGGTGTTGAGGTTGTGATACTTCACGCCCGTACCGCCCGACGCGAACAGGCCGACGCCGAAGCGCAGGTCGGGACGAAGCGCCTGGAAGACGTAGGCGTGGCTCATCAGGACGCCGAGCGGGCTGTCGGAGTCGTGGTCGTCGTTCAGCGCATCGGTATGGGAATAGTCGAAGGACCAGAACGGCACCACCGCACCGTCGTAGCGCGATCCCTGGATCTGCGTCATGCCCGCGGGGTTGATGTTCACCGCGTTCGCGTCGCGCGACACCGGGATGTCGGCACCGCCGAGGCCCAGGGATTCCGCGCCGAACCCGATCACGTTGAGCCCGTTGCTGGCGAGCACCGGCACGGGACCCAGCGTCATCGCGACGATTCCCAGCTGGCAGGCAAGCCGCAGACGGCGTTCGGGCTTCATCTCCTCTCCTGTGGTGAAACAGCGGATGACGCGTGACGCCACGAAGTGGGGACTCGCTACCTGCCAGGATTGTCGCGTTCGCGACTGCGCACGCATCAGTGGGGCAGTTCCGTATTGCTGCATTCAGGGTCGAATGCCCCTTCCGCATTGCGCGCACGCGCCTGGATTTTTTCTTGCACCAAGTAGCTGCGTACGGCGCGGGAAGCTTGTGCCTTCCGCCGATGACGGACGCCTGCTTGTCTCAGGCTGCAGGCAGCTTCGCGCCCGGCCTCCACGCCAGGCCGCCGAGCACGATCACGCGCAGCTGGTCGGTCAGGGTCCTGGCGATCGCGCCCTGTGTGTCCGGGTGATCGGCGGGAAGTTCGAGCAGTTCGCCGAGCGCCGACACCACCGTGTTCACGAGCAGCGTCGCCATCATCTCCACGTCGTCGCGCGGGAGTTGGTTGAAGTGCGGGAACTTCGCGAAGTCGGCGGCGAGATCGAGGGTGAAGCCACGGACCTCGCGCGTGATCGATTCGCGCAGCGGGGCCGATCCGCCATATCGCTCGCGCAGCAGGAAATGGAACGCGGAGCGGTTGGCATTGACGTAGTGCAGGAAGGTGCTCGTCGACGCCGCGAGCATGTTGTCGCCCGGCGCCTGCGTGGTACGCGCAGCGCGGATCAGCTTGCGAAGCTGTTGGCAGGTCTCGTCGACGAGCGCGAGACCCAGCTGGTCCATGTCGCGGAAGTGGCGATAGAACGAGGCGGGCACGACGCCGGCGTCGCGCGTGACCTCGCGCAGCGAGAGGCTCGCGAAACTGCGACCGGTGGCGACCATGGCAATGGCCGCGTCGAGGAGCGATTGGCGCGTCTGCTGCTTTTTTTCGTCGCGAATCGCCACGGACACTCGGAACAAACAGTCGAGGACGCATTTAAGCACGCCTGTAAGTAGAAAAACTTCAATCTGGTCATCGACATGTAAATTCTTAAACGCCGTTCGTCGGGCGATCAGTAAACGACTGTTGACTGACTTTGGGCGCTGGGGCAAGGTGTGAACACTTGTTCACCCAAATGGAGTTCCCGATGTCCTCGCCCCGCCCCGTCCAATTTCTCCGCCGCGCCTTCGGCCCGCTGGTCGAACCGGCGGTGTTCAACTTCTGGGCGCGCGAAGTCGGCAGCACCGCCAGCCGCGACCGCGTGCTGGCCCGCGTGACTGCAAAGCGCTCCGAATCAAGCCGCGCCGTGACGCTGGAACTGCAGCCCAACCGGCACTTCGCGGGCTTCAAGCCCGGCCAGCACGTGAACCTCACCGTCGAGATCGACGGCCGCCGCGTGACGCGCAGCTACAGCCTCACGGACGTCGCTCGCCCGGACGGGCGCGTCAGCCTCACCGTCCAGAAGGTCGAAGGCGGCCAGGTCAGTGCACACCTGTTCTCTAATATCCAGGTTGGCGATGTCGTCGAACTGGGAACGGCCTTCGGCGAGATGACCCTGCCGGAGTCGCTGTCGACTCCGCTGCTGTTCCTGGCGGCCGGCAGCGGCATCACCCCGCTCATGAGCCTGACGCGCGAGCTCGCGCAGCGCGGCATGCCGGTGGAGACGACCTTGATCTACTGGGCGCGCCACCGCGCCGACCTCTGCTTCCTGTCCGAGCTCAAGGCCTTGGCCGCAAGCCAGCCGAACTTCCGCTTCCTGGTCGCGCTGACCGGCGATGCGGTGACCGGCACTGGCGAGCTGCGCGGCCGTCCCAGCGCCGAGTTGCTGGCCGGCGCCGTGTCCTCGCTGTCAGCGCAGAGCGTCTATGCCTGCGGACCGGCCGGCTTTGTCGAGCAGGTCGAAAAGCTCGCTGCGCCGATCGCGCGCAACTTCCAGTCCGAAGCCTTCACGCCGCCGACGTTCACGTCCGGCGCGTCCACCGAGACCGTCACGCTGATGCTCGCGAAGAGCAACCGCGTGGTCACGGTGCGCTCGGGCGAACCGCTGCTTGCCGCGCTCGAAGCCCAGGGCATCAAGCCGCCGTCAGGCTGCCGCATGGGCATCTGCAATACCTGCGCCTGCGGCAAGCGCGAAGGCCTGAGCCGCAATTTGAAGAACGGCGGCGAAACCGCCGAACCCGAATCCAATCTGCGCATCTGCATCAGCAGCGCGCAGTCCGATCTCACTCTCGACCTTTGATTGTTCGTCACTCGTAACGAACTGGAGCCTGAACTGACATGAACACCCACGACCGCAAACTTTCCCCCACCGAGATCGAAGCCTTCGGTGCGGAGCTCGACGCGCTGCGCGCGCGCACCGTCGCCAAGCTGGGCGAAGAAGATGCGAAATACATCCGCAACATCGTGCGCACCGTGCGCTACACCGAAGTGGCCGGTCGCGCCCTGCTGATGGCCGGCATCTTCCCGCCGGCCTGGATCCTCGGAACGATCTCGCTGGGCGTCTCGAAGATCATCGAGAACATGGAGCTGGGGCATAACGTGATGCATGCCCAGTACGACTGGATGAACGATCCGGAGCTCAACGGCCAGACCTACGAGTGGGACACGGCCTGCACCGCCGACCACTGGCGCCGGACGCACAACTACGAGCACCACACGTACACCAACGTGATGGGCAAGGACCACGACATCGGCTACGGCGTGCTGCGTCTCTTCCCCGAGCAGAAGTGGGAGCCGCGCTTCCTCGCCAACCCGATCATGGCGCTGCTGCTCATGACGCTGTTCCAGCACCTGCTCGCCCTGCAGAGCCTGCAGCTCGAAAAGCTCCTCAGCGGCGAGAAGTCGTTTGCCGAAGTGAAGCAGCAGGCCAAGCCCATCCTCAAGAAGATGCGCAAGCAGATCGCCAAGGACTACCTGCTGTTCCCGGCGCTCGCGGGCCCGTTCTTCCCGATCGTGTTCGCCGGCAACGTGGGCGCCAACCTGATCCGCAACTTCTGGTCGTCGGCCATCATCTTCTGTGGCCACTTCACCGAAGACGCCGAGGTCTTCCCGCCCGAGTCGCTCGTGAACGAGTCGCGAGGTCACTGGTACCTGCGCCAGCTCAAGGGCTCGAGCAACCTGGAAGGCAACAAGCTCATGCACATCATGAGCGGCAACCTGTCGCACCAGATCGAGCACCACCTGTTCCCGGACGTCCCCGGCCGCCGCTACGCCGAGATGTCGATCGAAGTGCGCGAGATCTGCCAGCGCTACGGCCAGCACTACAACAGCAAGCCCTTCTTCAAGCAGCTCGGCGAAGTGGCGGGGCGCGTCCTGCGCTACTCGCTGCCGGGAAAGTCTTCGCCGGACAAGCCGTCTTCGAAGAAGAAGCCGGCGGCGAAGCAGACCAGAGCCGTCGGGCGCGAGCGCGAAGCGGAGCTGGTCGCGGCCTGAGTTCCGGGCACGTCGCAGCAACATGAGCACGCCGCGGCCGCCTTCGGGCGACCGCGGTATTCGTGCTTTCCGCGACAAAAGCAGCGTCCCGCGGTGCTCGTCATTTAGACTGCATGTCTTCCCCTGATGCCGAGATCCGCCGTGCGATTCGAAGGTACCGATAACTACGTCGCCACCGACGACCTCAAGATGGCGGTCAACGCCGCCGTCACCCTCGCGCGACCGCTGCTGGTCAAGGGCGAGCCCGGCACCGGCAAGACGCGGCTCGCGCAGGAAGTCGCGCAGCAGCTCGACATGCCGTACTACGAGTGGCACATCAAGTCGACGACCAAAGCGCAGCAGGGCCTGTACGAGTACGACGCGGTGTCGCGACTGCGCGACTCTCAGCTCGGCGAGGAGAAGGTCAAGGACATCTCCAACTACATCGTCAAGGGCAAGCTCTGGGAGTGCTTCGAAGCCGGCAAGCGTCCGCTGCTGCTGATCGACGAGATCGACAAGGCCGACATCGAGTTCCCGAACGACCTGCTGCGCGAACTCGACCAGATGGCGTTCTACGTCTACGAGACGCGCCAGACCATCACGGCCACGAACCGGCCGGTGATCATCATCACCTCGAACAACGAGAAGGAACTGCCGGACGCCTTCCTGCGCCGCTGCTTCTTCCACTACATCCGCTTCCCGGACAAGGACACGATGCAGAAGATCGTGGACGTCCACTTCCCCGACCTGAAGAAGAACCTGGTCAAGGAAGCCATGGAAGTGTTCTTCGGCCTGCGCGAACTGCCGGGCCTGAAGAAGAAGCCGAGCACATCCGAACTGCTCGACTGGCTCAAGCTGCTGCTGGCCGAGGACATCGATCCGTCGATCCTGCGCGAGGCCAGCACCAAGAAGTCGCTACCGCCGCTCTACGGCGCGCTCCTCAAGAACGAGCAGGACGTACACCTGTTTGAGCGCATCGCGTTTATGGCACGCCGTAACAACAACTGATGATCGTCGTTCATCACCTCGAGAATTCGCGCTCTCAGCGCGTGCTCTGGCTGCTCGAAGAATTGGGCGTGCCCTACGAGGTGAAGCGCTACGAGCGCGACAGGAAGACCATGCTCGCGCCGCCGGAACTCAAGGCCGTGCACCCGCTGGGCAAGTCGCCGGTGATCACCGACGGCGACGTGGTGGTCGCCCAATCCGGCAACATCATCGAGTACCTCGTCGAGATCCATGGCCGCGGTAGGCTGGTGCCCAGGGCCGGCACTTCCGAGCGCCTGCGTTACCGCTACTGGCTGCACTACGCGGAGGGCTCGGTCATGCCGCTGATGGTGATGACCTTGATCTTCGGACGTCTCGCGCCGATGTCACCGGTCTTGGTGCGTCCCTTGGTCCGCGGAATCGTAAGCAACGTGAAGGCACGTTTCCTGGGGCCGCAGACGAAGCTGCACCTGGACTACCTGGAAGGCGAACTGGACAAGGCCGAGTGGTTTGCCGGATCTGAGTTCACCGCCGCCGACGTGCAGATGAGCTTTCCGCTCGAAGCGGCGGCGAGCCGCGGCGGCCTCGATGCGTCGAGGCCGAAGCTCGCGGCCTTCCTGAAGAAGGTGCAGGCGCGGCCCGCGTACCAGCGTGCGCTGGCGAAGGGCGGACCCTACGAACTCCTGAAGTAAGGCCTCAGCGCAGCGCGACGCCGCGCGCGATCAGGTCCATCAGCGCGTCGACCTCTGCCGGCGGCGGCACCTTGCGATTCCAGAGACACCAGCGCATCCCGAGGAAGTGGGCTGCGCCCATCAGCGCCCATGCGCGCACCTCGGCATTGCCGGGCGTGATCTCGCCTTTCTGCGCGGACAGGTCCAGGTCGTCCGCATACGCCTTGGCGAGGCGCTCGTAGTAGTCGCGGTACACCGACTCGTCCACGAACTGGGATTCCTGGACGATCCGGTACAGCCCGGGGTGCGTGCACGCGAACTCGAAGAACGCGTCCATGCCCAGGCGCTCGGCCTCCATGCGGTTGTGCGCGCCCACGGCGGCCTCGCGCATCGCACGGCGCAGGTTGCGGCCGATCTCGCGCACCAGCGTCACGAACACTTCGTCCTTCGAACGGAAGTACAGGTAGAACGTGCCCTGGCCGACGTTCGCGCGCGTGGTGATCGAACTCACCGAAGCGGCGTGAAATCCCTTGCCACCGAACTCCTCCTCGGCGGCGGACAGCAGCTTGCGGCGTGTGGCTTCGCCGCGCGCGGTAGCCGGCACCAGCGGTTCGAGCTGGGACGCAGGCATGTGATCGTGATGCGGGGACGACGTTGTTTCGAGGATCATCTGGCCGATTCCTGTTGAAAGCAGCAGGTCGCTCGCGCGGACCTGCGAGGGCTGACCGCAACGGGTTCGAATCGATCTCGTGCATCGTCGCCCCGGCCGAAGAAGCCGGCGCGAGCCGATGAAAAAGGCGGTCGAGTCGATCGCGTCATGGCAGCGCCCGGTCGCCGTGTCCGAAGGCAGAAGCCATTCGGAAACGAGAACCCATAAGTCACTTTCCCAGCACGGCCGAACCCGCGGTGTCCTGGAGCGACCAGCGGCCCGTTCGGGCGGAAGCCCGGTCAGCGCGTGCAGCGACCCGCCGGCTCAGCCCAGGACGCGCAGTCGTGAACGCGGGCGCGCGGACGTGCGCTTGAGATGCCGCTCCTTGAGGATCAGCGTGCAGTCCTCGAACGCACGCGAGATCGCGGTCTGGTTGCGGATCCGGTCCAGCTTGGGCCACGTGGCCCGCTCGCCCTCGCGGATGTACTGCGCCAGTTCGCGGGTGTCGAGGTTGCTGAACATGCGCAGGAGCTGGCGCGGCGAGTGCCGCGGCAGGATGTTGATGTCGCCGGAGTAGCGCTGCGCGATCACTGCGTTGAGCTGGTCGGCCACGCGGCGAACGGGCGACTCCTGCAGGTGTGTGCGCGCGAGGCGCACCGTGCCGCGCCCGGCGCTGAGCACGATCTGCCGCGCCAGTGGAAGCAGGCCGCTGCGGCGCGCATGGTCGTTGACCATGAACGGCACCACGTGCGGATTGGTCTGGCTGACGATGTAGTGATTGACGTTGTGCAGGCGCGCCAGGCGCAGCATCGGCAGGTCGCTGTACACCGTGCCGTCGATCCAGCGTTTCGACGGCAGGTAGGGCACGACCTGGCCTTCGAAGTCGCGCGCGCTCAGCTGCACCGGCGGGAACACGCCGGGCACCGCGCACGACGCCAGCACCGCACGCCCGAGCAGCACGTTGGGCGCGGTCAGGTAGTTCAGCAGGCGACCCTGCTGGTGTTCCTCGGCGGCCGACACCGTGACACCGATGATCCGGCGCGTGCGCTGGAAGGCGTCGGTGAAGGTCTCCTCGCCGATGTTCGTCGCCAGGCACTGCTCGAGCTGCGCGGGGTTCATCATGCCGCCCGATTTGAGCGCGTTGCGCAGGCTCACGCGCTGGAACGCCCCGAGATTGAGCGATTCGCTGTCGAACAGCTGCGGCATCTGCTCATCGGTGCGCGTACCGACCATGCCGCCGATGATCGCGCCCGCGCTCGAACCACTGATCACTCGCGGCAGCTGCCCCTGCTCGAACAGCGCCTTTATCACGCCCAGGTGGAACATACCCAGCGTCGCGCCGCCGGAGAGCAGCAGCGCGCTGCGGCCAAAGCTGGTGCCGGTGCGCTTGAAGAAGACGATCTTGTCGTCCTCGGAAAAATCCGGGAAGTCGCCCGCGCAGATGTAATCCAGGCAGCGGACCACTTCGGACACGTATTCCTCGATCAGACGCTTGGTGCCGACACGCGCGAAGCCGTATAGCGAAGGCGCGGTGACGTTGCCGAGGTTGCCGTGCAGGCCCTCGTGCAGCGCATGCACCAGCCGCAACACCTCGCCCACTGAACGCAGGCGTCGCATCTCGGCGAGGCGTTCGCGGATCAGGAAGTGGTCGTAGTCGTCGCTGGCCTCGTCCTGCTTCCAGGCCTCGGCGCCCTCCAGGCGATCCAAGTCGACCGCGATCTCACGCCACTCGGCATACGTCTGCGCACGTTCGAGATCGATCAGCCTCGAGGCCAGGGGACTGCGAATTGACCGATAGGACAACATTGCGGGAGTTTATGCCATGGCCGATTTGGCTCCGCATGGCCCGTCCGCCTTGGCCGGCCCAATCGCGGACAATGCGGCTCATGGAAACCACCGATCTCGTCTTCACCCTGCTGGGGATCGCGCTCGTGCTCGTGGGCCTGGCGGGCGCCGTTCTGCCGGCACTGCCCGGCCTGCCGTTCGTGTTCGGCGGCCTATGGGCGCTGGCCTTCGCCACGCATTACACGCGCGTGGGCATGTTCACTCTGGGCGTTCTGGTGGTGCTGCTGATCGTGGGCATGGCGATGGATTTCATCGCGGGCAGCCTGGGTGCCAAGAAATTCGGCGCGAGCAAAGAGGCGATCGCCGGCTCGCTGGTGGGGGCCTTCGTGGGCATGTTCTTCGGATTGCCGGGCCTGGTGCTCGGGCCCTTCATCGGCGCCGTGGCGGGCGAGCTCAAGGCGCGCCGCCCCATGGGGCAGGCGGCGGTGTCAGGCGTCGGCGCCTGGATCGGACTGCTGCTCGGCGTGCTCGCCAAGCTGGTCATCGCGCTCGTGATGATCGGCGTGTTTGCCTTCGACTACTTCGTGAACCTGTCGCCTGCGTAGGTCGGGCGTCACCCCCCGATCGCAGGTCAGGGTCCACGCCCGACCCGATATTCGCTTCCCAAGGAGACCGTCATGAATCTGCACATCAACATGAGCGTTGTTCCCGTGATCTCGCTGATCGCAGGCATTCTGATCCTGGTACAGCCCCGACTGCTGAACTACGTCGTGGCGGTCTACCTGATCGCCGTAGGCGTTCTGGGCTTGATCGGCCACTAGGCAAATCCCGGCCTCGGCGGCCGGGCGCGGTCCTTACTGGCTCATCGGCACGCGCAGCTTGTCGCCGACGCGGATCTGGCTGGTCACGCCCATGTCGTTGGCCAGCCGCAGGTCGCGCAGCGACACCTTGTAGGTCTGGGCGATCGAGGTCAGGGTCTGGCCCGAGCGCACCTTGTGCGTGCGATAGCCGACCTTCTTCGTCGTCTTGGGGATCGTCCTGGCAGCCGCGTCCGACGCTTTCTTCTCGGCACGCGTCAGGCCCGGCTTGGATTCGCCGACGGCGACCGTGACCGGCCCAGGGCGCGCCTCGCTGGATGGGACGATCTTGAGTACCTGGCCGCTGCGCACGCCCTTTTTCCCCAGGCGGTTGTTGGCGCGGATCGAGGCCTGCGTGACCCCGTAGCGCGACGCGATCTTCGACAGCGTGTCACCGCGCTTCACCTTGTGCAGCAGGTAGCTCACGCGCTGCTGCTCGAAACGCTCGTGGTCGCCGAGCTGCGCATAGGCCACCGTGAAGCTCTGCGCCGCACCGGCCGGCACGCGGATCAGGTGACCCGGCGGTACGTACAGCTTCCCGGCGATGACCTCGGGTCTATAGGCGGGGTTGAGTTTGCGGAACACCTCGTCGTCGGCGTCGCATAGCCGACGCAGCGTCTCGTAGGGGACGTAGTGCTTGGTCTCCACGACGTCGAACTGAAGCGGCGCCTTGCGCTGGATTTCGCCGAAGTGCTTTCGCCAGTTGCGCTCCACGTCGGAGGCGGCGAGGAACTCCGCGTAGAAATTGCGCGAAGCGAAGCCGAAGCTCTTGGCTGTGTAGCCTCGGATCAGGTCCGGCAGCTCGGTTCCACCGGTCTCGGCCAGGCCGCGTGCGATGCCGCCCCGCCCGTGGTTGTAGGCAGTGAGCGCCAGCGGCCAGGCGCCCAGCATCGAGTAGTCGTCGCGCAGATGACGCGCGGCGCCATCCGTACTGGTCCAGGGATCGCGCCGGTCGTCGACGACGTTGTTCAGGCGCATGTAGATGCGCGCAGACGAAGGCATGAACTGCCAGAGGCCGGCCGCGCCGACCTTGGAGTAGGCCTCGACATTGAAGCTGGACTCCACGAGCGGCAGCCGCGTCAGGCGCATCGGCAGTGCGTAGGATCGGAACACGCCTTCCATCGCCGGCAGGTAGTTGCCGGAGGTCTCGAGCGCCGTCTGGGTGCGTTCGCGCAGGCCGCGCTGCGCGCGCAGTGCGGACGCCGCGTTGAGGAAGCGGGCGTCGTCCGCGTTCTTGCCGAACAAGTCGTAGATGCGACGCTGTTCGACATTGAGCGTCTCGGGCTGGTAGCGCAACTCGTGGACCTGGAGCAGCAGGTTGCGCGTGCGCGTCAGCGCCGCGGCTTCCTCGAGATTTTTGAGCTTGCGCAGCGATTCCTTGTCCGTGTACGAAGCTTCGCTGGTGAAATCCAGCACCTCGTAGACCATGCCCAGGTGGTTCATGTCGTGAATCGCGCTCTGGTTCTCCGAGTACTCGGAGAAGACCTTCGTCCAGAAGGCGACGTTCGGCTTGAGGATGTCGTAGCGCGGGAACAGCAGGTCGTCGGACTCCGCCTTGCCGGGCGATGCTCGGCGCTGCGGGACGACGGTTGCCAGCGGCGGCGCCACCAGAGCCGCGCCGGCGGGCAGGATGCCGGAGGGAACCGCGAGGTCGGCGTCAGCCTCGGTCGGGATCTCGAGGCCGTCGTCGGCAGCAGGATTGAGCGAGGCGTCGTCTGCAGCGATGGCGGTCGTCCCTCCCAGGCAAGCTGCTGCCACGCACAACCTGGACAACCACCGGGTCACCGCCATATCCACCTCGCCGCCGATACCGCCGAAATTTCCGGAAAACAACGATGCGCGAAAGGCTCCGAAACTACGGGCGATGCTAACGCGACCACCCGACATCATCAACGAGTATTTTGCGGAATTTCCTCGCAGGGAAACGCGCGCCGCCGATGTCCGGCGTTGCCGTGCCGACGACGTGCACGGCGCGAAAAGTTTCGCGCCGACGCCTACCATCGCCAACCTCTCCTGGAGCCGCGCCGCGTGAACGCCGACCAACTCTGCCTGCTCGCCGCCGGCATCTTCTTTTCGTCCGGCTTGCTCACCGGGCTCTGGAAATACGCCTGCATCGCGCGCTCGTCCGACGCGCTGGCGCCGGTGTACGTGGACATCGCGCACCGCACGAGCCTGATGTACGCGTTCTCCGCGATCCTGTTGCGCGAGTACGTCCCCTACTCCCCGCTGTCTCCAAACGGAACGCTGTTGGCCGCCGGCCTGCCGCTGCTGTTCTTCGCCTTGGCGATCTCGATGTACATCCTGCACGGCATCCTGCGCGACACCGACAACCAGATGCGCTCGCCGCACCGGCTCGGGTCCATGACCGTGCCAGGCTTCGCCCTCCACGGCTTCATGTGGATGCTGGCCGTGGCGGAGATCGGCGGTTTCGCCGTCTTGTTCTACGGTTTTGCGTCAGCGCTCAAGACGTCATGATGTCGACCATGACCTTCCCGGCCACCGAACCTTTCCGGACCCACCGGCTGCGTGTCAGCGATCTGCACGAACTGCACATCGAGGAATGCGGCAACCCGCACGGCCGGCCCGCCGTCTTCCTGCACGGCGGTCCGGGAGGCGGCTCGGAGCCCTGGCATCGCCAGTTCTTCGACCCCTCGAAGTACCGCATCGTGCTGTTCGACCAGCGCGGCTGCGGGCGTTCAACGCCGCACGCCGACCTGCGCGAGAACGGAACCTGGGAACTCGTGGCGGATATCGAGCGCATCCGTACCTATCTCGGCATCGAGAAATGGCTCGTGTTTGGCGGCTCCTGGGGCTCGACCCTGGCTCTGGCGTACGCCGAGCAGCATCCGGACGCCGTGCGCGCTCTGGTCCTGCGCGGCATTTTCCTGCTACGCCGCGCGGAGATCGACTGGTTCTACCAGCAAGGTGCGAGCTGGGTGTACCCCGACGCCTGGGAGCACTTCCTGGCGCCGATCCCGGAAGACGAGCGCGGCGACATGGTCGCCGCCTACCACCGCCGCCTGACCAGCCCCGACGCGAAGGTGCGCAGCGAGGCCGCACGCGCCTGGAGCATCTGGGAAGGCTCGACCAGCAAGCTGCTACCCAGCGGCGACATGGTGATGCGCTTCGGCGAAAGCCGCTTTGCGGAGGCCTTCGCGCGCATCGAGTGCCATTACTTCGTGAATCGCGGGTTCTTCGAGTCCGACAACTGGCTCATCGAGAACGTGCGCCGTATCCGCCACATCCCGGGCGTGATCGTGCAGGGCCGCTACGACGTGGTCTGCCCGATGCGCTCGGCCTGGGACCTGCACCGCGCCTGGCCCGAGGCCGACTTCCACGTCATCGCCGATGCAGGGCACGCGGCCAGCGAGAGCGGGATCCTGGCGCAGCTCATCGAGGCGACCAACCGCTTCGCGCGCGGCTGAGCTTGTCGAAGTCGGGCGCAAGTCTTGCGCCCTCGAGCGCGTTGCAAACACGCTCTCCGGACTCCATGTTCCCCCGATGGAAATCGTGCAGAAACTCGCGGTGCTCGCCGACGCCGCCAAGTACGACGCGTCCTGTGCCTCCAGCGGCGGACCCAAGCGCGACTCGCTGAAATCCGGAGGTATCGGCTCCACCGAGGGCATGGGCATCTGCCACGCCTACGCGCCCGACGGGCGATGCATCTCGCTGCTCAAGATCCTGCTGACGAACTTCTGCACCTACGACTGTGCGTATTGCATCAACCGGCGCAGCAGCAACGTCGCGCGGGCGCGCTTCAGCGTCGACGAGGTGGTGAAGCTCACGCTGGATTTCTACAAACGAAATTATATCGAAGGCCTTTTCCTGAGCTCGGGGATCATCCGATCGCCCGACTACACGATGGAGCAGCTCGGCCTGGTCGCCCGCAAGCTGCGGCTCGATCACCGCTTCGGCGGGTACATCCATCTCAAGACAATTCCAGACGCCGCGCCCGAACTCATCACCGAAGCAGGACGCTGGGCGGATCGCCTTTCGATCAATATCGAAATGCCGACCGAGACGGGCCTGGCCGCGCTCGCCCCCGAGAAGAACCTTCGCGACATCCGCGCGGCAATGGGCAGCCTGCGCCTGAAGATCGACGAGACGATCGAGGAGAAGCGCGCGCCGCGGTTCGCGCCCGCCGGGCAGAGCACGCAGATGATCGTGGGCGCAGACACGGCGAAGGATCGCGACGTGCTCGAGACCAGCGACAACCTGTACCGCAATTACCGGCTCCGACGCGTGTACTACTCCGCGTTCAGCCCGATCCCCGATGCCTCGCGCGCGCTGCCGCCGCTGGCGCCGCCGCTGCTGCGCGAGCACCGGCTCTACCAGGCCGACTGGCTGCTGCGCTTCTATGGATTCAGCGTCGACGACATCGTGCCGCCCGACGCACCCGACCTGCCCGTGGACCTGGATCCGAAAACGGCGTGGGCGCTGCGCCATCGCGACCAGTTCCCGGTCGACGTGAATCGGGCCGACCGCGAAACCCTGCTGCGCGTGCCGGGACTGGGCGTGCGCAACGTCGAACGCCTGCTCGAACTGCGGCTCGTCAAGACGCTGCGCTACGACGACCTCGTCAAGCTGCGCGTGCCGATGAAGCGCGTCGCGGCGTTCATCATGACGGCCGACCATCGTCCGCGCGCGGATGCGGAGACCGCGCGGCTGCGCCGCACGCAGGTCGCGACCGCCCAGGGCGACCTCTTCGAAACATGAGGGAGGTCCGCTTTCCGCCCGGCGCCGGCTTCGATGCCTGGCGCGAATCGGCGCGTGCCCTGCTTCGCGATGCAGTGCCTCCGGAGGACGTGAGCTGGACGACCGGAGCGCAGGCAGGGCTGCTCGCCGAGGCCGGAACCACGAAGCACGACGCCATGCCCGCCGCCGGCCGCGTCCCGCGTGACTTCCCTCCGCTGGCCAGCGCCGTGCTCGCGCACTCCCACCCGCAAAGCCCTGCGCTGGCTTATCGCATCCTGTGGCGGCTCACGCATGGAGAGCCTCGACTGCTGGAGCTGGTGACCGACGCGGACATCGTGCGCGCCCGCGCCTGCGAAAAATCTGTACACCGCGACGCGCACAAGATGAAAGCCTTCGTGCGCTTCCGCGAGGTTGCCGCGCCCGACGGCGAGCCGGTGTTCGTGGCCTGGTTCGAGCCCGAGCATTACGTCGTCGAACAACTCGCGCCGTTCTTCGTCCGCCGATTCGCGGGCATGCGCTGGTCGATCCTGACGCCGTACCGCAGCGTGCACTGGAACGGACACGACTTGAGTTTCGCACCCGGTACGACGCGCAGCGAGGCGCCCTCGAACGATGCGCTCGAAGACCTTTGGCGCACCTACTACGCAAGCATCTTCAACCCCGCCCGGCTCAAGGTGAAGACCATGACCAGCCAGATGCCACAGAAGTACTGGAAGAACCTGCCGGAAGCGCGGCTGATCCCCGGCCTCGTGCGGGAGGCGGCGGCGCGGCGCGATGCCATGGTCGAGCAAACGCTGGCGGCGCCCAACCGGAAGATCCGCGGGCCGGCCGAACCCGCATCCGTGCCCGCGGGCAGCCTGTCCGAGGTCAGGCGGCTCGCTCACGATTGCCGCCGCTGCGATCTCTGGAAACCCGCGACGCAGACCGTGTTCGGCGAAGGCCCGGCGCATGCGCGCGTGATGCTCGTCGGCGAGCAGCCCGGCGACCAGGAAGATCTCGCCGGCAAGCCCTTCGTCGGACCGGCGGGCAAGCTGCTCGACCGCGCGCTCGAAGCCGCCGGCCTGGACCGCAAGGCCTTGTACGTGACCAACACCGTCAAGCACTTCAAATTCGAGCCGCGCGGCAAGCGGAGGCTTCACAAGCGCGCGGACGCGGACGAGCAGCACGCCTGCCGGCCCTGGCTGGACGCGGAGATCGAACGGGTGAAGCCCGAGTTCATCGTCTGCCTGGGCAGCATCGCCGCCCCCGCGATGCTTGGGGGCGGCTTCAAGCTGCTCAAGGAGCGAGGGCAGTGGCGGGGGCTCGATGACGGCACGCGCGTGATCGCGACGGTTCACCCGTCCTATCTGCTGCGACTGCCAGACGCCGAGACGCAGGAGCAGGGGTTCGCCGATTTCGTCGCTGATCTGCGGCGCGTCACAGACGCGTTGGCGAAAGGGCGGCCCTGACCGCCGAGCGGCACCGCCACGGGGGCCCCGTCGCACACGATCGCGGCCAGGACTTTGGCCCAACCGCACCGCGCGGTGGCGCCGTTGAGGAATAGCGGGCAGCGCTGCCTGCCGCTGAAGCTTGCGTACCGAAGGTTGAACGATCCCACCGGAGCGATCCCCGACGACGCCGCGAATCGCCGGACTACGACGGTCTCCGCCGCTGGGTGGTCAACGTGTCGGACGACGGCAACATCGCGATCCTGCAGCTGCTGTCCACCCCGATGGGATGGACCGGCGTTCCGCTGCTACCCCGTGAAACCAGCGTGGCGCGACGGAACGGTCCGCGCGCGGGGCCGGTAGACGACGAAGGCTAGAACAACTTGCTCCAGAAACCTTCGCCTTCCTTCTTTTCCTTTTCCTTCTTCAGGACTTCGACCTTGGCCATGTCCTCGTACACAACGCGCTCGTTCTCGCCGTAGAGCGCCTTGTTGGTGATCTTGGTGACGGTGAACTTGTGAACCGCGTCGTTCTTGGTAGTGACGCGCACGCTGTCGCCCTTGTTCACGCCGGCAATCACGGACTCGGCACTACCGGCGTCGATGGCCTTCTTGGAGGCGCAGCCGCCGGCGGCGAACAGGCTCAGGGCGATGGAAAGGGCAACCAAGACTCGACGGAACGCGAACATCGGGTATCTCCACGGGCTAAGAGGGACCCCGGCCCCATGGGCCGGGATTCGCAGGCGCGGAACGATACCACGCGCTCCCCGGCCCGCCGCTACTGGGTCACCGCCTCCCGCGCCACCCCGTCCTCACCGACCATCTGGAGCTGGCCGTCGACCACGACAACACCCGACAGCGAGCCCGCCGACGGCGGCGCCCGGTGCGCGCTGCCATCGGGCCTCACGTACACGATCTCGCCGTCCGAGCCAACCAGCACCGCACGACCGTCGGCGAGCATCGCGCCACCGAACATGGACTGCACCGTGCCGATGTCGACCGGCTTCCAGGCGCCGGCGCGAACGTCGTCGGTGATCAGCACGTTGCCGCGCAGGCCGAAGACCATGGCGCCCTTCTCGCCGCGCGGCAGGGCTCCGAACAGCGAACCCTCGTAGGGCGCCGGCAGGCGTTCCCAGGTTACGCCGTCGGTGCTGACCCCGACCAGGCCGGTCTCGCCTGCGATGAACAGGCTGCCGTCGCCCAGGCGGATCATCGCGTTCAGGTGCAAGCCGTCCTCGCGGATCGGCGTGGCCTCGACGTCGGTCCAGGTCGCGCCGCCGTCCGTGGTGCGCACGAACATGCCGTAGGCACCCAAACCGTAGGCTGTCTGGACGTCGACTGCGAGCACGTTGAGCAGCGGATCGCCCTTCTCGGGCTTGAACTGCTGCAGGACCCAGGTCTTTCCGCCGTCCGCGGTGTGCAGGATCGTGGCGTCGTGGCCGACCGCCCAGCCGTGGTCGGCGTCAGCAAAGGCCACCGCCGTCAGGGTCGCGTTGACGGGTACGGCCACCTGCTTCCAGTCCCGGCCGTTGCCCGAGAGCAGGATGTTTCCGCGATCGCCCACGGCGACCAGCGTGCTGCCAGCCTGCGCCACGCCCAGCAGCAGGTTGCGCGAGGCCAGGTGCGCTCTCTCGGCAGGCCGCGGCTTTTCGGGCACTGGGGGCGCGGCAGGTGCTTCAGCCGCCGACTCGGCCGGAGCCAGAGCCGGCGCGTCGGCGCTTGGAGCAGCATCCGGCGCCGCCGCTTCGGAAGGCGTCGCTGCGGCGGCGGAAGCGGGATCGTCGGCGCGGACCGCGCCGGGCGCGGCCAGGATGATCAGCACGAATGCGAGACGCAGACGACGGCTCCGGGTGTTCATGCCGCCACCGCCTTGCCATCACTCGGTTGCGGCGCGTTGCCGGGTGCGGGCGGCTTAAGCAGGAAGGCGGCAAAAGCCGGCAGCAGGATCACGGCGGCGCCGGCGTTGGCGAGGAACATGATCGTCAGAAGGATGCCCATGTCGACCTGAAACTGAAGGCCCGACAGCAGCCATGTGCAGACACTCGCCGCCAGCGCGAGCGCCGTGACGATCACCGCCTTGCCAGTCTGGTGCAGGGTCTGCTCGTACGCACGCCGCAGCGTCATCCCGCGTTCCATCACGCACTCCTCGAGCACGCTGTAGATGTAGATGCCGTAGTCCACGCCGATACCCGCGGCGAACGCGGCGACCGGCAGGGTCGACACCTTCATGCCGATGTCGAGGAATACCATCACCGCGTAGGTGAACACCGAGACCAGGGCCAGCGGCACCAGCACGCAGATCAGGCCTGCGAGGCTGCGGAACGAAGCCCACACGCAGATCGCGATGCACAGGTACAGCCAGAACAGCACCCTTCGCTCGGTCTCCTTGATAACGTCGTTGGTCGCGGCCATGACGCCGACGTTGCCGGTGGCAAGCGCGAACTTCACGGGCGAGGCCTCGCCCTCCTCCTCGACGAACTTGTGGACCGCGGCCACGACCTTGTCGATCGTCTCGGCCTTGTGGTCGGCCGTGAACACGAACACCGGCATCGCACTGCAGTCGGAGTTGAGCAGCCCGCTCGAGGTCGGGAACTGCTGGCCCGCGAGTACCAGCGCACCGGACTCGCGCGGCAGCACCATGAACTTCGGATTGCCTTCGCTGAACGCGTTGTAGACGATCTTGGCCACCTGCGGCATCGACAGCGTGGACTGCACGCCGTCGGTGTTCTGCATGCGCCAGGCGAAGCGGTCGATCGTCTCCATGATGCGGTGGTCGATGCAGCCGTCCGCCTTGTTCTGCGCGATGACCTTGATCACGTCGACGCCGATGGAGAATTCGCTGGCGATCTTCGCGGAGTCGCGGTTATAGCGGGACTCGGGCCGCAGCTCGGGCACTCCGTCGTGCAGTTCGCCGATCTTCAGATCTCGCGAGACCCACTCGGCCCAGCCCCAACTCGTGATGGCCAGCACGAGCACCGTGGCCGCGACCGGCTTGTCCGTGATGATAGAGATCACTCGCCATACGGGCGCGAAGGCGGCGTCGCGCCGGCGCTGGTGCTCACGAAACTTGTCGGGATTGCCCAGGCGGGCGTAACTCAGCAGGCAGGGCAGAAGGATCTTCTTGCACACGATCACTGCCAGCAGGCCGAACATCGCGTTGATGGCCATCTCCCGCACGATGCCGATCGGGATCAGCAGGATCGTGCCGAAGCCGACGACGTTGGTCAGCAGCGCGGTGATCCCGGGAATCACGAGGCGCCGGTAGGTCGCCCGCGAGGCATCGAGACTGTTGAGGCGATGGTCCGCCACCTCGAACAGCCAGAAGCTGGTGATCTGGATGCCGTGGCTGACGCTGATCGCGAGCACCAGGAAGGGCACGAGGATCGCAAAGGGATCCAGGCCGAAACCGAACAGGTGCAGGATGCCGAGCTCCCACACCACCGCGAGGATGCCGCAGGACAGCGGCAGCAGCGCGATCAGGCCCGAGCCGGTGTACCACCAGAGGATCACCCAGACCAGGAAAATCGTCAGCGCGAAGAAGCTGGTGACTTCGAACGAGGCGTTCGCGATGTCGCCGACGACCTTGGCGAATCCGACGATGTGGATGTCGATGTTGGCGTTGTAGTCGGGGTTCTTGACCTCCGCGATCTCGAAATCTCTGCCCTTGAGCGTGCGGACTTCCTTGTCGCCGCTCTCGAGTTTGACCGTGAAGTTCACATCCTCGAAACGCATGCGCCAGTTGCGCGGATCGCTGTAGGTCACCATCGCGACTTCGCCAGCCTTCAGCGGATCGCTCGCAACTTTGAGCCGGTACTCGTACATCGTCGGATGGATGAAGCGCTGGCGCACGTCCTCGATCAGCGCCGCGGTCTTCACGTAGTCGAGCTTGGCGCCCGTGACCGGGTTCTGCTCGAGCAACTCGGAGAAGACCATCGCGCCAGACTGGTCGTTGGCGACGAGGCGCCCGAGCACCTTGGCCTTGGTCACGTTCGAGCGCACACGCGTGAGCATCTCGTCGGTGGGCGCGTAATCCGCGGGAATGACGTTGCCGCCGTAGAGACCTTCTTCGCGCACTTCGACGTAACGCACGTCGGGCGTGAAGATCGAGCTCACGCGCGTACGGTCCATGCCGGGCGTGAAGAACACGGAGTTGGTCAGCGACTTGAGCGTCGCCATGAACTCGGGTTCGTAGAGATCCTTACCGGGGGCTCCGTCCTTGCGGATCAGCGCGAACAGCACGAGGTTGGCGCCACCGAACTGCTGCTGGTACTGCTTGAACACCTGGATGTATGGATGTCCGAGCGGAAGCTGCTTTTCGAAGCCCGTGTCGAGCCGCAGGTGCGCAGCCTGCCAGCCCATGAACAGGGTCATGAAGAACATCACGAGCAGCGTGCGCGGACGCTTGCCGAACACGATGGGTTCTGTCACCCGGATGAACAACTGCGAAAAAGCGCCGCGTGCGTCGCCGTGCATCAGGTGGTCTCCCCAGACTCGTTCTTATGCCTTCATTCGACTGCAAGGCCGCGCCCACACGCGACCCTGCGGTTGCAGGCGCAGCATGGCAGTCATCTGCCGTTCGCGCAGCGGAAAATTCAAATTATCGACGGGGGCCTTCTAGGCGCGCACTCGCGGTGAGGCACAGCCCGCCCCGGCAAACTTGTCATGCCGGCCCTGCGACCGGGTTGCTCCATTCCTCCGCGCGGGGCAAAGAAAAGGGGCGGATCGTTGAACGATCCGCCCCAACACAACACCCCTGGGAGGAGAAGGAGGCGCGCGGGACTTTTCCCGTTCGCCCCCAATTCGTTACATGTTGTAGGCCTTCTCACCGTGCTCGGCGAGGTCGAGACCTTCGCTTTCGGCCTCTTCGCTCGGACGCAGGCCGATGGTGAACTTCAGGGCCAGCAGGGTGACCGTCGCGACCACCGCGCTCCAGACCACTGCAACGCACACTGCCTTCACCTGGATCAGGATCTGCATCGGCGAGTAGCCCACCGTCATCGAGAACCAATCGGCGTAGACACCCACGCCGCCCTTGGCCGGATCCACGAATACGCCAGTCAGGATGGCGCCGATGATGCCGCCGACAGCGTGCACACCGAACACGTCGAGGGCATCGTCATAGCCGATCAGGCGCTTGAGGTAGGCGCAGGCCAGGAAGCAGACGAATCCGCAGACCAGACCAATCACCAGTGCGCCCTCGATGCCGACGAAACCGCAAGCCGGCGTGATGCCGACAAGACCCGCGACGGCGCCCGAGATGATGCCCAGCAGGCTGGCCTTGCCCTTGAAAACCCACTCGGCGAAGAACCAGGCGATGCCCGCGGTCGCCGTGGCGATCATGGTGTTGGCGAACGCCAGCACCGCGTAGCCGTTGGCCTCGAGGTTGGAACCGGCGTTGAAACCGAACCAGCCGAACCAGAGCATCGAGGCGCCGATCACCGACATCGTCAGCGAGTGGGGCGGCATGGCGACCTTGCCGTAGCCGGAACGCTTGCCGACGATGATCGCCGCGCAAAGGCCGGCAACACCGGAGTTGATGTGCACCACGGTGCCGCCTGCGAAGTCCAGGGCACCGAGCTGCCACAGGTAGCCAGCGGTCTTGTTCGTAGCGTCGACGACGTCGGCCGAGGTGTAGGCATCCGGACCCGCCCACCACCAGACCATGTGCGCCATGGGCAGGTAGCTGAACGTGAACCAGACCACCGTGAAGATCAGCACCGCCTTGAACTTCATACGCTCGGCATAGCCGCCGGCGATCAGGGCGCAGGTGATGCACGCGAAGGTGAGCTGGAACATCGCGAACACGAGCTCGGGGATCGCAACACCCTTGCTGAAGGTCGCGGTGGCCGTGAAGAAGCCGTTTGCGTCGTACACCACGCCCTTGAGGAACATCTTGTCGAGCGATCCGAAGAAGGGTTCGGTGCCGCTGAACGCGACGCTGTAGCCGTAGACAACCCAGAGCACCGAGATCAGGCAGTAGATCGCAAACGTCTGCGTCATCGTGGAAGCCATGTTCTTCTGGCGCGTCATGCCGCCGTAGAACAGGGCCAAGCCCGGAAGCGACATGAAGAGCACCAGCGCCGTCGAAGTCATCATCCAGCTGACGTTGCCCTCGTTGAACACTGGCGGCTTGGGCGCAGCCGCGGGCTCAGCGGGAGCCGCTGCCGCCGCTTCGGTCGGGCCAGGCGCAGTTGCGGCAGCCGGCGCCGGAGCAGGCGCGGCTTCCTCAACCACAACCGGGGCAGGAGCCGGCGCAGCAGCTGCGGCTGCGGCCACCTCCTTCTTCTTGTTCTTCTTGGACTTCTTTTCGGCAAGCGGAGCGATCGCCTCGATCTCCGTCGGGGCCGGGGCCGCCTCGGCCGGTGCGGCCTCAGCCACCGGAGCAGCGGCTTCGATCGCGGCCGGGGCCGTATCCTCGGCTCCAGCAGGCAGCGTGAACATGCAGCTCGCTGCCAGCAAGAACCCCAATGTCATCTTCCGAATCATGAACTTCTCCTTGCGTGGTTCTTCAATGCGGCGCGCGCTTCTGCGTCGGCTTGGGCAAATTGGCCCTTGTCCGGCGGACTCCCTGCGCCGCGATCGATCAACTAAAGCGCGTCCTTGCCGGTCTCACCGGTGCGGATGCGGATGGCCTGGTCAAGCGAGAAGACGAAAATCTTTCCGTCCCCGATCTTCCCCGTATGCGCCGCCTTGCTGATGGCATCGATGGCGGCATCGACCTTGTCGTCGGCCAGGGCCACCTCGATCTTCACCTTGGGCAGGAAATCCACTACGTATTCCGCGCCGCGGTACAACTCGGTGTGGCCCTTCTGACGACCGAAGCCTTTGACTTCGGTCACGGTGATACCGGCCACTCCGATTTCCGAGAGCGCTTCGCGCACCTCATCGAGCTTGAACGGCTTGATGATGGCTGTAATCAATTTCATTTAATAACTCCTTGATCAAGCAGCGAAAAATCTTTTTAGAACGCACGAGCCAACAATGAAGGTCCTTGCGCCAAGGGCAAAAAAGCACGGAGCATGCCAGCGGGTTCAAGCGCTGTTCAGGTCTCCTGGACATCCAAAACGGACGTCTAGGCACCACGATGGTGCGTATGCCGCATGGCGGTGCATCTTCTCCCGGCGGAACGGACCGGCTCTGTGGGTCCGGAGGCGATTGTCGAGACGGGTGCCGAATGTCGATGACGAAAAGGCACATCTTTGGCCTCGGACACCCTTACCGGAATCGCCCGGCCCGCGGGCTTTATGCACACGCCCGGGAGCTCACAGCACGCACATCACGTCAAGACATGGCACTTTCACGTTACTGCAATGCTCGTGCAGATCACTGTTTTAGAATAACTTATTTATCGTGCACAAAATCCGGGTAGGACCGGAAATTGACCCTCGCCCCGCACAGGCCTTCGCGCAGCCTTGCTGATACACAAAGTTATCCACACAACTGCACCATGACGGAACACCGAGCCAAAGTGGCGGTACCCGCGCCGTTTTTTTTCGCGCTGGACTACCTCATTGAAGGGCAAGCCATAGCGCCCGGAACGCGTGTGCAGGTCCCGCTGGGGCGGCGTCAAGTCGTGGGCATCGTTTTGGATCTCTGCACCACGAACGACGAACTCCGCTGCCGTCCGATCACCGCAGTGCTCGGCGAAGGGGTGCCGCTACCGTCCGATCTGATGCGACTGTGTACCTGGGCAGCCGACTACTACTGCTACCCCGTCGGCGAGGTTTTCGCAGCGGCTTTGCCCGCCGGCCTGCGAAAGCTGCGCAAGGCGGGGGCGAGGCCCGCGCGAGAGGCGAAAGAAAAATCGAAGCCAGAGACCTTCGTGGCCGTCTCGGCCCGCGCCCCCACGCCGGAGCAGTCGAAAGTGCTCCGCGAACTGGCCGAACAGGGCCCGGGTTTCGCCGTGAACCTGCTCGAGGGGGTCACCGGCAGCGGCAAGACCGAGGTCTACCTGCACCGGGTGCAAGCCGCACTCGATGCCGGCGGCCAGGCCCTGGTACTGACCCCGGAGATTGGACTAACGCCGCAGTTGGTCGAGCGCTTCCGCGCGCGTTTCGGCCCCAAGGTCGGCGTCTTCCATTCCGGTCTGTCCGAGCGCGTACGCTTGCAGACTTGGCTCGCCGCGCTCGAAGGGCGCTGCTCGGTTGTGATTGGCACGCGCTCCGCGGTCTTCGTACCTCTGCCGCGGCTCGGCCTGATCGTGATCGACGAGGAGCACGACGCCTCGCTCAAGCAGCAGGAAGGATTCCGCTACTCGGCCCGCGACGTCGCGATCGTGCGCGCCCAGAACGCGGGCATCCCGGTGATCCTCGGCTCGGCGACCCCATCGCTCGAATCCCTGCACAACGTCGAGCGGGGCCGTTACCGCCCGCTGCGACTGGACGCCAGAGCTGGGCGCGCCCAGATGCCATGCGCCCGTCTGATCGACCTGCGAGGCGCGAAACTTCAGGATGGCCTGTCCGCGGCGCTCATCGAAACGGCGACGCGCCACCTCGAGGCCGGCGGCCAAGCGCTCTTCTTCGTGAATCGGCGTGGATATTCGCCTGCACTGCTCTGCCACGATTGCGGCTGGTTGGCGCCGTGCCCGCATTGCGACGCGCGCCTCACCCTGCATCGTGCGCGGGGGCGCCTGGTCTGCCACCACTGCGGCAGCGATGCGCGGATTCCGCTGCGCTGCGGGCAGTGTGCCGGCACCGACCTGGTTCCCGTGGGGCAAGGCACCGAGCGCGTGGAAGACGGCTTGCGCGGGCTGTATCCCGGACTGCGCGTCGAGCGCATCGACTCGGACCGAACGAGTCGTGCCGGAGAACTCGACCGCCTGCTCGCCGATATCCATTCGCGCGACATCCGCGTGCTCGTGGGCACCCAGATGCTCGCCAAGGGCCACGACTTCGATGGCCTGACCCTGGTCGGCGTGATTGATGCAGACCAAGCGCTCTACAGTTCGGACTTTCGCGCGATGGAGCGGCTCGGCCAACTCCTCACGCAGGTGACCGGGCGCGCAGGGCGGGGGTCCATGCCCGGCGAGGTCGTCGTGCAGACGCACCAGCCCGAGCATCCGCAGCTCCAGCGCTGGCTGCGCGACGGCTATGCCGGACTCAGCCGCGAGCTGCTCGAAGAGCGACGCGTGGTCGGGTTACCGCCCTTCGCGCATCTGGCGGTATTGCGCGCCGATGCGCTGGACGCCGGCGCCGCGCTGGAATTCCTGCGGCGCGTCGCGAATCAGGTGCCGCGTACCGGAGCGATCGATACGCTCGGTCCGGTGCCGGCCACCATGGAGCGACGCGCGAACCGCATCCGCGCCCAGCTGCTGTTGCGCTCGCAAGACCGAAAAGCTTTGCGGCAAACGCTCACCGAACTGGTGCCGCGGCTCAGCGGCTTGCCGGGAGGGCGTCGAGTCCGATGGTCTGTCGACGTGGACCCGATCGATCTCTATTGAGCGTCATTTGGGCTCATAAATTCCGCCGAGTTGGGTCGCACGACTCGCCCCGGTCACCGAGGGCAGGTTTCCGGGTTCACCGCGCAGTCGCCGACAAGCTAGCCACGCGAACGCACTCGCCTCGATGGCCTGCGGGTCAAGGCCTCGACTCGAGGTATCAACGATCGTCACATTCGGCAACTGCGCCCGCAGGCGCGCCATCAGGAAGCCGTTGCGCGATCCGCCACCACAGACGATCAGCCGCCGCGTGGCCGGCGCATGTGCAAGGAGGGACTCCGCGACGGTGCGTGCCGTGAGCTCGCACAGCGTGCGCTGCACGTAGGCGGGAGCCCGCCGTCCAAGGTGAGCATCCTGCGCTGCCAGCCAGCCGAGGTTGAAGAGGCCACGCCCGGTGCTCTTCGGAATCGGTTGCGCGAAAAAGGGCTCGCGTAGACAAGCGTCCAGCAGGACCTGTTCGATCTCGCCCGACGCCGCCCAAGCGCCATCGCGATCGCAAGGTTGCTGCAGGTGCCGCTCGCTCCACTCGTCCATCAGGCAATTCGCGGGACCGCAGTCGAAGCCCCTCACCTTGTCGGCGTCGGCACCCGGCAACAGCGTGAGGTTGGCAATGCCGCCGAGGTTCAGCACCGCCCGCGGCTCGGCGGCGTCGGCGAACTGGGCGTGATGGAAGATGGGCAGCAGCGGCGCGCCCTGCCCACCCAGTGCAACGTCGGCCCGCCGGAAATCCGCGACGACAGTCAGACCCGTACGGATCGCGATTCGCGACGGATCGCCGAGTTGCAGGCTATTTCGCACCTGCACGGCATCATGGAAGACGGTCTGCCCATGGCTACCGATCGCCCTGAGGGGCTGCCCCCCGGCGCCGGAGCGCTCTATCAGGGCTAGCGCGGCATCGGCAAACGCGTCGGCCACGGCACGGTCGAGCTGGGCATAGCGCGCCAGCGAAACCGGCGTGCCTTCACGACTCAGGTCGATCAGCTCATTCCGCAAAGCGGGCGCGTAGTGGCCGGTGTGCGAGGAGAGGATCTGGACGAAGCGGCCCTCGTGGAACTCGGCGAGGACGGCATCGATGCCGTCCTGGCTAGTTCCCGACATCAGCCCGATATAGCGCTCCACCGGCCCCTGCGACGAAAGTCCTACGGAGCGGAGGAACGCGCTGGACTCAAGGCGTCGCGACCGAGATGGACGGCAGGATCGCCGACGGCGCCGACGCCACGCGCGGGGCGCGTGCGGATTCGATCTGCGCGATCAGCGGCACGATCTGCGACTGGAACTTGGCCAGCTGCACACGCGGAATCGGGTTGGCTCTCGGCATCACGATGTTGACCGGATTCTTGTAGACGCCGTTGACGTGGAATTCGTAATGCAGGTGCGGTGCGGTGGCCAGGCCCGACGCGCCGACGTAGCCAATGATCTGGCCCTGTTTCACGCGGTCGCCGGCGCGCATGCCGGCGCGGAAGCGCGACATGTGGGCATACAGCGTCTCGTACTGCTGGCCGTGCTGCAGCATCACAACGCGACCGTATCCGCCTTTGTTGCCGATGAAGGAAACCTTGCCGTCGCCCGTCGCCTTAATCGGCGTGCCGGCGCTGGCGGCGTAGTCGACGCCCTTGTGTGCGCGGATCGTGTTGAGGATCGGATGCATGCGGTGCAGATTGAACGGCGAGCTAACGCGCACCACGTCCAGCGGCGTGCGGAAGAAGGCCTTGCGCAGCGACTGCCCGTCCGGCGTATAGAACGCGGATCGTCCCTCGCCGTCCTTGAAGCGGACCGCGCGATGAACCTTGCCCTGGTTGACGAACTCGGCCGCGAGCAGATCGCCGTCGCGCAGCTTCACGCCGTCCTTGTAAAGCTCCTCGACCACCACCGTGAAGCGGTCGCCGTCACGCAGGTCGAGTGCGAAGTCGATGTCGTAACGGAACAGTTCCGCCAGCTCCATCACCATGCGCACCGGCAGGCCGGCCTTCTGGCCAGCGATGAACAGCGAGCTGTCGATGACGCCGCTGATGCTGCGCGTGCTGCGCGCCAGGTCCGCCGTCAACGTCGTCGCTTCGAAATGATCGCCAACGCGTTCCACGTGCAGCGTGCGCAGGTCGTCCAGTTCGTAGCGAAGTTCCAGCAGATCGTCACCGGACCTGCGGATCTCCAGCGTGTCGCCCGCCTTGATGCGCTTGAGCTGCCGGGCATCCGGACCCAGGTCAAGGATCGACATCCACTGCGCCGTATCCAAGCCTTCGGTCTCGAAGACTGTGGAAAGCGTCTCGCCGGGTTCGATGCGAACGCTGTTCCATTCGCTGGCGTCCGGCACCGTGAGCGGGTCCGAGACCGCGCCCTGTATCGCTTGTTCGTAGGCCACGGCCTCGGCAACCGCCACGTCCTCGGAGAAGGTCGTGTTGGACAGTTCCCGTTTGGCGCTACTTTCCCTGGAGACTAGAGTCGCGAGTCCCACCACGCACACCGTGGCGGCCAAAACGATCCGTCGGGCCGATCGGGGTGACCGATCGGCTGAGCTATAATCCAGCTTCATCCTGTTGACTCGATTGAGACTTTCGTCCGCTGAACGGATCCAGCGGGCCTGCCCGGCGCGGTATTTTGTGACGCGGGTCGCAACTCAGGCGAAACAGGGGCGTAAAGAAACATAAATCTACAGGTCGCGCAAGGGTTTCCTTCCACTCCCTGTGCCTTTACATGAGCATTCGCCGCCAGACGGTTTCGAATTGAACCGTCAACGGAATAGCCCTCCCTCCCCTTCCCCATGTCCCTCGCAGAACTCGAACGCGGTACCTCAGAGATCCTTCCTCTCGAAGAGTTTCGTTCCCGTATCAAGGACGCCGCCGAACGTGGCACCCGCCTTCGCGTCAAGGCTGGTTTCGATCCCACTGCGCGCGACCTGCACCTGGGTCACACGGTGCTGCTGAACAAGATGCGCGCGTTCCAGGACGCCGGCCACGAGGCGGTGTTTCTGATAGGCGATTTCACCGGGATGATCGGAGACCCGACAGGCAAGAACGAGACGCGCAAACCGCTGACGCGCGCGGACGTGGAGGCCAACGCCCAGACCTACCGTGACCAGGTGTTCAAGGTGCTCGATCCCGAGCGCACCACGGTGGTGTTCAACTCCCACTGGCTCGACAAGCTGGGCACGGACGGCCTGATCCGTCTGGCCGCGCAGCAGACCGTGGCCCGCATGCTCGAGCGCGACGATTTCTCCAATCGCTACAAGGGCGGGCAGCCGATCGCGATCCACGAATTCCTGTACCCGCTGCTGCAGGGATACGACTCGGTCGAACTGAAGGCCGACGTGGAACTCGGTGGCAATGACCAGAAGTTCAACCTGCTGATGGGTCGTCACCTCCAGCAGGCCTACGGCCAGAAACCCCAGTGCGTGCTCACGGTGCCGATCCTGGAAGGCCTTGACGGCGTCAACAAGATGAGCAAGTCCCTGAACAACTACATCGGCGTAAAGGATCCAGCGCCTCAGATGTTCGGCAAGTTGATGTCGATCTCCGACACGCTGATGTGGCGCTACTACGAACTTCTCTCTTTCAAGCCGCTGCCCGAGATCGAGCGTCTCAGGCGCAGCGTCGAAGAAGGCGTCAACCCGCGCGACATCAAGATGGAGCTGGGCGTAGAGATCGCGTCGCGCTTCCACGGCGCCGGCGCTGGCGAAGCTGCGCGCTCGGCCTTCATCGAACAGTTCTCGAAAGGCGCGCTGCCGGACGAGATCCCCGAAGTGAACGTGGCTGCTCCCGCGACTGGCCTCGCGCTCGCGCGCGTCCTCAAGGAGGCGGGACTGGTCGCCAGCAACGGTGAAGGCACGCGCATGATCGAACAGCGCGCCGTCCGCGTGGACCAGCAGCGCGTCGAGGACAAGTCGCTGGCGCTCAAGCCGGGCGCCACCTACCTGCTGCAGGTCGGATCGCGCCGCTACGCGCGCATCACGTTGGTCCTCGCGGCCTAGCGGTCACACCGTTCAGAGCTTCCGTCGCCCTCAGGGGTGATGGAGAAGCACGTGGATGACTTCGCCGGAGTAGTCCACGCCCTCCTGCACGAAGGGCTTGTCGCTGCAGGCCCCGGCGATCACGAAGTTGCATCGACTGAAGCGGGCTTGTCCGCCTCGTGCGGCGGTAGCGAGCAGACGCGGCGCAGCGCTTCGAGCTGCTCTACACGATCCGAGCTGTTGCCGCCGGAGCACACGTCGGCGGGCGCATTTTCCGAGAAACTATTTCCGAAGAAGCCCGCTTCGTCCAGCGGGAACTGGGCGCGCTCCTCCGTCGAGGTGTCGAGCGATGCGACGGGCGCATTATCGGCGCGCAACGAGATCTGCAGGGTGACGCCGAAGGCGTTGATGCGCGCAAGCATGCAGGCCGACACCCAGTGCGCCTCCACGGCAGTCATCGCGCGCTCGCGCCACGCCGGCGCAAGGCCGATCCGGCCCGGGAATTCGTAGCTGGCCCTCTACGTCCGTCTCCACGATGAGGCCCTCCGGCAACGCGCACCCGATCAGGTACTCGAGACGTTCGCGAGCTTCGGGTGTCAGGGCTTCACGCTTGTTCGACAAGGCGACGCGCCGGACCGTGGCCGTGTCAGCCGTCACTCCGACATGGGCAGCGACCATCAGGCAAACGGCCGCCAGGATGTTCGCCCGGGACATCGCAAAGTCGCGCCCGCAATTGCCTTCAGCGCGCGATGGCCTTGCGGTCCAATCCCAGCAGCGGATTCGGCGTGCTCGCGCTCTTGCCACTGGCGACGCCGTCGAGCGCGATCCGATTGGTGGCGATACGGTTGGTCGCGAGCTTGTTCGCCGCCAGCCGGTTCGCGGACAGACCATTGGTGGCGATGCGCGCGTCCGCCGGGGTGGCCACCGGCATCAGGAGCGTGGTGGCGGCAATGGCACAGATCGCAACGACCTGGGCCGGAACCGTGGAAAGTACTCTGCGAGACATGACGGTCACTCCGCGGGGGAGCAGATTTTCTGCCGCTCCCATTCCCTGATGATGGGTGCGACGTGCCGCGCCTTTACAGCGGCGGAATCGACGCGACCCCAGCGGTCGACGTCCTTTCCCTATGACCCCCTTCGGTCAGGAAACGGGACACCGTCATCATGGAGCCACTTCGGTATCCCCGGCCTGCAGGGCCGCCCGAATACCGCCATCCGTCTCGGCCGACACCGCGGGCTTCGTGGGTTCCGGCGCTTCGGGGGCCGTGGGTCGGACAGCCGGTGCGGGGACCGGCGCGGGTCCCGCCACGGCCTCGGCAAGGGCCTCGGGCCGATCCCCGTTCTGTCGCCCGATCAGCGCCAGCATCTTTTCGGCATCGCGGATCGAGGGCGCGTGCGGCGCGTCGTAGCGCTTGCTGGCCTCCAGCGCCCGTTGCGCCCAAATCCGCGAACTCGCGGCGTCGTCGACCCGGCGCAGGGACTCGGCGTGGATCAGCCAGAGGTAGGGGCCGGTGCGCACGTCACGCCGGCCCGCGAGGTTCTCGAAGCCGACCACCGCGTGCGTGCTCGAACGCAGCGCCGCCTCCCAGTCATGCCGCTCCTGCGCCAGCCGCGCGAGGCCACCGTAGGCCAGCACCGCCATCTCGTTGTTGTGCCCCTTGGTCTGGACGAGGACCTCGTCGAACTGCGTCTGCGCGCCGGGCAGATCGTTGTGCGCGAGCAGGAAGCGGCCCCAGCGCTCACGCGCCACGCTCACCGAGGCCGATCCCGCGGGCTCCTTCTGCAAGCGCTCGTCGAGGCTTGCCTTGATCGCGTCGCGCGCCTTCCACCACATCCCGGCGCGATCGTAGGCATCGCCGAGGATCAGCAGGTTGCGCCGTACCTCGTACTCGACACTCGGCTTCTCGCGGTAGGTTCTGAGCGCAGCCTCGAGCAGGGGGATCGCCAACAGCGGCCGACCTTCCGCGACGAGCCGGTCAGCGTAGAACTCGCGCGCGTACTCGTCGTAGGAATTCTCGGTCCAGTCGCGCGGGATCACCGCCATCAGCTTGTCGAACTGCGCCAGTGCGCGCTCGCGCAGGCCGTGCCGATGCAGGGTCGAGGCGTATTGCGCGGTCGGCACCCAGGCGGTGTTGTGCCTGGCGCCGTAGGTCTTCTCGATCAGCGCGGCACCGCGGTCGTACGCCTGGATCGCCTCCTCGTACTTGCCCTGGTCCTCGCGCACCTGCGCCAGGCCCGGCCAAGTCAGCTGCTGGAGCTCGCTGTCGTTGTTCTCGGGAGTCTTTTCCGCGATCGCGATTGCGCGAAGGAAATGCTGCTCGGATTTAGCCGGGCTACCGCGCATCTCGCGCCAACCGAGCGTGGTGAGCGCCTTGACGAAGCCCGGGTCGGTCGGCGCGAGCCGCTCGTACATCGCCAGCGCCTTGTCCAGCGCGCCGGGGTCGGCTTCGTCCCTGTTCTCCTTTAGAACATCGCTGCGGATGAGCCACCAGCGCGCACGGGTCACCGTATTGTCGAGACCCGCCTTGCGGATCAGCGGGTCGGCCTGGTCGAGCAGCTTGAGCGCCTGCACATATTCGTCTTCGTTGTTGGCGTGGTGCGCATCGTCCAGCAGGCCCTGGATGAAGGCTGGGTGCGAGTCGCCGTAGAGGCGTCGCACCTGCTGCAGCTGCTGCGTGACGAGCGCGCGGTAGCGCGCGTCGTCGCCCAGTTCGCGATAGATCGACGCGGTCGTGCCGAGCAACTCTATCTGCGTGGCCGGGTCATCGCGGAACTCTTCGCCGATCTTCTGCGCGTTGATATCCAACAGTTCCTTGGCCGTGATCTGTCCGCGCGGCTTGTCCTGCGCGATGCGTGGGTCGCCCGCGCGAAAGACATTCACAAGGAATTGCTTGGTCGCGGTGGCGCGCGCGGCCTCGTGCTGCGCCGCTTCCGCCGCAGCTCGCGCCTCGCGGGCCTGCCACAGTGCCGTCGCAAAGCCGACGGCTAGCGCCGCGATCGCCAGACCCGCAAAGCCAGCTGCCACATGGTTACGGCTCGCGAAGCGCTGCAGCGAATACGCGAGCGATTCGGGCCGCGCGAGCACCGGCCTGCCCTCGAGGTGGCGACGCAGATCGTCGGCCAGCTCGGCGGCGGAACGATAGCGGCGCTCAGGCTCGCGCCGCAGCGCGAAACCGGTGATGGCGTCCAGATCGCCGCGCAGGCGCCGCGCCTCGATAGGCGCGTCCGCGAGTCCCGCCGCGATACGGCTCGGCGCCGGCGCATCGGCGCGCATCTGCCGTTCGATCAGCAGCGGCAGCGACTGCGAGCGGTGCCAGGGCCGCTCTCCCGTGAGCAGCTCGAACAGCAGCAGGCCGAGCGAGTACACGTCGGACGCCGGCGCGACCGGCTCCTGCGCGAGCTGCTCGGGCGAGGCGTAGGCCAGCGTCATCGGGGCTTGGGTGCGGGTCTCGTCGATGCCGCCATCTCGCAGAAACTTGGCCACGCCGAAGTCCAGCAGCTTGCAGCGGCCCTCGGGCGTGACCCTTACGTTGGCGGGCTTGAGGTCGCGGTGCACCAGCAGGTTGCGATGCGCGTAGGCGACCGCCTCGCAGACCTGGAGGAAAAGGTCCAGCCGCTGCGCCAGGGGCAGGTTGCGCTCGCTGCACCATTGCGTCAGCGAGGTGCCCTCGAGCCACTCCATGACCAAGTACGGCCGACCGTCACTCGCAAGGCCACCGTCGACCAATCTTGCGATGCCCGGATGGTCAAGTCGCGCGAGCACACGCCGTTCCTCGTGGAAACGCTCGATCTGGTCGACCGCCTCGCGACGGATCAGCTTGAGTGCCGCCTGTTGCACGAAGGCGCCGTCAGCGCGCTCCACGCGATAGACCTCGCCCAGACCTCCGCGACCGACCAGCGCGCCCAGTCGCCAGGCGCCGATGCGGGTGCCGGGCGAAAGCTCCGCGAGCAGCGCCTCGCGCTGAACCGACTCGGCCGCAGGACGATCGAGCAGCGCGTCGGGCACCTCGACCTGTTCGAGCAGCCGTCGCACATGCCGCTGCAGCCATTCGTCGGTGGCCGTGCGCTCGGACAGCCAGGCTTCGCGCCGCGCCGCCGGCAAGGTCATCGCTTCGTCGAACAGGGCTTCGATCCGCGACCAGGATTCGGCGGTCATCCGCTCGTCCAACTCAGGCTTCCTCATGACGGGCCGGCATGGCCGATAGCGTAGTACGTCCGGCCCCTTGCACCTCGCCTTCGTCAGCAAGTTTGGCGACCTTCCCCGCATGCCCAACGATCCGATGGAGGCGCCCGAACGGATGTGGGACGCCGCGGAGCGCGAGACACTGCGTCCCGAGCTGTGTCGCTCGGCCGAGCAGTTGTTCGCGGTCTTCTATGCCGAGGTGAGGCGCCTGGCGCGGCGCAGGTGCCGCTCGAGTTCGCGAAAAACGAGTCCGCCGCGATTCCGTTCGAATCCGACGAGCGCGTGGTGGCGATCCATGTCTTGCTCAAGAAGTTGGCCCAACTGACTCCGCGCCTGTCGCAGGTCGTCGAGTGCCGCTTCTTCGCGGGCTACAGCGATCCGGAGACGGCCGAGGCGCTGGGCGTCGACGAGCGCGCCGTGCGCCGCGACTGGGTCAAGGCCCGCGCTTGAGTGCGAACGGAACTCGGCGAGCTGGACGGCTGAGAAGGCAGACCGGAGCCACGGCGAACGCGGCAGTCCCGCAACCGCCGGAGCCCCGAAGGAGGCCTGGGCGATTGCTCAATCTGAGCGGTAAAAATCCAGGCTTCGACCGCTACCTGTAGGTCAGGCCGTCTTGGCCAGCCGGTCGCGCCGCTGCGCCACGCTGCCTGCGAGGCCACGCAATACCTCGACGCTGTCCTCCCAGTGGATGCAGGCGTCGGTGACGCTCTGGCCGTACACCATCTCGTCGCGCGGCCCGATGTCCTGGCGGCCCTCGACCAGGTGCGACTCGATCATCACGCCGACCACGCGCGTCTCGCCGCCCGAAATCTGCGCGCCGACGTCCTGGCCGACGGCGACCTGGCGCCTGTGCTGCTTGCTCGAATTGGCGTGGCTGAAGTCGATCATGACCTGCGGCCTCAGACCCGCCTTGGACATCGCCGCGCTGGCGGCCTCGACGCTGGCGGCGTCGTAGTTGGTGCCCGAGCTGCCGCCGCGCAGGATGATGTGGCAGTCCTCGTTGCCGGCGGTCTCGAAGATTGAGACCTCGCCGTTGTTGGTCATCGACAGGAAGCGGTGCGGCGAGCGCGCAGACAGACAGGCGTCGACCGCCACCTTCACGCTGCCGTCGGTGCCGTTCTTGAAACCGACCGGGCAGGACAGCCCGGACGCCATCTCGCGATGCAGCTGCGACTCGGTGGTGCGCGCGCCGATCGCGCCCCAGGACACGAGGTCGGCGAGGTACTGCGGCGTCAGCAGGTCGAGGAATTCGACACCCGCCGGGATGCCCATCTCGTTCAGGTCGAGGAGCAGCTTGCGACCGATGCGCAGGCCGCGGTCGATGTCATAGCCGTCGTTGAGGTCGGGGTCGTTGATCAGGCCTTTCCAGCCCACGGTGGTGCGCGGCTTCTCGAAATAAACGCGCATCACGATCAGCAGGTTCTTCTTGAGCTGCTCGCGCAGCCCCTTCAGGCGCGTGGCGTATTCGATGGCGGCGTCCGGATCGTGGATCGAGCAAGGTCCGACGACCACCAGGAGGCGCTCATCGCGACCGGACAGCACGTTCTGAATTTCGCGCCGGGTCTGCAGGACGGTCTGGGTCGCCGCGTCGGACAGCGGCAACTCGGCCTGGACCTGGGCTGGCGTGGAGACCGCGCGGATCGAGCGGATTCGGGTGTTTTCGGTGACCGGCTTCATGACATGGGTACTACGACGGCGAGGGGCGCGAATGCTAGCAAAATGGTCTCGGACGCGAGCCCCCGGGCATTTCCACGGCAGCGGGCCTCTGGAATCTGCGGGCCGCGGCGGCGGTGACAGGAGGCCCGCCTGTTGAGCCGGATCAACGGCCGATCCGGCCTCAGCGGCCGATGCACGTCTGCTGAGATAATCGCGCCTCGCCCGCCCTTTCAATCCTCCGATGCCCGCGAAACCGCTGCAGTTGCTGCTGGCCCTACCCCTCCTGCTTCTCGCCTGGGGCTGCGGAAAGGCGCCCGAGCAGGGGGCGAAAGGCGATTCGGATGCGATACCCCGGGTCAGCCACGCCCGCATCCTCCTTCCGCCACCGGGCGGATCGATGGCGACAGGCTATTTCGAAGTGAACAACCCGGGCACCACCGCCATCGAACTGAGAGCCGTCAGCAGTTCCTCGTTTGCTTCGGTGGAGATGCACGAGACGCGCGAACAGGGCGGCATGTCGCGCATGCGGCCGGTTGAGAAGGTCGAGATCCCGGCCGGTGGCAGCGCGAGCTTCGGGCCGGGCGGCAAACATCTGATGCTGATGGATTCGCAGCTCGACGCGGACAAGCCGGCGCGGGAGGTGCCGATGAGCCTGGAGTTCGTCGCCGCGAACGGAAGCAAGCGGGTCGTCGAGGTGCGTTTCGCAGTCCAAGCGGTTACCGGCGAGTCCGGTGCGTCGGACCACTGAGATCGCTGCGGTGGATGGCAGCTTCGGGCCGCGCGTTTCAGCCCTACCGAACACCCGCGCTGCGCAACGTGCCGCGAACCGGCCGCGCAGGTCAGCGCTTCTCAAACAATTCGGGCGCCTTGCGGCGCCCGAGAAATGAAGCGATGTCGATGACTCAGGCCGCCGGCGCCTCGACCGTCGACGCCGGACGATCGACCAGCTCCACGTAGGCCATCGGCGCGTTGTCACCGGCACGGAAGCCGCAACGCAGGATGCGCGTGTAGCCGCCCGGACGCTTGGCATAGCGCGGCCCCAGATCCGTGAACAGCTTCGTCACGATCTCGCGATCCCGCAGCCGCGAGAACGCGATGCGGCGGTTGTGCACGCTATCTTCCTTGGCGCGCGTGATCAGCGGCTCGGCTAGGCGACGCAGCTCCTTCGCCTTGGGCACCGTGGTCTTGATCAGCTCGTACTTGAACAGCGCGACCGCGACCGACTGCATCGTGGCCTTGCGGTGGCTGCTGGTGCGGCCGAAGGTTCGGCCTGCATTTCCGTGACGCATGGGATGTTCTCTAGTTTTCGCTTTGTTAGTTGGTCGCCGACTTCGGCGCTGACCAGTTGTCGAGGCGCATGCCGAGTTCGAGGTCGTGCGCCTTGAGCGCTTCCTTGATCTCGTTGAGCGACTTCTTGCCCAGGTTCGGAGTCTTCATCAGCTCATTCTCGGTGCGCTGCACGAGCTCGCCGATGTAGTACACGCTCTCGGCCTTCAGGCAGTTGGCCGAGCGCACGGTGAGTTCCAGCTCGTCGATCGGACGGAACAGGATCGGGTCGAGCGAGCCGCTCGCGCCCTTCACACCAACCGGCACGGCCGCGCTGGCTTCCGCCTCGAGGTCGACGAACACGGTGAGCTGGTCACGCAGGATGCGCGCGGCCTGGCGAACAGCTTCCGCCGAATCGATGCCGCCGTTGGTGTCGACATCCAGGATCAGGCGATCCAAGTCAGTGCGCTGCTCGACGCGGGCACGCTCGACGGCGTAGCTGACGCGGCGAACCGGGCTGTACGAGGCTTCGAGCTTGAGCAGACCGACCGTGGTGGTCTCCGCTTCGCCGACCTGCGCTGCTACCGGCTGGTAGCCGCGACCGCGCGTGACCTTCAGGGTCGCCTTGATCTTGCCGCCGGTCAGATGCGCCAGCACGAGTTCAGGGTTGACGATCTCGACGTCATGGTCGAGCTGGATGTCCGCCGCCGTGACGGGGCCGTTGCCCGACTTCTCCAGGCGCAGCGTGGCTTCTTCGCGCGCGTTGAGGCGGATGGCGATGTTCTTGATGTTGAGCAGGATGTCGATGACGTCCTCCTGGACGCCTTCGATCGCGCTGTACTCGTGCACGACGCCTTCAATCTGCACTTCGGTAACGGCCGCGCCAGGGATCGACGAAAGCAGGATGCGACGCAGGGCGTTCCCCAGCGTGTGACCGAAGCCACGCTCGAGCGGCTCCATGGCGACGCGGGCACGATTGGGTGAAACGACTTCGACCTTGATCTCGCGCGGCTTGAGCAGTTCGGAAACAAAACCTTGCATGAATAACCTCTGGTTGTTGCGAGCACCCGTCTTTCAGAACAGCAAATCGTCTGACCTTCCGGATACCGCGAAATAAACTTGGGCGAAGCCTTACTTCGAGTACAACTCGACGACGAGGTTCTCGTTGATGTCGGGCAGGATCTGGTCGCGGCTGGGCTGCGACTTGAACTTGCCCTTGAGACCCTTTTCATCGACTTCGAGCCAGTCCGGAAAGCCGATCTGGGCGGCGATCGAGAGTGACTCGGCGATGCGACCCTGGGCCCGCGCCTTCTCGCGCACTTCGACGCTGTCGCCGACCTGCACCTGATAGGACGCAATGTTTACCGACTTGCCGTTGACGTGAATCGCCTTATGGCTCACCAGCTGACGCGCCTCGGCGCGCGTGCGCCCGAAGCCCATGCGGTAGATCACGTTGTCGAGGCGGCCTTCCAGCATCAGCAACAGGTTCAGGCCCGTCGCACCCTTCTGGCCGGAAGCCTTCAGGTAGTAGTTGCGGAACTGGCGCTCGAGGATGCCGTACATCTGCTTGAGCTTCTGCTTCTCGCGCAACTGCGTGCCGTATTCAGTGGGGCGCGCCTTGCGGGCGCCGTGCTGGCCAGGGGGCGTGTCCAGCTTGCACTTGGTTTCCAGCGAACGACCGCGCGACTTGAGCAGCAGGTCGGTGCCGGCACGGCGGGACAGCTTGCACTTGGGACCGATGTAACGAGCCATGATCTATTCCGGAACTTTAGACGCGACGACGCTTGGGCGGACGGCAGCCGTTGTGCGGAATCGGCGTCACGTCGGTGATGTTGGAAATCTTGAAACCGGCGGCGTTGAGCGCACGCACCGCGGACTCGCGACCGGGGCCAGGGCCCTTGATGCGCACTTCCACGTTCTTCACACCGTGTTCGGCGGCGGCCTGCGCAGCCTTGTCGGCGGCGACCTGGGCGGCAAACGGGGTCGACTTGCGCGAACCCTTGAAGCCCGCGGCGCCGGCCGTCGACCAAGAGATCGCGTTGCCCTGGCGGTCCGTGATCAGCACGATCGTGTTGTTGAACGAAGCGTGGACGTGCACGACGGCATCGGTCACGTTCTTCTTGACGCGCTTGGCGCGCGGCTTGGCAGTTACGGGTGAGTTCGGAGCGGTGGCCATCGTTTACTCGATTAGTTCTTCTTGATCGCGCGACGCGGGCCCTTGCGGGTGCGGGCGTTGGTGCGCGTGCGCTGACCGCGGACCGGGAGGCCGCGGCGATGCCGCGTCCCGCGGTAGCAGCCCAGGTCCATCAGGCGCTTGATGCTCATGGAGACCTCGCGACGCAGGTCGCCTTCCACGGTGACTTTGCCGATCTCGGCGCGCAGGGCGTCGAGCTGGCCTTCCGTCAGATTGCGCACCTGGATAGTCGGATCGAGCTTGGCCCCGGCGCAGATCGCCTTGGCACGAGTCGGTCCGATGCCGTAGATCGCCTGCAGCGCAATCACGGTGTGCTTCTTGTCGGGGATATTGACGCCGGCGATACGTGCCATGACGCGGGAACTCCAGAATCTAGGGCGCGCGAAAAAGGGCGCGAATGATACGGACTAGGCGAAAACCGGGCAACCCGGTATCAGCCCTGCCGCTGCTTGTGACGCAGATCGGTGCAGATCACGCGGACGACGCCCTGACGGCGAACGACCTTGCAGTTGCGGCAGATCTTCTTGACGGAAGTACGGACTTTCATGAGAAACCTCGAACGACAGACTTTGGACCGCGACCCTCAACGGGTCGTAGCCTTGTTGGAACCCAGCGCCTTCAGACCCGAACCGCCCGACTTGCCACCGCCGTCGCCCGAATTGCCGAGGCCCTTCAGATTGGCCTTCTTCAGAAGACCATCGTATTGGTGCGACATCAGGTGCGCCTGCAACTGCGCCATGAAGTCCATGATCACGACCACGGTGATCAACAACGAGGTGCCGCCGAAGGCGAAGGGCACGGCCGCGTACGCGATCATGAACTCCGGCATCAGGCAGATGATGGTGATGTAGGCCGCACCGGCCACGGTCAGGCGGGTCAGCACCTGGTCGATGTACTTGGCCGTCATCGCACCGGGACGCACCCCCGGGATGAACGCCCCCGACTTCTTCAGGTTCTCCGCCGTCTCGCGCGAGTCGAATACCAGCGCGGTGTAGAAGAAGCAGAAGAAGATGATCATGCCGGCGTAAAGGAAGCCGTGCAGCGCATTGCCGGGCGACAGCGCGTTCGACAGCTGTGCGATGAAGCCGCCGCCCTGGTCGCCGCCGAACAACTGCGCCAGCGTGGCCGGGAACAGGATGATCGAAGAAGCGAAGATCGGGGGAATCACGCCCGACATGTTCAGCTTGAGCGGGAGGTGCTGTGTCTGCGCCGCGAACAGCTTGCGCCCCTGCTGCCGACGCGCGTGGTGCACCGGAATGCGGCGCTGCGCGCGTTCGACGTACACCACGGCGTAGGTCACGCCCGCGGTCAGGAGCACCAGCAGCACCACGACGCCCGGATTCAGCGAGCCTTCGCTGACCAGCTGTGCCGTAGAGCCAATCGCGTTGGGCAGGTTCGCCACGATGCCGGCAAAGATGATCATCGACATGCCATTGCCGATGCCGCGCTCTGTGATCTGCTCGCCGAGCCACATCAAAAACATCGTGCCGGTGACCAGCGACACCGTCGCCGTGAACACGAAGGCGAAGCCGGGGGCGATCGCCACGCCGCTCTTCTGGAGCGCGGTGGACGCTCCGATGGCCTGGAAGATCGCGAGGCCCAGAGTGCCGTAACGCGTGTACTTGGTGATGACTCGTCGACCCGACTCGCCTTCCTTCTTCAGATCCTTGAGCTGCGGGATCACGGAGGCCATCAGCTGCACGATGATTGAGGCCGAGATATAGGGCATGACGCCCAGGGCCATGATCGAGAGTCTCGACAGCGCACCGCCCGAAAACATGTTGAACATGTCCAGGATCGAGCCACGCGTCTGGTCGAACAGCGCCGCCAGCTGCACCGGGTCGATGCCCGGCACCGGAATGTAGCTCCCGATGCGGAAGACCACGATCGCGCCGAGCAGAAACAGCAGACGGCCGCGCACCTCTCCGATCTTGGAGAGGTCGGGCACCATTCCGGTGTTGGGCGCCTTGGTGGCCATTCTCGGGGCGGCGATTACTCTGCGATCGAACCGCCAGCGGCGGTCACGACTTCGCGTGCGCCCGCCGTGACCTTCAGTCCCTTGAGGCTGAGCTTCTTGGTGAGATCCCCGGTCTTGATGACCTTGACGATCTCGGTGCAAGCAGGGACGAAGCCCTCGGCCTTGAGAACGGCGATGTCGATCTCACCGGTATGCTTGACCTTCTGCAGGTCCGACAGGCGCACTTCGGCCGTGAGGCCCAGCAACGGCGAATTGAAGCCACGCTTGGGCAGGCGACGCTGGATCGGCATCTGGCCGCCTTCGAAGCCCTTCTTGCCGCGGCCGCCCTTGCGAGCGCGCTGACCCTTGTGGCCGCGACCCGCGGTCTTCCCCATGCCCGACCCGATGCCACGGCCCACGCGAACGCGCGCGGTCTTGGCGCCAGCAGCCGGTTTGATTTCGTTGAGTTTCATGCTCATGAGACTTCTTCCACCTTCAGCATGTAGCCGATCTTGTTCACCATGCCCATGACTTCCGGCGTGGCGACCAGCGTGGACGTCGAGCTGATCCTGTGCAGACCCAGACCGCGGACCGTGTCCTTGTGCTTCTGCAGCCGTCCGAAAGTGCTCTTCGTCAGCGTGACCTTGATTTTCTTCGTCGTCATGGCCAGTGCCTTAGGCGAGGATTTCTTCGAGCGTCTTGCCGCGCTTGGCAGCAATCTCGGAAGGCTGGTTCATTTTCTTGAGCGCATCGAGCGTGGCGCGAACCATGTTGATGGGGTTGCGCGAGCCGAATGACTTGGCCAGCACGTTCTGCACGCCAGCCACTTCGAATACCGCGCGCATCGCGCCTCCAGCGATGACGCCGGTACCGTCGGACGCCGGGCGCATGAACACCTGCGTCGCGCCGTGCTGGCCCCAGATCTCGTGCTGCAAGGTGAGACCGCGCAGCGGCACGCTGATCATGTTCTTGCGCGCCTGTTCCATCGCCTTGGAGATAGCCTGCGGCACTTCGCGCGCCTTGCCATAACCGAAGCCGACCTTGCCGGCGCCGTCGCCCACCACCGTCAGCGCGGTGAAGGCGAACTGCTTACCGCCTTTGACCGTCTTGCTGACACGGTTGACCGTGACCAGCTTTTCCTTCAGGTCAGAGCCGGACTGCGAATCTTCATACTGGTGCGTTTGGTTCGCCATTTCTTAGAACTCCAGGCCGGCTTCACGCGCGGCGTCGGCCAGCGCCTGAACGCGGCCGTGATACTTGAAACCGGAACGGTCGAACGCGACCTTGGTGATGCCTGCGGCCTTGGCGCGCTCGGCGATCGCGGCGCCCACTTTCTTGGCGGCCTCCACATTGCCAGTCGCCTTCAGTCCGTCCGCCACTTCCTTCTCGAGGGTCGAAGCAGAAACCAGCGTGTGAGCAGCATCAGGCGCAATGATCTGCGCATAGATGTGCTGCGGCGTGCGGTACACCGTCAGGCGGTTGGCGCCCAGAGTTCGAATGTGCATGCGCGTGCGCTTGGCGCGACGCAGGCGAGAGGTTCTCTTATCTTTCATACCGCGATGTCCTTTGACTCGTTACGGATGTTGCGTTCCCTGCCGTGCATCGTGTGCAGGGGTGACGCGACGCGCCTGCTTCTACCGACAACTACTTCTTCTTTGCTTCCTTGAGCTCGACGCGCTCATCGGAATAGCGCACGCCCTTGCCCTTGTATGGTTCGGGCGGGCGGAAACCGCGGATGTCCGCAGCAACCTGGCCCACCATCTTCTTGTCGGCGCCCTTGATGAGGATCTCGGTCTGCGTCGGCGTTTCCACCGTGATGCCTTCGGGGATCGGGTATTCGATGGGGTGCGAGAAGCCCAGCGCAAGATTGACCTTCTTGCCCTGCGAGGCAGCGCGATAACCTACGCCCACGAGGTTGAGCCTTTTCTGATAGCCCGTCGTGACCCCGACGACCATGTTGTTGATCAGCGCGCGCACCGTGCCGGACTGCATGGCGTTGCTCTTCACCGAAGCATCGCTGACGCTCAGGCTGCCGTCCTTGATCTCCACGGCCACCGACGAGGGCAGCGCGAAGTTCAGCGAGGTCTTGGCGCCCTTGACGGTCACAGTGCCGTTGGCACTGGTGATCTGGACACCGGCCGGAATCTTCACCGGCATTTTTGCTACGCGGGACATTGGCTCGAATTCCTATACGAAACGATGCTACGAAACGATGCAGACCACTTCGCCGCCCTGGCCGCTGGCGCGCGCTTTGCGGTCGCTGACCATGCCGCTGGCGGTGGACACGATCGCCACACCCAGCCCGCCGAGCACCTTGGGCAGTTCATCCTTGCCCTTGTACACGCGCAGCGAAGGGGTGCTGATGCGATCGATCTTCTCGATGACCGGCTTGCCCTCGAAATACTTGAGCGCAACGGTAATCGTCTTCTTGTTGCCTTCGGCAGCGACGTCGTAGCCCAGGATGTAGCCCTCGTCCTGCAGGACACCGGCGATGGCTTCCTTGGCCTTGGACGACGGGCTCTTGATGGACTTCTTGTACGCCGACTGACCGTTACGGATACGGGTCAGGAAGTCGGCGATGGGATCGGTCATCGACATGGTGATTACCAGCTGGCTTTCTTGAGGCCCGGCACTTCGCCGCGCATGGCTGCTTCACGCAGCTTGTGGCGGGCGAGGCCGAACTTCTTGTACACGCCGCGGGTGCGGCCGGTGATCGCGCAGCGATTGCGCTGGCGTGTATAGCTGCCGTCGCGCGGCAGCTTCTGCAGGGTCACGGACGCCGTCTGCTTGTCCTCGTAGGAGGCATTCGGATCTTTCAGAACGAGGCGCAGCTTCTCTCGCTTCTTCTCGTCCTTGTTGACCTGGGCGGTTCGGCGCTTTTCGCGCTCGATCATGTTTCGCTTTGCCATGGCTGAGGCCTTACTTGCGGAAGGGGAAGCTGAAGGCGTCGAGCAGAGCTCGTCCTTCTTCGTCCGTCTTCGCCGTGGTGGTGAGGGTGATGTTCATCCCGCGCAATGCATCGATCTTCTCGTACTCAATTTCCGGGAAGATGATCTGCTCGGTGATACCGAAATTGAAGTTGCCCTGGCCATCGAAGCCGCGCGCACTGATGCCGCGGAAGTCGCGGATACGCGGCAGCGCGACAGCGATCAGGCGCTCCAGGAATTCGTACATGCGCTCGCGGCGCAGCGTGACCTTCACGCCGACCGGGTAGTTCTCACGCACCTTGAAGGTCGCGATCGAGATGCGCGTTTTGGTCACGATCGGCTTCTGCCCGGCGATCGCGGTCATATCCGCCACCGCGTGCTCGATGACCTTCTTGTCGGCCGTCGCCTCGCCCACGCCCATGTTGAGCGTGATCTTCTTGATGCGCGGCACGGCCATCGCGTTGCAGCCGAGCTTCTTCTGAAGGTCAGCAGCAATCTT
This sequence comes from Panacagrimonas sp., assembly GCA_046594215.1. Classification (GTDB taxonomy): domain Bacteria; phylum Pseudomonadota; class Gammaproteobacteria; order Nevskiales; family Nevskiaceae; genus Panacagrimonas. Next base: position 72,228 of record JBKJPX010000044.1, read on the forward strand.
GTCGCGGAATTCTGTCTGGAGAGTCGCCATCGTGTTGCTCGCTTAGAGGTCCACTCGCTCGGAGTTGGACTTGAAGAAACGCACCTTCACCTTCTTGTCGCCTTCGCCTTCGAAACGGAAGCCCACGCGATCGCCCTTGGACGTCTTCGAATTCCAGAGCATCACGTTGGAGATCTGGATCGGCATCTCCTTCTCGACGATGCCGCCCGCGACGCCGCCGTTGGGGTTGCCCTTCTGGTGCTTCTTGACGATGTTGATGCCTTCGACCAGCAGCTTGCCGTCGGCACGAACCTGCGAAACCTTGCCACGACGGCCCTTGTCGCGGCCCGTGATGACGACGACGTCATCGCCCTTCTTGATCTTGCTCATGTCTCGATACCTGAAAAGGTCAACCTCAGATCACTTCCGGCGCCAGCGACACGATCTTCATGAACCGGTCGCGCAGTTCACGCGTGACGGGTCCGAAGATGCGGGTGCCGATCGGCTCCAGCTTGCTGCTCAGCAGCACGGCTGCATTGGTATCGAAACGGATGGCGGAGCCGTCCGGGCGGCGGATCGGATGACGGGTGCGGACGACGACCGCGTCATGCACCTCGCCCTTCTTGACCTTGCCGCGCGGGATGGCGTCCTTCACCGTCACCTTGATCAGGTCGCCGACGTTCGCGTAACGACGATACGTCGCACCCTTGACCTGGATGACCTGCACGAGCTTAGCGCCGCTGTTGTCGGCCACCACGAGATAGGATTCCTGTTGAAGCATGGGATTCTCCTCGGGCTCAGGCGTGGTCGGACAACACTTCAACCAGCTTGAAGTGCTTGGTGGCTGAAATCGGACGCGTCTCGACGATCGCAACCAGGTCGCCTTCCTTGGCTGTCTGGTTCTCGTCGTGCGCGTGAAGCTTGGTCGAGCGGCGCAGGATCTTGCCGTAAAGCGGGTGCTTCACGCTGCGCTCGACCAGGACCGTGATGGTCTTGTTCATCTTGTTCGACACGACACGGCCGACGATGCGGCGTTCGGTCTTCGTTGCGGTGGCTTCGCTCATATCACTTGCTCTTCCCAGCAGTTTGCGCGGACAGCAACGTCTGCACGCGCGCAACTTTCTTGCGAGCGTCGCGCGTGAGGTGCGACTGGTTCATCTGGCCCATCGACGACTGCATGCGCAGGTTGAACTGCTCCTGGCGCAGCGCGGTGAGTTCGGCCTTCAGTCCGGCTGCGTCCTTCGAACGCAGCGACTTCACGTAGTCGGTGGTCTTCATCAGAGGATCGTCCGCTGAATAAACGTGCTCTTAACGCTGAGCTTGGCGGCGGCCAGGCGGAATGCTTCGCGCGCTTCGGCTTCGGTCACGCCTTCCATCTCGTAGAGCATGCGACCGGGCTGCACCTTGGCGACCCAGTACTCCACGTTGCCCTTGCCAGAACCCATTCGAACCTCGAGCGGCTTCTTGGTGACGGGGACGTCGGGGAACACGCGGATCCACAGCTTGCCGCCGCGCTTCACGTATCGGGTGATGACACGACGCGCCGCTTCGATCTGCCGGGCCGTCAGCATGCCGCGCTCGACGGCTTTGAGACCGAACTCGCCGAAGCTGACCTTGTTGCCGGTCAGGGCGAGGCCGGTGTTGCGGCCTTTCTGCTGCTTGCGGTACTTCGTTCGCTTGGGCTGCATCATGGCAGCTGGCTCCTAATGAAATTCGACGAAAGGGAGGACGGTCGGATCAGGCGTTGGCCTGTTCGACGGCTTCTTCCTTCTTGTGGCCCCGGCGGTCATCGAAGACTTCACCGCTGAACACCCAGACCTTCACGCCGATGACGCCGTACGTGGTCTTGGCTTCAGCCGTGGCGTAGTCCACGTGGGCGCGCAGCGTGTGAAGCGGCACGCGACCTTCGCGGTACCACTCGACCCGGGCGATTTCCGCACCGTTCAAACGACCACCGACCTGGATCTTGATGCCCTGAGCGCCTTGGCGCAGCGCGTTCTGCACCGCGCGCTTCATTGCGCGACGGAACATGATGCGGCGCTCCAGCTGCTGCGCGACGGACTCGGCGATCAGCTGCGAATCGAGTTCCGGCTTGCGGATTTCCTCGACCGAGATGTGCACGCTCTCCGGCTTCAGGCCCATGCGGCCAGCGACATCGTTCTTCAGCTTCTCAATGTCCTCGCCCTTCTTGCCGATGACGATGCCCGGACGCGCGGTGTGGATCGTGACGCGAGCCGACTTCGAGGGACGCTCGATGCGGATCTTCGACACCGACGCGGCGGCGAGCTTCTTCTTCAGATAGGCACGAACCTGCATGTCTTTCGTCAGATTCTCGGTGTACGCGCCACGCTCGGCATACCAGTTCGACGTCCACTGGGTGGTGATGCCGAGGCGAAAGCCGTACGGATTGACTTTATGACCCATTGCTTAGCCTTTCTTCCCGTCGCTGACGCGCACCGTGACGTGCGAGGTGCGCTTGATGATCCGATCGCCACGGCCCTTGGCACGCGGGCGCATGCGCTTCATGACCGGGCCCTCGTCGACGAGGATCTCGGACACCTTGAGCTCGTCCACGTCGGCACCGTCGTTGTTCTCGGCGTTGGCGATGGCCGAATCGAGCACCTTCTTCAGGATGCCGGCGGCTCGCTGGTTGGAGAACTTGAGGATGTTGATCGCCTCGTCCACCTTCTTGCCACGGACGAGATCCGCGAGAAGCCGCCCCTTCATCGGGGACAGGCGGACGAACTTGAGTACGGCCTGCGTCTGCATGATTACTTCCCTGCCTTGGCCGCTTCGGTCTTCTTGTCGCCGCCGTGTCCCTTGAAGGAACGCGTGGGCGAGAATTCGCCGAGCTTGTGGCCGACCATGTTCTCGGTCACGAACACCGGCATGTGCGCCTTGCCGTTGTGCACCTGCATGGTCAGCCCGACGAAATCGGGCGTGATCATGGAACGGCGCGACCAAGTCTTGATCGGCTTCTTGATACGGCTCCCGGACATGTCCGCCACCTTCTTCGCGAGATGGTGATCGACAAACGGGCCTTTCTTGAGTGAACGCGGCATGACGGTGCTCTGCGATTACTTCTTGTGGCGGCTGCGCACGATGAACTTCTGCGTGCGCTTGTTATTGCGGGTCTTGAGACCCTTGGTCTGCTGACCCCAGGGCGTAACCGGGTGCGGGTTGCCCTGCCCGGATTTGCCCTCACCACCACCATGAGGGTGGTCGACCGGGTTCATGACAACACCGCGGACCGTGGGACGGATGCCCTTCCAGCGCTTCGCACCGGCCTTGCCGTACTGGCGCAGGTTGTGTTCGAAGTTGCTGACTTCGCCGATGGCAGCGCGGCACTCCGCGTGCACCTTGCGCATTTCACCGGAGCGAAGACGCAGCGTGGCGTACTCGCCTTCACGGGCGACCAACTGCACGCCGGCGCCGGCGGCGCGGGCGAGCTGTGCGCCTTTGCCGGGACGCATCTCGATGCAGTGGATCGTCGAACCAATCGGGATGTTGCGCAGCGGCAGCACGTTGCCCGGCTTGATCGGAGCATCGGTGCCGGACTGCACACTGTCACCGACCGACAGACCACGCGGCGCGATGATGTAGCGGCGCTCGCCGTCGGGGTAGCACAGCAGCGCGATGTGGGCGGAACGGTTGGGGTCGTATTCGAGACGCTCGACCTTGCCGGGAATTCCGTCCTTGTTGCGCTTAAAATCAACCAGCCGATAGTGGTGCTTGTGACCGCCGCCCTTGTGGCGCGTGGTCATGTGGCCGTTGTTGTTGCGCGCGCCGCCCGGGTTGTTCTTCTCGAGCAAAGGGGCGTGCGGCTCACCCTTCCACAGGCCCGGCGTGAGGACCTTGACCTGGTGGCGGCGACCCGGAGAGGTCGGCTTGATTTGGACCAAAGGCATGGCTTACGACTCCTTCAAGCCGCCGGCGAAGTCGATCGCCTGACCTGCGGCCAGGGTGACATACGCCTTCTTCCAATCGGAGCGACGGCCCATGGACTGGCCGAAGCGCTTGGTCTTTCCCGCCATGTTCAGCGTGTTCACATCGGTCACCTGGACCTTGAACAGCTGTTCCACCGCGGCCTTGATCTCGGGCTTGGTGGCGTCGCGGGCGACCTTGAAGACCGCCTGGTTGCGCTTCTCGGCAACGCGGGTGGACTTCTCGGACACCACCGGGGCGACGATGACGCGGTGCAGCCTTCCGGCCGCGATCTTGGTTTGGGCTTGCGCGCTCATGACAGCCAGGCCTCGAGTTTCTTGACGGCGTCGGTCGTGATGACGACCTTCGAATGACGCAGCAGCGACACCGGATCCAGGCCGTTCACGTCCGTCACGCCCACCTTGTGCAGGTTGCGGGCGGACAGGTACAGGTTCTGGTCGACGTCGCCGGTGACCAGCAGCACGTCGTTGGTGCCGTAGTCCTTCAGCTTTTCGATCAGGGTCTTCGTCTTGGCGGCTTCGCACGCCAGCGTCTCGGTGACCATGAGGTGACCGGCGCGGGCAAGCTCCGAGACGATCGAACGGATCGCGCCCCGATACATCTTGCGGTTGACCTTCTGCGAGAAGTCGCGCGGCACGGCAGCGTGCGTCTTGCCGCCGCCACGCCAAAGCGGGCTGCGGATCGAGCCGGCGCGAGCCTGGCCCGTACCCTTCTGCTTCCAGGGCTTCTTGCCGCCGCCGGAAACCTCAGCCTTCGTCTTCTGCTTCTTCGTGCCAGCGCGGCCGCCATTCATATAAGCGGTAACGACCTGGTGAATCAGCGGTTCGTTGTATTCGACAGCGAACACGGCGTCGTTAACCGACACCTTGGCGCTGCTGTTGTGGACCTGAATTTCCATGGCTATTGCTCTTACTTCACCGTGGGCCGGACGACGACATCGGCGCCGGCATGACCCGGGACCGCGCCCTTGACCAGCAGCAGATTCTTGGCGGAATCGACGCGGACCAGATCGAGGTTCAGCGCCGTGATCTGGTCGCTGCCCATGTGGCCGGCCATCTTCTTGCCCTTCCATACCTTGCCGGGCGACTGGCGCTGGCCGATGGAGCCCGGGACGCGGTGGCTGAGCGAGTTACCGTGGCTGGCGCGACCGCCACGGAAATTCCAGCGCTTCTGCACGCCGGCGAACCCCTTGCCGATGGACGTGCCCGTGACGTCGACCCGCTTGATGTCGTTGAACGCTTCGACCTTGATTTCGGTACCGGGGGCCGCATCGGCGAGCTCATCGCCCGTAACGCGGATTTCCCAGAGGCCGCGGCCAGCAGCGACGCCGGCCTTCTTGAAGTGACCCGTCTGCGCCTTGTTGACGCGCGAGGCCTTCACTTCACCGACCGTGACCTGCACGGCCCGGTAGCCGTCGGTTTCGGCGGTCTTGACCTGCGTCACGCGGTTGGGCGTGCACTCGATGACAGTGACGGGGATGGATTCACCGGCTTCGGTGAATACCCGCGTCATGCCGGCCTTGCGGCCAATGATGGCTATCGACATTGAGGCGTCCTCGTCCTTAATTGACCTTGATCTGGACTTCCACGCCTGCGGGAAGGTCCAGCTTGGAGAGGGCATCCACCGTCTTCTCGGTGGGGTCGACGATCTGCATCAGGCGCTTGTGCGTACGAATTTCGTACTGGTCACGAGCGTCCTTGTCAGCGTGGGGCGACACGAGAATCGTGTAGCGCTCCTTGCGGGTCGGCAGCGGAATCGGACCGCGCACGACGGCGCCGGTTCTTTTCGCAGTTTCCACAATCTCACGCGCCGATTTATCAATCAGGCGGTGATCGAATGCTTTTAGTCGAATACGAATCGACTGGCTGGTCGCGGCCATGCTCTCACTCAGGTCTTAAAGAACGACCCCGGAACACCGGAATCAATGCGCTGAAACAACGGGCTTCAGCGCGGGTGTTGGTCGGGGGGCTAGCTCGAAAGGGCGCGCAGTATAGCCGCGAGGTTTTGCACCTGCAATGGATTTTGCTCACCGATCTGCACGATCGTTGCGAACGTCCATCGCGCGCCGTCGAAAGTCGCGGGGAACACTACGCAGCTTCCGTTTTCGGCCGCGGAAGACGTTCCTTCAGGCGTTCGCGAGCGCCGGGCTCGGTCACCAGGAGGTCGACGAGCAGGTAGGCCACCCCATCGCGATAGGCCAGTATCGTGAGCATCGCGAGCAACCCGAGGATCGCCAGCAGCGGCGCCAGGAACAGCAGGACCAGGGCCACGACACCCTGGACGGGCTTGAGCTGGCGAACCCGGGCCTGCACGATCGCCTTGACCAGATCCGCCAATTCCTCGCCCCGTTGCTGTCGTTTCGACTGGGAATAGGCGGTTGTCGTCACCAGGTTGCGCGCGACCGGCCTCTGTGACGCGATGCCCGAACGCGCGCTTCCCGGATTTTTAGCGCCGGTCGCACGAGCGGCATAGGCAGGTGCGGGCCGTAACGCGTATCGCGAGGGATCGAACGTCGTCGGCATTGGATCGCGCTCCGAGTCGTTCGCACCCCTCAACAGCGCGCGCAGGATCGGCACCAGCACCGGCGCGAGCAGGCCAGCGAGCGCGGCCAAGGCCGCCAGCGCGAGGAACCCGGTGGCCAGCCACAGGGCCACGCCGCCGCCCAGGCCTGCCACGACCATCGCCGCCACGAACGCGCGACCCCACAGCAGCAGCGCCGCAAAGGCCAGGAGGCCCGCGAAGGCGTACGCGGCGCCGATGCTCACGGGATGGAGCGAGGGCTCGCCGCGCTCGCCGCGCATCTGCAGCAGCATCGCGGGCACGATCTTGAAAAGCCGTGAAGCCTGGTCGCCCGCCTCACCAAACCAGGCACCGAGGCCGGAAAAGGGTCCGTTCGAAAAATTGCCGATCAGGCGCGAGACTTCTTGGGGCAGGTTTTCGACCCAGGGCGGCATGTCCATCGGTGGCTCGATCGAGACCTGCGCCTCACCGTCGGTGTCGGCGCTGGCGGCGGCCTCTGAGTCTTCCCCGCTGGCCGGTTCCGCGGTCGCCTCCTCCGTTGCCGAATCTTCGGCGCCCGTATCAGCGTGCGGCGTCTCGCTCGAGGCCGCATCGGGCGAAGGAAATCCCGCGTCGCCACCATCGAGCACCGCCATCATGCGTTCAACGCCCTGCCGAATGCCCGCGCCCGCTTCTCCCTGTGCGAACTGAGGCACCACCCAGCGCGACAGGATGTCCGACTGCGCCTCGCCATCGAGCCGCTCGCCAAGCGGGCCTGCGACCCGGATAACGATATAGCCGTCAGCCGACCAGAGCAGCAGCGCACCGCCCTTGTCCGGGCTGTCCATCTTCCAGGCACGCATCACGCGATCGCCGAAGGCTTCGAGTTCCTCGTCGGGCGTGGACGGCACCATGAGCACCGACAGCTTGCGTCCCGTAGTCACCTCATACTTGCCGAGCAGCACCTGCGTCCTGGCCGTCTCGGCCGGTCCGATCAGATTCGTCAGATCCGTCACGTATCCCGTGGGGTTCGGCACGGGCGAGAGGGCCCAGGTCGCGGACACGACCAGCAACAGCATTCCGGCGAGGATTCCGTTCAGTGCGTGACGCATTTGAAAAACTCCGTGTTCGGCCGATCGTACCCGCAGGAAGCACCGTCAGTGCGCGAGGCCGGGGCGACCCACGAGGTCGAACGTGACACCGATCTCGTCCTGGACCGACATCAGGCCGCCCAGCACGGAAAACGGCTCCATGCCGAAGTCGGTCTGACGCAAGACGAACTCACCAGAGGCGCGGAGGCCCTCGGCGGTACGCGCGATCCGGACCATCACCGGCTGCACGTGCGTGGCGCCCTTGATCGTGACGTCGACGTCGACGATCAGGACCGGCCAGTCACCGGCGACAGCCCGGGAATGCAGTTCCATGGTCGGGAACTGCGCGGCGTCGAGCACCTTCGGGCCCAGCATGTTCCGCCGCGTGCCCTCGATGTCCAATTCCGACCGCGCTGATGCGAAACTGCCGCCCGTCTGCTCGCGCCACGCCGGCTCGTCCACCTTCAAGGCGTCTACCGGCACGCGCAGATCGAAGCGCGAATCGCGCGGCTGGGACGGATCGAGCCGCACGTAGCCCTCGAACTGTGAAACGCCGAGCACGTGGTTGTGGCCGGCCTTCGCCGCCTTGCCCCCCCGGAACACGTAGAGACGAACCGACGAGGACGCGGGATCGAGCGTGTAGACCTCGCCCGTCGCCGCGCCCGATTCGAGATAGGGCTGGCGCAGATCGGACAGCGTCGGCGGTGCAGGGGCCGCAACCGCCGGCTGCGGCGCCGGCGTCTGGCAACTCGTCACCAGCAGGCTGGCAACGAAGAGGGTCAGGACGGTCGGTCGCGCGCGGCGGAGCATGTCGCCATTCTAGGGCGCAAAGCCGGGTCTCGATCCCTGGCCTTCGCCGGGCTGCGCCCACGAAAAAGGGCGCGAGCTTTCGCTCGCGCCCTTTTCGATGAAGCTCGTTGCGCTTACGCCAGGATCTTGGTGACGACGCCTGCGCCGACGGTACGACCCCCTTCACGGATGGCGAAGCGGACCTGCTCCTCCATCGCGATCGGGTTGATCAGCTCCACCGTCACCTTCACGTTG
>JBKJPX010000077.1:0-26795 GCA_046594215.1 Panacagrimonas sp.
TTGCCGTCCTTGTCGGTGTACTCGCGCAGGATCTCGAAGCCTTCCCGCAGCGGTTCCTTGGGCAGCGCGCGTTCGAAGCCCGACTGCGACAGGAACGAGAACGCGGGCAGCGCAGCCTCGTTGCCGAAGCGCAACTGAGCGGCCGCCGGGCTGAAATCGACCTTCGAGAACAGGCCGGCGGGCAACGCGAGCTCCGCGAGCTTGCCTTGCGCCAGCACCTCCGCGATCCCAAGCTTGCCCACGGCGCCCGGCGCGGCGACGCCGGCGTAGGCATCCAGCGCCAGCAAGGTCGTAGCCGCGGACAGCGAGTGGTACTGGCGCCTGGTGATGCGGTCCACCAGCGTCTCGACGAATCCCGGCGGCAGCTTCTCGAGTCGCTTCGGGAAATGCTTCGCGGCCAGATACAGCAGCTCGGCGTCGGTGGTCATGTCGCCATGCCAGCGATCCACCGGCCGCTTGCCGACGAGCTGGATCTTCGAGAAGAGATTGTCCGCCTCGCGATCCTGCTTCATGAGCTTCATCGCCGCGGCGAGGTAAGCCGTGGCGACATCGCCGCGCCACTCGTCCGCGTAGCGCGACTCCAGGCGTTCGCGCAACTTGCTCGCCTCGGCGCCCTGCGTCTGGCCCTGCCGCGTGAGCAGGTACAGCGCGTAGGCGCTGTTGCGCTCCTCGTCGAGCGTGTTGCCGTCGCGCGACGCCAGCGCGTGCAGGTACACGTTGCCCTGCTCGATCAGGTCGCGCGGGACGGTCTGGCCGCGCTCGCCGGCTTCGACGAGCACGTGCTGTGCGTACACCGACACGAACTCGTGCGTCTCGAAACTGCCGGGCCAGTAGCGGTACGCGCCGTCCGGGTTCTGGCGCGAGCGCAGCTCCGCGACCAGGCCGTTGAAGTCGGCCTTCTGGTAGCGCTCGATGTGCCCGAAGTCCGGGCGTTTGAGCATCACCAGCGCCGGCATCGCCTGGCTCACGAGCTGTTCGGTGCAGGAGTACGGGTAGTTGCCCAGGTACGACACGAAGCCGCTCGCCAGACCCATCGGCAGCGCAGAAATCCCGGCCTCCTGCTCGCGGAACTGCGGGTAGAGGTTGGGCGTCACGGGCACGTCGAGCTTGGCGCCGGGCTTCACGACCGAGGCCCTGATCAAGGTGCGGTAGGGCGTGGCTGGGCGTACCGACAGGCCGATGCTGCGTTTGGCCGACTTCGTTCCCAGCACCGAGGTGAACGTCAGCCTCGCATCGCCCAGGTCGTCCGTGGCCCTGAGCTTGTAGCGGATCGAGGACTCGTGCCCTTCGGCCACCGCGAGAGACTGCTCGATGGCGCCAACCACTTCCAGTCCCTTGCCGGCGACCAGCTTGAGCGCGAGCTTCGCGTCCTTGCCCGAACCCTCGGCCTGGTTCGACACGCCGAGGCTCACCTCGAAGCTGTCGCCGGGCGCCACGAACGTCGGCGCATTCGGCGACAGGATGAAGTCGCCGCGCACGAGCGTGGCGCCTTCGTAGACGCCGATGGCGCCGTCCGACACCGCGACTGCGATCACGCGCAGCCTGCCGTTGAAGTGATCCGGAACGACATAGTCCAAGGTCCGCTCCCTCGAATCGGCGTCGACGATGCCCGACCAGTACGCCACCGGCACATCGTTCTTGCGCTTGAACGGGTTGAGGTGCTGCGCGAGCAGGCCGTCGGCGTCGCCGCCGGGTGCCGCCTGCATCATCGCGGCCCGGAACTCGGGAAGAATCAGATCGAGGATCTGCATCGTGCCGACGTCGAGGCTGCGCTTCTGGAACAGGAAGCCCAGCGGATCGGGCGAGGTGTAGCGCGCGACCTGGAGGATTCCTTCATCGACCGCGAACAACACCATCTTCGACGGCCGGTCCGCGGTGTAGTGGAAGCTCGCGGTCTCGCCCGGCTTGATCTTCGTCGGCAGCCCGACCTTCAACTGACTGCGCCGCGCATCGACGTTGATTGAGAACGGCGCCACGCCGTAGCTCAGCGGGCTGGTGTAGATCTCGGCGGAGCCGGGATCGCGCACGAAGCTGACGCTCACGTAGGCGTTGCCCTCGAGTCCGGCCGACGGCAGCGTGATGCGCTGCGTGCTTGCAGTGGTATCCGCCGAAAACCACTTCCAGGCGTAGACCTTGTCGCGTTCGATCGTGATGAGGCCCGCACCGGTGTACGGCGCGGTGACCTGGAACTCGACTTCCTCGCCCGGCGCGTAGTCCTTCTTCGAGAGCGCGAGCTGCAGTTCCGCGTTCTTCTCCAGCCGCGCGGAAAGATTCGCCTCGCCGGCCACCGTGTAGTCGAGGCGCGCGAGCTGCTGCCCGGCGCCGTCGAGCACGAGGTAGGCGAAGCTGCCCGGCGTCGTGGAATCCAGCACCAGCTTGTGGCCGGCGCGGGGCACCGTGAGCGGCACGTCGGACAGCCCGGCCTCGCGGCGCTTGGACTCGTACTTGAACGTGCCGTTGCTCTGCTTGACCAGGGTGGAGACGTACTTGATCTCGATGCGCCTGAGCTTCAGGTCCCTGGCCTCGGTCTTCGCGAGATTCGGATCCACCGCGATGAGGCTGGCGCTGCGCTCCGCGTTCTTGCCGACGTAGGAAAGATCCCCGTCGGCTTTCACGCCGACGAGGAAGGACATGTTCGACACCAGCTGCGTGACCTCCGCCGCGACGCCGCGTCCACCCTCGGCCTCGAAGCCCTGCGCCACGAGCTGCAGCCGGTAGGTCGCCTTGGCGAAGCGATCCAGGCGCAGCGCGAATTCTGCGGCGCCCTTGTCGTCGGTCTGCGTCTGCTCCAGGTCCTCGGTAAAGCCTTCGCGTGCCGCCTGCGGGTCGGAGAATTCGTACCCTGGGAACTGCGCGAAGTGGGGTACCGCGGGCGATAGCCGCAAGGTGCCCGTCACGCGGCGATTCTCGGCGGGTGCACCGAACAGGTTCTGCAGATCGATGTGGGCCGCGAGCTGGTCCGGCGACACCCAGCCCTGCGCGACCTCGCTCGACAGGTGCGCGGTCATCTTCAGGCGATCGGGTTCGAATTCGCGTACGAGCACCGTCACCGAACCGATCAGGTCATTGCGGTACTGGTCCTTCACGATCGAGAGGCTGAACGTCCAGGTGCCGGTCGGCGACGCGGCCTTGGTCGTGTGGCGGATTTCCTCGAAGCCCATCGCCGACAGCGGCAGGCGTTCCTTGCGCACGACCTGGCCGCGCGGATCGCTGACCTCGAGCAGCAGCGGCAGGCCCGCGGGCAGCGCGTGCCAGTCCTGCGTGCGCACGATCGCGCCCAGCCGGATCTCCTCGCCCGGGCGATACACGCCGCGATCCGAGAACAGGTAGGCGCTCAGCGCGTTCTGGTCGGAACTGTTGCCCACGCCGCCGACGTCGAAGCGCGACAGGTCGAGCTCGCGCACGCGGTAGTCCAGCGGCAGGAAGCTCGTATCGCCGTCCTTGTGCGCGAGCACCATCACGGGCTGCTGCTCGCGCTGGAAGTCCTTGAGCGAGGAGAAGCGCGCGTGGCCGTCGGCATCGGTGCCGTGATCGAGCACGGCCAGGCCGTTGCGACCGATGATCTCGACGTGCGCGTCCGCCACGGGCTTGCCCGTGTGCACGGACTGCACGAACACGTCCTGCGAGCCGTCGAGGTTGCGCTTGATCAGGATGCCGAGGTCGGTCACGACGATCAGACGCGTGTCGGTCACGGGCGCCTCGACGCTGTCGCCGTACTCGTCGACCTTCGAGGCGCTGATCGCGCGGTTGTTGGCCTCGTCCCAGGCCTGCAGCTTGAGCAGGAAGATGCCGCGACGATCCTCGCCGTCGTCCTTGAGGTAGGGCGACAGGTCCAGCGAGGTGTAGGCCGGCTTGCCCGGTGGCATCTTGGGCAGCGTCTCGGTCTTCGAGAATTTCTCCGTGAGGTTGTCCTCGCCGAAACCGTAGTTGCTGAACTCGGGGGTGGAGAAGTCGCCGCGCGTCTGCGTGACCAGGTGCTGCAGCTGGCGCGGCAGCAGGCGCGAGACCTCGACCTTCATCGCCGGCACGTCGCGCGAGATCAGGTTCAGGCGCTTGGTGCCGGACATCGCGAGCAGCGAGCCCTGCGAGACCACGCGCAGCTCGTGCGGATACTCGGGCACCTGCATGAGGCGCTCCTGCGTCTCGCCCAGGCGATAGCCGCCGAACGCGGTCAGGCCTTTTTCGAGTCGCAGGTAGATGAAGCGACCGGGCTCCGAGACATACGAGAAGGACTGCAGCTCGCTGTTGTCATGTTCGCCCGGGATCTGCCTGAGTTCGACGGGCTGCGACTTCTGCAGGATGCGGTTGTCAGCGCCGCTGCCGCTCCAGTCATAAGGCTTGCCGCGGTTGTTCTCCTCGAACCCGGCCTGGATCTTTGGGTCCGGGTGCGTGGTCGGCAGCAGCCATGCCTTGAGCCTGGCGCCCGTGTCCTTCTCGGGAACGGGGAAATTGAATTCCAGAACGGCGACCTGCTGGGGATCGTTGTTCTCGTCGCGCGCGAGGTCCAGCTTGATCTCGTTGGCCGCGAGCGAGTTCACGCCCGGAACCTTGACCTCGGACTTGAGTTCCGCGGAGGTCTGGTTGCCGCCGAGCGCCGAGCGCAGACCGTCATCGATCACGAACTCGAGCCGCCCTTCCTTCTGCGGCACCTGCAATTGCTCTGAAGCGATGTAGGCCTCGAGCTTGAGCTTGTCGTAGGTGACCTTGTACGCCACCGCCCCGAGATCTTTCTCCTGACCGTCGGCGATCTTGTCGTACAGGTTTAGCGTGATGCGCTTCTCGAGGTCCGCCGCATCGACGGGATGGCTGAAGCCGAGCGTGAGCACCGCCTTCTTGTCGGTGGCGACCTGCGGATCCTGGTAGAACTCGGTGTTCTTCACCGTCGCCGCGAACGCGGGCGCCGTGAACTCGAAGTCGTACTTGTCGAGCTTCTGGTGGTCGGCGACGAACTTCTTGCCCGCGAAGCCGACCTTGAACACCTGCCCTACAGGCCAGTCTGCGGAGGGCTCGAAGCTCAGCACCTTGTCGTCTACCCACTGCCACTTGCCGGGCTGCGCGGGCGACAGCGTGACCAGCTTGAGCGCTTCATCGATGGGCTTGCCGGCGACTTCGATCGGGGCGACGGATTCGGAGAAGCGCACGCGCAGCGCGTTGGGCGCGCCCGGCGGCTCGCATTCGTAGCAGGTACGGGCCGGCGCGGTGACGTCGAAGGTCACGAGCTGCGGCTTGGGCAGGTGCTGGTACCAGCGCCAGCCGCCGATGCCGCTGCCGATCAGCGCCAGCAGCGTGACCAAGATGCCCGCCATGCGGACGGGCCGCGCTCGGGTGTTGGCGAGCAGCGCATCCCATGCAGCGCGCAGGCGCCGGACGACGAAGCGCAGCCAGTCCGGCGCGTACCAGTCGATCGAGCCGAAAAGCGTGGCGAGCAGCGCGGCGATCAATCCTCCGAGGACACGCCCCGCCTGCCGGATCCCCGCCAGCAGTTTCTTCAGCCCCGCCATATTTCGCCCCTGCGATGAAGACGACCCCCGGTCGTCGTCGCCATTCTAGGGAGCGCGCGTGGCGGTTTGCGGGAATTCTCGTGCAAGCCGTGTGGCGGCGCGTGTACGCGAATTCGTGGCGGCCGACCGCAGCCCGCACGCCGAATTTGGCGAAGCAGAAAGGCCGGGACTTCTTCCCTGTGATCGGACAGTCCCGGACCTGCCTCTCAGCCCGGCTTGAGAACCCCGTCCTCGAAGCGCGCCCGGATTGCCATGAACTGCTGCACCAAGGGCATCATCAGATCGACCAGGTTCGGATCGAAGTGCTTGCCGCGCTCGGCCTTGAAGTGTTCGAGCACGCGCTCCAGCGGCCACGCCGCCTTGTAGGGACGCACCGAGGTCAGCGCATCGAACACATCGGCGCAGGGGACGCACGCTCACACCGATCCCTTCGTGCACCGTAACCCGCGTCATGGAATCCGCGGAAACAGGGTCGGCGCGGCGTGCCCGCGCCCGTCTAATCGAAGACGAAGCTTTCCACCGGCAGATGGGTCACGGAATGGCTGGGCTTGACCATGGACGCCGCGTGGCCGCGTGCCCGCGGCAGGATGTGGTCGAAGTAGAAGCGCGCCGTGGCGATCTTGGCCTTGTAGAACTCGGCCTTCTCGGCGCCGTTCTCCTGCGCCAGCTTCTGCGAGGCCACCGACGCGATCCGGGCCCAGAAATAGCCCATCGTCACGTAGCCCGAATACATGAGGAAGTGGTGGCTGGCGCTGGAGACGACCTCGCGGTCCTTGCGCGCCGACAACATGATGCGAACGGCCAGCACGTTCCACTCGGCCGCCAGCTTCGCCAACTCGGTGGCGTAGCGGCGCATCTTGGAGTGCGTCATGTGGTCCATCGCGAAGCGCGCAAGCAGGCCGGTGAACTCGCGAACGGCCTTGCCCCGCGTCTGCAGCAGCACCTTGCGACCGAGCAGGTCCAGCGCCTGGATGCCGGTGGTGCCCTCGTAGAGCGTGGCGATGCGCGCATCGCGCGCGATCTGCTCCATGCCGTGTTCCTTGATGTAGCCGTGGCCGCCAAATACCTGCATGCCGTGGTTCGCGGCCTCCAGCCCCATCTCGGTGAGGAAGCCCTTCAGGATCGGCGTGAAGAAGCCGAGCTTGTTGTCCCACTCCTTGTACTTGGCCGGGTCGTTCTCGAGGATGCCGTTGACCATGTGATCGGCGTACTGCGCGGCGAAATAGATCATCGCGCGGCCGCCTTCGGCGATGGCTTTCTGCGTGAGCAGCATGCGCCGCACGTCGGCGTGGTGGATGATCGCATCGGCAACCTTGTCCGGCTCCTTCTTGCCGGACAGTGCGCGCATCGAGCGGCGGTCCTTGGCGTAAGCCAGCGCGCCCTGGAACGAGAGTTCCGCGTGCGCCACGCCCTGCACGGCGGTGCCGATGCGCGCGGTGTTCATGAACGTGAACATCGCCTCCAGGCCCTTGTTGGCCTCGCCCAGTATCCAGCCCAGCGAATTCTCGAAGTTGATCGTGCAGGTGGCCGAGGCCTTAATGCCCATCTTGTGCTCGATCGACGAGCACACCACGGCGTTGCTCTCGCCGGCGCGGCCATCGGCCGTCGGAAGCAGCTTAGGCACGACGAACAGCGAGATTCCGCGCGTGCCCGGAGGCGCCTCGGGCAGTCGCGCGAGCACGACGTGGACGATGTTCTCGGCGAGATCGTGTTCGCCGGCCGAGATGAAGATCTTGGTGCCGGTGATGCGGTAGGAACCATCGCCCACCGGCTCGGCCTTGGTCTTGACTTGGCCCAGGTCGGTGCCGCACTGCGGCTCCGTGAGGCACATCGTGCCGGTCCAGCGGCCCTCGACGAGCGGCGGCATGTAGACCTTGAGCAGCTCGGGCGTGGCGTACTGCATGATCGTGTTCATCGCGCCCAGCGACAGCCCGGGATACATCGTGAACGACCAGTTCGCCGTGCCCATCATCTCGGACTTGAACAGGCCCATCGACATCGGCAGGCCCTGGCCGCCGAACTCGGGCGGGTGCGACAACCCCTGCCAGCCGCCGGCGACGTACTGGGCGTAAGCGTCCTTGAATCCCTTGGGCGTGCGCACCGTGCCGTTCTCGAAGTGGCAGCCTTCCTCGTCGCCCGAAAGATTGATCGGCGAGAGCACTTCCTCGCAGAACTTCGCGCACTCGTCGAGGATGCTCGAGACGGTGTCCGGGTCCGCGTCCTTCCCGTTCGCCAGGCCCGCGTAGTGCGCGGGGAAGTCGAAGACCTCGTTGATGAGGAAGCGCATGTCGCGCAGGGGCGCCTTGTAGGCCGGCATGAAAAGCTCCTGGATTCTTAGGATCGCAAGCGCGTTGCGACGAGAGGGATTCGCGTGAGGCCGCGGATTCTTCGTGGCGTCGCGCGCTCTGCCTATGGCCGGACCGGTGGGCCGGATGGCGCTTCGGCCCAGACAGGGCTTCGTCAGTCGTTGTTCTGCCCGAACGGGATCTCGATGCTGATGCCCGCCTGCGGCGAGCCCTCGCGCTTCCGGTCGGGGTCCACGCGCGGCCAGCTGTAGCCCACCAGGAACTCGGCGTAGAGGCGCTTGGGCATGAACGGGTGGCGGTAGACCACGCGCCCGCCGTACTCGTACAGCGGCTCCGGCTCGTCGGTCTGTCCACGGATGAGCAGTTCGTACGCCATGGCCCGTTCCTCGCGCAGGTTCTGGTAGAGGATGACCCCCGAGAACCAGTCCAGGCCCACGGTCTTGTCGCTGATCGTGCCGACCTCGGTCACGCGTAGCAGCAGGCTGCGCGTCAGCACGTGGCTGTAGTCGACACCGCTGGTGACACCGAAGCCCTGCGCGCTGGTCCAGAACGCGGTGGCGCGCAGGTAGAACAGATCCTGGTCATCTGCGTACGCGATGTAGCGTCCGCGCTGCTGGACGTAGACTCGCGGGTGCGCGACGCCGGCGGCGCCGATGCGAAAATCGGTCTTGAATTTCTCCGATCCGGGGAACGAGTAGCCCAGGCCGGCCAGCCAAGCGTCGTCCTCCGCGATCTGTGGCAGCGCCGAGCGAACGGCGAAACCCTCCGAGCGGTCGCGCACCACGTCGTTCTCGTTGTCGCGGCCGAACACCGCGGAGACGCGGTCCTTCAGGTTGGGCACCTTGAAGCGGACGCGGAAGCGCGTGCGCTGGTCCCAGCCCTTGAATTCGGACCAGTTGGCCGAGGTTTCCAGAAAGCCGCTGGTCTTGCGCGCCGTATCGAGGTTGCGCGGCTCGCCGAACAGGCCGTCCAACCACAGCGCGGCGGCGCAGGTCGTCTCCTCCATCGTTTCCTGCATGCCGTCGACCACCGTGTCGGGGCGATCGTCGGGCTTGGCGCAGAGCTGCCGCCGCGTCGGCGGGCCCGGGACCTCGGGTGCCTCGGCGGGCACCGCGTCTGCACCGGGCACGGCGACCGGGCCTGGCGCCTCGCGCGGCGCCTCCTTGAAGTCGACCACGGGCGGCGCTTCGCCCGGGCCCAGCAGGATCGGGGTCGGTGCCGCGGCCTCGGGCGAGACGGGCGCGGTCTCCTGCGTCACCGGCGCGTTCTCGCGTGGAGCGTCTCCGAGATCCAGTGGCACGTTCTTGCCACCGTCGGCAGGGTCGGTCGGTTCACGCGCATCGTTGCGCGGCTCCGGCGGCTGGGCCGGGTCTTCCGGCTTGACGCTACCCACGTCAGGCGCGCTCTCGGGCTGGATCGGCCGCTGGGACGCAGGCGCGCCGGACGGCTGAGGTTGCTCGTCGGCCCGCGCCTGAAGCGTGAGTACCGACGCAAGACCGAGCAGTACGGCGAAGAGCCCGCGGGCAACATTGCACGCTGTCATCGCCCGGAATTCTGTCCGCATGAACATTCCCGGTGTTATCCCCTGCGCCCACACAATGTCGGCTGCGGGCGGGGGTCGCGTCAATGTTGGGGCGCGCACGTGGCTCGATTGGATAGAATTCGAGCGTGAAAAATGCCGATGTAGCTCAGTTGGTAGAGCACTCGCCTTGTAAGCGAGCGGTCGCGAGTTCGAGTCCCGCCATCGGCACCAGATCAAATTCCCACGGGGTTCTCGCCTTTTCTGCAGCAGCGGATGGCCGCGCCGATATCCATTCCTCAGCGGTTTCTCGGGCGGGAAGGTGCTCGAGGGGGAAGCGCGCCGCGCTGCGCAGATAATCGACCGAGGTTTCCCATCCCGACAACTTCGAAGTCCGCATGAACCCGTTCATCACGGATTGGCTGAAGCTGCCGGATCACGCGAACTCGCTCGCGAGCGTCGACGACGCGATGGGAGCCGTGCGGGCTCACATCCGGCGGAACTTCCCGAGCTTCGCGGCCCAGGCCGGAAGCCTCTTCGAAGGGGCCGCAGGCGCAGTGAGCGCGGCGGCGGTAGCCGGATACACCGCTGACGCGCTCGGCGCCTCCATCGACGCGCCCGTTTCGATCCACGATCAGCCGTTCGGGGCAGTGGGCGACGGAACGACGCTGGACGATCCGGCCTTCGCGCTCGCCGCTTCCCTGGGCCGCCCGATCAAGCTGATTCCGGGGCGCACTTACTATCTGTCGCGTCGCGTCACCTGCGTGACGGGGACAAAGTTCGTGTGCGCGGGGACGTGCACGATCAAGCTCAAGACCGGGCCTGGCGGTTTCGACAACGTCTCGCTGAACACCAACAAGAGCGCCAACGCCGTGTTCTTCTTTTCCGGGACGGACGACAACGCTGTCGAGGGGATCAAGTTCACCACGGACGGCGTCCGGGAAGTCACGATCTACCCGATACGCTCCTTGGGCGGCTTCGGTTCCGTCGGCATCGACATCCGGCGCGTCAAATTCAGAGGCCTTTCGCTCATCAGCGGCGGCTACATCTCGATCAACTCCTGCGGCGCGGGCGCCTACCGCGTCAACAACGTCGAGGCCGTGAACTGCGGCTCGGCCCAGGGTCCCTCGTACTGGACCGGCACGCCGCAGGTGACGGTGTTCGAGGTCGACAACGACATCATCCCGGGCGTGTTTTCGGCCCCCGGATACGGCTCGAACATCCGCGGCACCAACATCCTGCTCACGGGCTCGGCTTTGAAGGCCTGGGGTCAGCAGACGGATATCGTCAACATCATCGGGATGGGAGAGGGCGAACACGAAGGCCCGATGATCAACGGCATTCATGCCGATGGCGTCGGCGAGGTGGTGGATCTTTTCTGCACCGGTGCGCGGATCAGCGGCGTGCGTGCGCGCAACGTTCACTACTTCGTCGCGAAATTCATCCATGGCGCCCAGGACAACCAGGTGTCGGTCGACTTCGCGGAATCGACCGGCCTCGCGGTGGTGGTCTTCGCGGGTTCATCCTCCGCTCACCGGCACACCCAGAACAACCTGTGCCACGTGCGGGTCGCGAAGGGCATCGGCGACGCCGGTGATGGTCCGCGCGCAGACAACGCATCGGTCGTCGCCTTCTACGAGAACCACGGGTCGATCGAAACCTGCCTGCCGCGCAACAACGTATGCATCGTTGACAGCTGCTCGGGAGGCGCGAACTTCGACAACGTGGTTTACGACAACTGCGGCGTCGACAACGCCAACGGGAATCGTGTGGAGGTGCGCGAGGTGTCGGGGTTCAAGGGCAAATCCTGCATTGTTTCGCGTGGCTCGAATACGCGTTTTCGCAACAAGTCGGCGCAGGCCTGCCAGGTCCGCATGAGCACCGACGAGGCGCTGCCGCCCGCGGGCGAAACGACGGCCGTGTTCGATCAGGCAGTTTCGGACGGCGATGGCCTCGCGCTCGCCATCCCGAACACGATCCGGCCCAAGTTTCCCGGCTGGTACCTGTGCAAGGCGAGCATTCGTGTGGACGGCCCGGGCTCCGAATATTTCGAGGCACTGTTGCTGAAGGGCAGGACGCCGATGGCCTACTCGGTGACGCGCTACGGGTCGGGCGGGCTCGAGACGATCCACGAACTCATCCGGGACGTCTACATCGCGGAGCACGAGATCGGCACGCCGTCGGTCGACTTGAGCATCCGACTGCGCCACAACGGCCCCCACGCGACGATGATCCGCGGCACCTCCTTCGCGACCTTCTTCGAGATGCTGCCGCTCGCGAGAGCCTAGGCGCCCGGTTGCAGAGGGAACCGCCGCCCCGAGTCCTCAGGTTCAGTTCGCGCCCGCGTCGATCCACTGCCCGACCAGGGCCAGGCCCTGTGCGTCGATGACGTGCGTGGCGAGAGGCGGCATCCGCTCGCCGACGGTCAGCGTGTTCATGCGTGTCCAGACCAGGCTCGTTTCCTTGCTGCCCGCGACGATGCGCGTGGTCGCGCCGCCGACCGGGGAACCGGTCGCGCCTACGCCGACAGTGCGCGTGTCGGCGATGGCCGTGGCGGCACGCAAATCCATGTCGACCGGCGTCGGGCCTCCCGGCTGGTGGCACTGCGAGCAGTTGCTCTCGAGATAGGCCCTTGCGCGTTGCGCGAGCGGCGCCGGACCGAAAGGATCGGGCAGGGCTGCGTATTGCGCCGGGTTGCCGATGTTGCGATCGAAGTAACCCGCATCGTTGAGCGCCTGCAGCTGGTTGCCGGACGGTCCGCCATTGAGCTGGTCCGTGCGAACGCCCAGCACCTTGCCGGAAACCGCGGTGTGACACTGCTGGCACTGCGCGCGGCTCGGGAATTCGTAAGTCTGTGCGCGCGTGCCGCCACTGCCGTCGGCGACCTGCAGGTCGATCGACTGGGCGCCGGGCAGCAGCACCGCATCGGTGCCCGCGTCGTTCCAGCGATAGGTGTAGCCCTGCCAGCCGTTGTTCGCCGTGTTGATGAAAACGCGCGTCTCGAGGCGCTTGACCGTTCCGGCCGGTGCGGCGAGCGTGATTTCGAAATGCTTGACCGTCACCGTGCCGACGGGGAAGGTCCAGTTTCCTGCTCCGGAGAATACGATGGGTGCAGTCGTGCCAGGCACCGCGATCCAGCGCTGCTTGCGCGCGCCGTCCGACCAGAACGGCGCGTCGGGGGAGTAGGGCACGACGCCGGGCGCGGGCTGCAGCGTGGCGAGGCTGGTGA
Organism: Panacagrimonas sp.; assembly: GCA_046594215.1. Taxonomy (GTDB): domain Bacteria; phylum Pseudomonadota; class Gammaproteobacteria; order Nevskiales; family Nevskiaceae; genus Panacagrimonas. The sequence goes on from JBKJPX010000077.1 coordinate 12,556, forward strand.
ATAGCCCCGTCTCGGACAGGAGCTGCGGGAACTGTCCACCGCTTCCCGGCGAGTTGGGCACGAGCCGGTATATGAAGCCGTCGTAGCAGGTGATGAGGATCTCGCCGGCGAGGTCGACGCCGAAGCTGCTCGGATTGGGCGCCTTCGCGGTGGAGGTGAGTTCCACGTTGTCGGTGGCGACGCCGCCGGATTCGGACAGCGCCCACACGCGGCCGCTGCCGAAGTCCGCATAGATGTAGCGGCCGACCAACGCCGGGATTGCGCCGCCGCGATACACGCGCCCGCCGGTGACCGTGGTTCCCTGGTCGCGACCGTATTCGAAGATCGGCGGGATCGGACTCGGCACGATGGCCGGATCGGCCGGAAAATTCAGGCGCGTGCCCTCGAACTTGCGCCAGCCGTAGTTGCCGCCCTTGACGATCAGGTCGACCTCTTCCATCGCGCTCTGGCCGACATCGCCGGCCCACAGGCGGTTTCCGTCGAAGGACATGCGGAACGGGTTGCGCAGGCCGTACGCCCAGATCTCGCCGCGCGCGCCCGCGACGCCGACGAAAGGATTGTCGGCAGGCACGATCTGCTCGGCCGTGCCGCGCGGGAAGATGCGCAGGATCTTGCCGCGCAGATCGCCCAGGTTCTGGGCGTTCTGATCGGGATCGTTGCCGCTGCCACCATCGCCGGAGGAGATGTAGAGCATGCCGTCGGGTCCGAACGCGAGGGCACCGCCGTTGTGGTTGGAAAAGCGGTCGGTGAAACGGAGCAGCTGGACCTCGCTGTTGCGGTCACCGACGCGCGTGCCACGATCCACGACGAACCGGGAAATCACGGAATCGCCGGCGTCGACGTTCGGGTTCGCGTTGGCGGAGTAGTCAACGTAAATGAAGCCATTCGTGGCGTAGTCCGGGTCGAACGCCAAGCCCAGCAGTCCTTGCTCGCCGTTGGCGCGCGTGCGATCAGTCAGGTCGAGCACCACGTTGCCGGCGGAGACCGCCGCGTCGGTGGCGTCGAAGGTCCGCACCAGTCCGCCCTGCTGGGCGACATAAAGGTGGGTGGTGTCGCCGGGCGCGGTCGTGACCACGAGCGGGCTGTTGAACTGCAGGCCGGGAAACGCCTTGACCAGCGCGACATCGCCGGACTGGAGGGTCTCGCTCGGAAAGCTCAGCGCGGGCGCGACACGCATCAGGCTGTCCGGACCGTCACCGCCCCCGCTGCCCCCTCCGCAGGCCGCAGCAAGAACGGCGATGAGCAGCGTCGCGAGTCGTTTCGGATTCATGTTGGTTCCTCGGAAGTGCGTGGACGACCGCAAGCCCATCGATGCTTCGAGGATGTCATACGTAATCCCTTGCGATCCGGGCGCAGGGTCAGTCCTCGCGGTGTGCGCGCGGATGAATACTGAGACAGGTCTTCGATAGACTGGCCCCATCGTCTGGGGAACGCGTTCATGACTCGCATTGCGGTCGTCGCCGGCTACACCGGCCTGGTCGGTCGCCACCTGCTGATGCAGCTGCTGGACGATCCTCGCTACGCCAAGGTGATCGCGGTGGGTCGACGCGAACCGGCGGTTGCCCCTGAGAACCTGGTGTGGATCAAGTCCGACCTCACCGACTTGGCGAAGATCGGCACGCGCCTGGCCGCCGACGATGCGTTCTGCTGCCTGGGCACAACCTTGCGCGCCGCCGGCTCGAAGGCGGCGTTCGAGCGCGTCGACTATCACATGGTCGTGGATTTCGCCCGTGCCGCCCGTGCGGCGGGAGCCAAGCGCATGTTCATGGTGTCGGCCCTGTCGGCCGCGCCGCGTTCGCCCATCTACTACAGCCGTGTCAAGGGCCGCGCTGAGCAGGCGCTGCGCGAGGCCGAGTTCGACTCGCTGCACGTCGTGCAACCGTCCCTGCTGCTGGGCGATCGCTCGGAGAAGCGGCCCGGTGAGGGCATCGCGCAGATGCTCGCGCCGGCGTTGAACCCCCTCATGTTTGGATCGCTGGCGAAGTACCGCGCCGTGCGAGCCGAGGACGTCGCCGGCGCACTGGTCGAACTGTCGCGCCGCGAGGATCGCGGCGCCTTCGTTCACACGCTGCCGCTGCCGCGCTGAATCGTCGTCAGGACTGGTGGTGGCGGGCCCTGAGCTCGGCGATCGCGCGTTGCTGCACGGGTGAGGCGTTCACGGGTTCGGAGCGTCCGGACACCATATCCTCGATGAACTTGCTGGCGCGGATCGAGAGCGTTTTCTTGGCGTCGAAGCCGTTGAAACCGACGCTGTCGTGTTCCGGGTAGTAGCGAGACACCTTCAGCCACAGGGTCTGGCCGTTGCTTGCATCGAAAACGCGGAACCAGCTCTCTGCGGTCAGGCAGAGCGCGAGCAGCTCGACGTCGGGCGCATCGTGCTTGACGTCCGGTTCGGCCGCGGGAAGGGGGGCCGCGACGGGCTCGGCCGTGGGTGCCGCTGCTTCCGGCCCGGACGGGGGCGCAGCGGCCGGTGGCGGTGGCGCTGCCTCGGCAAGGGGCGGAGCGGCCTGGAACCGGGGCACTGTGGGCGCGGCAGCCGCCGCTGGGGCGGGCTCGGGGGCTTCGACGGACGGCGGCGGAGCTTGGGGCGGAAGCTTTTCGGAGGGCGTGACCACCACGACCGGCGTATTCACCACCAGCGGCGCCGTGGCCGTCGGGGCGGGCGGGGCGGCGTTCGTTGGCGCGATCACGAAATCGACCATGGGGTCGCGCGCCGGTTCGGGACGCGACCGCTCGGGTGAGGGCGCGCGCGACTGCGGGCTGCCCGGCGCCGGAAACTCGGCCATGACCGCCTCCGTCTCCATCGACGTCAGCAGCTCGAGCTCGTTGGACTTTATCTCGCGCTCTTCGGGCGTGAGCTTGGCGATCCGCTCGTCCACTTCGAGGTAGGTCTTTTCGAGGTAGCTCCTTGCTGTCGCGACCTTGTCCTCACGCATGCCGATCGCGGCGAGTTCGGCGCCGACGGCGTCCAGGAGCTCGGTGCGCCTCGCGACCTGCTCATCGTCGATGTCGATCGCGTCCATGCTGGAGAGAATCTGGACCAGCCGGTTGATCGCGTCGATCCAGCTGCGGCTGTTCATGCCATGTCGCAGCAGCCGCGCCGCCATGAGCGGGCCCCAGCCCATGCGCAGGAAGTTGACCAGCGGCGTCGGCGGCTTGCGGCCGAGCGTGTGCACTTCGAGTTCCTGCGCGACCGTGCGACGCACCTTGTTGAGCACGTTCTCGCGGCGCGTCTCCGACTCCTCGCGCTGCTGGTCGAGGAAGGAAGCGATTTCCGGCATCGTCAGCGCGAGTAGGTGCGCCAACTGGGGGCGCACGAAGGTGGCCGACAGGTCGATCTGCTCGGCGATGTGACGCAGTCGTTCTTCCAGTCGCCGCACGACGGCCGGCGTGGCCACGCGCGAGGACGCGGCGGTTTCCGCTGCCTCGGCCACGAGACGCCGCACGGGGTGCACGCGGTTGTTGAAGAAGGTGCCGTCCGCCAGCGCGATCTTGATCAGTGGGAAACGCAGGCGTTCGAACAGGGGCCGCATCGAAGGCGGGAGGTGCGCGTCCGACAGGATCTCGTTGCACATCTGCCCGACCAGCGACATGCGCTGCGCCGGTGCCACGCGGGCGACGCTGGGACGCTCTTCCTCGACATCGGCGAAGCTCAGCAGCTCTTCCGCGAACTCGGCGTCCTGCGGCCGGTAGCCACCCACGACACTGCCGATCTCACGAAGGGCGCCGCGAGTGGAGCTATCGAGAGTCGGGGGTTCGAGGCGTTCTTCCGATTCGACCTGCACGGGCGGCGGGCCATACGGAGACCACGAGGCCGGGGCAAGCTTCTCGGGTTCGGGCGCCTTGATCTGGTGGACGTCGAGAATCTTGAGCGCCGCATCGAGCGGCTCATTCAAGTGGGCCGCGCAGGAGCGATCGAACAGCTTGTAGAGCAGGATGCGAACCGGCAGCGGCAGGTCCAGGGTCGAGATGCTCGTCTTGAAGGCGTTGCAGACGACCGCGGGGGTGAGCGCTTGCCGCGAGATCGGAACTCCAAGATCGCGGATCATGTGCGTGACGCGCGCGTTCAGATCCTTGAGCGCGATCTGGTGCAGGGTTTCCGCCTTGGTCACGAGATTGCCCAGGGCGATGCGTTCCTCGAGTTCTTCGGTCGGCGCAATCGAGAGTCGGTCGAGGTCGAACTCCCCCAACTGCATGCCGGGGGACGCTTGGAAGCTGGCGCCGATCAACCGTCCGAATTCGATTTCGATGTTGCGGCGCTCCAGCCGCAGCATGCGCATGATGTCGAAGGACGAACGATGGTCTTCCGCCGCTGCGGCGCGCTGGCTCATGCCGAACAGCGCGTCGTCCGCACCCTCGAACATCGAGCGCAGCTGCTTGAGCAGGATCGGGATGGTGGCGTTTCGCAACGCCTCGATCAGCAGGTTCGCCGCCATCGGCGCGACCGGGCCGTCCGACGAAGACGAAGAGTGCGGCTTGTCCCCATTGCCGGGGAACAGGCGGTGCACGGTAGCGCTCATCAGCTTGCCTCTCTCCAGATGTCGGGCCGGGCTTTTTCCGAACATCCCGCGATGTGCGGGCGCTGTCCGGGGACGGACATTAACCCCGTACGCCTTATCTTGTGCAAGCAGGGTGCTCGCCACCGGACGCCGGGATCGAGGCTGCCGACAAGCGGCCTGTCTGGTCCGATCGCCCTGCAAGCTGTGATCGGTCGAAGAGGGAATAGGGATCGTATCCGGCTATCCGCATAAGAGGATATGGAGCGTATAATTTCGCCATGTACGACGCCGCGCCCTCCCTGCAGACCGACTGCACCGCCCTCCTGAAGGACCTGCTTGCCCGCAGGATTCTGGTCATCGACGGTGCGATGGGCACGATGGTCCAAGGGTACAAGCTGGACGAGGCCGATTACCGCGGTGAGCGCTTCAAGGACTGGGAACACGATCTCAAGGGCAACAACGACCTCCTGGTGCTGACCCAGCCGGCGATCATCCGCGAGATTCACGCCAAGTACCTCGCGGCGGGCGCAGACATCATCGAGACCAACAGCTTCAATGCGCAGTGCATCTCGATGGCCGACTACAAGATGGAGTCGCTGTCTTACGAGATGAACGTGGCGGCCGCACGCGTGGCGCGCGACGCGGTGGACGCGATCTCGACTCCGGAGCGTCCACGCTTCGTGGCTGGCGCCATCGGTCCGACCAATCGCACCTGCAGCATCAGCCCGGACGTCAACGATCCGGCCAGGCGCAACGTCACGTACGACCAGCTCGTCGAGGCCTACCTCGAGCAGGCGCGCGGCCTGGTGGACGGCGGCTCGGACCTGTTCCTGATCGAGACAATCTTCGACACGCTCAACGCCAAGGCGGCGATCTTCGCGTGTCTGACCTTATTCGAAGAGCGCGGCCGCAAGTGGCCGATCGTGATCTCGGGAACTATCACCGACGCGTCGGGCCGCACCCTGTCCGGCCAGGTTGCCGAGGCGTTCTGGAATTCGGTGCGTCATGCGCGTCCGCTGGCCATCGGCCTCAACTGCGCGCTGGGCGGAAAGGACATGAGGCCGTACATCGCCGAGCTCTCGCAGCTGGCCGACTGCTACGTGTCGTGCTATCCCAACGCGGGCCTGCCGAACGCCTTTGGCGAGTACGACGAGCTGCCGCAGGACACGGCGGCGATCATCCGCGAGTTCGCGCTGAGCAGCCTGGTGAACATCGTCGGCGGCTGCTGCGGTACGACGCCGCCGCACATCGGCGCGATCGCCCAGGCGGTGTCCGATGTGAAGCCCCGCCTGCCTTCCGAGGCGCGCCGCGTGTGCAAGCTCGCGGGCCTGGAGCCCTTGAGCCTCACGCCCGAGCGCGGTTTCATCAACATCGGCGAGCGCACCAACATCACGGGTTCGGCCGCCTTCAAGAAGCTGATCAAGGAAGGCGACTACAACGCGGCGCTCGCGGTGGCACGCCAGCAGGTCGAGGCCGGTGCGCCTGTGATCGACGTGAACATGGACGAGGGCATGATCGACGGCGTCGCCGCGATGACCCGGTTCCTGAACCTGATCGCGGGCGAGCCCGACATCTCCCGCGTGCCGATCATGATCGACTCGTCCAAGTGGGAGGTTATCGAGGCGGGCCTCAAGTGCGTACAGGGCAAGCCCATCGTCAACTCGATCTCCATGAAGGAGGGCGAGGAGAAGTTCGTCCGCGAGGCGACGCTGTGCCTGAAGTATGGCGCGGCGGTGGTCGTGATGGCCTTCGATGAGCAGGGCCAGGCCGACAACCTCGAGCGTCGCAAGGTGATCTGTTCTCGCGCCTACAGGATCCTCACCGAACAGGTGGGCTTCCCACCGGAAGACATCATCTTCGACCCGAACATCTTCGCGGTCGCGACGGGCATTGCCGAGCACAACGCCTACGGCACTGATTTCATCGAGGCCACGCGCTGGATCCGCCAGAACCTCCCGCACGTCCACATCTCGGGCGGCGTGAGCAACGTCAGCTTCAGCTTTCGCGGCAACAACGCGGTGCGCGAGGCGATCCATGCGGTGTTCCTGTACCACGCCATCGGCGCGGGCATGGACATGGGCATCGTCAACGCCGGCGTGTTGCCCGTGTACGCGGACCTCGACGCCGAACTGCGCGAACGCATCGAGGATGTGATCCTCAACCGTCGTCCCGCCGACGGCGCCGAGCGCCTCGTCGAGATCGCGGGCCGCTTCAAGGGTGACGGCGCCAGGCAGGAAGTCGCCGACGAGGCCTGGCGCTCGCTGCCGGTGGGCGAGCGCATCACGCATGCGCTGGTAAAAGGCCTCGACGCCAACATCGAGAGCGACGTCGAGGAGCTGCGCGCCTCACTGTCCGCCGAGGGCAAGCGCCCGATAGAAGTCATCGAAGGTCCTCTGATGGACGGCATGAACGTCGTCGGCGACCTCTTTGGCGCCGGCAAGATGTTCCTGCCGCAGGTCGTGAAGTCCGCACGCGTGATGAAGAAGGCGGTCGCCTACCTGATCCCGTTCATCGAGGCCGAGAAGAAGCCAGGTGACGTGCAGAGGGCCAAGGGCAAGATCGTGATGGCCACGGTCAAGGGCGACGTGCACGACATCGGAAAGAACATCGTCGGCGTCGTGCTCCAGTGCAACAACTACGACGTCGTCGACCTCGGCGTGATGGTGCCGGCACAGAAGATTCTCGACGCGGCCAGGGCCGAGAATGCCGACGTGATCGGTCTTTCCGGCTTGATCACGCCCTCGCTCGACGAGATGGCCAACTTCGCCAAAGAGATGGAGCGCCAGGGCTTCGATATCCCGCTGCTGATCGGCGGAGCCACGACCTCGCGCGCGCACACCGCCGTGAAGATCGACCGCAGCTACCACGGCCCTGTAGTGTGGGTGAAGGACGCTTCGCGCTCGGTTCCGGTCGTCTCGGCGCTGCTGTCGGCCGAACAGAAGCCCAGGCTGATCGCCGAACTCGAGAAGGACTACGAGAGCATCCGCGAACGGCACGCGAACAAGGACCGGCAGGAGAAATTCCTGTCGCTCGAGGCCGCGCGTGCCAATCGCACGCCGATCGACTGGTCGAGGACGCGCCCGTTCCGTCCGCGCATGCTCCTGCACCAGGCCATGGACGTCTGCGAGGGGCCGTCCTGCGACCACCACCACGAGCATGCCCGGCAGTTCGTGAAGGTGTTCCATGATTACAACCTGGCCGAACTCCGCGAATACATCGACTGGCAGCCTTTCTTCATCGCTTGGGAGATGAAGGGCAGATTCCCGGACCTCCTCAACAATCCCGCGACCAGCGAGGTCGCGCGCAAGCTGTGGTCGGACGCGCACACGATGCTCGACCAGATCATCGCGGAGAAGTGGCTCACGGCCAGCGGGGTGATCGGGCTGTTCCCCGCGCAACAGGTCGAGGGTGATGACGTCGCGCTGTACGCCGACGAGACCTACACGATCGAGATCGCACGACTGCGCAACCTGCGCCAGCAGAGCCAGCACCGGGACGGCGTGCCCAATCGCTCGCTCGCGGACTTCGTGGCCCCGAAGGAGACCGGTCTGCACGATTACGTCGGCGCTTTCGCGGTAACTGCCGGCCTGGGATGTCACGAGCGGGTGATGGCTTTCAAGAAGGCCAACGACGATTTCAGCGCGATCTTGCTCGAGTCGCTGGCCGATCGCCTGGCGGAGGCCTTTGCCGAGCGCATGCACCAGCGCGTGCGCAAGGAGTTCTGGGGCTACATCCCGGACGAGCACCTCGACACTGCGGCGCTGATCGACGAGAAGTACAGGGGCATCCGTCCCGCGCCGGGTTATGCCGCGTGCCCCGAGCACACCGAGAAGGCAACGATGTTCAAGCTGCTCGATGTCGAGAAGAACATCGGCATGACGCTCACCGAGAGCATGGCGATGTGGCCGGCGGCCTCCGTCAGCGGCTGGTACTACGCCCACGCGGAATCGCAGTACTTTGTGCTGGGCCGCATCAACAAGGAGCAGGTCGAGGACTACGCGCGTCGGAAAGGCTGGGATCTGCGTACTGCCGAGAAGTGGCTGGCGCCGAACCTGGGCTACGAGCCGGAAGACTGAACTCCGACGAGCGAGTCCTCGCAAAGAGGAACATTCGCGAGGCAAACTGCGCTACCAGCCGACGTACAATCCGGCATCGTGTCGAGGATCGAGCGAGAGGGAGAGGGAGTCGCACCCATGACCGAAGTCAGCGACAAACCCGAGCCGCCGCACTGGCTGGACCCACCGCACTGGTGGAAAAAGGCCAAGCCCCTGCGCTGGCTTGTGATTGCCGTCGTAGCGGCCTGGGTTTTGAATGCGTTCGACCTCATGCGTTTCGCCGCCAAGCTTCCCGACAGGGCGATTCCGTCGTTCCTCAAGCCGGAGCCCCATCCGGATTCGGCGCAGTACACCCACGTGGCGGTGGGCGTGACCTTGGGTGACCGGTTCCGCAGCTACGAGGACCTGCAGTCGGTGACGGCTTCGCTGTCGTCGTCGGGCTTCGATCAGTGGACCACCAGGAGCCGCCGCGCGGTCGCATCTTCCAGTTATCCCCCCTACGGCTTCGACACCGTCGCGGTGGAGAACTACAAGCATCTCGACGCGAAAGGCCGGCTGACCTTGCAGTTCTTCAACAACCGTCTCTACCAGGTCGAGTTCGTGCCGGTGGACGCGGAGTCGTATGCGCGCCGGCTGCGTGCGCTCGATCTTCCCCGCGACGCCAATGCCCGGGCCGAGAAGGTCACCGGTAACCTGCGTGTGGCCAGCACGGTGGACCTCGCCGTGAGCACGGTCGGCAAGCAGCTCGGCACCGAGCCCTTCGTGATCTGGCAGGACCTGCGCCTGCTCCAGGAACGCGATCGCTGGGACGAAAAGTTCGGCTCGATCCCCAAGCAGGTCATTGGCGGCTGATCGCGCGCTGCGCGACCAGCCGGGCGGCGAAACCGGCTTAGTGGTGATGCCCGCCGGGACCGTGCACGTGGCCGTGTTCCAGTTCTTCGGCGCTGGCCTCGCGGACCTCGGCGATCTCCACCGCGAAATTGAGGTGCTGTCCTGCCAGGGGATGGTTGCCGTCGATCGAGACCATGTCCCCCGCCAGGCGCGTGATCACGACGCTGGTCGGGCCGTGCGGGCCCTGGGTCTGGAAGCGCATGCCGGCCTTGATGTCCTTGACGCCCTGGAAGGCGCGGCGCGGGACTTGCTGGATCAAGGCCGGGTCGTGCTCGCCATAGCCTTCCGAGGGCTCGACGCGAACATCGAGGCGATCCCCCGTCTGTTTGCCCAGCAGCGCTTTTTCGAGCCCCGGAATGATGTTGCCGGCACCCTGAAGGTAGGTTAGGGGATCACCGCCTTCGGACGAGTCGAGCACTTCGCCGGTGTCATTGGTGAGCTTGTAGTGGATGCTGACGACAGAGCGTTCGGCTATTTGCATGGCACGATCCAGTGCTGAAAAAGGTCGCGAAGCGTAACGCAATAGACTCCGCGACGGACATCGACGAGGGTAACGGTCGCCGTTCGGAGCGGGCCGGCAAGGAGAGACAGATGACGAATGAAAAGGGCAGCGGATCAATCCTGGGAGGTGCCTTCTGGATGATCCTGATCTCGGTGCTGCTGTTCTGGATTCCCGGCGTCGGTGGCTTCATCGGCGGCCTCGTCGGAGGCAAGGTCTCGGGCGGCGTCGGATCGTCGCTGGTGGCCTGGCTGATGTCGTCAATTCTGATCGGCGTCCTGTTCGCCGTGTTGGGCACCATGCTGAGCGGACTGATCCTGATCGGAGCGCTCGCAGGGCTGGGCGGCCTGGTACTGGGTTTCATCGACGCCGGGACCCGCCTGCTGGGCGCGGTGGTCGGCGGGTTCCTCGCCTGAAGGCGCCGATCCGAAACCGGGACCTCCTTTGGCCAAGGCCGCGGTTCAGTGCGGCGATTCGAAGAACACGTACGGCGTGCTGAAGTCGCTGATCTCGAAGTAGACCTTCTTCTCCTCGTCGTCCTTCTGGCCGTTCAGGTTCTCGTCGAGGACGCCGTAGCCGAAACGGTAGGGACGAGCCTCGGTGTCCCGGGTGCCGTAGGCCGTGGACAGCTTGTCGACGTGGATGAAGCGCCGCACGACATGGTCGCCGGCGTATACCTCGAGGACCCCGTTGGTTCCGGTCCAGTTCTGGACCGAGCGGCCGATCTGGTTCTGCGTCTCCTGGGTGCACCCGGCTAGGAGAAGGAAGGGGGGCAAGAGGAAAACGCGAAGGCTGGGCATGGCGTCTGGACAGATGCGGGAGGAGGGGCATCTTCGCGCGCGGCCGCCTCAAAGTCAGCCGCGAAACGCGGTCGCGGCCGGCGTCTGAAGCCTTTTCAACGCGTTGACACCCCCAAGCCTCGCACCTATCATGCGCGCCCCCGATTCCCGGGGCCCCCGACGGCTGGGTACTCAATCCCTGTCGTCGTTTCTTTTCTCCGAAGCCGGAAAATCAGCAGTGCCAACGATCAATCAACTCGTCCGTAGCGGCCGCTCCGTGGCCAGCTACAAGAGCAAGGCCCCGGCTTTGACCTCTTGCCCCCAGAAGCGCGGCGTCTGCACGCGCGTCTACACCACGACCCCGAAGAAGCCGAACTCGGCGCTGCGCAAGGTCTGCCGTGTTCGCCTCACCAACGGCTTCGAAGTCACCAGCTACATCGGCGGTGAAGGCCACAATCTTCAGGAGCACTCGGTCGTGATGATTCGCGGCGGCCGCGTGAAGGATCTTCCCGGTGTTCGCTACCACACCGTGCGTGGCGCTCTTGATTGCGCCGGCATCGACAAGCGTCGCCAGAGCCGTTCGAAGTACGGCGCGAAGCGTCCCAAGGAAGGCGGCGGTGCCGCTGCAGCCGCCAAGAAGAAGTAAGCGAGAACCGCCATGTCCCGTCGCCGCAAGCCTGTAATCCGCACCATCCTGCCGGATCCGAAGTACAAGAACCTCGTCGTCACCAAGTTCATGAACATGGTGATGGAAGACGGCAAGAAGTCGATCGCCGAGAAGATCGTCTATGGCGCGCTCGGCCAGATCGCGACCAAGAAGAAGGTCGAAGATCCTGCCGCCGTGCTGCAGAGCGCCTTCGACAACGTCGCCCCGGCGGTCGAGGTCAAGTCGCGTCGCGTCGGTGGTGCCACCTACCAGGTGCCCGTCGAAGTCCGTGCCGTGCGTCGAGTGACCCTGGCCATGCGCTGGGTGATCGACGCTGCCTCCAAGCGTGGCGAGAAATCCATGGCCGATCGCATCGCGGGTGAGCTGATGGATGCTTCCGAGCACCGCGGCGCCGCCGTCAAGAAGCGCGAAGACACGCACAAGATGGCCGAAGCCAACAAAGCATTCGCCCACTTCCGCTGGTAAGTCAGGCAGCTTCGTCACCCGGTCTGGAAAGGGGGCCAGCCGGCCCCATGTAGCAGACCCGCAACGCAATCGAGTTTCGCCATGCCCCGCACTACGCCCATCGAGCGCTACCGCAATATCGGTATCTCCGCTCATATCGACGCCGGCAAGACCACGACCACCGAGCGCGTGCTGTTCTACACGGGCGTGAACCACAAGCTCGGCGAAGTCCACAACGGCGCGGCAACAACCGACTGGATGGAGCAGGAGCAGGAGCGCGGCATCACGATCACGTCGGCTGCCGTGACGACGTTCTGGAAGGGCATGGGCAACCAGTTCGACCAGCACCGCATCAACATCATCGACACCCCGGGCCACGTCGACTTCACGATCGAGGTCGAGCGTTCCATGCGCGTGCTCGACGGCGCCTGCATGCTGTACTGCGCCGTCGGCGGCGTGCAGCCGCAGTCCGAGACCGTGTGGCGCCAGGCCACCAAGTACAAGGTTCCGCGTCTCGCGTTCGTCAACAAGATGGACCGCACGGGCGCGGACTTCTTCAAGGTCGTCAAGCAGATGAAGGACAAGCTCCGGGCCAACCCGGTGCCGATCCAGATTCCCATCGGTGCCGAGGACAAGTTCCAGGGCGTCGTCGACCTCGTGAAGATGAAGGCGATCATCTGGAGCGAAGCCGATAAGGGCGTGACGTTCACTTACGGCGAGATTCCGGCTGAACTGCTCGAGACCGCGCAGAAGTGGCGCGAGAACATGGTCGAAGCTGCCGCCGAAGCCAGCGAAACGCTGATGAACCGCTACCTCGAGGAAGGCGACCTGCCCGAGGCGGACATCAAGGCGGCGTTGCGCCAGCGCACGCTCGCGCTCGAAATCTTCCCGATGCTGTGCGGCTCGGCGTTCAAGAACAAGGGTGTGCAGGCGATGCTCGACGCCGTCGTCGAGTATCTGCCGGCCCCCACCGATGTGCCGGCGCTGATGGCGCACGACGTCGACGACTACGAGCAGTTGATCGAGCGCAAGGCCGAAGACAAGGAGCCGTTCTCGGCACTCGCGTTCAAGATCATGACCGACAAGTACGTCGGCGCCCTGACGTTCATCCGCGTGTACTCGGGCACCCTCAAGCAGGGAGACTCGGTCTACAACTCGCGCAACGGCAAGAACGAGCGCATCGGCCGTCTCGTGCAGATGCACGCCAACGAGCAGCAGGCCATTACCGAAGTGCACGCCGGCGATATCGCCGCCTGCGTCGGTCTGAAGGACGTGTTCACGGGCACCACCCTGGCCGACCTGAACAAGCCGGTTGTGCTCGAACGCATGATCTTCCCCGAGCCGGTCATCAGCCAGGCCGTGGAGCCCAAGACCAAGGTCGACCAGGAAAAGATGGGCGTTGCGCTGTCGCGCCTGGCCCAGGAAGACCCCTCGTTCCGCGTCCATACCGACGAGGAAACTGCGCAGACGATCATGTCGGGCATGGGCGAGCTTCACCTCGAAATCCTTGTCGATCGCATGAAGCGCGAGTACGGCGTGGAAGCCAACGTGGGCGCGCCGCAGGTTGCGTATCGCGAGACGATCCGCAAGAGCGTCGAGCAGGAAGGCAAGTACGCCAAGCAGTCAGGTGGCAAGGGCCAGTTCGGCCACGTCTGGCTGCGCATCGAGCCGAACGAGACAGGCAAGGGCTACGAGTTCGTCAACGAGATCGTCGGCGGTTCGGTCCCCAAGGAATTTATCCCGGCGGTGGACAAGGGCCTGAAGGATGCGATCAAGAGCGGAGTGCTCGCCGGCTACCCGGTCGTGGACATCAAGATCGCCCTGACCGACGGCTCGTACCACGAGGTCGACTCGTCTGAAATCGCATTCCGCGTGGCCGCCTCGATGGCGTTCAAGGAAGGGTGCCAAAAAGCCAATCCCGTCGTCCTCGAGCCGATCATGGCCGTGGAAGTCGAAACGCCTGAGGATTACACCGGCGATGTTATCGGCGACTTGAACCGCCGTCGTGGCGTGATCCTGGGCATGGACGACAACTTCGGCGCCAAGCTGGTCACCGCCGAGGTGCCGCTGGCCGAAATGTTCGGTTATTCCACCACCTTGCGCTCGATGAGCCAGGGTCGTGCGACCTACACGATGGAATTCAAGAAGTACCAGGAAGCGCCGCGTAACGTCACCGAAACGCTGGTCAAGAAGAAGTAGTACGTCAGTGGTCAGTGCTAGTGGTCAGTTAAGACCTGCGCACTGGAGCTGACAACTGATACTGACAACTGATAACTGAGGTTTTAAGACATGGCCAAGGAAAAATTCGAGCGCGTCAAGCCGCATGTGAATGTGGGGACGATCGGGCATGTGGATCATGGGAAGACGACGACGACGGCGGCGTTGACGAAGATTTCTGCTGACAAG
>JBKJPX010000049.1:0-13173 GCA_046594215.1 Panacagrimonas sp.
GACTACGGGGGCTGGGGCTGGAAGGCGGTGTGGCTCGCGGTCAGCCTCGTGTGGATCGGGCGGTGGTGGCGAGGCCGGCGCCGGAATGCGGGACATCTCTCGACGTAGCGATGTAGCCCGGACGAAGCCCGAGCGCTTCGCCTGACGCGTCGGCGCATTGCTCCCTCTCCCCGCGGCAGCGGGGAGAGGGAGCACGGCCCGTTCGTTCCAGGATGCTCTCGGCGCCGTCTCAGCTCGGGCGGCGCAGGTCCAAGGTGCACGGATAATCCGGGTTCGGCGTCTCCGACGGCGGCCAGTACGTCGACGGCGTGTGCCCGCTCGGCTCGAAGCGCGAGAGGCGCCGCGCTTCGGCTTCGTAGTTGTTCACCGGGAAGGTGTCGTAGTTGCGACCGGCCGGATGCATCACGTGGTACGTGCAGCCGGCGACCGCGCGGCGATGCCGCGCGTCGTACAGGTCGAACACCAGCGGCGTGTGCACGCCGATCGTGGGATGCAGCGCGGACGAAGGTTTCCAGGCGCGGTAGCGCAATCCGCAGACGTACTCGTCGCGCACGCCGGTGGCGCGCAGCGGCAGGCGACGTCCGCCAACCGTCACAAAATGGCGTCCCGGCACGAGGCCGCGCGTCTTGATCTGCACGCGTTCGAGGCTGGAGTCGACGAAGCGCGTCGTACCGCCCGCGCTGCCTTCCTCGCCGAGCACCGGCCAGGGTTCAAGCGCATGACGCAGCTCGACCTCGATGCCCTGGTGGCCGATCGTGCCGTGTTGCGGGAAGCGGAACTCGAAGTGCGGCTCGAACCATTCCGCGCGGATCGGGTAACCCCATTCCTTGAGATCGCCCAGCACGTCGAGGAAGTCCGCCCACACGAAGTGCGGCAGCATGAACTCGTCGTGCAGGCGCGTGCCCCAACGGATCAGCGGCGCGATGTAGGGCTTGTTCCAGAACGCGGAGATCAGCGAGCGAACGAGCAGCTGCTGCACGAGGCTCATGCGCGCGTGCGGCGGCATCTCGAAGCTGCGGATCTCGAGCAGGCCGAGGCGACCCGTGGGGCCGTCGGGCGAGTACAGCTTGTCGATCGACAGCTCCGTGCGGTGCGTGTTGCCGGTGATGTCGATCAGGATGTTGCGGAACAGGCGATCGACCATCCACAGCGGGAATTGCGCGGTTTCCGCGCTGGTGCCGGCCGGCGGCAGTTGCGACAGCGCAATCTCCAGTTCGTACAGCGCAGAGTCGCGGCCCTCGTCGGGACGCGGGTGCTGCGAGGTCGGACCGATGAACAGCCCGGAGAACAGGTAGCTCAGCGACGGGTGGTTCTGCCAGAAGCGGATCATGCTCGCGAGCAGGTCCGGCCGGCGCAGGAACGGCGAATCCGCGGGCGTGCCCGCGCCGACGACGATGTGATTGCCGCCGCCCGTGCCGACGGCGTGGCCGTCGATGAGGAACTTCTCGGTGCCCAGTCGCGTCAGGCGCGCTTGTTCGTAGATCTCCAGCGTGATCTCGCGCAGCTGGTCCCAGGAATGCGCGGGGTGGATGTTCACCTCGATCACGCCAGGGTCGGGCGTCACGCGCAGCACGTTGAGGCGGGGGTCGGTCGGCGGCGGATAGCCTTCGAGGCGCACCGGTACGTCGAACTCGGCGGCGGCGTCCTCGACCGCGGTGATCAGGTCGAGGAAGTCGGCGAGACCTTCGACCGGTGGCATGAACACGCACAGGAAACCGTCACGCGGTTCGACCGTGAGCGCGGTGCGCACGTTGCCGCCCTGCAGGTAGGCGCCGCGGCGCTCGGGCTGGGGCTGGTCGCGTTCCGACGTGAGCTTCTGTTGGCGCTCGCGCCGACGTTTTTCCTGCTCGGTGACCGGCGCCTGCAGGAAGGGCTGGCGGCGGATGTCGGGAGCGGGCAGCGGCTCGCGCTTGGCGAACGGGTCGTAGGGAATGACCTGGGGCACGGCGCCGGCCGGCAGCCAGGGCAGGGTTTCCAGCGGCAGGCGGTAGCCCACCGGCGAGTCGCCCGGGATCAGGAACATGCGGCCGCCGCGGAAGCTCCAGCGCTCGCTGATCCAGGCCTGCGTCTGCCAGCGCTGGACCGGCAGCGCGTAGCCCTTGGGCACGTCGAGTCCGCGCGAGAACACGCGCGCGATGCGGGCGCGTTCCTCCGGATCCTTGAGCTTGCTGTCGTCCGCGGAGACGTTTTCCGGCAGCTTGCGCTCGCGGTGCAGGTAGTAGAACGCGTCCTCGTAGGCGGGAACCGCGTTGTCCGGGTTCACCTCGAGCCGCTCGGCGATGCCGCGGATCAGCGCGCGCGCCGAGCGCTCGTCGGCCTTGGTGGAACCGTCGGCGAGATCGCCGCGCACCACGGGCATGCCGTCACCGCGCCAGTACAGCGCATAGGCCCAGCGCGGCAGCGATTCGCCGGGATACCACTTGCCCTGGCCGAAGGTGAGCAGGCCGTTCGGGGCGAAGCGATCCTTCAGGCGGCGGATGAGCTGGTTGGCGAGGCCCTCCTTCATCGGTCCGACCGCTGCGGTGTTCCACTCCGCGCCCTGCATGTCGTCGATCGACACGAAGGTGGGTTCACCGCCCATCGTCAGGCGCACGTCGCCGGCCTTGAGCTTGGCATCGACCTCGGCGCCGAGCTTGTCGACCGCGGCCCATTGTTCCTCGGTGTATGGCTTGGTGACGCGCGCGGTCTCGAGCACGCGCGTGACCTTCATCTCGTGGGCGAACTCGGTCTTGAGCTCGCCTTCGCCGGCGAACGACATGGTTCCCGAGATCGGTGCGGCGGTGGCGGGTTCGGGCGTGGCGCACAACGGGATGTGACCCTCGCCCGCCATCAGGCCGGAGGTCGGGTCGAAGCCGATCCAGCCGGCGCCCGGGAGATACACCTCGCACCAGGCGTGCAGGTCGGTGAAGTCCACCTCGGTGCCGCTCGGGCCGTCGAGCGACTTCACGTCCGGCGTGAGCTGCACCAGGTACCCGGAGACAAAGCGAGAGGCCAGGCCCAGGCGGCGCAGCAGCTGCACGAACAGCCAGGACGAGTCGCGGCAGGAGCCGGAGGCGTTGGTCAGCGTCTCTTCCGGCGTCTGCACGCCGGGTTCCATGCGGATGAGGTACTTGATGGACTGCTGCAGGGACCGGTTCAGGTCCATCAGGAAGTCGATCGTGCGCATCCGCGTGCGCGGGATGCTGTCGACCAGCTGCTTGAACAGCGGCGTCATCTCGAGCGTGCGCAGGTAGGGCTCGAGATCCTGCTTGAGCGTTTCGGTGTACTTGAACGGGTAGGTTTCCGCCTCCGGCTCCACGAAGAAGTCGAAGGGGTTGTAGATCGCCATGTCGGCGATCAGGTCCACCGTCACCGAGAAGTGATCCACCGGCTCCGGGAACACGACGCGGGCCTGCCAGTTGGAAAAGGCGTCCTGCTGCCAGTTGATGAAATGCGGCTCGGGCTCGACCCGCAGCGAGTAGCTGAGCACGCGCGTGCGCGAGTGCGGCGCCGGGCGCAGGCGGATGATCTGGGGCGACAAGGTGACGCGGCGGTCGTAGGCGTAGACCGTCTGATGGAGCAGGGCAGCGTGCAGGGGCATGGTTCTTCGGCGGTTTTGACCTGGCGCGGGCAGGGATGATACGTGGCCGCGTGCCCGGCCCCGCGGGCGGCCCGGTGGAGTTAGCAAGAATCGGGGCAGGTTGCGGTTGGGTGACGCTTCAAATTCGGGCTCCCTCTCCCCGCGACAGCGGGAAGAGGGCCGGGGTGAGGGGCCGTTTTTTCGCCAGGCTTGAATACCGGGGCGTTCGACGAATTCCAAGGCCCTGCGCCTCACCCCGACCCTCCGACCCTGCGATGAAGCCGCCTGGAGAGAGGGAGAAACGCGCGAGGAGGCATTACGAAATCCTTATCTCCAGACCCCCGAATCCGTCTCGAATCCTCACGGCTACCCCCTGCACAGTAGCCGCATGAACGCCGAGTCCGTCTTCGCCCTGCTGATCGCGGTCGCCGTCGCGGCCTACCTCGTCTACGCCCTGCTGCGCCCCGAGCGCTTCTGAGGGCCCCGCCGTGACCTCGATCGACGTGGTGCGCTTCGGGCTGTTCCTCGTCCTGCTGCTCGCTCTTGGCGCGCCGCTGGGCGCCTGGCTGGTCCGGGTGTTCGACGGCCGCGCGCGGGGCCTCGGCACCCTGGAGCAGGGCCTGTACCGGCTGGCCGGGGTGGATCCGAAACGCGAACAGGGCTGGGCCGGGTACGCGGGCAGCGTCCTGGCCTTCAACGGCGCCGGGTTCGTGCTGCTCTTCGGGCTGTTGGTGCTGCAGGGCGCGCTGCCGCTCAACCCCCAGGCCCTACCCGGCCTGAGCTGGCACCTGGCCTTCAACACCGCCGCGAGCTTCACCACCAACACCAACTGGCAGTCCTACGGCGGCGAAAGCACGCTGTCCTACCTGTCGCAGATGGCCGGGCTGTGCGTGCAGAACTTCACCAGCGCGGCGACCGGCTTCGCGGTGGCGGTGGCGCTGATCCGGGGTCTGACGCGGCGCGAGACCGTGGCGCTGGGCAATTTCTGGGTCGACGTGACGCGCGTGACGCTCTACGTGCTGATCCCGTTGTCGCTGCTGCTGGCCGTGTTCCTGGTCTGGCAAGGCGTGCCGCAGAATTTCGATGGCTATGCCTCGGCCACGACGCTCGAGGGCGCGCAGCAGACGATTGCGCAGGGCCCGGCGGCCTCGCAGATCGCGATCAAGATGCTGGGTACCAACGGCGGCGGCTTCTTCAACGCCAACGCGGCGCACCCGTACGAGAACCCCACGCCGCTGTCGAACCTGGTGCAGATGCTGTCGATCCTGCTGCTGCCCGCGGCGATGGTGTTCGCCTTCGGTCGCATGGTCGGTGATCGCCGCCAGGGCTACGCACTGCTCGGCGCGATGCTGCTGCTGTTTGTAGTGGGCTTCGGCGTGGTCTACGCGATCGAGACTCAGGCCAACCCGCTGCTCGCGAACCTGCCGCTGGACCTGCACCACGCGGGCAACCTCGAGGGCAAGGAGGTCCGCTTCGGCCTGTTCGACTCGGCGCTGTGGGCCACCGCGACCACGGCGGCGAGCAACGGCTCGGTGAACGCGATGCACGACAGCTTCCTGCCGCTGGGCGCCCTGGTGCCGCTGGTCAACATGATGCTCGGCGAGATCGTGTTCGGCGGCGTCGGCGCGGGCCTGTACGGCATGCTGCTGTACGTGCTCGTGACGGTGTTCATCGCGGGCCTGATGGTGGGCCGCACGCCGGAGTACCTTGGCAAGAAGATCGAGTCGCGCGAAGTGCGGCTTTTGGTGCTGGCGATGTTGTCGATGCCGCTGTGCATCCTGGTGTTCGGGGCTGCCGGCATCGTGCTGCCGCAGAGCCTGTCGGGCCTTCAGGACAACGGGCCGCACGGCCTCACCGAGTTGCTGTACGCCTACACCTCGGCCGCGGCCAACAACGGCTCGGCCTTCGCCGGCTTCACGGCGAACCTGCCGTATACCGACACCATGCTCGGCATCGCGATGCTGATCGGCCGCTACGCGTACATCGTGCCGCTGCTCGCGGTGGCGGGAAGCCTGGCGTCCAAGCGCGCGGCGCCGGTGTCGGCCGGCACCTTCCCGACGCACCAGCCGTTGTTCGTGGGCCTTCTGGTCGGCGTGATCCTGATCATTGGCGGCCTGACGTTCTTCCCCGTGCTGGTGTTGGGCCCGGTGGCGGAACACTTCGCGATGCTGTCGGGCGCGAGCTATTGAGCGAGCGGGTCATGCGGGACGACCAAAAGCATTCAACGCAAAGGCGCAAAGGGAAAAGAAAGGACGCCAAGGATGTGGATGGGCTGGCCGCGTCCGGCATCCGATACGCGTGAGCCATTCGAGTCTTTCTTTACTTTGCGTTCTTTCTTTTCCCTTTGCGCCTTTGCGGTTAAAACTTTTTCCCACCTCAAGCATGAACGCCAACTCGATAATCAGCACCGCGCCGGCAAAACTCGACCGCGAGCTCTGGATCCGCGCGGGCCTGTCCTCGCTGGTCAAGCTGGATCCGCGAACGCAGATGCGTAACCCGGTGATGTTCGTGGTCTGGATCGGCGCGGTGTTCGTCACCGTGTTGTGGCTGCGCGATCTGTCGTCGGGTGGCGGACACGCGGGATGGTCCGGGCAGATCGGGCTGTGGCTGTGGTTCACGCTGCTGTTCGCGAACTTCTCCGAGGCGCTGGCGGAAGGACGCGGTAAGGCGCGCGCGGATTCGCTGCGCTCGGCCAAGGGGGAGACCGAGGCCAAGAAGGTGCAGCGCGACGGCAAGCGCATCGAACGCGTTTCGAGCCGCAGCCTGCGCGCCGGCGACGTCGTGCTGGTGGAAGCCGGCGACAACATCCCGGGCGACGGCGAGGTGATCGAGGGCATCGCCACCGTGAACGAAGCCGCGGTCACGGGCGAGTCCGCACCGGTGCTGCGCGAATCCGGCGGCGATCGTTCGAGCGTGACCGGCGGCACCAAGGTGGTGTCGGACTGGATCAAGGTGCGGATCACGGCGAATCCAGGCGAGAGCTTCCTGGATCGCATGATCGGACTCGTCGAAGGCGCGGCACGCCAGAAGACGCCCAACGAGCTCGCGCTGTCGGTACTGCTCACCGGCCTGACCCTGATCTTCCTGATGGTGGCCGTGACCCTGCCTTTCTTTGCGCACTACTCCGGCGGCAAGCTGCCGGTGACCGCGCTGATCGCGCTGCTGGTCACCTTGATTCCCACCACGATCGGCGGCCTGCTGTCGGCCATCGGCATCGCCGGCATGGATCGCCTGGTTCGCGCGAACGTGATCGCCAAGTCCGGCCGCGCAGTGGAGGCCGCGGGCGACGTCGACGTGCTGCTGCTCGACAAGACCGGCACGATCACCTTCGGCAACCGCATGGCGGAGGCCTTCATCCCGGCGCCCGGTGTCGACGAGAGCGAGTTGACGCGCATCGCCTGGCTGTCGTCGCTGTCGGACACCACGGCGGAAGGTCGTTCGATCGTGGAGCTGGCGAAGCGTCGCCTGGGCGACAATCCCGAGGGCGGGGCGCAGAAGGTCGCCAGGTCGGTGGAGTTCACCGCCCAGACGCGGCTGTCGGGCGCCGATCTGGACGACGGTACCGAGCTGCGCAAGGGCGCGGTGCAGGCGGTGCTCGCCTACGCCTTCGGCCAGGACGAGTCGCGCGTGCCCGCGGTATTCCGCTCCGCGGTGGATCGCATCGCCGGGTCCGGCGGCACGCCGCTGGCCGTGGCGGTGCGTGGTAATGGAGAAACGCGGCTGCTCGGCGCGATTCACCTGAAGGACGTGGTGAAGCCTGGAATCCGTGCGCGCTTCGCCGAGCTGCGCGCGATGGGCATCCGCACCGTGATGATCACCGGCGACAACCCGCTCACCGCGGCGAGCATCGCGGCCGAGGCAGGGGTCGACGACTTCCTCGCCGAGGCCACGCCCGAGCGCAAGCTCGAACTGATCCGCAAGGAGCAGCAGGGCGGGCGCATGGTGGCGATGTGCGGAGACGGCACCAACGATGCGCCCGCGCTGGCGCAGGCCGACGTCGGCGTGGCCATGAACGACGGCACGCCGGCGGCGAAGGAAGCGGCCAACCTCGTCGACCTCGACAGCGATCCGACCAAGCTGATCCAGGTCGTGGAGATCGGCAAGCAGCTGCTGATCTCGCGCGGCTCGCTGACGACGTTCTCGATCGCCAACGACATCGCCAAGTACTTCGCGATCCTGCCGGCGCTGTTCGTGAGCCTGTATCCGCAACTCGCGCCGCTGGACGTGATGCGCCTGCACTCGCCGCAGTCCGCGATCCTGTCCGCGATCATCTTCAACGCGCTGATCATCGTGGCGTTGATCCCGCTCGCGTTGCGCGGCGTGCGCTACGCGGCGCTGTCGGCTTCGGCGCTGCTTCGACGAAATCTGCTGATCTACGGCCTCGGCGGCATCATCGCGCCGTTCGTGGGCATCAAGCTGATCGACGTGATCGTCTCCGCCATCGGCCTCGCCTGAGGCCCCATGAAAACCAGAGGCAAGCCCATCAATCTGATCCTTCGGCCCGCGCTCGCGCTCACGGCTCTCTTTACCCTGCTGACCGGAGTGCTCTATCCGCTGGCCGTGACCGGCGTGGCGCAGTCGTTGTTCGCGCGCCAGGCGCACGGCAGCCTGGTGGAACGCGACGGTCAGGTGATCGGCTCCGAGCTGATCGCGCAGGGCAGCACTTCGGACCGCTACTTCCATCCGCGGCCCTCGGCGGCGGGCGCGCAGGGCTACGACGCGAGCGCTTCGGGAGGCTCGAACCTGGGTCCGACCTCGAAGGCGCTGATCGCCGCCATCGGGCAGCGCGCCGCGGCGCTGCACGAGGAAAACCCTACGCGCCCGGTGCCGCTCGAGCTGGTCACGGCCTCGGGCAGCGGCCTGGACCCGCACCTGTCGCCGGCAGCGGCGCATTTCGAGGTGCCGCGCGTGGCCCGTGCGCGCGGGCTTAGCGTCGACCAGGTGCAGCACGAAGTCGACGCGCTGACCGAGCCTCGCGCGCTGGGCCTGTACGGCGAACGCCGGGTGAACGTGCTGCGCCTGAACCTCGCCCTCGACAGACTTCGGCCCGCGTTGCCCGCGCCCTAAGGAATAAAGTGAGGGCATGAGTCTGGCCGAAACGCGTCCCTCCCCCGAGCAGCTGCTCGAGGACGCCCGCCGTGTCGGTCGCGGGCGGCTCAAGGTTTTTCTCGGCGCCGCGCCCGGCGTGGGCAAGACCTACGCGATGCTGCGCGCCGCGCACCGCGCCAAGGCCGACGGCATCGACGTCTGCGTCGGCCTGATCGAGACCCACGGCCGGCTCGAGACCGAGGCTCAGCTCGCCGAGCTCGAACGCCTGCCGCGCGCCAAGGTGGACTATCGCGGGCGCGTGTTCGAGGAGCTCGACGTCGAAGGCATCCAGAAGCGTCGGCCGCAGCTGGTGCTGGTCGACGAGTTCGCGCATTCCAACGTCACCGGCGCGCGTCATCCCAAGCGCTACCAGGACGTCGAGGACCTGCTCGCGGCCGGGCTCCACGTCTGGACCACGCTCAACGTCCAGCACCTCGACAGCCTCAACGACGTCGTCGCGCGCATCACCGGCGTGACGGTGCGCGAGACCGTGCCCGACGAGGTCCTCGATGGCGCCGACGAGATCGAGCTCATCGACCTGCCGCCCGAGGACCTGATCCGCCGCCTCAAGGACGGCAAGGTCTACGTGCCCGAACAGGCCCGCGAGGCGCTTGGCCAGTTCTTCGGCCAGGGCAGCCTCACGGCGCTGCGCGAGCTCGCGCTGCGCGCCGCGGCCGAACACATCGACTCGCAGCTGCTGCAGTTCAAGGCGCGCCACGCGGTGGACGAGCCCTGGCCCACGCGCGAGCGCCTCTTGGTCTGCGTCAACGAGCAGGACATCAGCCGCACCGTGGTGCGCGCCGCGCGACGTATCGCCGAGCACCGCCGCATTCCCTGGATCGCTGTCCACGTGCAGACGCCGCGCGCGCTGTCGATGACGGACGAGGCGCACGATCGCGTGGAGCGTAACCTGCGCCTGGCGCAGCGGCTGGGCGCCGATGTGCTGACCGTTCCCGGCACCGACCTTGTCGAATCGCTGGTGGAGCTGGCGCGTACGCGCAACGCCTCGCAGATCGTGGTCGGTCGTCCGCAGCCCAGCCGCTGGCGTCTGCCGTGGTCGCGCTCGATCGCCGTTGAACTCATGCGTCGCGCCACGCCGCTGGACATCACGGTGGTGACCTGGAGCGCGCCAGAGACCGGTGCCGAGCCGGTCGCGCGTCCACGGTTGCGGCCACCGTCCTGGGTGCCGTATGCCGCGACCGTCGCGATCTGCCTAGTCGCCGCCTTGATCTCGCAGGTGCTCGATCATTTCGTCGGACTGCTGAGCCTGGGCGTGGTGTTCCTGCTGGCGGTGCTCGTGGTCGCGGTTCGCTTCGGCCTGTTTCCGGCCCTGTTCGCAAGCCTGCTCAGCTCGATGCTCTACAACTTCCTGTTCACCGAGCCGCGCTTCAGTTTTCTCGTGCACGACCGCGACGACTTCGCGGCGGTGGTCTCGTTCTTCCTCGCCGCACTGCTGGCCGGAAATCTCGGCGGACGCCTGCGCCAGCAGATCGATGCGCTGCGCATCAGCACGCGTCGCGCGCAGGACCAGTCCGAACTCGCGCGGCGCCTGGCCACCGCCATCGAGACTCGCGAAGTGGTGCGCGCCACGGTCGAGCACCTGGGCAACACGCTGTCGACGGAGGCCGTGCTGATGCAGCCCGGCGCCGAAGACCGCCTGATCGTGATGGGCGGCAGCGGCAACTCGCGCCCGCTGGACGAGCTCGCCCACGCCGCCGCGCGCTGGTGCTGGGAGCACGAGGGCGAGGCTGGCGCGGGCACCGACACCTTGCCGGCCTCGCCCTGGCGTTTCCTGGTGCTGGCCACCGCGCGCGGAAGGCTCGCCGTGCTCGGCGTCCACGCCGCGTCGCGCTCGCGCGAGGTCGATGCCGAGGACCTGCGACTGCTGCAATCGGTCGGAGACCTCGCGAGCCTCGCGCTGGAACGTACGTGCCTGGCCTCCGACCTCGAGTCGTCGCGCCTCACCAGCGAGACCGAGGGCCTGCGCGCGGCGCTGCTGTCCTCGGTGTCGCACGACCTTCGCACGCCGCTGGTGTCAGTGCTCGGCGCGGCCGAATCGCTCGCCTCCGACGATCCGCGCCTGACCGAGGCTGCGCGCCGAGAGCTCGCGGGGCACGTGCTGGAGGAAGCCGAGCGGCTCAACCGCTTCGTGCAGAACCTGCTCGACATGACGCGGCTGTCCTACGGAAAGCTCAGCCCGCGGCTCGACGCCTGCGACGTCGCCGAAGTGCTGGCCGGTGCGCGCCGTCGCGTGGAGCGCCAGCTGGCCGGCCGCGCGCTCGATGTCTCGATCGCCCCGGACCTGCCGCTGGTTCGCGTGGATCCCGTGCTGATCGAGCAGGTGCTGGTGAACCTGCTCGACAACGCGATGAAGTATTCGCCGCCGGGTTCGACGGTGAAGGTCGAATGCCGCCAGCAGGCGGGCGAATTGCGCATCGGGGTCATCGATCGCGGCAGCGGCATCCTCGAAGGCGATCGTGAGAAAGTGTTCGACATGTTCTACCGCGTCAAACAGGGCGATACGCGCACCGCCGGGACGGGCCTGGGCCTGGCGATCTGCCGCGGCCTGGTGGCTGCGCACGGTGGCAGCATCCGCGCCCTCGCCGGCACCGACGGGCAAGGCACGCGCATGGAAGTGCGGCTGCCGATGATGGCGACGAGCACGTGAGCGGCGAGGCGGGACGCGTTCTGGTCGTCGACGACGAGGCGGCCGTGCGCAAGTTGCTGCGTATAGGTCTTTCGGCGCACGACTACGAGGTGATCGAGGCCGGCGACGGCGCCGAGGCGCTACGCCTGGCGGCCGCGCGGGCACCGCGGCTGGTGATCCTGGACCTCGGCCTTCCCGACATCGACGGCGTGGACGTTGTGCGGCGCCTGCGTGAGTGGAGCGCGGTGCCGGTGATCGTGCTGTCGGTGCGAGACCGCGAGGACGACAAGATCGGTGCGCTCGACGCGGGCGCCGACGACTACGTGACCAAGCCCTTCAGCGTGGCCGAGCTGCTGGCGCGCATGCGCGTGGCGCTGCGCCGTGCGGCGAGCCCCGCGGGCGGCGCGCCGGTGTTCGAGCACAACGGCCTGCGCGTGGATCATGTCGAGCGACGTGTGAGCTTGGACGGCGCGGCGCTGGCGCTGACGCGCAAGGAGTACGCCCTGCTCAGCGAACTGGTGCGACACGCGGGGCGCGTGCTCACGCACGCCCATCTGCTGCGCGCGGTCTGGGGTCCTGGACACGAGCACGACACGCAGTACCTGCGCGTGTTCGTGCGCCAGCTTCGGGAAAAGTTGCGCGACGACCCGGGCAAGCCGCGCTGGATCGCAACCGAATCCGGCGTCGGCTATCGCTGGCTGGTGAGCGGCTGAAATTCAGCGACGCGCTGTACACTCGGCCGCTTACCGTTACGCGGGACGCGAGCATGTCTGTACTTTCCCATCCCGAATACGACGACCACGAGCTCGTCGCCTTTCACCGCGATCCGGACTCGGGCCTGCGAGCAATCGTCGCGATCCACAACACGAATCTCGGGCGCGGACTCGGCGGCTGCCGCGTGTACCCCTACGCGAACGAGGATGACGCGATCACCGACGCGCTGCGCCTGTCGCGTGGCATGACCTACAAGGCGGCGCTCGCGGGCCTGGACCAGGGAGGCGGCAAGGCCGTGGTGATCGCGGACCCGCGGCGCGACAAGACGCCGGCGATGATGCGGGCGATGGGTCGGCTCGTGCAGTCGCTGGGCGGACGTTACGTCATCGCCGAGGACTCGGGCACCGACGAGGCCGACATGCACGAAGTGGCAAAGGAAACCGCGTTCATCGGCGGCGGCGCCGCGGCGCCGAATCCGGACGATCTGGGCGATCGCGACACCTCGGCGGCGACCGCGCTCGGCGTGCTGTTCGGCATGCAGGCCGCGGTGCGCTTCAAGCTGGGTCGCGAGGATCTCAAGGGCCTGCGCGTGTCGATCCAGGGCGTGGGCAAGGTAGGGCAGGTGCTGGCGCGGCACCTGCACGAGGCCGGCGCCAGGCTCTTCGTGTGCGATGCCTACGCGCCCGCCGTGGCGGACTGCGTGCGGCTGTACGGCGCCAGCGTCGTCGATGCCGCGGCGCTGCCCGAACTCGACGTCGACGTGTTCTCGCCCTGCGCGATGGGCGCGATCCTCGACGACGACAGCGTGCGGCGCCTGCGCGCGCCCATCGTCGCCGGCGCCGCCAACAACCAACTCGCCGAGCCGCGCCACGGCAAGGCGCTGCTGGAACGCGGCGTGCTCTACGCGCCCGACTACGCGATCAACGCCGGCGGCATCATCAATCTCTACTACGAGGGGCCGACGCGGCGCTGGGTCAACGTCGAGGCGCACCTGCGCCGCATCGGCGATACGCTGACGACGATCTTCACGCGCTCACGTGACGAGGGGCGACCCACGGACGTGATCGCGGATCGGTTGGCGGAGGCGATTTTTCGGGGGCCGCGCGGCGTAGCGTAGTCGTGGGACGCCCTGCCTTTCTCCCTCTCCCCGCGACAGCGGGGAGAG
>JBKJPX010000070.1:0-58333 GCA_046594215.1 Panacagrimonas sp.
AGCCTTTCGCCGGCATCGACCCCCTGGCCATCGCCGACATCCGTCAGGTGATCCGCTATCTGGCCGGTGAAGGCATCGGCGTGCTGATCACCGACCACAATGTGCGCGAGACGCTGGCGCTCTGCGAGCGCGCCTACATCCTGGCCGAAGGAAAGGTCATTGCGGAGGGGAGACCCGCGGAATTGCTGGAAAATCCCACGGTGCGAAAGGTCTACCTGGGCGAACAATTCCACCTGTGAGACCGCGGGAAGGTGGGTGCGCCGATTCGACCCCATAGGGTCGATTCCCAGGTTGTTGAAGCAAGAGTCGTACCGGCGTATAGAATCGGAGCATGTGCTCTTTCTGCTGTAACCCAATCTCGAACCCATGAAGCAATCCCTGGCTCTGCGTCAGGGCATGGGCCTGACCATGACCCCCGCGCTGCAGCAGGCCATCCGGCTGTTGCAGCTTTCCAGTCTCGACCTGCAGATGGAGATCCAGCAGGTGCTGGACTCCAACCTGATGCTGGAACAGGACGCCGAGGCGCTCGAGCAGGAGACGCCGGAAGTCGCGGCGGCTGCCGAAGCGGCGGTCATCGCCGACGACACCGCCGGCATGCTCAAGGAGGTCACCGCCGAAGAGACCATTCCGGAAGACATGCCGGTGGATGCGGACTGGGGCGACGTGTTCGACGATCACACTCCGGCGTCCTCCTCGTCCGGCGACGACGAGGGCCTGCAGGACTACCTGCAGGCCAACCTTCACACGGCGACCAGCCTGCTCGAACACCTGATGATGCAGGCGCGTGCCGCGCCTTTCGACGACGAGGAGACGGTGGTTGCCGCCCACCTGATCGACGCGATCAACGACGACGGCTACCTCGAGGACTGGCCGGGCATCTGCGAGCGCCTCGCGGAGGCCCATGGAATGTCGCAGGCCTGCCTCGAAGCGGTGCTGGGCAAGGTTCAGGAGTTCGACCCGCCCGGTGTCGGTGCACGGGACCTGCCGGAGTGCCTCACATTGCAGCTGCGCCAGATGCCCCGTTCGCGTGCCGGGCGCTGGGCGGCGATGGAGATCGTCGAGACCGGACTGCTCAACGTGGCCCGCAAAGACGAGGCCGCGATCATGCGCGCCACCGGCCTGACGGCCGAGGACGTGCGCCTGGGCCTGGAGCTGATTCGCAGCCTGCAGCCCCACCCGGGGCGCCCGTTCCAGGCGCACGAGTCGGACTACCTGATGCCCGACGTCATCGTCACCAAGAAGAACGGACGGTGGCGGGTTGCCCTCAACCCGGAGCACATGCCGAAGCTGCGCATCAATGGGCGCTACCAGGGCTTCATCAAGCGGGCGGACCAGTCCAAGGACCAGCTCCAGCTCAAGCAGCACCTGCAGGAGGCGCGCTACTTCATCAACAGCCTGGAGTCCCGGAACGAAACGATCCTGCGCGTGTCGCAATGCATAGTTGAAGAACAGCGCGCATTTCTGGAGTATGGGGAGGAAGCGATGCGCCCCCTCGTGCTCCGGGACGTCGCGCAGACATTGGGGATCCACGAATCAACCGTGTCCAGAGCCACCGCCAACAAGTACATGTTGACCCCGCGCGGTCTCTACGAGCTCAAGTATTTCTTTTCCAGCCATGTGTCCACGACGCAGGGCGGCGTGGCTTCGGCCACCGCCATCCAGGCCATGATCAAGCGCATGGTCGGCGGCGAAGATCCGGCGCGCCCGCTGTCGGACTCGACGCTGGCAGAACTCTTGCTGAAGGAAGGTATCCAGGTCGCCCGGCGCACCGTCGCGAAATATCGCGAGGCGCTGAATATTCCGCCGTCGCACGAACGCAAGGCGGTGGCCTGACAAGTTGTGGTTCCCGGGGTCGCAAGACCCCTCTACAAGGAGGCACTGTGCGATGAATCTGAACATCTCCGGCCATCACCTCGACCTGACCCCGCCACTGCGGGAGTATGTGACCTCGAAGCTCAAGCGAATCGAGCGTCACTTCGATCACCTCATCAACGCGGAAGTGATCCTGTCGGTCGAAAAGCTGCGGCACAAGGCGGAGGCCACGGTTCACGCAAGCGGTGCCGACCTGCACGCCGAAGCGGTGGTGGAAGCGGATATGTACGCGGCAATCGACTCCCTGATCGACAAGCTCGACCAGCAGACGCGCAAGCACAAGGAGAAGCTGCGTCACCATCACGTCAAGACCGCGGTGAAGCGCACGCTGCAGTAACGCAAGCCCCGCAATGATCAGCCCCGTCACCTTCGGTGACGGGGCTTTTTTATTGCGAAGCGCCCATAATTCGGAGCTACAGAACCTGTATCGCGCGCATGCGCACACAAGTACCGGAGTCGAACAGATGAAGTTGACCGAGATTCTCAGCCCGGAGCGCGTCGTCAGCGGCAACGCCGTCACCAGCAAGAAGAAGGCGCTCGAAGAACTCTCCAACCTGCTCGCCACCGGCGCCGCGAACCTCGGCGGCGGCGAAGTCTTCAACAGCCTCACGGGTCGCGAGAAGCTGGGCAGCACGGGCCTCGGGCACGGCGTCGCGATTCCGCATGGCCGCGTCGCCGGCGTTGATCGCAGCGTCGGTGCGTTCATGCGCGTCAAGCACCCGGTGGACTACGACTCGCACGACGGCAATCCCGTCGACCTGATCTTCGGCCTGCTGGTGCCTCAGACCGCGACCGAGGCACACCTCAAGCACCTCGCCGCGGTTGCCGAGATGTTCTCCGACGATGCGTTCTGCTCGAAGCTGCGTGCGGCGCAGGACAGCGCCTCCCTGTACGCGCTCCTCTCCGGTTACGCGCCGGTACGTTGAGCCTGGGCCGGACGCGCCTCCGGGTTCGCGCGCGTGTTCCCTGACAACAAGGTCACCCTTCACGGCGTCTTCGTCGAGATCTTCGGCCTGGGCGTGCTGCTTGCGGGCCGCAGCGGCGTGGGCAAGAGCGAACTCGCTCTCGAGATGCTGGCGCGCGGTCATCGCCTGATCGCCGACGACGCGGCGGAATTCGAACTCGCACACGATGGCCGCGTCGTGGGGCGCTGTCCGCCGCTCCTCTACGGGTTCCTCGAGGTGCGCGGCCTGGGCATCCTGCACGTCGGCCGCATGTTCGGTGAGCCGGCGCTGCGTTCGAGCAAGGCGCTGGACCTGATCCTGCGACTCGATCCGGCGGCGGAGTACGCGGATCCGCCCGATCGCCTGCGCGGCGGCCGCGTCGACACTCTGGTATGCGGCAAGCTGATTCCGGAGATCTCGCTGCCGGTTCGGGTGGGACAGAGCCTCGCGACACTCGCCGAGGCGGCCTGCCGCGACCAGACGCTCAAGCGCGATGGCTACGACGCCGCCGAGGATTTCGTGGCGCGCCAGATGCGATCGATCGAGTCCGGCCGATGAAGCTGATCGTCATCAGCGGCCTGTCGGGCGCCGGCAAGACCGTGGCGCTCAAGCAGTACGAGGATCTGGGCTACACCTGCATCGACAACATCCCGCTGGCGCTGCTCGGGCCGATGATGACCCGCCTGCTGGCCAAGGGCGAGGACAGTGGCCGCTATGCGCGGATCGCGATCGGCGTCGACGCACGCGAGTCTCCGCGAGAGATCCGACGTTTCCCGCAGCACATCGCGCGGCTCAAGGCGCGCGGCGTGGACGTGGACCTGATCTTCCTGACCGCGTCGGACGAGATCATCCTGCGGCGCTACAGCGAGACGCGCAGGCCGCATCCGCTGGCCGACGACCAGACCTCGCTGGTGGAGGCCATCGAGCGCGAGCGCGCGCTGCTCGCGCCGATCGCCGATCTCGCGGACGAAGCGATCGACACCAGCGACATGAACCTGCACGAGCTGCGCGAGTCGGTGATGCGGCGCCTTCCCGAGGCGACGAAGGGCAAGCTGGCGGTGCAGTTCGTGTCGTTCGGCTTCAAGAATGGTGTTCCGGGCGGCTGCGACTATCTGTTCGACGTGCGCTGCCTGGCCAATCCCCACTGGAACCTTGCGTTGAAGGACCTCACGGGGCGCGACCAGGCGGTGGAGGAGTGGCTCGACGCGCGCGAGGATGTGCAGCGCATGCTGCGTGACATCCGTGACTTCCTGGAGCCCTGGCTCGACGCGTTCCGCCGACAGGATCGTGCTTACGTCACCATCGGCGTGGGTTGTACCGGTGGCCAGCATCGCAGCGTGTATCTCGTCGAGCGCCTGGCTCGTCATTTTGCGAAATCCTTCGAGCCCGTGATCGCCAAGCACAAGGAGCTGCGGTGAAAGGTGCCAGCGTTTCCGCGAAGGGCACCTGCGGCATTCTGCTGGTCACGCACGGCAAGCTCGGGCATTTCCTGCTCGACTGCATGCGCGACATGTTCGGCGAACTGCCGCTGGCGTCCGACGTGCTCGAGGTGCGGCGCGTGCAGTCGCACGAGGTTTTGATCAACCAGGGCAGCAAGATGATCGAGCGCCTGAATTCAGGTGCCGGTGTGCTGCTGATGACCGACGCTTTCGGCTCGACGCCGAGCAACATCGCGAACAAGCTTGCGGTGCTGCACGGTTCGCCGGTGATCTCGGGCGTGAACCTGCCGATGCTCGTGCGTGCGTTCAACTATCCGCGTACCGGGCTCGAAGAGATGGCGCAACTTGCCGTGGAAGGCGGCCAGCGCGGCATCATGCTCTGCCCCAGACCCCAGCCCTGATGAAAGCGCAGCCGCCATGGAACGAACCGTCGACATCGTCAATCGCCTCGGCCTGCATGCGCGCGCAGCAGCCAAGCTCGTCACGCTCGCCAGCAAGTTCGCGTGCGACGTGCGTGTGCGCAAGGACGGACGCGAAGTCAGCGGCAAGTCGATCATGGGCGTGATGATGCTGGCGGCGGCGCAGGGCAGCCAGGTCACGCTGATCGCAGAGGGGGAGGACGCCGAGAAGGCGCTGGAAGAGCTGGCGGGTCTCGTGGCAGACCGATTCGGGGAAGAAGCGTGAAAAGGACGCACCGCTCGTGAGTCTGTGGCTCTCCGGGATTGGTGTCTCGCGTGGCATTGCGATCGCACGTGTGCAGAAGCTGCACGGTGGCGAGATCGAGATCGCCGAATATGCGGTTGCAACCGGGGAGCTGGAAAAGGAAGTCGAGCGATTCCGCGACGCGCAGCAGCAGGCGCTCGCGCAACTGCGCGAAGTGCGCAGTCGAATTCCGCCCGGAACGCCCGGCGACATCGCCGCATTCATCGACACGCACCTGCTCATGCTGGACGACCGTTCGCTGGTCGAAGCCACGATCAGCCACGTACGCACGCTCGGCATCAACGCCGAGGCTGCTTTGCGTCGGTCGCGCGACACCTTGGTGGCCGTGTTCGAGCGCATGGAGGACCCCTACCTGCGCACGCGTCGTGACGACGTCGAGCACGTCGTCAGCCGCATCCAGCGCGTGCTCACGCACACCGAACGCGTGCTGCCCGGAGGGGGGCAGTCGCCGTTGACCGAACCTGCGGTCATCGTCGCCGACGACATCACGCCCGCCGACATCATCCTGCTGTCGCAGCAGGCGGTGCTGGCCTTCGTCACGGAGTACGGCGGTCCGCTGTCGCACACTGCGATTCTCGCGCGCAGCCTCGGCATTCCCGCGGTGGTGGGCCTGCACAACGCGCGCAAGCTGCTGCGTGAGAACGAGCTCATCGTTGTCGACGGCGAAGGCGGGCACGTGCTCGCGGACCCGGACGACAAGGCGCTCGAGCACTACCGCCGCAAGCAGGATCAGCAGGTGCAGGGTCGCCGTCTGCTGCAGACGCTGCGCGACAAGCCCGCGATCTCCCGCGACGGCGTCGAGGTTCGGCTCCAGGCCAACATCGAACTGCCGGAGGACGCAAAGGAGGCAGAGGCCAACGGCGCCGCCGGCGTGGGCCTGTACCGCACCGAATTCCTCTATATGAATCGCAAGGGCCTGCCGACCGAAGAGGAGCAGTACGAGGCCTATTCGCGCATGGTTTCGGCCGTGAAAGGCCCCATCACGATCCGCACGCTCGACCTCGGAGCCGACAAGCAGGTCGATTCCGGCCAGCGCCGCGGCCCCACACCGAACAACCCGGCCTTGGGCCTGCGCGCAATCCGTCTTTGCCTGAAGGAACCCGAATTGTTCCGCGTGCAGATGCGCGCTCTGCTACGCGCGTCGGTGCACGGCCAGGTCCGCATCATGCTGCCGATGATCTCGACACTTGGCGAGCTCCGACAGGCCAAGGCGCTGATGTCGGCGTGTCGTTCCGAGCTTGCGCGCGAAGGCAAGGCGGTGGCGGAGCACATCCCCGTCGGCGCGATGATCGAGGTGCCAGCCGCGGCGATCTCCGCGCCGCTGCTGGCGCGAGAAGTGGACTTCTTCTCGATCGGCACCAACGACCTGATCCAGTACACGCTGGCGATCGATCGCGTGGACGATGAGGTCAACTACCTCTACGACCCACTACACCCGGCCGTGCTGCGCCTGATCCACATGACCATCGAGGCCGGACACAAGGCCGGTGTCGAGGTGGGGATGTGCGGAGAGATGGCCGGCGACGTCCGCTATACGCGCTTGTTGCTGGGGCTGGGCTTGACGGAGTTCTCGATGCACCCGGCAAATGTGCTCGAGGTGAAGCAGGCGGTTCGCGAGGCGGGCGTCGAGGAATTGCGTGGTCGGGTCGCTCGCCTGCTCGAAGCCACCAGCCTGGATGGCTTCAACCGCGAACTCAGGTTTCTGGGTGGAACGGCGTAGCAACTGGCAGGTCAGGCCTCCCACGCCACCTGCGTGCGCGTCGCCCCTTCTTTCTCCATCAACATCGCATACCGCTTTTCAATTTCATTGCGCTTGACCTTCATCGTCGGCGTCATGATGCCGTTGTCGATGGTCCACGCGTCCTTGACGACGACGATCTTGGCAATCTCCTCGTGGGCTTCGAGGTCCTGGTTGACGATCTTCATGTCGGCGACCAGTTCCTTCTCGAGTTGCTCGCGCGACTTGTGCTTGGTCACACCTGGCAGCAGCGAAACGAGCATCAGCGGCTGGGTCAGGCCGCTGCCGACGAGGCAGAGCTGGTCGATGTCGACGTTGCGTGCGAGCTGGCCTTCGATCGGCGCGGGGGACACGTACTTGCCCTTCAGCGTCTTGAAAATATCCTTCACACGGCCGGTGATGTAGACGTAACCGTCGGCATCCTGCCGGCCTTTGTCGCCCGTGCGCAGGTAGCCGTCCTCCGTGAACGTCTCCTTGGTCTTCTCCGGCTCCTTGTAGTACCCGGCCATGACACCCGGATGCTTGAACAGGATCTCGCCTTCCTCGGAAATCTTGAATCCGGATTGGGGCATCGGTTTGCCGACGGATCCGATGCGGTTCTGGTCCGGAAGATTGGCGGTGGCGTAGATGCTGTTCTCGGTCATGCCGTAGCCCTGCAGCAGATCGACCTTGAGGTACTTCTTGAACCAGTTCATCACCGGGATCGGCAGCGGGGCGGCGCCCGAGAAAATGTAGCGCGCGTTGTGCAGTCCCAGGCCCTTGAGGATCTTCTTGCGGATGTAGCCGCCGAGGATCGGAATGCCGGTGAGCCGCGCGAGCTTGTCCTGCGGCATCTTTCGCAGCACGCCGGACTGGAAGCGACCGTAGACCAGCGGCACGCCGTAGAAGCGGGTCGGCGCGACCTTCGGCAGCTGCTCGGCGAGCTTGTCGAGCGCCTCGAGGAAATGCACCTCGGCGCCGAGGTAGGCGCTCAGGCCCAGCACCGCGCCGCGCTCGAAAGCGTGCGCGAGCGGCAGGTAGGAGAAGAAACGCTCCTCGCCCTGCGCGGGCATGACCTTGAGTGTCTGCTCCGCGGCGAACACGACGTTGCCCCAGGTGATCATCACGCCCTTTGGGTTGCCGGTCGTGCCGGAGGTGTAGATCAGCGAAGAGAGGTCGTCGCGCGAGGGCCTCTCGTAGCCTTCCACAGGCTTGCCCTTCGCGATCGCCTCGTCCCACGACTGCTGGGCAGCCGGCGCGTCGGGATAGGGAAACCCGATCGTGGGCAGGTCTGCGGGCACGGCGCTCATGAATTCCTCGCGGTCGGTCATCGGCCCGAGGAACAGCATCTTGGCGTCGCTGTGCTTGAGGATGAAGGTCACCGCGTCGGGGGACTGCTTGGGATAGAGGCCCACGCAGACCAGACCGGCGAAACCGCAGGCGCAGTCGACCAGAAACCAGTGCGCGGTGTTGCGGCCCGATACGACGACGCGTTCGCCGCGCTTGAGGCCCATCGCGAGCAGTGCGCCAGCCATCTTGCGCGCCTCGGCCTCCGCCTGCTTCCAGGTCCAGGTCAGCGACTCCCCAGCTCTGGGCTGCACCAGCCAGGTCTTGTCGCCGCGCTCGCGCGACCACTTCATCAGCATGTCGACCGGCGTCGTCATATCGCTCATCGCGAGGCTCCCCTGTAGTTTTATGTTTGAACGACGACCCGAGTTTAACCTTGCGCCCGTGGACCAAGGGATGGGGTCCGCACACAATCCGTTTCCCGATTTCGAAGCATGGAGTGCCAGCTTGAGTACACGCCTGAAGCAAGTGTGGTGGTTGTTGCCGCTGTCGCTGGTTCTGTACCTCGTGGCTTGGCCGGTGGACATCGCCCCGGTCGCCTGGACGCCGCCCGTGGCGCCCTCCATGACGCAGGGCTTCTACGCGAAGGGCGACGCGCTTCGCGGCGTGCAGCGGATCGCGCAGGGCGGGGTGGTCGGGCCGGAGGCGATCGCGTTCGACGCGCAGGGGCGGCTGTATTCGGGCCTGTCGGATGGCCGCGTCGTGTCGATGAACCCGGACGGCGGTGACTGCCGGGTGCTAGGCAACACCGGCGGGCGGCCCGCGGGCCTGCAGGTGCAGGCGGATGGAAGCGTGGTTATCGCGGACGCGCTGAAGGGCTTGCTGCACCTGCGCCCGGATGGCCAGTTCGAGTCCTGGGTGACGGCGGTCGACGGCGTGCAGCTGGGTCTTGCAGACGACCTCGCCATCGACCAGCGCGGGCGCGTGTTCTTCTCGGATGCGTCGTGGAAATTCGGCTTCGCGGTGCACCGGCTCGACGGCCTCGAGCACGGTGCGCGCGGGCGACTGATGCTGCATGACCCGGCGAGCGGCGGTTCGGCGACACTGTTGGCGCAACTGCAGTTTGCCAACGGCATCGCGCTCGGACCGGACGAGCAGTTCGTGCTGGTCGACCAGACCACCGACTACCGCGTTACGCGCTACTGGATGAAGGGCGACAAGTCCGGGCAGGTCGACACCTTCGCCGAAAACCTCCCTGGATTTCCGGACAACATCACGTTTAACGGCAAGGATCGCTTTTGGGTGGCGTTGTACGGGCCGCGCGATCCCATCCTCGACGCGCTGGCCCCGATCCCGTTCCTGCGCACGATGATCGCGCGCCTGCCGACGTCCTGGCTGCCCGTCGGAGGGCGCCAGGGTTTCGTGCTCGGCCTGGACCTCGACGGCAACGTCGTCGAGCAGTATCGCGACGACGGGCCGGGCGCCTTCGGTCCGATCACCAGCGTGCGCGAGCACGAGGGCATGCTGTACCTGGGCAGCCTCAGCGACACCGCGATCGGGCGAATCTCGCTGGCCGACCTGCGCGCGGGCGTGGTGAAGGGCACACCTGTGCCGCTCGAGGGAGTCTGTAGGCCCAAGGCCCCATAGTCCGGACGCACCGTTCGGGCTATGGGAGCCCGAAGAATCGGCGCGCGTTGTCGGCGGTCTGGCGCGCCACGCCGCTTGCATCGCGTTGGCAGGCGCGCGCAACCGTCTGCACCACGTACGGCAGGAAGCCCGGCTCGTTGCGCCGGCCGTCGCGCGGCTGCTGCGCCTTGGGCACCGTGCGCGGCAGCAGGTAGGGCGCGTCCGTCTCCAGCAGCAGTCGATCCGGTGGAATCGTCGGCACGATCGCGAGCAGATGGCGGCCTCGACGTTCGTCGCAGATCCACCCGGTGATACCGATGTGGCAATCGAGCGCGAGATAGGCTTCGGCCGCCTCGGGCGTATCGGTGAAGCAATGTACGCAGACGGCCCCGAGCTTCGCCCGGTACGCGCGCAGGATCGCGAGGAAATCCGCGTGCGCGTCGCGCTGGTGCAGAAACAGCGGCTTTCCCAGTTCGGCTGCAAGGTTCAGCTGCGCCTCGAACGCGCGCTGCTGCGCGTTGCGCGGTGACAGGTCGCGAAAATAATCGAGGCCGCACTCGCCGAGCGACACGAGCGCGGGATCGCTCGCGAGTTCCCGGAACAGCGTTTCGTGCTTGTCGTCCCACTCGGACGCGTGATGCGGATGTAGGCCGGCCGTGGCGAACAGCCGGCCCGGATGCTGTCGCGCGATCTGCAGCGCGCGCCGTGAACTCTCGGCCGAGCTGCCCGTGATGACGATGGATTCCAGACCCGCGTCCCAGGCGCGCTGGAGCACCGCCTCGCGATCGCCGTCAAAGCTGTCGTGGGCCAGGTTGGCCCCGATGTCGATCATGGGGCCGCGTCAGCGCGGCACTCGTAGCGCAGCAGCACCTGCTGTTCGGCGTTCCCGCTACCGGCGTTGCGCACCATCAGCGTCACGCGCACGCGGGCAAGGTCCTGCGGATGGCGGTTGCACAAGTATCGCGCGAAGGCCGTGCGCAGCATCTGCGCGCCGGGTTGGGACAGGGCAATTCCGTACTGGCGCCCACGCTCGCCCGCGAACCATGGCCGCGGCAGGTCCGCGTAGTCGGGCGCGGAGAGCGTGTCGGACTGCGCGTTCACCTCCGCGCCGTCGCGACGTTCTCCAGGCACCGCGATCCACCGCCGCGTGGCGTCGGCGGCGGGCAGCCGGTCGAGCCAGCTGCGATCGAGCCCGAACGGCCGCAGCAACACGCGCGTGGCTGCGGTGACCGGCAAGGGCAGGGCGCCCGCCGCGCCCAGCTGCAGCAGGGTCAGCAGGAACAGCAGCGCTACCGCCACGACGACGACGCGCGCGCAGGCTGTGCGATCGAGGACGGCAGAAGAGCCAAAATCGCGGCAGCGGACGATCCCGCGCAGGCGCATCAGCAGGGCGCCCAGTGCGCTCGCGAAACCGATCTCGAGCAGACGTCGCAGCGGACGCAGTGGGGGCGAGCGCCTCAGCAGCGTAGCGATCGCGGTGGCGTCGAGATAAGCCTCTTCGTTGCGATCGATCACGACCAGGACGGCGCCGTTGACCAGCAGCCGCGCGGCGCGCGGACTGTCCTGCGCAACCGAAACCTGCGTGTGCTGCAGGCACAGGAACTCGCGCAGCAGCAGCGCGAGTCCCAGCGCACCCGGCGCGTCGCGATCGGGGTGGATCCGCAGTTCCGGCAGGGCCTGTTTTTTTCCGCACAAGGCGTCCCACAGCGAGGCATCCACCAGCAGACCCGCGGCCAGCAGCCCCAGTAGCGCCAGTGCGGGTGGCGATACGCTGAGCAAGGCCACGACGCACAGGAGCACGCAAAGTCCGAACGCCGCATTGCGCGCGTAGGGTTTGGCCAGCGGCACAATCGCCAGCGGCAGGATCAGCCAGGCGGCGATGCGCAGGGCCAGCTCGATCCAAGGCAAGGCGGAGCCGCCGTACAGCAGCCAGCGACCGGGCGCATGCGCGGACGCAGACGACAGCAACCCGCCCAGGCCGGCGGGGCCGGTGGCCCAGAGCACCAGCGCGATCGGCAGCGTGCAGACGTACGCCAGCAGGGCGATGCCCGCCCACGACCGGTGCGTCGGCGACGCCAGGCGCTCCTGCGCGAATGCGGCATCGACGCTCCAGCGCGCGTTCCAGGGCAGCAGCAGTCCGAAACTCAAAAGGCTCAACGACAGTGCGTCGGTGGCATCGACCATTGCCGGATGGCGCGCCAGGGACGAGACCACCAGCATCCACAGCAGCGGACCGGTCCAGCGCGCGCGCCAGCCGACCATGAGCGCCGCCGCAGCGAGCACCTGCAGCGCCGACAGCAGCAGCGCGAAGAGCAGGCCACCGTTGGCCAGGTGGAGCGACCAGCGCCCCGACTCGATCACGGCGACCGCGAGATCGCGGGGCAGCAGTCCGGCGTCGGTGTAGAGCGGGCCTGCGTAGAACAGCCGGCACAGCGCGTCGATCAGCAGCAGCAGGCCAAGGCCTGCGCGCAACAGGGCCAGGCTGCGCAGGTCGAGGGCGAGGCGGATGCACAGCGGGTGGGCCGGGCCCGGAGCAGGGAGGATCATGAGGACGTGGAAAACGAGCGCGGCAAGGCTCGCCGCTTCGGCCGCAAACGGCAAGGGGGCACTCGCATTAAACTGCCGCCGCCGAAAGCCCCTCACCCCTCAACGTCCAATGGACTTCCGCGTCGCCGCTGCCACCTTGCTGTGGTTGACCGTGCTGTTGGGACTGCCTGCGTCTGCCTGGTCGGACGACACCGCCACGCGCTAC
Organism: Panacagrimonas sp.; assembly: GCA_046594215.1. GTDB lineage: Bacteria > Pseudomonadota > Gammaproteobacteria > Nevskiales > Nevskiaceae > Panacagrimonas. The sequence goes on from JBKJPX010000070.1 coordinate 12,361, forward strand.
ATCAGCGACGAGACCGCGGTCACCCTGCGTGCGGACAAGAGCATGAATTCCACGGTGGCGCAGCTGCTCAAGTCTGGCGCCAAGGTGGAGCTGCTCGAGGACGACGCGGCCAGCGGCTACTCGCACGTCAAGGTGGGCCCAGGCCGCGAGGGCTGGGTGCTCACGCGCTACCTGTCGAACGAACCCGCTGCGCGCGAGCGGCTTGCCGCCGTGCAGGCGCAACTCGCCGACCAGAAGGCGATGGTGCGCAAGCTGCAGAACGACCTGCTGCGTCAGCGCGCGCCCGCGACGATCAGCGGCGACGCGGTGCGGTCGCCCGTCGATGCATCCGCGAGCGCACCGGCCAACGGGCCTTCGCCCCCCGCTGCGACCGACGTTGTGCTGCTGGGCACCGGCGCCGGCCTGTTCATCGCCGGCCTCCTCACGGGCCTGCTGATCCCGATGTTGCGCCGCGCCCAGCCGCGCAAGCGTCGGAGCCTGGCGCCTTGAACGCACTCACAGCGCTGCCCGTTGAAGGCAAGTCCGCGCTTGGCACGCTGCCGGGTCCGGCAGGCGAGCTCGAATGCTTCGTCGCCGTGCCGTGTGGCGAGCTGCGCGGCGTCGCGGTGGCCTGCCACCCGCATCCGCTGTACGGCGGGGCGATGAGCAACAAGGTCGTCTACGCGCTTGCGTCCGCCGCGCTCGCGCAAGGCCTGGTCTCAGTGCGCTTCAACTTCCGCGGCGTCGGCGCGAGCCAGGGTGTGCACGACTCGGCGCGCGGCGAGACCGACGACTGCCTCGCCGTCGTCGAATGGCTGCGTGCTCAGCAACCCGGCCTGCCCCTGCTGCTGTCCGGGTTCTCATTCGGCGCTTACGTCAGCCTCAAGGCGGCGGCCTGTGCGCGTCCCGCCGCGCTCGTCAGCATCGCGCCCCCTTTCGGCCGCTATTTCGACGAGGCCGCGCAGCCGGCGCATCCCGGGTGCCCTTGGCTTGCGATCCATTCGCGCGACGACGACACGGTTGCCTACGAGGAAACCGCCGCGATCCTGCGCGGCTACGACCCGCCGCCGACGCTGGTTACCGTCGACGGCGCGGGTCATTTCTTCCACGGCCGCCTGCAGGAGATCGGGAAGGCCGTGGCACCGTTCCTGCAGGGCTGCTTCTGAAGCATCGCGGATTACGGTGCGGGTCCGAACCGCACCGCTTTCGCGCGCCTCGTCCCTATACTGGCGGCAACTAGAATCCAGGAGACGACATGCGCCGTTTTGCCCCCCTTTTCGTGACCTCCCTGATCCTGCTGTCGCCGGTGGCGCACGCGGGTCTGGACTTCGATTTCGACATCCAGCCCGGCGCCACGCAGGGAGACTTCAGATCGGTGGTCAAGGACATCGCCGCGATCCTCAATTCGAAATCGCTGACGCCGGCCGAGAACTACGGCATCACCGGCTTTGGCCTGGGCGCATATGCCTCCTATCTCGAGACCGAGGACCCGAAGGCCTGGCAGCGGCTGACGGGGGAGGACATCGACCAGATCGGCGTCGTCGGGCTGGTCGCTCAGAAAGGCCTGCCCTTGGGCATCGACGTCGGCGCCAGCTATTCCTGGGTGCCGCAAGCGGATGCCAAGATGTTTGGCGCCGAGGTCCGCTATGCGCTGGTCGAGGGCGGCGTCGCCACGCCAGCGGTGGGCCTGCGCGGCAGCTACTCGCACTTGAGCGGCATCGACCAGCTGGACTACGACTCCTACGGCGCCGACCTGTCCATCTCCAAGGGCATCGGCCCCCTGACGCCGTATGCCGGCATCGGGCACGTATGGAGCAAGTTCAAGGTCGACCAGGACGGGGTCGCGCTGGACCGGGAGAAGATCGATTCCATGCGTTATTTCGTCGGCGTGCGCCTCGCCGCGCTGGTGGGGATCACGCCGGAATACGAGCGCATCGGCAAGCGCGACGTCTTCAACCTCCGCTTCGGCGTCTCGTTCTGAAGCTCGCAATCCGTTCGCGCGGTTTCCCCCGACACCTCCGGCCGCCGGCGCAGGATCCGACCGATGTGGAAGCGCTGGCTGTCGCGACTCGAGGGCCCTGACGCCGAAGTGCACCCGCAGCGGAACGTCGCCATTGCGATGCTGCTGCTGGAATGCGCGCGCGCCGACTTCGAGAGCCAGCCGATCGAGATGCAGACCGTGCGGCAGGCGCTGCGCGAGCAGTTCGGCCTGACCGACGAGGCACTCGACCAGCTCGTGGGTGAGGCCACGGCCGCTTCGCGCGACTCGGTGTCCTTCCACGGTCCGGTCTCGCGACTGAATGCCGAGCTGACCGCGGAGGACAAGCGCGACCTGATCGAATGGCTGTGGCGCGTGGCCGCCGCCGACGGGCGAGTCGATCCCCAGGAGGAAGGCTTGCTGCGCAAGCTCGCGGAGCTGATGTACATCCCGCACGGCGACTTCATCCGCGCCAAGCTCGCGGCCATCGACGGTGGCGCGACGTGAAGGAGCCCAGGAAAAACGCGGGCTGGTTCGAATCGCTGGCGGTGCGCGGCAAGCTCGGCGCCGTGGTCGGCGTCCAGCTCGCGGTGCTGACGGTGGGTATGTTCGCGATGCTGATCGCGCTGGGCGACATGCGCGAAGCGTGGCAATGGAACCAGCACACGCATCGCGTCATCGAGCATGTCGAAGCGCTGCGCGGCGAGGCGCTGGAGCAGCAGACCGGCCTGCGCGGCTACATCATCACCGCGCAGCCGCGCTTCCTCGAGCCATACCGCCGGGGCGTGATCGAGTTCGAGAACGTCTCCGTCCGCCTGCAGCGGCTGATCCAGGACAACCCCGCGCAGCTCGAGCGCTACGCGCGCATCCTGGGACTGATGTCCGAATGGCAGGTCGAGAAGGCGGCGCCCGACATCGCTTTCATGGAGAAGCCGGAGACTCGCCTGCGCGCTTTCGAGAGCACCTCCGGCGGCGCGGGCGAGCGCCGTATCGACGCAATCAAGAAGCTGTGCGAGGAGATGATCCGCGAGGAGCGTGCGCTGCTCGTGCAACGTTCGGCCACGGTCCAGCGCGTTGAACGCGTGCTGTTCGGACTGATCGTTGGCCTGCTGCTCACCGGCTGGCTCACCGGCGCCTACGCCGTGGCGCTGGTCAACCGCGTGCTTGGCGCGCCGCTGTCGCAACTGGCCGCCCTCGTGCCGCGCCTGGTCACGGGCGAGGTCGTGGACGTGCCTCACGGAGGACGACGCGACGAGGTCGGCATCCTCGCGCAGGCCTTCGAACGTCTGCGCGACGCGAGCGCCGAGCAGCGTCGGGCCGACTGGGTGCGTGACCATGCGTCGCGCGTGGTCGGCGCCTTGCAGCACTGCGACAGCGAAACGAGCTTCAGCGAGACGCTGATCAACCGGCTTTGCGGCGTGCTGGAGGGCGGCTACGGCCTTGCCTACCGCTGGAACGACCGGGCGGCACAGCTGGAATGGTGTGCAGGGTTCGGGGTTCCGGAGGAAGCGGTCGCACGCCGCCGCTTCCGGCTGGGCGAGGGCATGGTCGGCCAGTGCATGGTCGAGCGCCGCATCCTGGAGATGACGCCGGTGCCGCAGGGCTACCTGCAGATTGTCTCGGGCCTGGGCGCCTCGTTGCCGGGCAGCGTGCTGTTCGCGCCGCTGACCGCGCGTGGCGCAACCGTGGGCGTGGTCGAGGTCGGTCTGCTGGCGCCGCTGACTTCGGCACAGCGGGAGCTGCTCGATCAGGTGCTCCTCACCACGGGGCTGGGCTGGCACGCGCTGTCGCGCAGCGTGCGCACGCGCGAACTGCTGGAGGAAAGCCGCGCGATGACCCAGGAGCTGCAGTCACAGCAGGAGACGCTGCGTGCGCAGGGCGAGGAGCTGCGTGCGGCCAACGAAAGCCTGCGTTCGCGCGGCGAGCAGCTCGAGGAGCAGGGCCGTCGCCTGCGGGTGTCGGAAGAAGAACTGCGCGCGCAGGCCGAGGAGTTACGCGTCACCAACACCGCGCTCGAGGAGAAGACCGGCATCCTGCGAGTGCGCCAGGACGAGCTCGAGTCGGCGCGCAACGACTTGGAACGCAAGGCCACGGACCTCGAACAGGCGAGCCGGTACAAGAGCGAGTTCCTCGCCAACATGTCCCACGAGCTGCGCACTCCGCTCAACTCGATGCTGATTCTGTCGAAGATGCTGGCCGACAACGCGGAGGGCAACCTCGACGGCGAACAGGTCGAGTCCGCGCGCATCATGCATGACAGCGGTCGCAGCCTGCTCAGCCTCATCAACGACATCCTCGACCTGTCGAAAGTCGAGGCGGGCAAGATGGCGATCACGCAGGAGGCGGTGAGCGTCGGCACCAGCCTGCGCGCGCTGTTGGAGCGCTTCCGCCCGCTGGCCGGCGAGCGCGGATTGAAGTTCACGGTGCGCGTCGAGCCCGATGCGCCGCAGGAGATACAGACCGACGGTGCGCGCCTCGCTCAAATCCTCTCGAACCTGCTGTCCAACGCGTTCAAGTTCACGCACCTCGGCGAGATCGAGCTGGTCGCGGAGAGGGCGCAGCTCGGGGCCGCGCCCGGCGTGGCTCTGAGCGTGCGCGACACCGGCATCGGCATTCCTTCCAACAAGCTGGAGCACGTCTTCCAGGCCTTCGAGCAGGCAGACAGCAGCACCAGCCGTCGTTACGGCGGCACGGGTCTTGGACTGTCGATCGTGAGCGGCATGACAGCGCTTCTGGGCGGGCAGGTCAAGGTGCACAGCGAGGAAGGCAAGGGTTCCACGTTCACCATTCTGCTGCCCGAGGTGCCCGTCACGGCCGGCACGCCGGTGCCGGCTTCGCAGCCGGTGAAGCTCGCGACGTTGCCGGCGAACGAGGGTGACGAGAACGACGATGTTCCTTCCCTGATTCAGAAGACGGAGTGGGCGAGGCCGCCGACGGGCACACCTGCTCTGCTGATCGTCGAGGACGATCCGGGCTTCGCTAGGGTCCTCGCGGATATCGCGACGCGACGCGGGCTGGAGGTCATGACCGCGGGCTCCGGACGCGAGGCGCTCGCGATCGCGAGCAAGCGCAAGCTTTTCGGCGTGCTGCTCGACATCGGGCTGCCCGACATGAACGGCTGGGAAGTGCTCGAACGGCTGAAGGCCAATCCGTACACCGCCGACGTGCCGGTCCACGTCATCTCCGGTGGCGAAGAATCCGCGCGCGGCCGGCAACTGGGGGTGGTGGGCTTCCTGCACAAGCCGGTCGACGGTGAAGCCGTGCTGGAGGCCCTGGACCGCGTGGGCGCAAGGAGCGCGCCGCGCCGGCGGCGCCTGCTGCTGGCGGACCACGACCCCGACTCGCGGGCCGGCATCATCGCGCTGCTGAAGGCGGAAAACGCCGAGATCGTCGAAGCGGACAACGCGGCCGCCGCCATGGCGCGACTGCAAGTCGAGGTCTTCGACGGGCTCGTGCTCGATCCCGATCTGCCGGACCTGTCGCTGTTCGAATTCCTGTCGCGTATGGCCTCGCAGACGACCTTGCCGCCCGTGGTGATCTATTCGCGACGCGAGCTGACCCCGGACGAGAATCTCCGACTGCGCGAGTACACCGGCAGCATCGTCATCCACGGCGCGCGTTCCCCGGAGCGGCTGATCGACGAGGTGCACCTGTTCCTGCATGCGCTCAAGCGGCCCGGGCCCGCGCCCACCGAGCCGGCACAGCACGCGCCGGTTGCCGATATCGCCGGCAAGACCGTGCTCGTGGTGGACGACGACATGCGCAACGTCTTCGCGCTGTCCAAGGCGCTGCGCACGCGCGGCATGAACGTGGTGATGGCGCAGGACGGGCACAAGGCGCTGGCCCAGCTCGAGGCGCGTAGCACCGGTGCCGAAGGCCCGCCGGTCGACATCGTGCTCATGGACATCATGATGCCGGGCATGGACGGCTACGAGACGATCCGCCGCATCCGCGCCGTGCCGCAGTGGAAGCGCATGCCGATCATCGCGGTCACCGCCAAGGCGATGAAGGGCGATCGCGAGAAATGCCTTGAGGCCGGGGCGAACGACTACTGCGCCAAGCCGATCGACATCGACCAGCTGGTCTCGCTGCTGCGGGTCTGGGCCTGACGGATGCGGAGTTCGGCATGCGGGGCCGGAAAAAAATGAATGCCGGTCATTGGCCTGATCTGAGACATCGAAACCGCCAGTCCGCGCTGGCGGTACAGGTGGCTGTCCGCGATGACGACCGCGACCTCCGCATGCCGGACTTCGCATCCCGCTCTTAGAACGTGCACGCCTCCGACCGCCACGACATCGAGATCGAGCTGTTCCGCCAGGCGCTGAAGCTGCGCCACGGCTACGACTTCGGCGGCTACGCGCCCGCCTCGTTCAAGCGCCGTGTGCTTGCGCTGCAGGCCGCGGTGGCCGCGCCGAACCTGAGTCGCCTCACGGAGCGCCTGCTGCACGAGGACGGGTTCGTGCGCGAGGTCATCGGGCGGCTGTCGGTGCCGGTCTCGGAAATGTTCCGCGATCCGGCGGTGTTCCGCCTGCTGCGGCGCGACGTCATGCCGGTGCTCGCCACCTGGCCGCAGATCAACATCTGGCAGGCCGGCTGCGCACACGGCGAGGAGGTCTATTCGCTGGCCATCGTGCTGCGCGAATGTGGGCTCTACGAGCGCGCGCACATCTTCGCCACCGACTTCAGCGACGAGGCGCTCGCGCGCGCGGAGGAGGGCATCTATCCGCTGCACGAGGCGCGCGCCTACTCGGACAACTACCTGCGCGCCGGCGGGACCGGGTCGCTGTCGGACTGGTTTACCGCGCGCTACCACCGCATCAAGCTCGACGAGACGCTGCGCAAGCGCGTGACGTTCGCCAATCACAATCTGGTCAGCGACGGCGTGTTCGGCGAAATGCAGCTGATCGTGTGCCGCAACGTGCTCATCTACTTCGGCGACGATCTGCAGGAGCGGGCCCTGGGCCTGTTTCGCGACAGCCTGGTGTACGGCGGCTTCCTGTGCCTGGGCAGCCGCGAGTCGCTGACGTATTCCGAATTCGGTGCGGACTTCGAGCGCATCGGCGGCTCGATCTACCGGCGCATTGTTCGTGCGCCGTAGGATCTACGAGGCCATCGTGATGGGCGCCTCGACCGGCGGCATCGAGGCGCTGCGTACCGTGCTGCGCGCGCTGGACGCGCAGTTGCGCGTGCCGGTGCTCATCGTGCAGCACACCGCCTCGGAGGACGGACAGGCGCTGTGCGAACTCTTCGCGGCGGTCAGCGCGATCCCGGTCGTGGAGGCCGAGCCGCGTCAGCCTCTCATCGGCGGCTGCGCCTACCTCGCGCCGCCCGGCTACCACCTGCTGGTCGAGGCAGGCCCGCGAGCCGCGCTGAGCGTGGACGAAAAGGTGTGCCATGTGCGACCTTCGGCAAGCGTGCTGTTCGAGTCTGCGGCGGACGTCTGGAAGCGCGGCTTGATAGGGGTGGTGCTGACGGGGGCCAACGACGATGGCGCGACCGGCATGGTCGCCATTCGAAGCCGCAGGGGTCTGAGCATCGTCCAGAAACCGGAGGAGGCCGAAATGCGCGAGATGCCGGACGCTACGCTGCGGTTGGCGGGCGCTGACCACGTGCTCGCCCTTGCGGACATCGGCCCACTCCTCAATCAACTGTGCGCGTGAGCGCCACCGACCACGGTTAGAAATGGCGAACAGCGAAACCCCCTACACCGCGAATTCACCGAACCTGGCAGAGCTGCCGAAGATTCTGGTGGTCGACGACACGCCGGCGAACCTCGTGGCCATGCGCCGCCTGCTGCGCAACTCCGGCGCCCACCTCGTGGAGGCCAGGTCCGGAAACGAGGCGCTGGCGGCCTGCCTGGATCACGAGTTCGCGTTGATCCTGCTCGACGTGCAGATGCCGGACATCGACGGATTCGAAGTCGCCGCGCTGCTGTCGGAAGAGACGCGCACGCGCGAAACCCCGATCATCTTCGTCACCGCCGCCTACGGCGACGACCTGAACCGCCTGAAGGGTTACAAGCACGGTGCGGTCGACTACATCGCCAAGCCGGTGAACGACGTGGTGCTGCTGTCGAAGGTCCGCGTGTTCCTGGACCTCTACAACGGCAAGCGCATGATGCGCGACCTGCTCGACGTGCTCGGGCAGCGCAATGGCGAACTCGAGCGCGAGGTCGCCGAGCGCAAGCGCCTCGAAGAACTGGCGCGCCATCAGGCCGGCCACGATCCGCTGACCGGTCTGCCGAATCGCCTGCTGTTCATGGATCGTCTCTCGCAGGCGGTCTCGCGTTTGGACCGGCGGCAGGACAGCTTCGCGCTGCTCTACCTGGACCTGGACGGCTTCAAGCCGATCAACGACCGGTACGGCCACCTCGCCGGGGACCTGGCGCTCAAGGAGATGGCACGCCGCCTGGAGCAGGGGGTTCGACGCTCGGACACCTGCGCACGTCTCGGCGGCGACGAGTTCGCGGTGATCATGGACGGGGCGCCGGACGGCGAGGCGCAGCGCCTCGGCGAGAAGCTCTGCGAGATTCTGCGCCAGCCCTTCACGCTGGAGCTGGCGGAAGCCGGGCGGGCCGAAGTGCAGGTGGGCGCGAGCATCGGCGCCGCCCTGTTTCCGGAGTACTCCAGAGAGCCCGTCTCGCAGCAGACCCGCGATGAGCGCATCGAGAAATTGATGCGCGTGGCCGACCAGGCGATGTATGCGGCCAAGCGCGCGGGCAAGAATCGCGTGGTGGTGGCGGCACGCGGCACGACGAGCTGAACTTGTAGCCCGAACGTGGTCCGGGCCTGCCTCGCCAATCGCGAAATAGCTCGGGGACTTCGTCGGGGTTGCGGAACAGCTGTCCGCTCAGTTCTCGTCTTCCAGCATGTACAGCGCCACTTCCGCGAACAGGTTGGGCCAGACCGTGCGCTTGCTCTCGCGCAGCGCGCGATCGAGCAGGCTGCGCCGCACACAGGTCCAGTGCCGTGCCGCGCACAGGGCTTCGAAATCCTGGACCGTGCAGAGGTGAATGTTCGGCGTGTCGTACCACTGGTCCGGCAGCGACTTGGTCAGCGGCATGTGGCCCGCCATGAGCTGCGCGCGTACGCGCCAGTGGCCGAAATTGGGAAAGGTCACAATCGCGCGGCGGCCCACGCGCAGGATCTCCGTGAGCGCGAGATCCGGACGCACGAGCGCCTGCAGGGTCTGCGTCAGCACCACGTAGTCGAACGAATCCGTCGCGAAGTCCTTGAGCCCGTCGTCGACGTCCGCCTGAATCGCGTTGACGCCGCGCGCGACACAGGCCGTGAGCTTCGCGGGATCGATCTCGAGGCCGTAGCCGCGCACCTTGCGCGTGCGCGCGAGGTGATCGAGCAAGGTGCCGTCACCGCAGCCCAGGTCGAGGATGCGGCTGCCGGGTTCGATCCATTCACTGATGACCGCGAGGTCCGGACGCAGCGCGCCGTCGACCATCGGGGAGGGCGGTGTCATGCGATCGCTTCCTGGTCGGCGACGCGGGACAGATAGCGTCCGAGCACGTCGTGGTAGGCCGGGATCGGCATCAGGAAGTCGTCGTGGCCCAGCTGCGAGTCGATCAGCGCGTAGCTGACGTCGCGATCCGCCTCGACCAGGCTCTTCACGATTTCGCGTGAGCGCGCGGGCGAGAAACGCCAGTCGCTGGAGAACGCGATCACGAGGAAGCGCGCGCTCGCCTGGCGCAGCGCGGTGACCAGCGAATCGGCGTAGTCGCGCGCGGGATCGAAGTAGTCCAGCGCCTTGGTCATCAGCAGGTAGGTATTCGCGTCGAAGCGATCGACGAAGACCGAACCCTGGTGGCGCAGGTAGCTCTCGACCTCGAACTCGACGTCGAAGTTGAAAGACGGCGCCGCGAGCTTGAGCTCGGAGCCGAAGCGCCTGCGCATCGCCGCGTCGGACAGGTAGGTGATGTGGCCGAGCATGCGCGCGAGTTTGAGCCCGCGTGAGGGCACGACGTTGTGCTCGTAGAAGCGCCCGCCGTGGAATTCGGGATCCGAAAGGATGGCCTGCCGCGCGATCTCGTTGAACGCGATGTTCTGCGCCGACAGCTTGGGCGCCGCCGCGACGACGCAGGCGTTGCGGATGCGATCGGGAAAGTCGATCGCCCACTGCATGACCTGCATGCCGCCCAGGGATCCGCCGATCGCCGCGGCCCAGGCGCGTATGCCAAGGGCATCGGCGAGCATCGCCTGCGAGCGCACCCAGTCGCGCACGGTGAGCAGCGGGAAGTCGGGGCCCCACAGACGACCGGTCTCCGGGTTGAAAGTGTTCGGCCCGGTGGAACCGCGGCAGCCGCCGAGGTTGTTCAGGCTCACGACGAAGAAACGGCGCGTGTCGATCGGTTTGCCGGGCCCGATGCAGTTGTCCCACCAGCCGGGCTTGCGATCGTCGGCTGCGTTCAGACCCGCCGCGTGGTGGTCGCCCGACAGCGCGTGGCAGACCAGGATGGCGTTCGAGGCGCTCGCGTTGAGCCGGCCGTAGGTTTCGACGACGAGGTCGAAGCGCGACAGCGTGCGTCCGCAATCGAGCTTGAGCGGCCGCTCAATGGCGATCCGGCGCGGCTCGACCACGCCGACCGAATCGGCCGGGATCGCACCCGGCGGCGACGATGCATTCATCAGCCGAGGATGCCGGCGCGGAAGATGAAGGGGAGCGGCAGCAGCATCACCACCACCTGCATCAGGATGATGGCGAACAGCGGCGAGAGGTCGAGCCCCGCGATCGGCGGAATCAGTTTGCGGATCGGGCGCAGGATCGGCTCGTTCATGCTCCACAGGATGTTCGACGCGGGGTTGTTCACGCCGGGACCGAACCAGGACAGGATTGCGAGGAAGGTCAGCCCCACGGTGTAGAGGTTGGCGGTCAGCACGATCACCTTCAGCAGCGCGTACAACACCGCGGGCAAGGGCGACAGCACCGCCCCGAACAGCCAGGCCGCGACGTAGACGAAGACCAGCGCCAGGACGGCCAGGAAGGCGACGGCCGCGCTGTCGAGCCGGCGCCAGCGGGGCACCGTCTTTTGGAACGGCTTGAGCACCGGCTGCGTGAGCTTCCACACGAGTTGCGACACCGGGTTGTAGAAGTCCGCGCGCACCCAGCCCAGGACGATGCGCAGGATTACCGCGCACAGGTACAGGTTGAGCAGGGTTGAAACCAGGTAGTTCAGCGCGTTGCTGGCGTTGGCGCCCATTTTCGAGTGCGGAGTGCTGAGTGCGGAATTAGGAAGACTTGCCGAGCTGGTCGCCCAGCTCCCTGGAGCGGCGAGCCGCAGCCGCCAAGGCCTCGTGGACGATGGGGCGCATACCCGCGCTTTCCAGGGACTTGAGCGCCGCCTCGGTGGTGCCGCCCTTCGAGGTGACCTGGGCGCGTAGTTCGGCGACGTCCGTGGTTCCCTCCTCGATCATGCGGGCAGAGCCGATGCAGGTGTGCGCTGCGAGCTTGGCCGCGGTCTCCGGCGCCAGACCCAGGGCCACGCCCGCTTCACGCATGGCTTCCACGAGCAGGAAGAAATACGCCGGCCCGGACCCCGAGACGGCGGTGACGGCATCGAGCTCGGCTTCATCGCGGAGCCATACGGTCTCGCCGGCCGCGCGCAGTACGATCTCGGCTCGCAGGCGTGCGTCGTCCGGCGTGCCGGGCTGCGCATAGAGGCCGCTGATGCCGCAGCCGTAGAGCGCCGGCGTGTTCGGCATGCTGCGCACATAGTGCAGCGAGGGACCCAGCGCCGTGCGCAGGAAATCCAGCCGGATGCCCGCCGCGATCGACACGACGCAGGCGCCGGCATCCGGCGACAGGCCGCGCAGGGCCTCGGCCATCTGCTGCGGCTTGACCGCGAGGACCAGGGTGCCGGCGCCTGCGACGATCTCGTGTGCCGAGGCCGCGACCGTCACGCCGAGCTTTTCGCGCAGAACCTGCGCGCGCGCTGCATCGGGTTCCGCGACGCGCAGCGATTCCGGCGCGCAGCCGGCCGCGACCAGGCCGCCGATCAGGCTCGTGGCCATGTTGCCGCCACCGATGAAGGCTATGACGTCGGGCATTGACGTGCGGGAATCCAGGCCAGGGAGGTGCGGGAGGGCCGCTATCATACGGCCCCCGCAACCCCCTGAAACCGGCTCGAAGTCCGGTGCGCCCGTGAAACCCAAGCCCCGCAAATCCGCTCGCCGTGGCTCGTCCGCGTCCGCCGTCCTCCTCTCGCGCTATGCGCGCCGGATCGAGGAGGCCGCGGGCCGCGTCTACGAGGTCGCCGTCGTCACGCCGCTGCTGCCGGCGCCGAAGATGTCGGCGCGCCTGGGCAATCGTCTGCTTCTCAAGCGCGAAGACCTGCAGCCGGTGCACTCCTTCAAGCTGCGCGGCGCCTTCAACAAGATCGCGGGGCTGGACGCGCAGACGCGCGCGCGGGGTGTGATCTGCGCCTCGGCCGGCAATCACGCGCAGGGCGTGGCGCTCGCGGCCAGGACGCTGGGCATCCCGGCCTGGATCGTGATGCCGCGCACGACGCCCAGCATCAAGGTCGACGCGGTGCGAGCGCTGGGCGGCAAGGCGATCCTGCACGGGGACGCCTACGACGACGCGCAAGCGCATGCGGGCGAACTCGCCGTCGAGCGCGGCATGACCCTGATCCATCCCTACGACGATCCGGAAGTGATCGCGGGCCAGGGCACGATCGCGCGCGAGATCCTCGAACAGCTTGCGGGCCTCGACATCACCGAGCTCGACGCCGTGTTCGTCTGCACGGGTGGCGGCGGCCTGCTGGCCGGGATCGCCGCCTGGATCAAGCACGCGAGCCCGCGTACCAAGGTGATCTCCGTGGAGCCCGAGGATTCGGACTGCATGGCTGCCGCGCTCGATGCGGGTCGGCGCGTGAAGCTGGCGCAGGTCGGGTTGTTCGCCGACGGTGTGGCGGTGAAGCAGGCGGGTGAAGAGACCTTCCGTGTCTGCCGCCAGCTCGTCGATGGCTGGATGCGCGTGTCGATCGACGAGATCTGTGCCGCGATCCGCGACGTCTTCCACGAGCAGCGCGCGGTGCCCGAGCCCGCCGGCGCGCTGGCGGTGGCGGGCGCGAAGAAGTGGGTCATCGAGAACGGCGTCAGCGGCAAGACGCTGTGCGCGATCGTGTCGGGCGCAAACGTGAACTTCGACCGTCTGCGCCACATCGCCGAACGTGCCGAGCTTGGAGACGAGGCCGAAGGACTTCTGGCTGTCACCATTCCCGAGCAGCCCGGGAGCTTTCGCAAGTTCCTTCGCCAGCTCGGCCGGCGCGTGATCACCGAATTCAACTACCGCTACTCGTCGAAGTCGGCGGCGCACGTGTTCGCCGGCATCAAGCTCGCGGACGGGCACGCCGAGCGCGAGACCATCGTGAAGAACCTGCGCGACCACGGTTTCGCCGTCGTCGACATGTCGGGCAACGAGATGGCGAAGATGCACGTGCGCTTCATGGTCGGTGGCCGCGTGCCGGGTCTGCTCAACGAGCGCATCTTCCGGTTCGAGTTCCCGGAGCGGCCGGGTGCGCTCGTCGATTTCCTCGATGCGGTCGGCGGGCGCTGGAACATTTCGCTATTCCATTACCGCAACCATGGCGCGGCTTATGGGCGCGTGCTGTGCGGGATGCAGGTGCCGGCGAAGGAACGCGCGGAACTCAAGCGCTCGCTCGACGCGCTCGGGTACCCGTACTGGGAAGAGACCGGCAATCCGGTGTACGAGCTGTTTCTAGGGGCGGACTAGCGCTCTCACCTGTAGACCCGTCGCCCGGACGAACTCCGGGGCCGGTTCTGTATCGGCGCCAGGGAACCCCGCGCTTCGTCCGCGCTGCACGGACCTATTCGTTCTCGCCCGCCAGCTTCAGGATCGCCTTCCAGTGCGGCGCGGTCACGGGCGTCACCGACAGGCGCGTGCCGCGTTCGAGAATGCGCAGTCCCTTGAACTTCGCTTCCTTCTCGCGCAGTTCGTCGAGCAGCACCGGCCGTCCGAGCTTCTTCCTGAACTTCACGTCGACCAGGAGCCAGCGCGGTTCCTCGCGCTTGGAGCCGGCGTCGTAGTGCTCGTGCCTGGGGTCGAACTGCGTGGGATCGGGATAGGCGCGCGACACCACCTCCATGAGTCCGAAGATGCCCGGTTGCGGGCAACTCGAGTGGTAGAAGAACGCGAGATCGCCCGGCTGCATGTCGTCGCGAAACATGTTGCGCACCTGGTAATTGCGCACGCCGTCCCAGGGCGCGGTTCGCTTGGAAGCGAGATCGTCGATCGAGAAACAGTCGGGTTCCGACTTCATCAACCAGTAGGCCATGACGGCTCCTGCAGCGGCGTGATTGGGGACGCGAAAGATTATCGCCGCGAAAAATGCCGCAGTCGCCGTTCGGTGCAGACGGCATCGAGCGGCTGGTCCCAGGGCTCGCGCGGAAGCTGGGCGGTTTCCTGCGCGGAGTAGGCGTAGCCCACGCAGAACGGACGCGGCCGCTGCCGTGCGAGCCAGCGGTCGTAGTAGCCCGCGCCGCTGCCCAGGCGTGTGCCGGATACATCGAAGCCGAGCAGCGGCAGCACGACGACGTCGATGCGGCTTCGGGCGGTATAGCGGCGCCGGACCGGTTCGCGGATGCCGTGCAGCCGTCGGCGCAAGGGCGCATGGCGATCGAGCGGGATCATTCGCATCGTGGCAATGGTCCCCGGCGCTATGGCGGGCACCAGCACGCGCTTGTCCGCGCGATGCAGCAGTGCGATCAAGGCATCAGAGTCGAGTTCGGAACCGGTCGCGAAGTAGACGGCGACGTGCCGCCCGCGTCTCAGGGCAGGCAGCTTCAGAAGGTTGCGGGCCGCTCGAATCGCACACTGGCGTGCGGACGCCGGCGGGATCGCCGTACGGGTGGCGCGGAGTTCGCGCCGCCGCTGCGCCTTGAGCAGCGCAGCCGGTCCTGCAGAATTCGAGGTGCCTCCCGTGGCGCTTTCAGCCTGCCCGGGTCCTTGAGACAAAGGTCTCAAGTGGGTGCCGCGCCAGATCATCGGGCTTCCCGCCGAATTCGCGGGCTTGCACGCCAGAAACGGGTAAGGCTCCCTGGTGGTGAAAATAGGCTCAAGGGGCTTGGAGCACGCTTGGGCGCTACGAGAGGCACGACCCAAGAATAGCACCGGAATCCGAATTCCCAAGAGCCGTCGTCGGCTCACGGCGCACCGCCTGTCGCACTACTCGAGCGAGAGCGTGGAATCGATGTCGAGGCGCAGCTGCTTCACGCGCTCTATCGACGCACTGTCGGGCGGAATGACTTTGTCGGATCCGCGCGCCTCGAGCAGTTCGCGCGAAAGGTTCAGCGCGGCCATCACCGCGATGCGCTCCGCGCCCAGCGCCTTGCCACGCTTGCGGATGGCCATCATGCGGTCGTTTAGGAAATCCGCCGACGCGACCAGAGCCTCGTGCTCTTCCTGCGGGCATACCACGGTGTATTCACGGCCCATGATGCGGACCGTGACGCTCATGCTTTCAGGTTCCCCTGGCGACGCCTTCGGGCTCACTTGGAGATCTCCTTGAGCGGAGCGCTCGACGAGCCGCGTGAGCCCAACGTCCGGTTCCCGCCGCCGCTGCTTTCACAGGCACGGTATCGCCGGGGAGTCATACGTTCTCCTCCGAGCCCTGCTCGGTCTCGAGCTTTCGTACCCGATCGACGACGCCTTCGATGCGTCGGCGCAGCTCCGCGTTGAGGGCGGTCAGACGGTCGCGTTCCTGTATGGCGCGTTTGGCCTCGAGCTTCGCCTGCCGGTAGGCAGCGACGAGTCGCTGCACGCGTTGTTCGAGCTGTTCGAGTTCCGCTTCGAGCACGTGAGCCGCCGGGTTCGGGTCTGCGACGAGTATAGCCCGCGATGGCGCCTGGGACGGCAGTCCCTCCTGCCTCCGCAGAACGCAGGCAGGAGGGCGATTGGATCCTCAGCGGACGATCATGAACAGTGCGCCGTTGCCACGTTGAACGTGCAGCAGCAACTGGCCGTCCTTGACGCCGGCGAGCTTGTTGAATTTCGCCATGTCCTCGACGTGCTCTCGGTTGACCGCAATGATGATGTCGCCGTCACGCAGACCGGTGCGCGCGGCGGGCGAACCCGGCACCACCTTCTGCACGAGCACACCCTTGGAGCCGGAGGATTTGGCCGTGGCCTCGTCGAGCGGACCGAACATGGCGCCGGCGAGCGATGGATGCAGGCCCGCGGCAACGGAGGCTTCCTCGGTGTCCTTGCCCACGACCACGGTCACGTCGCGCGTCTTGCCTTCGCGCAGCACCTTGAGCTCGACCTTGTCACCCACGCGCATCAGGCCCACGGTATTGCGCAGCTGCGCCATGTTCTGCACCTCGCGGCCGTTCGCCTCCAGCACGATGTCCTCGGGCTTTAGGCCCGCCTTGGCGGCGGGCGAATCCGGCATGACCTGCGCAACGACCGCGCCGCGCGCAGAGGGCAGGCCGAAAGCCTTCGCGAGATCCGGCGTGACGTCCTGACCGACCACGCCGATGCGCCCGCGCTGCACGGAGCCGTGCTCGATGAGCTGACCCATCACACCGCGTGCCTGGTTGATCGGGATGGCGAAGCCGATACCGATGTTGCCGCCCGATCGCGAGAGGATGTTGGACGGGATGCCGACGAGCTGCCCGTTGAGGTTCACCAGCGCGCCGCCGGAATTGCCCGGGTTGATCGAGGCGTCGGTCTGGATGAAGTCCTCGTAGCCGCCGTCGCTGATGCCGGTGGAGCGGCCGGTGGCGCTGATGATTCCGGAGGTGACGGTCTGTCGCAGCCCGAACGGCGAGCCGATGGCGACTACGAAATCGCCGACCTGCGCCTTGTCCGAGTCCGCGAGCGGAATCGCGATGAGCTTCTCCGCCTTGATCTGCAGGATCGCAACGTCGGACTGCGGATCCTTGCCGATCAGCTTGGCCTCGAACTCGCGGTCATCGGAGAGACGCACCTTGATCGAATCGGCCTGCTCGACCACGTGGTTGTTGGTGATCACGTAGCCCTTGGCGGCATCGACGATCACGCCCGAGCCGGTGGACTGTTGTTCGTCGGGTTCCTGCTGCTCCGGGGCGTTCGGACCCTCGAAGAAGCGGCGGAAGAACGGGTCCTGCATCAGCGGGTTCTGGATCTCGGCCTTGGACGTCACCGCGATGTTGACGACCGCAGGCATGACGATCTTGAGCATCGGCGCGAGCGAGGGCACCCCTTGCTGGATGGGCACGCTGATGTCGGCCTGGCTCGGGACAGGGGCGGTCGACATCAGGGCGAAGGACAACACGCCGGCGGACACGACCACGGGAGCCGCAATCTTCAGAAGTAGGGAGCGGGACATCGGTTCCTCAATTGGATGCGCTGCCTGGAGGCAGCGCCGGCTAGGACATCGGACCGCGGACAGAGTTTCCCTCGGACCGGAGTTGATACGAGCCCGCTACAGCAGGCGGATGCGCGGATTGAGACTGAAGCGGCCGGTGATGCTCGCGCTGGCGAGGACGTGACCCTCGATGGCTTTCTGAACATCGGCAGCGGTGAACTTTCCGTCCAGGCCGCAGCGCTCGACGTCGAGCGCGTGCAATTCGAAACTGTAGTGATGGACCACGCTGTCGTTCCACGGCGGGCAGGGCCCGTCGTAGCCCAGGTAGTCGCCGCCCATGTCGGCGTCGCCCTTGAACCAGCCCGTGAAGTCGTTGATGCCCTGGCGCGAGCCTTTGGGTCCGACCGGCGCCTGCTTGCCACGCGGGGTGACGCCGCGCG
Organism: Panacagrimonas sp.; assembly: GCA_046594215.1. Classification (GTDB taxonomy): domain Bacteria; phylum Pseudomonadota; class Gammaproteobacteria; order Nevskiales; family Nevskiaceae; genus Panacagrimonas. The sequence goes on from JBKJPX010000070.1 coordinate 30,074, forward strand.
AGCACGCACCTTCTTCCACTTCCGCGACATCCGGCTGGATGTCCACCATGGCCCAGTGCGTGAACGTGGTGCGCGGCAGCTTGAGCGGCACCTCCCGATCTTCCTTGTTGACGTCATCCGCTTTGGTCGGCACGTCCGGGTCGATGCACAGCAGCACGAAGCTTTTCGTGCCGGCCGGCGCGCCGGTCCAGCTCAGTTCGGGATTCAGATTTTCCGAGAGCCGCACGTGGCCACGAGGCGCCTTCACCGCGAACGCGCAACGTCCGGGAATCACGCCACCGTTTTCGAACGACTTGCTGCTGAGCTTCATCGTCTTCGATCCCATTCTGGTTGTTTTGCGGCAGCCGTACCGACCGTCGTGCCGCAGGCGAACCTCTCCAGTTCGTGCGGCTGTGCAAGCCCTAAGGGTAACAATCCGCGCCCACGCGCGTCAGCCTCGCGAAAAGTCGCCGTGCGCCGCTCGCGGGGCCCGCCCCCGCGATTCAGGGCACGTCCGGAGTGAAAGCCCTGCGCCCAAAGGCGCCCGCGACGCGCGCAAGACCCAGCCCCAGGCGCTCGGACAGGGGTTTGCGCACGCGGTAGTGCAACTCGAACACGTCGGCGTCGGCCGCTCGCTGGAGCAGGTAATCGTCGCTGCTCCGGATCTCGTCGATCAGCTTGAGCTCGGCCGCACGCGTGCCGAACCAGTGCTCGCCGGTCGCGACGCGGGCCAGATCCAGGCACGGGCGGTGCTCGGCGACGAAACGCTTGAACAGCGTGTGGGTCTCGTCCAGCTCCTCGCGGAACTTGGCGCGCGCCGCGTCTGTGTTCTCGCCGAACATGGTGAGGGTGCGCTTGAATTCGCCCGCGGTGTGCAGTTCCAGGTCAACGGCGTTCTTGCGCAGCAGCCGGTTGAAGTTCGGAATCTGGGCGACCACCCCGATCGAGCCGATCACCGCGAACGGCGCGGCCAGGATGCGATCGGCGACGCAGGCCATGAGGTAGCCGCCACTGGCCGCAACCTTGTCCACCGCCACGGTCAGGCGCAGGCCGCCGGCCCGCACCCGGGTCAGCTGCGAGGCGGCAAGTCCATACGAATGGACCAGGCCGCCGGCGCTTTCGAGGCGCAGCAGGACCTCGTCCTCCTTGCGAGCGACCTGGAGCAGGGCGCTGACCTCCTCGCGCAGGCTGGACACCGCGTGGGCCTGGAGGTCGCCCTCGAAATCGAGCACGAAGACTCGGGCCCGGGGCGCCACGCCCTTCGCGCGCGCCTTTTTCTTGGCCTTGTCGTCGGCCTTGCGCTCCTTGGCCAGCTTCTTGCGCTCGCCTTCGTCGAGCATTTCATTGTTCAGGGCCTCGGCCAATTCGCGCAGGCGCTCATTGATGTTGCGTACCTGGAGGCGGTCGCCGCCCTGCCCGCGGGCGTTGCGGGTCAGGCTGAACAGGTTGGCAGCCACCAGCAGTATCGCGATCACCAGCGTGATCGACTTGGCCAGAAACAGTCCGTAATCGGACACGAACTCCATCACGCTCAAGGCTCCTGCAAAGGGGGGCGGCGGGGACGGCGGGGACCGGCATCGTGCGATCAGGGCCGTAGGGATTGTCGCGCCGCACAAGTCGGTGCCTATAATAACCGTGCTGATTCGCTTGCCGAATTTGCCGATGTCAGGATTTACACAATGCTTGGGGAGTGGGGAGCATGAACAAAGTGATGGGAGCGGGGCTGCTTGTCGTGGCCATGTTTGCGGCGGCCAGTGCGCATGCAGAGGACGCCTACAAGGAGATGCGGCCCTATATTTCGGGCCAGTTCAGCTACGTGCCGCAGGAGGACGACCGGGGTGAGCTCATCGGCGATTCTTCTCGCGCCTTCAACGCCGGCAAAGGCCTCCAGCTGAGCGTCGGCAAGGCGATCAACCGCTGGCTGGGCTTCGAAATTGCCGCGTTCGGACACAACTATTCTCACGATACGTCCGCACTCAGCATGCGCGACTACGGCGGCAAGCTCGACGGCCTGTTCTTCTACAGCCGCGACCCGCGGTTCTCGCCGTACTTCGGTATCGGCGCGGGCAGCATCCAGACCGACATCAAGAACTCCAGCAATTCGTCCACGAATCCGTTTGCGGACGTGGGCCTGGGCTTTATGAAGTTCTTCGACGTCGGCGGCTTCGACATGGGCGTGCGCGGCGACCTGCGCTACCGCCACATCTTCTTCGACGAACACTCGTTCAACGGCAACAGCCAGGACGACGTGGGCGAGGCGGTGATGCAGGTCGGCGTCGTGATCCCGCTTGGACACAAGCCGGAATCCGAGCTTGCCGCGGCCCCTGCGCCGGCCAGCTGCCCCGACAGCGATGGCGATGGCGTCTGCGACACCGCCGACCTGTGCCCCGAGACGCCGAAGGGTACGCCGGTGGACGCCAAGGGCTGCCCGGTCGAGAAGAAGGCGGCCAAGGGCGACCCGAACCAGAAGTTCGAAGACACGCACTTTGCCTTCGACAAGTCTGACCTGACCGACTACGCGAAGTCGGTGCTCGACAACGCGGCCAAGGTCATCAACGACCTCGCCAAGTCCTACCCGCAGCTCAAGGTCGACGTCGCCGGCCACACCGATTGGATCGGTACAGACGGCTACAACCAGGGTCTGTCCGAAAAGCGCGCCAACGTCGTCAAGCAGTACCTGACGCGCAAGGGTGTGGATGCCGGACGGATGAGCACGCAGGCCTACGGCGAAGCGCGCCCCAAGGCGACCAACGAGACCGACGAGGGGCGGGCGCTGAACCGTCGCACCGAGGTCCGGACGCGCGAGAAATAGTCCGACCCGGATGGTTCAAGGAAGCCCCGCCCGCACGGCGGGGCTTTTTTGTTGTCCCCGACTTCTCCAGACTCGGCTCCCAAACCCTCCATTGGATCGCGCCGACATGAGCATCCGATCTTTCTTCGTCATCGGAAGCCTCCTGCTTGGCCTGTCGGCCGGCGTGGCGTCCGCCGCCAGTAACTCGGTGTTCGACGCGGATGCGGACGGGGTACCCGACGATCGCGACTCCTGTCCCTACACGCCGGTCGGCATCGGCGTGCATGCGGATGGCTGCTCCACGCGCGGTGACGAGGACGAGGACGGCATTCCCGATGTAGTCGACGCCTGCCCGCTGTCGCCGGGCGGCGCGGTGGTGGACAGCCAGGGCTGTGCGCTCGACGAGGACATCGACGGCGTGGCCGACGGCGTGGACCGCTGCCCGATGTCCCCGCTGGGCGCGCTCGTGAACGCGAGTGGATGCGCGGCCGGCCAGCGGCCGCGCCCGGACGTGGCGCGTCGCGCGCCGGTCCTGCCGCCTGCACAGGCGGCCCCGCCCTTGCCGCCTCCGGTTGTTGCCCGGCCGGCTCCGGCCGCGCCGTTCACGCCGCCGCCGGCGGTACGTGCCGCCTTGCCCTACACGCCGCCGCCGCCACCGGCGGTCCCTTCTGCCGTCTCGAGGCCCACCGCGTCGCCACCCGCGCCGGTGTACCCGCGCCCGGCGGCTGCGGCGACGCAGCCGCAGTTGCCTGCCCCGCATCTGCCTCCGATAGTCGGGTCTGCACCCGGGACCGGGGCAACGCCCTCCGCGGCCTCCCCGTCTCCGTCGCAGCAGCTCGCGGTCCGAACCGAACCCGAGCGCACGTACTATTTCGACGAGGGCGACTCGGACCTGTCCTGGAGCGCGGAACGCGCAATCAAGCAGACCGCCCACGACCTGATGCCGGAACTCGAGAAGAACCCGGGCGCGAACCTGGTTCTGTCAGGACATTCGGACACGAAGTCCGATGGCTTGAACGCGGCCCGTCTCGCCACTGCCCGTGCGCAGGCGGTGCGCAACGAGTTGATCAGGGCGGGCGTACCGGCCGCGCGGATTTCGCTTCGCGTCCCCGGTGTGGGTGAACCGCGCTTCGTCGGTGCGAGCCTGGCGCGGAATTGCCGCGTGGAACTACGGGTGTCGGGTCGGCAGGGGCCGACGGCGCCGCCCATCGTGGCGATCGCAGCGCCGTCGTCCGTCGCGGCGCCCGTTGCAGCGCCAGCCGTGGTCGTGGCTGCACCTGCGCCTGTCATCCCACCGTCGCCCGTGGCAGCGGTGCCGGCCGTCACGCCGGCACCACCGCCAAAGAGGGTGGTTACTGCGCCCGCCGAGCACAGCCTGGCCAACGCGTCGGTGAATTTCCTGCCTTACAGCGCGATGCTGGACGGTGAAGCGATGAAGGTAGTCGACGCCTTCGTGCAAACCAGCACGCGACCGATGCTTGCGGATGTCGCGGCCCGCGTCGTGATCACCGGCGGTATCGAAGGCGCCGAAACGGGCGCCGCGGCGTTGCGGCTCGCAGAGAGCCGGGCGGCCAGCGTCAGTCTCTACCTGGTCTCGCTCGGACTGCCGCGCAACCGCGTGGAAGTGTCGTCGCAGGCTCAAACCGGCGCGCGTCGGACCGACCTGAGCCTCGTGTCCCGCTGAGGACTCAGGACGTTGCGCCGCTGATCAGCGCAGCGTCATCGAATCCAGTGTCGGGCCGATCGACTCGACGCGCTGGAGACGGGCGGCGACGGCGTCCGCACCTTCCGTCGCACCTGCCTCGGTCCAGCCCTGCAGGTGCCGGCGGCAGAGCGCGACCAGCGCGTCGATGTGCGCAGGCTGTGCGTTGAGCGCCGGGATGTAACGTAGCGCCTCGCCGCCGGCCGCGACGAAGTCCGCGGCGTAGCGGATCGCCACTTCCTCCAGTGTCTCCAGGCAGTCGGCCGCAAAACCGGGGCAGACCACGTCGAGCCGCCGCACCCCGCGTCCCGTGGCGAGCTGCGGAATCACCCGGTCGCTGTACGGCATCAGCCAGGGCTGGCGGCCCAGGCGTGACTGGAAGCTCACCGAGAAGGCGTCGGCTTTCAGTGCCAGGCGCGTGACGAGCAGCCGCGCCGTCTTCTGGCACTGGCAGAAGTACGGGTCGCCGTTTTCGAGATATCGGCGCGGAATCGAGTGGAAGGAGATCAGCAGGTGATCGCCTCGTCCCTGCGACTGCCAGTACGACTCGATGCCCGTGGCCAGGGCCTCGATGTGACCCGGATCGTCGTGATAGCTGCCGATCGTGCGGATTTCGGGCATCCAGCGACGCCGGCCGAGTGCGGCGAACAGCGCGTCGAACACGGCCGCGGTCGTCGATCCGGAGTACTGCGGGTACATCGGCAGCGCCAGCAGACGGCGCACGCCGGCGGTCTCCAGCTCACTCAAGGCGGCGTCGATCGAAGGCGCTCCGTAAGTCATCGCCAGCTCCACGATCACGTCGGGTCCGAACGCGGCCGACAGCGCCTCCTGCTGTTCGCGCGAGATCGCCATCAAGGGCGAGCCTTGCGCGGTCCAGACCTTCTCGTAGGCGTGCACGAGCCTGCGTGGCCGGAACGGCAGGATGAAGAAATACAGGATCGCGAGCCACAGCAGGCGCGGGAACTCGACCACGCGGCGATCGGACAGGAACTGGCGCAGGTAGCGCCGGATCGCGGGCGCCGTCGGCGCATCGGGCGTGCCCAGGTTGACCAGCAACACGCCGGTCCGGGACTGCATTCGATGCGCGGATTCCGGCGTCATGGGGTCGTTGCGCGGTTCGTCTTCGGTCGCGGAGGCGGGCGGGGAATCTCGCCGCGGTTCAGGCGGCGGAAGTAGTCGTGCCACGCGCCCATGGCGCGCGTCCCGAGCAGCAGCATCACCGGCAGGTTGACCGCAAACATGAATCCCATGGCCACGGTCGACAGCGTGTCCAGCTCTTTCGATGTGTGGATGAAGCCCAGGCAGCTGACCGCCACGATCGCGCACCAGAGCAGGCGATAGACCATGACGCCGCGGTCGCCGGCGCCGAAGTAGCGCATGCCCTGCTCGCCGTAGTAGCCGTAGCTGATGATCGTCGACAGCGCAAACAACCAGACCGCGACGGTCACCATCCACTTGCCCAGCCCGGCGTGAGCGCTGTCGAAGGCCTTGGCCGCGAGCGTCGAGCCGCGGTAATCGGCGAACAGGCCCGGTTCGACCAGCACCGGCGTCGACACCCCCAGGTAATGCTGCCATTCGATGCCGATGCCGTTCTCCAGCACCGCGACGGTGCCGTAAAGGCGTGCGCGCGCGCCGTCGATCTCGAGCATCACGAACACGGGGTCGCCGGGGCGGAAGGTTTCCGTCGATTGCGTCGGCAGTTCGCGCACGGCCGGTTCCCATTCGCCGGGCTGCACCTGGGCCATGGCCGGCGGCACCGGCCAGATGCCCGCCGGGCCGCGGTTCCAGACGCCCGAGGACAGGATCACCAGCGCGGTGATCGCGCACACCACCAAGGTGTCGATGAAGGGTTCGAGCCCTGCGACCACGCCCTCGGTCACCGGTTCGGGTGTCTTCACAGCCGAGTGCGCAATCGGCGCCGTGCCCAGGCCTGCCTCAGAGGAGAAGAGCGCGCGCTTCATCCCGAACATGAAGGCCATTCCCAGGCTCGCGCCGCTGAACGCACCGACCGCCTCGGCCGGCGCGAAGGCGCTGCGGAAGATCTGCCGGAACAGGTCAGGGAGCACCTGCAGGTTTGCGCTGAGCACATACAGGCCGGCCATCACGTAGACCAGGCACATGAAGGGCACGAGCTTGTCGGCGGTCTTGCCCAGGCGCTTGATGCCGCCGAGCAGGACCAGCGCGACCATCACCGCGAGAATCGCGCCGCTGATCCACTGTGGAACGGCGAAGTAGGCCCGCGTGGTGTCCGCCACACTCCAGGCCTGGAACATGTTTCCGCCGGTGATCGCGAACGCGATCATCGCAACCGCGAAGAACGCGCCAGCGAATCTGCCCAGCGCGCCCCACAGCGGCCCCATGGCGCCCAGTCCGCGCCGGCAGACGTACATCGTGCCGCCGTGCGGATCCTGCGGATTCGACACGTCGCGATACAGCATCGCGAGCGTGACCTCGGTGCTCTTGAGTGCCATGCCGACGACGCCCACGACCCACATCCAGAACACCGCGCCGGGCCCGCCGAATTCCACCGCGATCGCAACGCCCGCAATGTTGCCCAGGCCGATGGTGCCGGACAGCGCGGTCGACAGCGCCTGGAAATGCGACAGCGCGCCCTTGCCCTGGCTCGTGTCGATGCCGCGGCCCGCGATCAGTGCCACGCCGTGCGTGAGTGAGCGGTATTGCGAGAACCCGCTCCACAAGGTGAACAGCACGCCGGTGCCAAGCAACGTGGCCAGCACCGGGACCGACAGCATCACCTCGTTGACGTGCTCGAGCAGCGTGAAGAAAGAACTCATCAGCCTGGAAAAACCCAATCCGCTCGAATCAGGATGATGCCGTCGCCAGCGTGCTGTGACTCTGGGAGTAGCCGAAGTACACCAGCATGCCAATGCTGAACCACACCGAGAAAGCGATCCACGTGATCAGCGGCAGGCTCACCATCAGCCAGAAGCAGAACGCCATGCCCAGGATCGGCAGCACCGGCGAGAAAGGCACACGAAAGGGCCGGACCATGTCGGGCCGCGTGCGGCGCATCACCACGACGCTCGCGCAGACCAGGAAAAAGGCGCCGAGCGTTCCCAGGTTCACCAGCTCGGCGACCTTGCCGATCGGGAAGAAACCGGCGACGAGCGCGATCAGCACGCCACTGCACAGGATCAGTCGCACGGGCGTCTGCGTGCGTGGATTGACGCTCGCCATCGCCGCCGGCAGCAGGCCGTCGCGCGACATCGCGAGCACGACGCGCGTCAGGCCGTAGTACAGCACCAGCATCACGGTGGTGATGCCGAAGATCGCGCCCGTGGCGACCGCGCCCTTGGCCCAGCTCACGCCCAGTCCGCTCATCGCCTCGGCCACCGGCGCCTTGAGATCGATCTGCTGGTAGGGCACCACGCCGGTGAGGATTCCCGACACCACAATGTAGAGCACGGTGCAGATGCCCAACGATGCGAGGATGCCGATCGGCAGGTCGCGCTGCGGACGCACGCATTCTTCGCCCGCGGTGGAGACCGCGTCGAAGCCGATGTAGGCGAAGAAGATGAGCGCCGCCGCCGTGGTCACGCCCATGTAGCCGAAGTGCCCGTGCCCGTCTGCGTCGATCACGCGCTCGGGAATGAAGGGGTGCCAGTTCGCGACGTTCACGTGCTGGCCTGCGATCGCGATGAAAGCCAGGATGGTCGCGAGCTTCACCATCACCATCACGCCGTTGAAGCGCGCGGATTCCTTGACGCCCCAGGAAAGCAGGCCGGCGAGTGCGATCACGATCAGCATTGCGGGCACGTTCGCAATTCCACCCTCGGCCGGCGCGGAAATGAATTGCGCGGGCAGGTGCACGTTGAAGAAAGAGTCGAGGATGCTCGACAGGTAGCCCGACCAGCCGATCGACACCGTGGCCGTGGCCACCGCGTATTCAAGGATCAGCAGCCAACCGATGATCCAGGCGACGAATTCGCCGATGCCCGCATAGGCGTAGCCGTAAGCGCTGCCGCAACCGCCGACGGCGCTGGCGAGTTCCGCATAGCAAAGTGCTGCGAAGCCGCAGGCCGTGCCGGACAGGATGAAGGACAGGACGATCGCCGGGCCGGCGTGCTGCGCCGCCGCCACGCCGCTGAGCACGAAGATGCCGGTGCCGATGATGCAGCCGATGCCGAGCAATGTCAGGTCGAACGCCGTCAGGCAGCGTTTGAGACCGGTGTTCGCATCGACTGCGACCGGCTTGGTTCGCATCAGGCTCATGCTGGCTCCGTGGGCTTTTTTTCGTCGTCCCGTTGGATGTTCGCGTCGTGGTGGGAGCGGTCCACGCCGCGCCGGTCATTGTTCCGGGTCTGGCTCGATGCGATAAGTATGCCGTCTGGCGATCCGCAGGTCGCGGCTCGCCATCACCAGGACGCGGCGCATGGCCAAGGTTTTCGTCACCGGCGGTTCCGGCTTCGTCGGTCGCCATCTGGTCGGCGCGCTGGTCGCGCGCGGGGACGAGGTGCACGCGCTTGCGCGTTCCGATGTCGCAGCGAGCTCAGTGGAAGAGCAGGGTGCCAAGGCGGTTCGCGGCGACCTGCTGGACGCCGAGGCCCTGGCGCGTGGTGCGGAGGGCTGCAGCCTCGTGTTCCACGCCGCGGCGACCGTGAACGAGTGGGGTCCTCGATCGCTCTATCACCGTCTCAACGTCGAGGCCACGCAGCTGCTGCTCGAGCAGGCCCGCGCCGCCGGCGTCCCCCGCTTCGTGCATGTCTCGACCGAGGCCATCTACGCGGACGGCGGGCCGATGCGGAATCTCCACGAGGCGCGGCCGCTGCCCGAGCGCCCGCTGCCGCGATACGCGCTGAGCAAGAACCTCGCGGAGCGGGCCGTCATCGCCGCCAACGCGCCCGGCTTCGCGACCGTCGCCTGCCGGCCGCGCCTGATCTGGGGCCCGGGCGATACCTCGGTGCTGCCCAAGCTTGTCGACGCTGTGCGGGCGGGGCGCTTCGCCTGGGTGGACGGGGGCCGGTACCTGACGCAGACCTGCCACATCGACAACGTGACCGAGGGGCTGCTGCTGGCCGCCGAAAAGGGAAGGGGTGGCGAGGCCTATTTCCTCACCGACGGAGCACCGGTGGAATTCCGGCGGTTCTTCTCTGATTGGCTCGGAACGCAGGGCCTCGCCATTCCCGACAAGTCGGTGCCGTTCCGCCTGGCCTATGCATTCGGTGCGATCTGCGAGTGGCTATGGGACCACCTGCCGCTAGGCGGGGCGCCGCCCGTGTCACGCCTGCCCGTGGCGCTCGGCGGACAGGAGGTGACGATCTCGGATGCCAAGGCGCGGCGCGAACTGGGTTACGCGGGTCGCGTCACGCGCGAGGCGGGCCTTGCCGCGATGCGAACACGAGACGGGTTTACCGCTCGACGATCGCCGTGATGCCCAAGCCGCCGGCCGCGCAGATCGAGATCAGTCCCCGGCCGCCGCGGTTCTCGTCGATGATCTTCGCGAGCGTGGCCAGGATGCGTCCGCCGGTCGCCGCGAATGGGTGACCCAGCGCCACCGAGCCGCCGCGGATGTTCATGCGCGAACGGTCGATCGTGCCGAGCACGGAGGACAGGCCGAGGCGCTCCTTGCAGAACTTCGGATCGTTCCAGGCCTTGAGCGTGCACAGCACCTGCGCAGCGAAAGCCTCATGGATCTCGTAGAAATCGAAGTCCTGCAGCTTGATGCCCGCGCGAGCCAGCATGCGCGGCACCGCGTAGGCCGGCGCCATGAGCAGGCCTTCCTTGCCCGTGGCGAAGTCCACGGCCGCTGTCTCGGCGTGGGTCAGGAAGGCCAGCGGCTGGAGCCCGCGCGCGGCCGCCCATTCCTCACTGGCCAGCAGAACCGCGGAGGCGCCGTCGGTCAGCGGCGTGGAGTTGCCGGCGGTGAGCGTGCCGTTGGCACGATCGTAGGCGGGCTTGAGCGAGGAGAGCTTCTCCAGGCTGGTGTCGCCGCGCATGTTGTTGTCGCGCTCGAGGCCGCGGAACGGCACGACGAGGTCGCTGTAGAAACCGGACTCGTAAGCGGCTGCGGCCTTCATGTGCGATTCGAACGCGAGCTGATCCTGCTCCTCGCGCGTGATGCCCCAGGTCTTGGCCATGACCTCGCAGTGCTGGCCCATGCTCATCTTCGTGCGCGGCTCGGTCACCGCCGGGATCGCGGGCGCGAGCATGCTCGGACGGAACTTGGCGAGCGCCTTGAGCTTCTGCCCGCTGGTCTTGGCGCGGTTGGCCTCGAGCAAAATCTTGCGCAGCTTTTCGTTCACGCCGATCGGCGCATCCGATGTGGTGTCCACGCCGCCCGAAATGCCGACGTCGATCTGCCCCAGCGCAATCTTGTTGCCGATGTTCACCGCCGCCTGCAGTCCCGTGCCGCAGGCCATCTGCACGTCGTAGGCCGGAGTCTCGGGTGCCAGGCCCGCGGACAGCACCGATTCGCGGCAGAGGTTGAAGTCGCGCGAGTGCTTGAGCACCGCGCCGGCGGCCACTTCGCCCAGCCGCTCGCCGTGCAACTGGAACTTGTCGACCACGCCACGCAGGCTCGCGGTCAGCATGTCGCGGTTCGAGGCGTCCGCGTACGCACCGTTGGAGCGGGCGAAAGGGATGCGTGCACCGCCGAGAATGGCGACGCGTTTGATGGTCTGCTTCATGGGGCGGCTCCGCGTGAATTGAATGGGCGGATTCTAGAGCCGGCCCTGCGACGCTCATGCGGCCGCAGCGCCAGGCGCAGCTCTTGCGCAGCCAGCGCGCGACTCCGGAACGGCCGCGCGCTCCGGTCGTCCGGCCGGATTACTTCGGCGCCATGCGCAGCGCGCCGTCGAGACGGATGGTCTCGCCGTTGAGCATCGAGTTCTCCAGGATCGATTGCACGAGGTGCGCGAACTCTTGCGGACGGCCCAGGCGCGACGGGAACGGCACGGTGCGACCCAGCGACTCCCGGATGTCCTGCGGCAGGGTCGCCAGCAGCGGCGTCTCGAACAGGCCCGGCGCAATGGTGACGACGCGCACACCGATGCGTGCGAATTCGCGTGCGATCGGCAACGTCATGCCAACCAGGCCGGCCTTCGAAGCCGCGTACGCGGCCTGACCGATCTGGCCGTCATAGGCCGCGATCGAGGCGGTGTTCACGAGCACGCCACGCTCGCCTTCCTCGTTGGGCTGCTGCGCGTTCATGGCCTCGGCCGCCAGGCGGATGACGTTGAAGCTGCCGATCAGGTTCACGTTGATGATCTTCGCGAACACCTCGAGCGCCTGCGCCGTGCCGTCCTTGTTCAGTACCTTGGCCGGCGGACCGATGCCGGCGCAGTTGATGGCGCCCTGCAGGCCGCCGAAGGTGGTCTTCGCGAGCTGCACGGCCGCGCGGACATCGTCCTCGTTGACGACGTTGCACTTGAGGTAGCGCGTCTGCTCGCCGAGTTCGGCGGCCAGCGCATGTCCGCCGACTTCGTTGAGGTCGGCGATCACGACGCGCCCGCCCTGCTTGACGAGGTTGCGCACGGTGGCGGCGCCCAGGCCGGACGCACCACCGCTGACAAGGAAGCTGTTCTTTTCGATCTTCATTGCTGGGAACCTGTTCGATTACTTGACGGTGATGGTGATCTTGTCGGACGCCAGCGTCGGGTTGAACGCCTGGTGCTTCCAGTCGGCGAACACGAGCTGCAGCGTGTGCTTGCCAGGCTTGAGCTTGAGCGTGGTCTCGGTTTGGCCCTTGCCGAAGTGCACGACCTGCTCGCTGCTGGGCATCGGCAGCGTGAAATCCACGGTGGGGTCGTCAATCAGCAGGTGGTGGTGGCCAGTACCCTCGATCTGCGTGCCGGCAGGCGCAATGCCAGCGCCGGAGAGGCCGAACTGCACCGTCACGGGGCTGGCGACCGTGGCGTCGGCGGCAGGAGAGATGATGTAGACCTTGGCGCCGGCGGGAGCGGCCGACGGCAGATTGAATTTCTCCGCCATCTTGTTGTTGGCCTGGGCCTTCGCGGCCTCTTTGATCGCAGAGAACGAGTCATTTTTTGCGGCCATCGCGGGCAGGGCAGCGAGGGTCAGCGAGAGCATCAGGGAAGGCATGAGCGTGGATCGCATGGTCTGGCTCCGGGGCAGGTGGTCGGGTGATGTCGCGGGCTGGCGATGATAACGGGCGACGCGGACTCGGACAGGCATTGGCTACACTTCGTTCCTATCCGATCTTCGCGACCGTGGCATGAAAAAGACGAAGCCAGAACCGACCAAAGCCGGGGCCGATGCCGAGCCCGCGCCGGAATCCATCGATCCCAAACCGGCCAAGCGTTCCGCGATGAAGCTGCCGGAGGGCGTTGCTCCCAAGGGGGCGGCCGGGCCGCGCCAAGGGCCGGGCTGGGACCGCAACGCTTCGGGGAGGCCGCAGCGGGATGCAGCGCGCCGCGCGGGAAAGTCGAGAAAGGTGCACTGACGCAGATCGGGAGCGGCGCGCCCGCCGGCCCCGGCCCTGTCCGCGCCGGCGGCAGAGATCCGGTCGATAAGCGCTTTTATCGCCGCCCGCGCGCTAACTTCGCGCGGCCTTCAGCTCCTGCACACCCGTCGGCCCGCCGAGAATCAGCAGGTCGGCCGGTCGGTTGGCGAAAAGTCCAACCGTCACCACGCCCGCGATCTGCGAGATGCGGGCTTCGAGTTCCATTGGCTTTTCGATGCGCAGGCCGTGGATATCGAGGATCGGATTGCCGTTGTCGGTGGTGAAGCCCTGGCGCAGCTCCGGCTGGCCCCCCAGCTTCACAATCTCGCGCGCCACGTAACTGCGCGCCATCGGGATCACCTCGACGGGTAACGGGAACCTGCCGAGCGCGGGCACCAGCTTGGACTCGTCGGCGATGCACACGAATACGCGCGAGGCAGCCGCGATGATCTTCTCGCGCGTCAGCGCCCCGCCGCCGCCCTTGATGAGCTGCAGGTGGCGATTTGCCTCGTCGGCGCCGTCGACGTAGAGCGAAAGGGTGCCGGCCTCGTTGAGGTCGATCACCGGGATGCCCAGCGCCTTGAGCCTGGCGGTCGAGCCCTCGGAGCTGGATACCGCGGCCGGGATGTCCGACTTGTGCGGGGCAAGCAGGTCAATGAAGTGGTTCACCGTGGAGCCGGTGCCGATGCCGATCGGCTCGCCGGGTCGCAGGTACTTGAGTGCGGCGCGCGCGGCTTCCCGCTTGGCTTCGTCCGGGGTCATCTAGTGGGGGTCCGTGTTCCAAAAATGGCGGTGCCGACGCGCACCAGGGTCGAGCCTTCAGCGATCGCGATCTCAAGATCGTCGGTCATGCCGGCCGAAATGGTATCCAGCGGCAGTCCTTGCGCGCGAATGCGGTCGAACAGGGCGCGCAGTTCGCGGAACGGCGCGTGTGCATCCCCCGTCGCCGCGACCGGCGCGGGGATCGCCATCAGCCCGCGCAGCCTGAGCCGGGGTAGCCGCGCGACTTCGGCGCAGAGCTCCGCGGCCTGCGCCGGGTCGCAGCCGGACTTGCTGCGTTCTCCTGAAATGTTGACCTGCACGCAGACCTGCAAGGCGCCGACCGCGGGATCGCGCGCATCGGACAGGCGCTGCGCGATCTTGAGCCGGTCCACGCCGTGGACCCATCCGAAGTGAGCGGCGATGTCGCGCGTCTTGTTGGACTGGAGCGGGCCTATGAAATGCCATTCGAGCGGCAGGTCGGCCAGCGCGGCCCGCTTGTCCAGCGCTTCCTGCAGGTAGCTCTCGCCGAACGCAGACTGGCCCGCGGCCGCTGCTGCCCGGATCGAATCCACCCCGAAGGACTTCGAGACGGCCAGTAGGCGCACCCCGTCGACGGGACGACCGGATGCCTTGCAGGCGCGTTCGATCCGGGCGTGGACCGCCATCAGGCTTTCCTCGAGGTTCCGCATCTAAGTCTGTTGCTTTCCTGCCGGTTTTGCCGCTAGTGTCGGTTGCATTGGGGAGGCACGCATAAACGTTTCCGGGAACTCATGGATATCGCGCAGCTGTTGACGTTTGGCGTCAAGAACGGGGCTTCGGACCTTCACCTGTCCGCAGGGGTCGAGCCCATGATCCGCGTCGACGGCGAGATGAAGCGCATCAACCTGCCACCGCTTGAACACAAGCAGGTGCACGGGATGGTGTACGACATCATGAACGACAAGCAGCGCAAGGCGTTCGACGAGTTCTACGAAACGGACTTCTCTTTCGAAATTCCAGGTCTTGCGCGCTTTCGAGTCAACGCCTTCACGCAGTCACGCGGCGCCGGCGCGGTGTTCCGCACCATTCCGACCAAGATCGTTTCTCTGGAAGACCTCAACTGCCCGCCAATCTTCAAGGAACTGGCCGACCTGCCCCGTGGGCTGGTGCTGGTCACCGGCCCGACCGGCTCGGGCAAGTCGACCACGCTGGCGGCGATGGTCAACCACAAGAACGAGTCCGAGCATGGTCACATCCTGACCATCGAGGACCCGATCGAATTCGTGCACCAGTCCAAGCGCTGCATGATCAACCAGCGCGAGGTTCATCGCGACACGCTCGGGTTCAACGAGGCGCTGCGCTCCGCGCTGCGTGAGGATCCGGACACCATCCTGGTCGGCGAGATGCGCGACCTTGAAACCATCCGCCTGGCGCTGACCGCGGCGGAAACGGGTCACCTGGTGCTGGCCACGCTGCACACGAGTTCCGCAGCCAAGACCATCGATCGCGTCGTCGACGTCTTCCCCGCGGCCGAGAAGGACATGATCCGCGCGATGCTTTCCGAAGGTCTCAAGGCGGTCATCTCGCAGACCCTGCTCAAGAAGCGCGGCGGCGGCCGCGTGGCGGCCCACGAGATCATGATCGGCACGCCGGCCATCCGGAACCTGATCCGCGAGAACAAGATCGCGCAGATGTACTCGTCGATCCAGACGGGACAGAAGGAAGGCATGCAGACGCTCGAGCAGTGCCTGAAGGACCTGGTCAAGCGTGGCCTGGTGGATGCCGGCGACGCGCGGCGCAAGGCCAATAAGGCCCTCGAACTCTAGGAGGGTTTGCATGGAACGCGACCAGGCAATAAGGCTTGTCCAGCAGCTTCTGACCCTGCTCAAGGCCAAGAATGGCTCCGACCTGTTCATCACCGCGGGTTTCCCGCCGGCGATCAAGGTCGACGGGCAGGTCACGCCGGTGATGGACAAGCCGGTGTCGTCCGAGAACGCCGCGCTGATCGTGCGCAGCCTCATGGCGGACCGGCAGATCAAGGAATTCGAAGCGACCAACGAGTGCCAGTTCGCGATCAGTCCACCCGGGATCGGCCGCTTCCGTATCTCCGCCTTCGTCCAGCAGGGCAGCGTGGGCGCGGTGATGCGCGTGATCACCACTGCCATCCCGACCTTCGACCAGCTCGGCCTGCCGGAGCAGCTCAAGCAGATCGTGATGTCCAAGCGCGGCCTGGTGATCATGGTCGGCGCCACGGGTTCGGGAAAGTCGACCTCGCTGGCGGCGATGCTGGGCTATCGCAACGTGAACTCGAAGGGCCACATCATCACGATCGAGGACCCGATCGAGTACGTGCACGCGCACGCCGGCTGCATGGTCACCCAGCGCGAGATCGGCCTCGACACGCATAGCTGGGAGAACGCGCTGAAGAACACGTTGCGCCAGGCGCCGGACGTCATCCAGATCGGCGAAGTGCGCACGCGCGAGACCATGGAGTACGCGGTGCACTTCGCGGAAACCGGTCACCTGGTGCTGACCACCCTGCATGCGAACAGTGCCAACTCCGCGCTCGACCGCATCATCAACTTCTTCCCGGAAGAGAAGCGCGAACAGCTGCTGATGGATCTCGGTCTGAACCTGCGCGCGATCATTTCGCAGCGCCTGATCCGTCGCGAGAACGGCGGTCGCGCCGCGGCGATGGAGATCCTGCTCAACACGCCGCTGGTGGCGGACATGATCTTCAAGGGCGAAGTCGCCGAATTGAAGGAAGTCATGGGCCGCTCCAACGAGCAGGGCATGATCACCTTCGACCAATTCCTGTTCGACATGTTCGAGAACAAGATCATCGGCTACGAGGAAGCGATCCGAAACGCCGATTCGCAGAACGAAGTGCGATTGCGGATCAAGCTCGAGTCCAGGCGCGCTGCGCAGAACCTGCTCGAGGACGAGGTCGTGAAGAAGATGACGATGCAGGAAGAGGACGAAGGACAGGTCCTGCGGCGTTAGCATTCCCCGGCAGTCCGCACGCGGACTCCCGGGGATCGTCCAGAGCGGGGCGCTCGATCGTCGTTCCGCAAGACATCGGAAATTGGAAACCTGGATCCTTCGCTGCGCCAAGGGCCTGTTAACGCTTAGTGGATCGCTGCGGCCGAGTCCGTTTTGGCCCGGCGCAAGGAAGGAGGAGCGTGATGTACTCGAAGTACATGAGCGATGACGGACGCAGCGATGGGCCCAAACGGGCCGGCCCCGGAGGGCAACGCAGCGACCCACTAAGCGTTAACAGGCCCTAGGATGACTGCCTCATGCTAAAGATCCTTCCGTACCTCAAGCTCTGCGTCGAGAAGAACGCTTCCGACATCTACTTCACCTCGAACGCACCGGCGATGCTTCGCATCGAAGGCGAGATGCTGGCCATCGGCAAGACGCTGATGACGGGCGAGTTCATCAGGGAACTCGCTCACTCGATCCTGACGCCGGAACAGGTCGAACATCTCGCACAGAAGCAAGAGATCGATCTGGCCTCGCAGGCCGGCGGCCTGGGGCGCTTCCGGGTCAACGTGTTCACGCAGCGTGGCCAGCTCGCCATGGTCATGCGCTACGTCAAGTCCGAGGTGCCCAGCCTCGACGCGCTGGGCGTGCCGGAGATCCTCAAGGATCTGATCATGCAGAAGCGCGGGCTGATCCTCGTGGTCGGCGCCACCGGCAGCGGCAAGAGCACCACGCTGGCCGCGATGATCAACCATCGCAACGAGAACACCACCGGCCACATCCTGACCATCGAGGATCCGATCGAGTACGTGCACCCCAACCGCCGGTCCATCGTGAATCAGCGCGAGGTCGGGCAGGACACCGAGAGCTACGATCACGCGTTGATTTCGTCGTTTCGCGAGGCGCCCGACGTGATCCTGATCGGCGAGGTGCGCCGGCGCGAGACGATGGATTCGTGCATCCAGCTCGCCAATACGGGTCACCTGGGTCTGACCACCCTGCACGCCAACAACGCGTACCAGGCACTGCAGCGCGTGATCAACCTGTATCCGCCCGACGGCCGACGGCAGCTGTACATGGACTTGTCGCTCACGCTTCGCGCGATCGTCAGCCAGCGTCTCGTGCGCCGAAAAGATGGCCGTCGCTGCGCCGCGGTCGAGGTGATGCTCAACTCGCCCTACATCCAGGAACTGATCCTTTCCGAGCGCATCGACGAGATCAAGACGACGATGGAGCATTCCTCGGACAAGGGCATGCAGACGTTCGACCAGGCGCTCTATAGCCTCTACAAGCGCGGGATCATCGACCTCGAAGAGGCGCTGCACAACTCCGATTCGCGCACGAATCTCGAGGCGAAGATCAACTTCGGCGTCTGAGCACCATGCCTGTCGTCCGAGCGAAAGCCCGGACTTGTCCACACCGAGCGGGAAAATTCCGGACTGCGTTCGGGGCTACCTGTTCAGCGCTCAGCGGCGGACCAGCCGCCGCATCAGCAGGATCAGCAATACGATCCCGCCCCCAACCCACCACTTTATGGCGCTGGACTGCGAGGTCTGGCCCGGCACCACGTCGGCCGCGTTCTCGCCGTAAATGAGCCAGGCTTTCAGGAACAGCGGGTCAAGCTTGTGCGGCTTGCCCACGGCGACATCCACGCGCACCGTCTCGTCCGCGGGAAGCCGGTAGCTGTAGGAGTCGCGACCGATCGCGAACGCGGCGGCCGAATCCTTGAGAGGGATCAGCATCCGCGACATCAGGTCGGCGTGGTACATCAATACGCTCTTGTTGCCCGGGATGCCGCACTTCATCGGCTGGTTCAGGCATTCGATGCCGATGCGCACGCTGCCGTCGGAACCCGTGAGGGCCTTGATCGACGCGGCGTAGTCCACCACCAGGGTGACCGGACCCTTGCTGCCGTCGACGACGAAGCTGCCGACCGCCACGCTGTCGCCCATCTTCGCCTGGTGATCCGGATCGATGCGGCCCTTCATGTCTTCCGACACGCCGTCGGTGACCACCCACCAGTTCGCGGCGATGATCTCGATGGGCTTCGCCGGATCGGCGCTCAGCAGCGGCGCGTTGATCACCGCTTCGAGCTCCGAGCTGGTCGCGCCGACCGCCGCTGTGGCGGCGGCGAGGCTCGCGATCAGCGCCAGCGCATCGCGTGGCCAGGCGATGGAAGGGGCCCGGCGGCGCATCGCCGTTCTCATCAGCCGTGGCGCGCGATACGCTCGTCGAGGTCGCGTGCGCGCAGGCGTTTTTGCACATTGCGCAGCACACCGGCCGTGTCCAGCCCGATCTGCGCCAGCAGTTCCTCGCGCGTGCCGTGCTCGACGAAGTGGTCTGGCAGCCCCAGGTTCAACGCCGGCACCGTGTGGTGCTGCGCGACCAGCACCTCGTTGACGCCGCTGCCGGCCCCACCGGACTTCACGTTGTCCTCGAGCGTGACGATCAGGTCGTTCTCGTTGGCCAGCTCCAGGATCAACTCGTGGTCCAAGGGCTTGACGAAGCGCATGTCGGCCACGACCGCATCGAGGATCTCGGCCGCTTCCAGCGCCGTCTGCACCATGCTGCCGAAGGCCAGGAAGGCCACGCGCGGGCGGCGTCGGCCATGGGCTTCGCGCACGATGCGACCCTTGCCGATCGATAGCGGCTTGGCCTCGGGGTCCAGCGCCGTCCCGTTGCCGCCGCCGCGCGGGTATCGCACTGCCGAGGGCTGGTTGATCGAAAGGCCCGTGGCGAGCATGCGACGGCACTCGTTCTCGTCGCTGGGCGCCATCACCACCATGTTCGGCACGCAGCGCAGATAGGACAGGTCGAACGCGCCGTGATGCGTGGCGCCGTCGGCGCCGACCAGGCCACCGCGATCCAGCGCGAAGACCACTGGCAGGTTCTGCAGGGCGACGTCGTGGATTAGCTGGTCGTAGGCGCGCTGCAGGAAGGTCGAATAGATCGCGCAGACCGGGCGCAGGCCTTCGCAGGCCAGGCCCGCGCTCAGGGTCACCGCGTGCTGCTCGGCGATCCCGACGTCGTGGTAGCGCTCGGGGAAGCGCTTGGCGAAGTCCACGAGTCCCGAACCTTCACGCATCGCCGGCGTGATACCGACCACGCGCGGATCCTTGGCCGCTGCCTCGCACAGCCAGTCGCCGAAGATCTGCGTGTAGCTGGGACGCAGGCCCGATTTGACCGGCGGGAACTCGCCCGTGACCGGGTCGAACTGCGTGACGCCGTGATACTTGATCGGGTCGGCCTCCGCCGGCTCGAAGCCCTTGCCCTTGAGCGTGAGTACGTGCAGAAGGCGCGGGCCGGGCAGGTCGCGGAGCTTGTCCATCGCGCGGGTCAGCGCGTCTAGATCATGGCCGTCGACTGGGCCGTGGTAGCTGAAACCGAGGGTGCGGAACAGCGAGGCGGGATCGTCGAGGTGCGCCTCATTGGGTTCGTCGTCCTGCGGCAGGCGCGTCAGGTGCGGCGCGACCAGGCCCAGCCGCTGCGCGAGGCGGGCAGTGCGATCGCGCAAAGCGCCCACGTTCTCGCTGATCGACATGTCGTTGTCGTTGTAGACCACCAGCAGGTCGAGCTTTTGGTGGCCGGCGTGGTTGAGCGCCTCGTAAGCCATGCCGGCGGTCATGCCGCCGTCCCCGATCACCGCAACCACGCGGCGCTTTTCCTTCTTGATGCGTATCGCGGCCGCCATGCCGGCCGCCGCGGAGATCGAGGTGCTCGAGTGGCCGACGCCGAAAGTGTCGTACTCGCTCTCGTCGCGCCAGCAGAAGGGGTGCAAGCCGCCGAACCTGCGGATGGTCTCGAGCTGCGCGCGGCGCCCGGTCAGCATCTTGTGCGGATAGGCCTGGTGGCCGACGTCCCAGACCAGCCGGTCGTGCGGCGTGTCGAAGCAGCGGTGCAGCGCCAGGCTCAGCTCCACCGTCCCCAGGTTGGCGGCGAAGTGCCCGCCCACGCGTCCCAGCGTCTCGATCAGGAAGCGGCGCATTTCCACGGCCAGGTGGGGGAGCTCTTCCGCCGGGAGCCGGCGAAGGTCACCGGGCTGCTGGATGCGGCCGAGGATGGAGTACCCAGGGATTTCGGTCATGCGTGCAGTGTCGTCCAGCGATGCACGGGGCGTGTGCGGTCGGCGCGTCATTATCGTGCAATTGCTGCAGTGCGGGACGAGTCTGTTCCTGCAGAGCGTGCCGTCACATTGGCATCGAGGCCTCCGTGGCCGGTGTCGTCGGCCATTTCATGGACGCCTGGAACGCCTCACGCGGGTGGGGATGATCCCGATTGACGGTGGCCGACTTGGGGGCGGAAGGTGCCCCTGGCCAAACAATAAAGGGCGCCTCCTCCGGAGCATCGCCCACCACCCTGGCAGGAGAACGAAATGAGCAGATTGGCAGGCGGCCTCGCGTTCGCGCTGGCCGTGGGGCTGGGGTCGACGTTCAACCCCGCGCCTGCGGCCACGGTTGTCGGCGCCGAGGCGCTGAGCGATCAGTCCCAGGGGCGCAACTGGCTGGCGTATGGCCGCAATTTCTACGAGCAGCGCTACAGCCCCCTGACCCAGATCGACACCGGGTCGGTCAAGCGCCTGGGCCTCGAGTGGAACATGCCGCTGCCCATGGACCATTCGTTGCTCGGTACGCCGCTAGTGGTCGACGGCGTGCTGTACTTCTCCGGGAGCTGGAGCGTGACGCGCGCGGTCGAGGCGAAGACCGGCAAGCTGCTGTGGGAATTCGATCCGAAGTCCATCGAGCATGCGGGCGAACGCCTGCGCAACATGTGGGATTCCAATCGCGGCCTCGCGTACTGGAAGGGCGCCATCGTCATCTGCACCGTCGACGGCCGCCTGATCGCGCTCGACGCCAGGACGGGGAAACAGCGCTGGAGCACGCAGACCACCGATCCGAGCAAGCCGCTGTACGTCTCCGGGCATCCGAAGGTATTTCGTGGGCTCGTACTCATCGGCAACGGCGGCAGCGAGCAGGGCGCGACGCGCGGCTACGTCACCGCCTACCACATCACCAGCGGCAAGCTCGCGTGGCGCTGGTTCGTGGTGCCGGGCAATCCGGCCGACGGCTTCGAGGATGCTTCGCAGGAGATGGCGGCCAAGACCTGGACCGGGGAGTGGTGGAAGTTTGGCGGCGGCGGCAACGTCTGGAACGGCATCACCTACGATCCGGATTTCAACCAGGTCCTGATCGGAACGGGCAACGGTTCGCCGTGGAACCGCAAGGTGCGCAGCCCGGGTGGCGGCGACAACCTCTTCCTGTGCTCGATCGTCGCGCTCGATGCCGACACCGGCAAGTACAAGTGGCATTACCAGACCACGCCGGGCGAGAGCTGGGACTACAACTCGACCATGGATATCCTGCTGGCCGACCTGAAGATCGACGGCCACGTCGTGAAGGCCGCGCTGCACGCGCCGAAGAACGGATTCTTCTACGTGCTCGACCGCAGCAACGGCAAGCTCCTGAGCGCGGAAAAGTTCGCCAAGGTCAGCTGGGCCACGGGCGTGGACATGAAGACGGGCCGGCCGATCGAGGCCCCGGGCGCACGATACGAGGACGGCGAGGAACAGGTCTGGCCCAGTCCCTTCGGGGCTCACAGCTGGCACGCGATGTCGTACAGCCCGAGAACCGGCCTGGTGTACGTCCCCAAGCAGGAGTTGTCGGCGATGTTCAACGACAAGAACGTCAGGATGGTGGACTGGCGTTCGCCGTACTTCGACTTCGACCCCGGCGTAAACATGGGGCTCGACGGCGATGTGCCGAAGAACGTGGCCACCTCCAGCCTGCTGGCCTGGGACCCCATCAAGCAGACGAAGGTATGGGAGGTGCCGGAGCCGGAATTCTGGAACGCCGGAACCATGGCCACGGCCGGTGATCTCGTGTTCCAGGGCACGGTGACCGGCGACTTCGCGGCCTACGATGCGCGCACGGGCACCAAGCTCTGGAACGTGAACGTGGGCAGCGGCATCAGTGCGCCACCGATCACCTACGAGGTGGACGGCAAGCAATATGTGTCCGTGCTCGTTGGATTCGGCGGCGCCGGCTCGTCAATTGCCGGTGGCTCCGCGATGGCGCAGTTCGGCTGGGCCTACGGCGCGCAGACACGCCAGCTCTACACCTTCGCCCTCGACGGCAAGGCGCCGATGCCCAAGGTCGGCGATCCGGTCATTCCCAAGCCGGTCGTACCGGCGGACTTCCATGTCGATGCAGGCTTGGCGACCAAGGGCCGCAATCTCTACGTGGGGCAATGCGTCTGGTGCCACGGCTCCGGCGCCGTGTCGGGCGGCTACGGTCCCGATCTTCGGGCGTCGCCCATTCCTCTGGTCTTCGAAGCGTTCAAAACAGTGGTGGTGGGCGGGGCGAAGGTGCGCCGCGGGATGCCGAAATTCGCGGACTTCAGCGACGAGGAACTGAAGGCCGTGCAGCATTTCCTGCGGCAGCAGGCGGAGGTAGGGAGCAAATCCGCCGAGGCGGCTGCACCGCACTAGATCGCCGCGGTCGAGCCTCGCCGCCGAAGACGGCGGCGTTCGCTTTGCGACGCGGCGCCGATCTCGAAGTTGTGCAGCACTTCGTGCGCGGGCAGACGGAACCGGGTACGAAAGCGCAGGGGACCGCGCGAGGCTCCGGGCGCGAGAACGAAGGGAGCCTAGTGCTCCCTTCGTTCGATGTGTTCGGCCACCCAGCGCAGTGGCTGTGCGGCGTCGCCCAGCACGTCCAGCGCAGCGCGCGCGCCGGCGAACAGCTCGGCCGCGCGATCCTTGGCGGCGCGCAGGCCCATCACGGCGGGATAGGTCGACTTGAGGCTTGCCTCGTCCTTGCCCGCCGTCTTGCCCAGGCTCGCGGTGCTGCCTTCGATATCGAGCACGTCGTCCTGGATCTGGAAGGCCAGGCCAATGCACTTGCCGTAGCGGTCCAGCGCCTCGCAGTGCGCGGCGGCGAGATCAGGCTGCGCCTGGCAGGCCATTCGCAGGCAGGCGCGGATGATCGCGCCGGTCTTGTGGATGTGCAGCGCCTCGAGTTCGGCCAGGCTCAGGTGCTTGCCCTCGGATTCGAGGTCGATGGCCTGGCCGCCGACCATGCCGCGCGAACCGGCGGCCTCGGCCAGGGTGGCGATCATCTTCACGCGCTGCGCAGCGTCGAGCGCATCGTCCTGTGCAAGGGCCTGGAAGGCGAGGGACTGCAGGGCGTCGCCGACGAGGATCGCGGTCGCCTCGTCGTACTGCTTGTGCACCGTCGGCTGACCACGACGCAGGTCGTCGTCGTCCATCGATGGCAGGTCGTCGTGCACCAGCGAGTAGGCGTGGATCAGTTCGACCGCGCAGGCTGCGCTGTCGACGAGCGTTGGATCGAGCCCCAGCGTTTCGGCGGCGGCGTAGATCAGCACGGGTCGCAGCCGCTTGCCGCCGCCGCTGGCGTAGTGCATCGCCTCGTGCAGGCGCGCCGGGTACTGAGTGGCAGGCGGCAGGCGCTGCGCGAGCACCTGTGCGAAGCGCAACCGGAATTCCTCGACACGGGATTCGAAGCGCGGGCGCGTCATGTCCGGTCGCTGCCCTTGCTGGCGTCTTCGTCGCCGAGCAGGGTCTTGACCTTCAGTTCGGCCGTGTCCAGCGACTTGCGGCAGGAGCGCGCGAGCTGCGTGCCGCGCTCGAACAGCTTCAGCGAGTCCTCCAGCCGCAGGTCGCCCTTTTCCATCTGCGCGACGATGGTTTCCAGCTCCAGCATTTCCTGCTCGAAGCGCGCGACGGCGTCGTCGCCGGCCTCGGTGGGAGTCTTCGTCTTGGGCTCGTCGAGCGGCAGGGGCTGCGCGGCAGGGTCGGAACGCTTGGGCATGAGAACGGGGCTGCGAAGCGGGGGTGCAGTTTACCGCTCGCACCCGGTTGCGGGGCCGGGAACCATGGGCTACGGTTCGCGCCGCTCACGATTCTGACTCCTACTTTTGATGCGACCTCGTTGCGCAGCCGGCACGGGCCGTCACGCGTGCCCTCACCCCACCGCCGGCTCCGCCGGCGGTCCCCCCCTCTCCCACTGCGTGGGCGAGGGACGCAAGCCTCGCTGCGCGAGATAAATGTCCGTGGCCGACTCGAAGAATTACGACGCAGAAGCCATCGAAGTCCTGCAGGGACTCGACCCCGTGCGCAAGCGTCCCGGCATGTACACCGATACGACGCGTCCGAACCATCTGGCGCAGGAAGTCATCGACAACGCGGTCGACGAGGCCTTGGCCGGCCACGCGTCGAAGATCGACGTGACGGTGTTTGCGGACGGCTCGCTGCAGGTTTCCGACGACGGCCGCGGCATGCCCGTGGACATCCATCCCGAGCACAAGGTCAGCGGCGTCGAACTGATCCTGACCAAGCTGCATTCGGGCGCGAAATTCTCGAACAAGATGTACACGTTCTCCGGTGGCCTGCACGGCGTCGGCGTGAGCGTGGTCAACGCGCTGTCCTCCAAGCTCGAGGTGCGGATCTGCCGCGGGGCCGCCGAGCACGCGATGGAGTTCCGCGACGGCAACAAGCACACCGCGCTCAAGGCCATCGGCACCGTGCCGAAGTCGCGCACCGGCACCACCGTGCGCTTCTGGCCCGATCCCAAATATTTCGACAGCCCGAAGTTCGCGCTGCCGCGTCTCAAGCAGGTGCTACGTGCCAAGGCCGTGCTCTGTCCTGACCTGCGCGTGAGCCTGGACGACCAGATCAACAACGAACAGGTCGTCTGGCAGTTCGAGAACGGCCTTACGGATTACCTCAAGGATTCGCTGACCGGCGTCGACACCCTGCCTGCCGAGCCCTTCGTCGGGCACTTCAAGGGTGAGCGCGAGGAATCGGACTGGGCGCTGTTGTGGATCAACGGCGATGGGCCCCCACGAAGTAGCGGTTCACTTCGTGGGGAAGGGAGCGAGCCCATCGCCGAGTCCTATGTGAACCTGATCCCCACGACGCAGGGGGGGACGCACGTCAACGGGCTGCGCACGGGTCTTACGGAAGCCATCCGTGAGTTCTGCGAGTTCCGCAACCTGTTGCCGCGCGGCATGAAGCTGACGCCGGAAGACGTCTGGCAGGGCTGCGCCTACGTGCTCAGCGTGAAGATGCAGGACCCGCAGTTCGCGGGCCAGACCAAGGAGCGACTGTCCTCGCGTGAGACCGCGGCCTTCGTCGGCGGCGTCGTGCACGACTCCTTCGGCCTCTGGCTCAACCAGCATCCCGAGCAGGGCGAACTGGTGGCGCAGCTGGTGATCGCCAACGCGAACGCGCGCATGAAGCAGGCCAAGCAGGTCGTGCGCAAGAAGATCACGAGCGGACCGGCGCTGCCGGGCAAGCTCGCCGACTGCGTGCTCACCGACCTGTCGCTGACCGAGCTGTTCCTCGTGGAAGGCGACTCGGCCGGAGGGTCGGCCAAGCAGGCGCGGGATCGCGACACGCAGGCGATCATGCCGCTGCGCGGCAAGATCCTGAACACCTGGGAGGTCGATTCCAACGAGGCGCTGGGCTCGCAGGAAATCCATGACATCAGCGTGGCCATCGGCGTGGATCCGGGTTCGCCCGACCTGAGCCAGCTGCGCTACGGCAAGGTCTGCGTGCTCGCCGACGCGGACTCCGACGGCCTGCACATCGCGACGCTGCTGTGCGCGCTCTTCCTCAAGCATTACCGACCGCTCGTCGAGGCCGGCCATGTCTACATCGCGATGCCGCCGCTGTTCCGCATCGATGCTGGCAAGAACGTCTACTACGCGCTCGACGAAGCCGAGAAGCAGGGTGTGTTCGATCGTCTCTCGGCCGAAGGCAACCGCGCCAAGATCCAGGTCACGCGCTTCAAGGGCCTGGGCGAGATGAACCCCATTCAGCTTCGCGAGACGACCATGGCGCGCGACACGCGCCGCCTGGTGCAGATGACGCTCGACGACAGTCCCGCCGAAGTCGTCATGGACATGCTCCTGGCGAAGAAGCGCGCGTCGGATCGCAAGGACTGGCTGGAGCGCGAGGGCGACAAGGCCGAGGTGTAGTGGCGAGTACGTCTGAACCGGTCCGCCAATGTGGGCGGGCGATACCTCAGGAACCGATGAAGCGCGAGTGACTCTCTTGCAGCGCGCGCAAATCCGCGTCAAAGCAGAGCCCTGCTTCGAAACGCTGCAGCGCCGACGCGGCATGGACACGGGCAGCCGCGGAGAGAACAGGGTCGTCGGCGTGCGCCAGCTGTCCCAACACTCTCAACAGATGCTGGCCCACTTCGACCATGCCCGCACCGTCACGAGCGATGGGGCGAAATGCATCGACGAGTAGATCGTCCACCGAAATCTGCTTCCAGAGCACCCCGTGAGCCGCGGGTTCATCAGCCTTGGGCGGGGTTGCGCTGCGCACGGCAATCCATTGCTGGAGCAGACGCGCCTGCGAGTGGAGCACCTGGATTGCGGTGCCGGGATCGTTGACCGCGGGCGACAGCGCACGCGAGGCGATCTCGGCAAGCACGACCATGCCGAAACGCGGATCCTGCTCGTAGGTGCGGGTATTGCCGATGGTGAAAGCATCCCGCACCGCGTGCTGTTGTTCATCGTTCGGCGTGCCGCCCAAGCGGGCGAGCGCACACTCGAGGTTGACGAAGCGGCCGGGCAGCACGGTCACGTCAATATCGATGGATGCGACGGCCGATATTTTCTGCAGCCGCACGAGGTCGATGTGCTGCACGTAGCCGATGCAGGCGGACCGAATCACCCGCGCATCCGCCGGTAGCCGCTGCCACTCGGACGGACTGCGCCCGCGCAGGAAGGCCTCGCACCCCGACATCGCGGCAGCCGTCGCGCGCTCGACGCTAAGAATGGTTTCGCCGACTCTGCCGAAGCGGCCCAGCTGATCGACCCATCGCATCAGCGTCAGCACCACGAGGCCGATCACCACGACCGTGACGCCGAACATCATGACCCGTCCTTCGGGGCCATAGATCCCGGTGCTCAATGCAATCAGCCCGACGATGCTGAAAACGAAGGCTCCGATGAAGGTGGCGAGCGCACTCTGCGCCGTCCTGTCTTCGATCAGGAGCGCCGAGGCCCGCGGAGTCGCGCTGCTGGAGGCGGCGGCAAAGGCGGCGACCATCGTGGACAGCGAGAACGTGGCGACAGCCAGCATGCTGCTGGCCAGGATCGTGAGCAGATCCTTCACCGCGTTGGAGCCCAGCCATTCCGCCTTGCCGAATGACAGGGAAGGCCCCAGCACCGCGGCGATCAGCGCGGTGATGATACCGGCCACTCCGTAGAGCGCGGCGCGCACCCACAGCTGGTTGCCCGCGCGGCGCAGCAGGAAAGCGAGCTGCGAGCGACCGAACGTCATGAGACAGCGGTCGTCCGGTCATTTTGTCGCAACGGAAGTGTCGACTCGGTCGTGAAGGGCAGGTCGTGATGCACTGGAAATGGCGAACGGCTGGACAGTCCGGACAACTTGGTTGGAGACGACGATACCGCACCAGACGCGAACGCTGGGCGTGAGCCGGCATCAATGGAAGTCGAATGCTCCGCTTGTGTTCCTCCGACTCGTTGTTGCAGCCTGCCCATCGGCGACCGGCCCTCGCAGATCGATATGGTACGGTCGCAAAGCCGCGACCCTGAACGTGCTGTCTCATGAGTCCCACCCTGATCCAATCGCTGGCGGCGATCATT
>JBKJPX010000072.1:0-70457 GCA_046594215.1 Panacagrimonas sp.
GCCCTCTCCCCGCTGTCGCGGGGAGAGGGAGACCAGCAGTTGGCCTCTTGAATTGAGGGTCCCGGACGTGACTCAGCGACAATTCGACCTGCACGTCTCTTCATCGGTCCGCATCGAAAACGAGGCCGAGCTGTTTTCGGCCGCCACCGTGTTCCTGCCGGCGGAACTCGGCGACACGACCCATGCGCTCGTCTGCCTCGCCGGCGGCAACATGAACCGCCGCTACTTCGACCTTCAGGTCGAAGACGACCACAGCTTCAGCTTCGCCGCGCAGATGACCGCGCGCGGGTTCATCGTGATCACGATCGATCACCTGGGTCTTGGTGAGAGTACGCGTCCCGAAGACGGGTACGCGCTCACGCCCGACGTGCTTGTGCAGGCCAACGCCCACGCAACGGCCGACGTGCTGGCCCGGCTTCGCGAAGGCCGTCTCGCGCCGGATGTTCACGCGATGGCGTCGCTGCGCAGCCTCGGCGTCGGGCACTCGATGGGCGCGATGCTCACCACCCTGCAGCAGGCACAGGTGCGTCAACACGCGGGCATTGCGCTCCTGGGATTCTCCACGCGCGGCCTGCCGCAGTTTGTGCCGGACGACGTTCGCGCGCTGGCGGCGGATCCGGTGGCCGTGCGTGCGCGGCTCGTCGAATTCGCGCGGCGGATGTTCGTGGTGCCGTATCCGCGCATCCGGTCTTCGGGCGGGACCAACGCCGAGCTTTATGGCAGTGACGCGGCGGATCCGCGCGGCGTCGCGGCCCTCAAGGCCGCGACGGACTGCCTGCTGCCGGTTCCCGCGTTCCTGTCGATGATTCCGGGCAACGTGGCCCCGGAGGCCGCCCGGATCGACGTGCCGGTATTCCTGGGCCTGGGCGAGCGCGACATGGCGGGCCCGCCGGCCGAGGCGCCGCGCGCGTTCGCCGCGAGCCCGGAGGTGCAACTCGAAGTGCTGCCCGGCGCGGGGCATAGCCACTTCCTGTTCGCGTCGCGGAGCGTGTTGTTCGATCGGCTCGCGGAGTGGGCATCCAGCGTGATGTCGAATCATCTTCTGCCTCTTCCCAGGCGATGAGGCCGCATGGGAAGAGCGAGCGCGGCGACGCCTTATCCCGCCTCGTCCCGCTTCTTCCTCTCCCGGCCCGGCTTCATCACCGCGGTCTCCAGTTCCTCCAGCGCCTCGCCCGCGTACACCGCGATGCGCTGCATGTGCGGCAGCGAGGTCCTGCAACCGATGAAGCCGAAGTTGAGCGTGTCGGCATAGCCGTTGCACGTGATGTTCAGCGCCTGCCCGTGCGTGATCAGCGACACCGGGTAGTTCGCGACCATGCGCGCGCCGCGCAGATAGAGCGCGTGATCCGGCCCCGGCACGTTCGAGATCGTGATGTTAAACACCGGACGCGTGCGCCCGCCCAGGCCCGTCATGAGCTGCACCATGTACGGACCCATGAAGGCCATCGTGTAACCCTCGATGACGTTCTTCGGCAGGCTCTGCAGATGCTCCTTCGCGCGCCGGGTCGACGCCGTGATCGCCTGCAGGCGCAGCACCGGGTCGGCGATGTCGGTGGCCAGCGTCGAGATGATGAAGCTGATCGCGTTGCCCGTTTCCTGGTCGTCCTTGGGCCGTACCGACACCGGGATGCCGGCCGTGAGGGACTTTGCGGGCAGGGCGTTGGCCTCCTTCAGGAAGCGCCGCAGCGCGCCGCCGCAGATCGCGAGCACGACGTCGTTGAGCGTGGCGTCGCCGGCCTTCGCGAGCTTCTTGATGCGATCGATGGAATAGGTCTGAGTGGCGAAGCGGCGCTGCCCCGTGATGCGGCCGTTGAGGATGGACTTGGGCGCCTTGAACGGCACGCCCATCGGATCGTCCTTGCGGCGCGAGGCCTTCACGAGTTCGATGAGGGCCTTGATCAGGGTCGGCGCGCTTCCCGGCTGCTTGGGCACGGCCGCCAGCGCCTGGCCGACCGCGGCCTCGGTGGTGGGAACCGGCGCGGCGTTCGCCGGACGCTTCTCGCGCGGCACGGCCCAGAACGGCGGCCGTTCGCCGTCGTCCGGATCCTTGGACAGTACGCGCGCCAGTTCGCGCATGGCGCTGACGCCGTCGATCAGCGCGTGGTGCATCTTCACGTACAGCGCGAACTTGCCGTCCTCGAGTCCCTGGATGATGTGGCACTCCCAGGGCGGGCGACGGAAATCGAGCGTGTGGCTGTGCAGGCGCGCGATCAGCACGCCCAATTCGCGCTCGCCGCCGGGCCAGGGCAGGGCGGACAGGCGCAGGTGGTAATCGAGGTCGAGATCGTTGTCCTCGATCCAGACGGGGGCCAGGGCCTTGAGGCTGGTGGACTTCAGGCGCCGGTTCCAGGGCGGGTGGAATTCGCGGTGCTCGCGGAACTCGGCGATGAGCTGCTGGAAGAAGTCGGCGGGCGCGTCGTGGGGCAGCTCGAAGATCATCAGGCCGCCGACGTGCATCGGCGTCTGATGAGATTCCACGTATAGCCAGGACGCGTCCATCGGACTCAGGCGCTTCGTTTTCATGTTCTCTCCCTCTTTGTCGGCCTTCGGTCGATTATGGGCGAGCTAACCCGAAACAGTGAGGCCCGATCCCGGCCGCCCTGTCATCCTCGCCCCATCGAGAACCCTGGAGGTCCGGATGTCCAAGATCGCCCTGAAAGCAGGCGGCCGTTTCAAGAGCGCGGTTTGCGATACGCAGGTCATGGTCATCAAGGCGCCGGCCGGCGGGTTCGAACTGCGCTGCGGGGGCGCGGACGTGATCGCGCCGACGGAGACGGGCACGGGCGACGTCGACGCGACGCTGTCCGGCGGCACGCTGATGGGCAAGCGTTACGTCAACGCCGACGAATCGCTCGAGCTGCTGTGCACCAAGGGCGGTGCGGGCACCTTGAGCCTCGAGGGTGTGCCGCTCGAGATCAAGCAGGCCAAGCAACTGCCGTCGTCGGACTGATGATGCGCCGGCGCGTCACGGGCCCCCGCTTTCGTCGCCCATGAACATCTCGATGATCCTCGACATGGCCGCCGAGGCCTTCGGCGACCGCATCGCCGTGGTCGCGGGCGACCTGCGCCTGAGCTACTCCGAATTGCGCCAGAAGGCGTACGCGGCCGCGCGTGCCTTGCGGGAAAGCGACGCGAAGTACCTTGCGCTGCTGGACGTCAACAGCCCGGCCGCCCCGGTCGCGCTATTCGCCGCAGCCTACGCGGGCATTCCGTACGTGCCCATCAACTACCGGCTCACGCGCGAGGAGGTCAACGAGCTGGTCGCGCGCGTCGCGCCCGCGGTGCTGGTTGCGAACGAGGAGACACGTGCGCGTCTCGACGTACGTCCCGACGTGCGCGTGATGAGTCGCGAAGCCTTCCTCGGCCTGCCCGTGGACGAGCGGGCGCCGCCGCCCGAGCCGGCCGAGGATCCGCGTGCGGTCGCCGTGCAACTGTTCACCAGCGGCACCACCGGAAAGCCGAAGGCCGCGATCCTGCGACACGAGAACCTGATGTCGTACATCGTCGGCACGGTCGAGTTCGCTTGCGCCGAGGAGGACGACGCGGTGCTGGTGTCAGTCCCGCCGTACCACGTGGCCGGCATCTCGGCCGTGCTGTCCTCGACCTACGCCTGTCGACGCATGGTGCAGATCGAGAACTTCGACGCCGCGCGATGGGTCGAGTCGGCGCGGCGGGAACAGGTCAGCAACGCCTTCGTCGTGCCGACGATGCTTTCGCGCATCGTCGAACATCTCGGCGAGTCTGGTGACGTCGCACAGTACCTGCCGCGGCTGCGCTCGCTTGCCTACGGCGGCGGCAAGATGCCGCTGACCACCATCGCCCGCGCCATGCGCCTGTTTCCGTCGGTGGATTTCACGAATGCCTACGGCCTCACCGAAACCAGCTCGACGATCGCGGTGCTCGGCCCCGAAGACCATCGGGCCGCCGCGTCGAGCCTGGACGCAGGTGTGCAGCGTCGGCTGACGTCGGTGGGTCGCGCGACCGGTGCGGTCGAGATCCAGGTGCGCGACGAGGACGGGCGTGCGCTGCCGGCCGATACCGCGGGCCTGGTCTACGTGCGGGGCGGCCAGGTCTCCGGCGAGTACCTGCAGCAGGGCAGCCTGCTCGATGCCGAGGGCTGGTTCTCCACGCGCGACCGCGGCTGGCTCGACGGCGACGGGTACCTGTTTCTCGATGGACGCGCCGACGACGTGATCGTGCGCGGAGGCGAGAACATCTCGCCGGGCGAGATCGAGGACGTATTGCTGAGTCATCCGGCGGTCGCGGACGCGGCTGTCGTCGCCGTGCCGGACGAGCAGTGGGGCGAGGGGGTGGGCGCGGCGGTCGTGCTCAAGCCGGATGCGGTGGTGTCCGCCATCGAGCTGCAGGAACTCGTGAAGGCGCGGCTGCGCTCATCGCGTGTCCCGCAGCGGATCGCGTTCCGCGATGCGCTGCCGTACAACGAGACCGGCAAGGTGTTACGCCGCGTGATCCGCCAGGAGTTCGCCTCGCCCTGAGCCGACGCCTGGCGGCTCACGCAAGCGCCCGCGAGGTCTCGATCAGCCAAGCCGGCCCCGCCTTATCGCCCGCGGGAGCGTATGAGGTCGGCGGTGCACAGGAAGAAGCCCAGCAATCCGGCCGAGAACACGACGATCAGGACGAGCGTCAGCGTGGTTGGCGCACAACTCCAGAAGCAGGTCGACAGCAGCTGCATGCCCGCGCCGACCGTCGCGAGCGCCGACAGCAGCAGGCCGAAAATGACGCCGTTGTTCATGTTCGCCTCGTCCGCAGGGTTGCACCGAGCCTGAACCGGCCGGGTAGTCGTTTCAATCTCGAGTGTTGCCGGCGGTGACGAGCGGTGCGAATTCCGGGTGGGATCAGACCAGGGGCACGCGCCCGTATCAGCCGACCGCCTTCTGCAACGCTGCTCCCATGCGCTGGTGCACGACGTTGATCGCCTTGAGCGGCCGGATCATGACCTTGAAGTCGACGATCTTCCCCGCTTCGTTCCACGCGATCATGTCGACGCCGTTCACGTGGATACCGTCGAGCAGGACCTCGAACTCGAGCACGGCGTTGCGGCCGGACACGACCTCGCGCACGTAGCGGAACGAGTCGTCGATCAGGCAGGCCAGGGCCGCCGCGAGGTATTTGTGCATGACCGCCTTGCCGACTTGAGGCGTGTGCACGACGGGCGAGTGGAACACGGCGCCGTCGTCGATCACGTCTGCGAGGCCGCGGCCATCGCGGCTCTGTACGGCGTGGTGCCAGGCGACGAGGGGATTGGGGTTCATGGTCGAGGTCCGGTTGAGATGGCGAAAGGGAGAAGGCTGGCGTCCGTCTTGCAAATGCGAACTTCTCTCAATAAGGTGATGCCCGTGAACCGAGCCCGACGACGTGCGCCTGCAGGCGAGCCGACACTCGCATCCCGTCGGGATGCGTCGGCCGCGGTTCCTGCCGGCTCAGGTTTCGGCCCAGGATCGCAACAAGTTGGCGTAGGTCTTCGACAGCAGGTCGAATTCGGGCGTCGCCGCCTTGCCTGCCTTGTCCCACAGCCCGCGACGGGCGGTGTCGAGGTCGAACAGGATCTCGCGCTGCGAGGCATCGCGCACCAGGCTCTGGACCCACAGCACCGCGGCCAGCCGCTCGCCGCGCGTGACCTCCGTGACTTCGTGCAGCGTCGTGGCCGGGTACACGACGGCGTGGCCGGCGTCGAGCTTGTAGTTGAGCGTTCCGGCGTGGCTCTCGACGACCAGCTCACCGCCGTCGTAGCTGGCCGGGTCCGAGAGGAACACCGTGATGGCGAGGTCCGAGCGCAGCGGCGTGGCGCCGGACATCAGCGCGTCGTCGACGTGGCGACCGTACGACATGCCGGGCAGGTAGCGCGAGAACAGCGGCGCGCGCAGCTTGGCCGGGAGCGTCGCCGAACGAAACAACGCGTGGCGCATGAGACTCTGATGGATCCGTTGCGCCGCGGTCTCATGGGTGGCCTGCAGGTTGTGCTTGACCTTGACCGCGTTCCAGCCGGCGGTGCCGGCGCCGTCGACGAATCGAGCCTGGGCCAGCGCGGTGCGGACGGCCTGCAGTGCTTCGGCGTCCAGTACGTGGGTCAGACAGATGTTCACGTGTACTTTTTTCCGAGAACGGTGAGGCTGCGATGGCGGTGAAACATATCAGGCTCTGGACGGGCTTCGGCACCTTCCTGAGCGTTGCCGCCACGGGTGCGGCGACGGCCGGCACCGTGTTCGCCGGGCAGGTGGAGCCGATGATGCTCGCGCAGGGTGGCGAGGCGGGCGAGCGCGAGCTGCCGTCTTCGTACCGGCTGCTGTCGAGCGATCCGCAGGCCTACAAGTTCGACGTGCGTCCGCAGGTCCAGAACTACGTGCAGCTCGTGCAGTCGAGCTACGCGGCCTCCGCGGCGGGCGCGGACCGCCTGCGCACGGCCATCCACGCCATGCTCGACAAGCCGAGTGCCGAGACCCTTGGGGCGGCGCGCACGGCCTGGGTCGAGGCGCGACCGGCCTACCTCGTCACCGAGGTCTTCCGTTTCTACGACGGCCCCATCGACGTGCGCCCTGACGGCGAGACGGGCCCCGAGCCGCGCATCAACGCCTGGCCGCTGAACGAGGCCTTCATCGACTACGTGAAGGGACAGCCGCATGCGGGCCTGATCTCGGACATGAAGGTGACGCTCACGCGAGAGTCGATCCTGCAGCGCGACCAGGTCAGCGACGAGTCGGACGTGACCACGGGCTGGCATGCGATCGAGTTCCTGCTCTGGGGCCAGGACTTCGATCCCAACGGCCCCGGCAACCGGCCATACACCGACTACGTCGCCGGCAAGCCCGACCACGATCGCCGCCGCCTGTACCTGTCGACGATCACGGACATGCTCGTGGACGACCTGCGCGCGCTCGAGGCGCAGTGGGCGCCGGGCGCCGACAACTATCGCAAGCGCTTTGTCGCGCTCGAACCGCGCGAGGCCCTGGGGCGCGCGATCAACGGCGTGGCCAATCTCGTGGGCCATGAGCTGGCGACCGAGCGCCTGTCGGTGGCGCTCGACAGCGGCGACCAGGAAGACGAGCACAGCTGCTTCTCCGATACCACGCACCAGGATCATCTCTACGACCTGCGCGGGGCGTTCACCGTGTGGCTGGGCGGTGGTGGGGACACGATGACGGCGGATAGCCTGCGGGCGCTGACCCTGTCGGTGGACCCGGCGCTGGCAGCCCGCACGGACGAATTATTCACGCAGGCCTTGGCTGCGGTTACGGTGATGGACGTCCCCTTCGATTCGATCCTGCGTGCGCCCAAGGGCAGCCCGCCGCGCCAGCGCGCCGAGGCAGCGGTGGCCGCCTTCCAGGCGCTGGGCGCGCAGATGGCGAAGGTGGGACGTCGCCTGGGCGTGCTGGTAATCGTGCCGGGCCTGGAGACGAATACCGGATGAGCCGCCTGCCCAGCGCCCTGCACGGGCTCCTGCGGGTTGCCGCGCTCGGCTCGATGCTGACGGGGTCCGCCTGGGCGCAGCAGGAGGCTCCGGCGGCCGCTGCCGCTACCGCCGCGGCCCCGGTCTCGGTCGCGGATACCGGCCCGATCGGGGAGCGCTCAGGTGGCGACGCCGGTCGCCCGGTGTTCGGTCAGGCCGCGTTCGCGATGCCGGCCCCGAACCTCGACGCGCACCAGCTGCGCGACTTCTCGTTCGGCAACCGCCTGTTCAACACCAACTGGGTGCAGGTCGGCGGTTCGGTCGGGTCCTTCGACGGCTTGGGCCCGCTGTTCAACCGCGTTTCCTGCTCGAGCTGCCACGTGCGCGACGGACGAGGCCGCCCGCCGGAGCCGGGCGAGCCGGTGGAGTCGATGCTGATCCGCATCTCGAAGCCGGGACGCGACAGCCACGGCGGTCCGCTCGGGCACCCCATCTATGGCGACCAGATCCAGGACCGCGCGATCCCCGGCGTGAAGCCCGAGGCGAAGGTGATGCTGAGCTGGGACGAGATCGGCGGAACCTACGCGGATGGCGAGGCCTACTCGCTGCGCAAGCCGAAGATCGAACTACGCGATCCCGCCTACGGGAAGCTCGGCAAAGACTTGCTGACCTCGCCCCGCGTCGCGCAGAGCATGATCGGCCTGGGACTGCTCGAGGCCATCCCCGACTCGGTGCTGCTCGCGCTGGCCGATCCCGACGACGCCAACGGCGACGGCATCTCCGGGCGCGTGAACCACGTGTACGACGCCGCCACGCAGCAGAAGGTCATCGGCCGTTTCGGCTGGAAGGCCAACCAGCCGAGCATCCGTCAGCAGGTGGCGGGCGCCGCGGCCGGCGACATCGGCATCACGAGCAGCGTCGCCCAGCACGACGGCTGCATGCCGCCGCAGAAGGCCTGCCTGAAGTCGCCGAACGGCGGCACGCCGGAATTGGCCGACGAGTTCCTGGACAAGCTCGTGCTGTACTCGCGAACGCTCGCGGTGCCCAACCGGCGCAATGTCGACGATCCGAAGACGGTGCGCGGCGAGACCCTGTTCATGGACAGCGGCTGCGGCACCTGCCACTCGCCGCGCGTTCGGACCGGTCCGCATGAACTCGCGCAGGTGGCCAACCAGGCGATTCATCCCTTCACCGACCTGCTGCTGCATGACATGGGCGAGGGATTGTCCGACGGACGTCCCGACTTCGAGGCCGACGGCCGCGAGTGGCGCACCACGCCGCTCTGGGGCCTGGGCCTGATCCACGTGGTCGACGGACACGAGATGCTGCTGCATGACGGTCGCGCGCGGGGTCCTGCCGAAGCCATCCTCTGGCACGGCGGCGAAGCCGCGGCGGCGCAGCAGAAATTCCGCGAGATGCCGAAAGCGGATCGCGAGGCGCTCGTCGCGTTCCTGATGTCGCTGTAGGCGAGGCAGGGCCCCGGACGCGCTGTCTCGCGCTGGATCCTTCGGCTCTCAGCAGCGGCTGCTATTGCTTCGGCAGCGGCGAGAAGTGCGCGCTGGTGATCTTCCAGCCGTTCGCGCGCCTGGCGTAAACCCAGGTCGTGCGGCCCGCGAGCATCGTTGCCGGTCCGCCGCCCGCGGGCACCGACACGAAGTGATCGTAGGCGTTGACGATTGCGGCGCCGTCGCTGATCAGCCGGTACGAGGGCTGGTGGAAGTTGAATGAGACGGACTTGGCGCCGACCACGAGGTTCAGCAGGTGCTGCACGAAATGCGGCTTGTCCTCGAAGCGGTAAGGCATGTGGTCGAACACCTCGAGATCGTCGTCGAGCGCGTTCACGAAGGCTTCGAAATTTCCTTTCTCGGCGTCGGCGATGATGCGTTCAGTGAGCGATTTCACGTCGTCGATGGCGGGCATGGAGGGCTCCTGCAGGGGTGGGAGCCACGATCCTCGCGAGCCGGAGCCGCGCGCTCAATTACGTTCGAGGTCAAGCAGGAGACTAGATCTCAGATCGGCAGGCTCACCGTGACTCGGCCACCGCCCCATTCCGAGCGCGCGAGCACGATCCGGCCGTCGTAGGCCTTCACCACCTCGTACACGGCGGCCAGGCCGATGCCCTGGCCGGGCTTCTGCGTGTCTGCACGCACACCGCGTTGCAGCAACTCCTGCGCGTCCTCGGGGAAACCCGGGCCGTCGTCGTCGACCTCGATGACGTTGTCCTGCTCGTCGCGCGACAGGCGCAGGCGGATGCGTCCGCCGCCGTACTTGCAGGCGTTGTCCAGCAGATTTCCGAATAGCTCGAACAGGTCGCCGCTGTCGGCGCGCATCCGGAACTGCGCCGGCGCGACGAGCTCGAACTTCACCGGGCGGTCGGCGTAGACCTTGTTCAGTGCCTGCGCGATCTTCGTGGCGATGGGCGCGGGCGCGATGGGCTCGGCCAGCGTGCGGCGACCGGCGGTCGCGGCCTTGCGCAGCTGGTAGTCCGTAATCTGCTGCATCACGCCGACCTGCTCGCGCAGCGGTGTGCGCAGTTCCTCGGGCACGCGTGGTTCCTCGGACATTCCGAACAACACAGCCAGCGGGGTCTTCAGGCTGTGCGCCAGGTCGCCCAGCGCATCGCGGTAGCGCGTCTGCTGGTTGCGCTCGCTGCGGAGCATCGCGTTCAGGCCCTGGGTCAGCGACACCAGCTCGTCGGGATACCTCCCGTGGATCTGGGAGCGTTCGCCCCGCTCGACCGCGTTGAGTTCGTTGACCAGTCGCCGCACCGGCGCCAGGCTCCAGCGCAGCACTAGGTACTGCACCAGCAGCAGGCCGCCCGCGGCCGCGGCCAGCCAGAGCCAGAGTTCGCGGCGATAGGTTTGCAGCTGGCGTTCGTAACTGCTGGCGTCCTCGAGCACGACAAAGGTATAGCGCTTGGGATCGTCCTGCAGATCGATCCAGCGCAACCCGTAGCTGAGCGAGAAAACCGGGGGCTTGCGCAGCTGGTGGAAGGCCCATTGGCCCACGTCGGGCATCTTCGGGGGAGGCACTTCCAGGAATTCCGCGGAGGTCCAGGCCAGGCGCCCCTGTTCGTCGAACAGCGCGGCCTGCAAGCCGCTGGCTGGCTGTACGAGGCGGCGGTCAGAGATGTCGTTGGGCTCCACGGTCAGGTTGCCGTTGGCATCCGTTCTCGCGGCGGCGAGCAGCGAGTAGACCAAGCCTTCGAGCTTGTCGCGCTGCGCCTGCAAGGTGCTGTCGCGGAACGCGCTGTCCAGCACCGCCGCTGTCAGCACGAAGAACGCCGCCAGCACCGCCGAGGCGGCTGCGAGCAGTCGGGCGCGGAGGGAAGTCATGAGAAGGAGTCGCTGGTAGTCAGTGTCGGTTGCCAGGTACGGCCGTAAGCAGGAACGGCCTCAAATGTACCGGCAACGAGCAACTGACCACCGACACCGACCCCTGCTTCTAGCTTCTGGGGAGGTCCCAGCGGTATCCGCTGCCGCGCAGCGTCGTGATCGGCGCCAGCGAGCCATCCGGGTCGATCTTCGTGCGCAGGCGGCGGATGAAGACTTCGATCACGTTGCTGTCGCGCTCGTCTTCTTCGGCGTAGAGGTGCTCGGTGAGGGTCGACTTGGAGACCACTTCGCCGGCGTGCAGGATCAGGTACTCGAGCACCTTGAACTCGTACGCGGTGAGTTCCACGGGGCGCTCGTGCACGGTCACGGTCTTGGCGGTGGTGTCGACGGTGACCGGGCCGCAGGTGAGCTGCGGCTGCGCCCAGCCGCCGGAGCGACGCAGCAGCGCGCGTGCGCGCGCCAGCAGTTCCTCGCGGTGGAACGGCTTGACGAGGTAATCGTCGGCGCCGGCCTCGAGGCCCTCGACCTTGCTCTGCCATCCGTCGCGCGCTGTCAGGATCAGGATGGGGAAGCTGCGCCCTGCCTTGCGCGCCTTGCGGATGATGTCGATGCCGCTGGTGCCGGGCAGGCCCAGGTCCACGATCGCGATGTCGACCGGGTACTCGGTGGCCATGTACAGGCCGTTCTCGCCGTCGGCAGCCTGATCGACGGCGAAGCCCTCGTCCGCGAACATCTGGGTGACTTGCCCGCGGAGGTGCGGGTCATCCTCGATCACTAGAGCACGCATGCTGGGTCAACCTCGGGTGAA
Source organism: Panacagrimonas sp. (assembly GCA_046594215.1). Taxonomy (GTDB): domain Bacteria; phylum Pseudomonadota; class Gammaproteobacteria; order Nevskiales; family Nevskiaceae; genus Panacagrimonas. Next base: position 11,549 of record JBKJPX010000072.1, read on the forward strand.
ATCAAGAAGAACGGAAAACAAAAAACGGAAAAAGGAGAACTGAAGAGCAGGCTCGCAACCGCGGATTCGAAAGCAAGCCGTTTGCACCTGCTGATGCGTCGGCGCGCCGGAACAAGCGTGGGGCCGGCCCGTGAAAGGGTCCGAATCCCGCGAGGACCGGGTAGTACCGACTCTCTAACGATCCGGGATAAGCACCATCCGAACATCGCCGTCAAGCAACAGCTTCACGCGAAATCCGTCGCCGGTGGAATCCACGTTGAGGACCTTGCCACCACCGTACTGCCGCTGCGCCTCGCGCGCGGCCTGGGCCGCGGTCATATGCGAAGACGATGAAGAGCTGCCGCGACGGTCGATGAGGCTGGTGTCGGCGCTCGGCACGTCGGTCCCGAAGAACGCGCGGTCGCGTGCCCCGGCGGGCTGGGCCAAGGCCAGCCCACCTGCAACGATCGACAGCATGATCAGCCTTGGGAGTGACATCAGCAGAGTCTAGGGGCCAACGGCGGCCGAAGCCGCGAAGGGTGCGGGTCAATCCCGCACCGGCCGAACATTAACGTCGACCGGGATACGGCTGCCCGGGTCGTAGGGCAAGGTGGTGTTGTATACGCGGCCCCCGTAGCGGTAGGCGACGTCATAGGCCTCGACACGCTGCTCGGTCCGGTAGTCGGTGACCGTCTTGCAACGCTCTTCGTATCCGGTGCTCTCGTAGCTTTCCGAAGCCTCGCGGCGGCCGTTCTCAACGCCCACGCGCTGGCCCACGCCGGCGCCGATCACCACGCCCAGCGCCGTGGCGGCCCTGTTGCCGCGACCATGGCCGAACTGGTTGCCGATCACGCCACCGGCGATGGCACCGACCAAGCCGCCGGCCGTGCCGTTATCCAGCCAGTAGCCGCGTTGCGGACGCTCGTTGTAGGTCACGCGCTCGTCCCAGCACTCGCGGCGCGGTTCCTCGATGCGCACGGTGCGATAGATCGGGTCGGCGGAGACCACCTCGGCGTACTCGTAGCGAGCGCCGTCATGGCGGTCGGGTTCTTCCCAGCGGTCGCTACGATCGTTGTCGGCGTAGCGATAGCGGGGGCCGGCCATGGCCTGCGTCGCGGCCAGGCTCAAGGCGGCAATCAGCGGGAGGGCCAGCTTGTTCATCGAAATCTCCTTGGTCAGGTCCCCAGTTGGACTGACTCTGGAGGGGACATTAGGCCCGATGAGATGAATTGCCCCTTAAGCATTTGGCGTGCCTTGAAGTCAGGGCTTGCCCTAGGGCGGATCGTCGGTGTGGGGCGGCTTCAGCCGGATTTGCACACCCGGCGACTGGGGCCGTGCACCGGCGCAATCCGGTTCCAGCCCGCATCGCTAGCGCCGGGTACCCGCGAAGCGCTTCAGGCTGGCCGGCGTGAAGTACGACGGCTCGGCCTTCCAGTCGTACTCGATCAGATCCTTTTCCTCGTTGGTGAGGTTCAGGATCACGTAACGCCGCGACTGCAGGTCGTAGTGCACCTGCACGCCGTTGACCATCACGGGCACTTCCGGGAAATTGATCGAATGCGACTCGGCGAAGCGCCAGAACTGGTCGCGCTCGTCGTAGATGTCCTGCTCGATCACGATCCACGAATCCTCGTCGAGATAGAACACGCGCTTCTTGTAGCGATGCGAGATGCCCTCACGCACCTGCGCCTCGATCACCCAGACGCGGTGCTTCTCGTAGCGCGCCTCGTCCTGGTTGATGTGCCCCTTGGTGATGATGTTCTTGTACTTGAGCCCTGGATCGTAGAGCCGGTAGCTGTCGTAGGGCACGATCATCTCGCGCTTGCCCAGCAGCTTGATCGTGTAGCGATCGAGCGGGCCGTTGAACATGTCGATCTGGTCCTGCGTCATCAGGCCTTCGAAGGCCGGGTTGTCGTACCCGACCTCGCCGATCCGCAACGTCCTGCCGCCGGCGATGAAAGACCAGACCGCGGTGGACTGCGCGATGCGGTCGAGCGGGATGTGGAGCAGGTAGGCCGTGCCGGCCTTGCTCACCGGCGACACCGTCCTGCTCATCACGTACAGGTTCTGGTTCTTCAGGTTCTCGGGCGTGGCGTTCGGCGTGTTGTAGACGTAGGCGAGTTCGAGGTAGGAGCGTTCGATGGCGTAGTCGCCGCCGGTGGTCGTGGCGGCCGCCGCCACGTATCCCCGAAAGCCCTGCGTGTTGTAACGCATGATGTGATTCCACATCACTTCGGTCCCGTTGCCCGGGATCGGGAACGGGAAGCCCTTGGCCGTGCAGCAGAAGCCATGTCCCGAGTTGGTCAGCTCGACGCCGGTGGCGTTGGCTTTGGTGGAGTCGAGGAACCACTGCGGGTAGGCGGCGCCGCGGTGGCTAGGAAAGAGCTTGATGCGGTAGGTGTCCGGGAAGGTCTTGAATAGCGCCTTGTGACCCTCGGACAGGAATTTCTCGTACTCGCCGACGTTCTTGGCGGTGATGATCGCGATCGGCTTGTCGGCGGCGTATGGGTTGTCGCCGCGCTTGAAGCCCTTGTCGCTCAGCGGCTGCCAGGCCGGGATCGAGCCATCCGCGTTGGCCCCGGCCTCGCTGCCCATCGGCGTGAGCGTCTTGCCCAGCTCCGCTGCCTTTTCCGGTCCCACCTTGGCGTGCACCGGCGAGCACGTCGCGACCAGCACGACCCATCCACTCAGACATGCCGCGGTTATTCTCATCGGGATGCACCCCTGGGGGCGACGACGCTCAGGAGAAGGCTCCCATGGATGCGGGTGCCTTGTCCTGCCCGGCCGCGAAGAATGGTGGGAGTTCGGGGCTGACCGCGGGCGGCCGCCGATGCTTGCCAAGGGCAAGACGGTCCTGCGATTCCAACCCCGCGCGCCGGCCTGCTGGTGCCCTTCGCCCGGAGCCTGCGCGCTGCCTTCAGAATGGCGGCTTGCCCCTGGAGCGGATGGATGCCTCAACTGGCTCGACCCCTGAGCATCGCGCTGGTCGCCGGCGAACTGTCGGGCGACCTGCTCGGCGGCGCGATCGTGCGGGCGCTGCGTGCGCGTTTCCCGGACGCCCGCATCCACGGCCTCGCCGGGCCCCGCATGATCGAGGCGGGTTGCGAGGCCATTGGCTCCATCGAGGAGCTGTCGGTGATGGGCTTGGCCGAAGTGCTGCCGGCCATTCCGCGCCTGCTGAGGCTGCGCAAACGCCTGATCCGGCAATTCCTCGCCGAACGCCCGGACGTGTTCATCGGACTCGACGCGCCGGACTTCAACCTGGGCCTGGCCCGGCGGCTGCGCGCGCGCGGCCTGCTCACGGTGCATGTGGTCAGCCCGACGATCTGGGCCTGGCGGCCGGGCAGGGTGAAGGGCATCGCGAAGTCGGTCGACCTGATGCTCTGCCTGTTCCCGTTCGAGCCGGCGCACTACGCCGGCACTGGTGTGGCCGCGCGCTTCATCGGCCACCCGCTGGCCAACGAACTGGACGCGGCTGTCACGCCGTCGCAGGGGCGCACGGCGCTGGGGCTGGAGGGAGAGGCGCCCATCGTGGCGGTCCTGCCCGGGTCGCGCGGCGGCGAGATGAAATACCTCGCCGAGCCTTTCGCGCGCGCCGCCGCGCTGTTGCACGCACGAATTCCGGGCATCCGCTTCGTGACGCCGATCGCCAAGCCGTCGTTGGAATCAGGGCTGCGCGCCGCGATCGCACAGCTCGCGCCGGAGTGCGACTGGACCTTGCTGACCGGCCAGTCGCGCGAAGCCATTCGCGCCGCGGACGCCGTGATGCTGGCCTCGGGCACCGCGACGCTGGAGTGCCTGCTGCTCGGCCGGCCGATGGTGGTCGCCTACCGGACCTCGCGCTTCACCGCCTGGATGATGCTCGACCTGGGTCTGCTCAAGTCGCGCTACGTGAGCCTGCCCAACCTGCTCGCGGCCGAACCGACCGTGACGGAGCTTCTGCAGGACGCGGCGTCACCCGAGGCGCTTGCCGACGCGGTGCAGCGGCTGCTCGACGAGCCGCCCTATCGGCAGCGCCAGATCGCGGCTTTCGATTCGGTACGCGAGGCCCTGAGCCGCGATGCGGCGCAGAAAGCCGTCGAGGCGATCGTGGAATTGCTGGCCCAGCGAGGCGCGCGCGGCTGAGGTATCTCCTCAGGGCGCGGCCTGTTTGCTCCAGCCGTGCCAGAGCGTCACCTCGCCGAGCACCGGCACGCGATTCTGCGTGGCCGGCTCGAAACGACAGCTCGCGTACGCCGCGACAGCCGCCGCATCCAGTGCCACGCTGCCGCTCGAAGCGGTGACTTCCAGGCGCAGCACCTCGCCCTTGTCGCTGACGGTGAACATCATCTGCGTCACGCCGTCGGCGATGTCACGGCGTACGTCCGGGGGCCAACGGGGCAGCGCGCAGGTGTTGGCGATCAGGCGCGGCCGGATCGTCATGTCGATGCCGAATTCGTCGCTGGCCATGACGGCTCCCACGGTGAGAGAAAATCCGAGGCCGAGCGCGATGCACATTCCTCGCGGCAGAAGCTTGCCGCTCACGTGGTCGAGCCCGGCGTTACGCGAACGGCGGTCAAGGCCGCGCGCCACGCCGACAGCTTGCTCGCATAGCTCATCGTGTGCGCGGGACTGGTGGAGGGCAGGCGCACGTAGCTCAGACCCTCAACCTCGAGGCCCGGAGGGACGTGGACGCGAAAACTGCGCTCGGCTTCGGCACCGTTGAAGCAGATCCGTTCGAGGGCCGGATGGCGCCGGAAGAAAGCCGCGAAATCGTTGGGAACACGCGAGCCGTGCTCGATCGCGCTGTCGAGGCTGCCGGGTCTCACGCAGCTGTGCAGGACGTCCCAGAGGGCGACTCCCGAGGCTTTGAGCGCCTCGACGCGCTCTTCGTAAGGTGCCTCGGCATCGAAGCCCAGGACCGTGCCCATCACGCGCCAGAACGCATTTTGCGGATGCGCGTAGTACTGCGCGGCTTCGAGCGAGCGCACTCCCGGCATGCTGCCGAGGACCAGCACGCGGGCCGAGCGGTGAGCCAAGGGCGCGAAGCTGCGCACGCGGTTCACGAGCCGCGGCGAAACCCGACGGGCTTCAGCACGGGACGTTCGAGGCACGATCTAGGCGCGGCTTTCCCAGCGCAGGCCGGCATGCAGGCCGCCCGACACAACCGCAACGCGGAGGAGCCAGAGCAGGGTCGTGCTGTCGACGTCGTGGGAGACCCAGAAAAGGCAGATGGCCGGGATCAGGCGAAGGGACAGGCGCCAGGACCAGAGCGGGTCGCTGATGCGGGACGAGCGATCAAGAACGCCGAACATGCGCGCGCAAACTTCATTGCGTCCAGCAGTTCGCCGCATTCGTCCCGCTTGCGCTCTTGATCCCGGTGGAGCCCATGCACATCGTCGCGCAGCGCGTGTCGCTGGCCTGCCCGTTGATCGGACGCGCGACGACGGTGAAGCCGGTCGCCGAAGCGCTTCCGGTGGCGGGGCAGGTGGTGCTGGCCGTGTCGCCGGCGAGCTTGATTTCATAGATCGACTGGGTCGTGCTGATGGAGGACAGCACGCCGTCGCGGGTCAGGTAGACCGTGCTGCCGCTCAATCCCAGCTTGTCGAACGTGGTCGCGAAGTGCTTGCGGTCGACGTAGAAGCTGTTCTGGCGCGAGACGATCTCGGTCATGGCGGACTTGGCGACGGTGCGGTTGCCGCGCTGGACGTACATGCGATAGCTGGGGACCGCGATCGTGGTGAGGATGCCCACGATCGCCACCGCGATGAGCAGTTCGACCAGCGTGAAACCGGTCTGCGCCTGGGAGCCTCGTCGCTTCATCACGGAGGAGTCTCGTCGTCGCCGCGCCGCTCGCGCCAGTAGACCGGATAGTAGCGGGGACTGCGAGCTTCGAGCGTACGCGTGTTGGCGGCCAACGCGCTGGTGGCCACGGTGTTCAGTTCGCCTGCAAGGCCCGGCACGCCGCCGTCGGTGCTGCGCTTGTCGGTGTCGCTGTCGGCGATGAAGTCCTGCACCAGCGGCCGGCTGTCCGCCAGCGACACGCCGTACAGACGGTTGGTGCCTTCGTCCGGTACGCAGTTTCGCGTGGTCGGATCCTGCGGCACGTAGGTGCTGAAGAAGACCGTGCCGCCGCTGGTGAGCGCCTGGGACATCGCCTTCTCGCCGCGACGCGACAGGCTCAGCTTCCAGCCGATGGCGCCGTCAGCCGAGGCGCCGCAATCCTTGGCGGCGTTGGCGCAGGCCGAGCTCAGGTCGGCGAAGCTGTCCTGGTGCGTGAGGTCGGATTCCGAGGTCAGCACCTGCGCCGGCAGTTTTCCGCTTGCCACCGCGCGATCGCGGTACGTGTAGAGATAGTTCTGCGTGTTGGCGTTGAACGGATCCTCGCGATCGCCGCTGGCGAACACGACGGCGTCGTAGGCGCCGCGCGCATCCTTGAACGGCACGTAGTCGGGCGCCGCGAAGAAGCGGCGATCGTTGGTGACGTTGGCGGTGTCGTGCCGGCCCACGCTCGCCAGCGGCGTCACGGTCCAGTCGCCGCGGTCTACGCTGGCGAAGTCGGCGCGCCAGAGGCGCCCCCCGGTGTCCACCGCGTAGAAGCGGTCGAGCAGGCCGTCGCCGTTGCTGTCCACCACCGTCAGATTGGCCGCGATGCTGTCGGCCATCAGTGGATGCTGAAAGGTGCGCGAAGTGCTGTTGTACGGCGAGGTCGAGCTGAAGGCGCCCTGGCGGACCTTCCAGATCAGTTCGCCTGTTTCGGCGTCGACCATGTAGACCGCGTTGCCGCGGCTGTCGTCGCTGCCCAGGACATTCTTGCTGCCGCGCGCGAGGTCCTTTCCGATCCGCACGTTGCTGGCGTCGCGCCCTCCGTTGTAGCCGCCCGCGAACAGGAGGACGCTGCGCGTGACGTTGGTCGAGCCCTCCTTGTACTGCACGCGGCCGGCCTGCGGGCTGGAGAAGGTCAGCGCCATCTCGGCGAACTGCGTGTCCGATCCCGCAACGAATCCACTCGAGTTGAAAAGGCCGTCCGGCCCGATGCGCCACATCATCGCGGGGCTGTCGGGATTCTTGATGTCCAGCGCGTAGACGCTGGTCCCGCCGCGACGCAGGCCGAAGTACGCGGCCGCGCGGTCGTTGGAATTGGTGCTGTCGATCTTGCCGTCGGCCGCGCCGCCGGTGGAGCTGCGGTCGCGCAGCAGGACCGTCGGTGCCCCGTCGACGCCGTAGGGGAATTTCGCGGACGGCTGGTCGTCGCGCAGCGTCTTCTGCTGGCTCATCACGGCCCGCGGCATGAACGCCCAGTTCTCGACGCCCGATTCGGCGCTGCCGCCGGTCGTGTTGGTGACCATGCGCAGAAAGCCGTCGGTGGCGCCATAGAGAATGCGGATGTCGGGGTTGGTGTCCGAGTACCCGCTGCGCGCGCCGTAGCTCACGGCGACAGGACGTGAGTGCAGCACCGCGCCGTGCAGCCATGCACGTCCGACCAGTCCGGATCCGACGCCGAGCGAGGTCGAAGTGGTGCCAACCTCGTAGCCGCGCGCATACAGGAGCAGCTCCTGCGTCTGCGCGTCGCTGGACGCGCCAAGAGAGCTCAGCAGCTCGGTGCGCACCGTGGCGTCATCGGCGTTCATCGTTGCAAGGCTGGGCACCTTGGTGGCGCTGTAGCGGTCGTAGAAAAGCTTGCGTGTTCCCGTTGCGTTGGTGCGCCCCGGATTGCCGCCTCCCGCGAGCGCGAAGCCAGGGATCTTCTGGCCGGCACCGCCGAGCGTGGCATTGCGACCATCGGCGACGTTGCCCGCGCCGAGCAGGGACGTCAGCGTCCAGAACGTGACTGCCGACTTGGCGATACGACCATCGGTCGCGATGCCGTTGTTGCTGCTCGCGTCGTAATACCCCAGCTTGCCGCCGACCGATTTCAGGCTGAGCTTCTTGAGGTTGCCGGGCCAGCGTGGCTTCTGGTCCGCCTCGGGCCGGAACACGCCGAAGAACGCGGGCGTCTTGACGGTGGTGCCCAGGCTGCCGGGTGTGGTCAGGTTCGCGGTGATGCTCGGCGTGAGCAGGCTGGCGTCCACCGTCAGCACGGGCTTCATCAGGTCGGCCACCGACTTGCCCAGCCCCAGCAGTCCGAGGTTGTTGACGTAGCTGTTCACGTTCGCGCCGACGTTGGTCAGAGCCGCGAGATTCGACAGGTTGTCCTGGATCAGGAAGTAGGAGCGCAGGCTGATGCTGTTGCCGTTGACGTCCTTGAAGCCGGGATCGCGCGACTTGGCGACGACGTTGGGAAAGCTGATATTTCCGCCGGTCACGGCGGTCGGGAAATACTGCTTGAGGGTAGCGTCCGACTCCGACTCGCGGTCGGTGTTGGTCAGCTGCACGTTGAGCACGTTGACGATGTCGCACTGCGCCGCGGGCTGGATATAGCGGCTGCCGCTCTCGATCGAGGTATCGCGCGTCAGGATGCCGGTGAGGCCGTCCCAGCGTGCCAGCGGCGCATTGAAGATCGTGTCACCGCCGAGGTAGTGGCTGATTTCCGCATACACCTCCTTCCCCTGGAAGGGCGGCAGCAGCGAGGTCGGCGTCGTCAGGGTCGTCGCCAGCAGCGCCGTCGTCGAATTCGCCAGGTTGGTGGGGTTGAGCATGCTGGTGAGCAGCGAGGTGACGCGCGTAAGCAGCGTTGTGACCGAGCCCTGGTCGACCAGGGGCGTGAAGCCGACGAGGAAGTAGGCACCGTTGCTGCAGTTCACGGTCTCCCGCCTCGAGGTTGGGATCGAGGCGGAGTCGCCGAAGGCGCAGGTGCTGGCTGGCGCGCCGGCCGCCGTCGCGCGGTCTGCGTGCGACACCACGATGGCCACGCGCGAGTCGATCAGCTGGTTGAGGATGGATTCGAGCAGCGAGATCAGACCGACCTGGCCGAGGTTCATCACGCCGCTGATCGTCGTCGTGAGCAGCCCGGCGATTGTCGGGGGCAGCGCCCCGACCACCGTGTTGAGCAGCGGGTTGATCATCCCGTTGACGAGCTGGCCGACGAAACCGCCGAGCGCCGCGTTGGTCACCGACGCCGTCAGCGGATTGCCGAGGAGCGTGGACAGGGTCGAGCAGGTCAGGTTGCCCAGGTTGCCGATCAGGGGGAGGCTACCGAGTGCGATCGACGGTGAGGCCAGCCCCAGCGCGGTATTGACCACGCACAGCTGCGAGGCGCTCAGCGCCGCGGGCCCGCCGGGCTGGGTGCCGGTGAGCAGCGCGCGCAGGTAGGCTGCCGGATCGCTACTGACGCCGCCGAGCAGATCACCGAGCAGGATGGTGTTGCGCACGTCCAGGCACAGCTGCGGCGCCGACGGATTGCGGCTGTTGCTCGCGGGTGTCAGGACCGAGTTGCAGATGCCGAGCAGGTTCAGATCCAGCACCAGGATCGTCATCGGCGGCTTGAGCGCGTTGTCGGCCTGGTTGTTGTAGATGTCGATATCGTCGGCGCGCACTGCGGCGGGCAGTGCGATGAACAGGCCAAGCACCAGGGCGAAGAGTTTCGAGCGCAGACGCAGGAAGGTGTTCATTGCATTCACTCCACGACCAGGCCGTCGACGGTGTCGACTTTGACGAAGGTGCCCTGGCTGACCTCGGCGGCGCCGAAGTTTCCGGTATCGGTTGAGCCGGCGGCCCGGCTCGTCGCGGTGCGGTCGTAGCCCGCGAGCACGGTGAAGCTGGCGAGCCTGAAGCGTTCGCCGCTGTCGCCGCGTCGCAGTGCCGATACGGGCGCGAAATCGGAACCGCCGACCGACTCCCGCCGGACCAGGGTGTAGCCATGCAGCTTGAGGTTGCCCTCAGGGAGCTTCGTGACGGGGCTCAGGGCGGCCGGGCAGTCGAAGCTCTGCCGGTTGTGCAGGGAGGTCGCGTCGAGCTGCGCCGACAGGTAGCAGTTGGCGACGTAGCCGGAGCCTTGCTGGACGACGAGGTTGGTGGCGCTGTCGTTGAGCATGGCCTCAAGCAGCGACTGCGCGCTCTGCACCGCTGTGATGCGGCTCTCCTCGTTCAGCGCCAGGCGCAGGTCGGTCTGACCTGCCTTCATCGCGGCCAGGCCCAGGATGGTGATGACGACCAGGAAGAACAGGGCGCTGGCGAGCGCCGCGCCCGATTGGCGCGCGGTGATGGCGCGGTTGCCCGAAGAACGCGCGATGCTGGCGGCGTGGATCATCATTACCTGACTCCTGTTCCGCCCTGGATTCCCAGGTTTCGCAGTTGCACGGTGGTGCTGTACGCGCGACGGTAGAAATGGGCGGTCTGCTGGTCGCTGGCCGTACCGCTCGCGTCGACGATGCCGCCCGGCGTGTAGGCCGCCTTGTCGGCGAGCCGGTAGGTCTTCTCGTCGAGGTGGCTGGAGTCGGACCGGCGCGAGCGCACCAGCAGGTGTATCTGTACCGAGCGTGCCTGCGTCTTGACCTCTGCGTCCGTGGGCGTGGCGGTGTAGCGATCGACGATGTCGTCGTTGTCGTTCGGATCATCCAGGCCCCAGACGATCTGCAGATCCTCGACGCCCTCGGCGATGCATTCCGTGTAGTAGCCCGCGGAGCCCACGGCACCGGTTCCGCAACTCGCCAGCTCGGGGTTCGAATTGGACGCGAAGCCGCTCGGGCACAGCTCTTTTCGGCACAGCGCCGGCACGCCGTCACCCGGCGTGAGCGAGAAGTCGCGCACGAAATAGATGCGCGGGTAGTAGCGGTAGAAGCTCGCCGGGGCCAGCGGTTGCTCGGTCAGCGGACTATTGGCCTTGTTGGGCCAGCGGATCAGCGTGCCGCCGGTCCCGTTGGTCTGCAGGTAGAAGTGGTAGGGGCGCGCCGTGGCCGCGCTCTCGCCGAGCGCGGCCGACGCGGTGACCTGGCCGCTGACGTGACGCAACGCGAGCACGTCGGTGCCCACGCGAACGTTGCCCAGGCAGTTCCACTGCGCGTTGATCGCGGTGCCGCTCGACTGGTTGCGGAACTCCACCGCCGAGGACACGAAGAAGGACCAGGCCTTGCCCGTGGGGCCGCAATCCTGCGCGGGTGTGAGGCCGCGCGGCGCGGTCGAGTCGTCGTCGTCGGTCGACGTGTTCTCGAGGTTGGGCAGCAGGTTGCCGGTTCCGAGCATTCCGCCCCAGTAGCCGGCCATCGTGAGGTCGCGCGAGATCGTGGCCAGCGCGAAACGCGCCTGGTCCTGCATGCCCGCGATCAGGTCGTTCTCGCGGTAGCTGCGGTTGGTGGACAGGAACAAGGTCGCGATACCGGCCATCAGCAGCAGGCCGAGCGTGGTCGCGACCATCATTTCGATCAGGGTGAAGCCGGACACGGTATGTCGTTCAGGGCGCATTGGGATCCGCCACGAAGGCATCCAGTACGAGGACGCGGCGCATGCGCTCGTCGCTTCCGCTCTGGCGCAGATCGTCGTAGCGGCCGAGATTCAGACCGCAGGTATTGCGCGCCGGGTCATCAGTGGGATCGTCGTTGTCCGGCGGCGCCATACCCGTGACGCCGCGCCAGGCGATGGCCACCACGTAGAGGCCGGCCACGGCGCCTTTCTGGACGCAGCCCGTCGCGTTCACCAGGCCGCCGGCATCCTCGCCGTCTACACGCGCCTCGGCGCCGGACAGCGACTGGCTCCAGCGCTGCAGGTCGTAGGCCGCCAGCTCCACCGGCGCGCACTTGGCGGCGGCCGCGCCGCAATCCGCTGCGGACGCAACGGAAGACGCGTCGGCGGTGAGATAGAAGTCTATGTAGCCCGGGTTGGTGCGCATGCTCTCGACCATCGACTGCGCCAGGGTGCTGGCGGTCGTGCGCTGCACCGCGTCGTAGTTGAATTTCTTGGACATCGCCTGGAGGCCTGCGACCGCGAGCAGGCCGATGCCGGCGACGAACACGGTGATCAGCACTTCGATCAGCGTGAAGCCACGGGAGACGACCGGCCTGCGCGCGTTCACGGGCAGGCCGCCGGCAGCGACGACGATTTCAAGGGCACCAGGCTCACACGACCGCTCAGCGCCACGTCGATCAGTCGCGCGTCGCTGAGCAGCTTCTTGCTTTCGCAGATGGTGAACTGCACATGCTGGCTGGTGCGACCGTTCGCCTGGAAGGTGAGGTGCGTGGGGTCGTCCAGCGTGTTGAGGATCGCGAAAGCGTCGCCGTCGCGCGTCGGCGTGGTCTGGCCGACACGGTCGTAAGCGGAAATCAGGTCGGTTGCCTTGTCCGGCTCCGAGCCCGAAAAATCACCATCCGAATCCTGGTAGACCAGCCAGCCTTGCGTCCAGGTGCCGCCGCCCGTGGCGCACTGCGGAAAGCTTCCGGTGGAATACCAGTCGCGACGACAGATGGTCACCGGAGCGTTCCGCGCCACAGCTTCGGAGCGCGCTTCGCTGATGGCTCCGAATAGTTCGGTGGCGCCCTTCGCACGGGCCGACGCGAGGCCGAGGCGGGTGAACGACGGGATCGCGAGCGCCATCAGGATGGACGCGATCACGACCGTCACCATCAGTTCGAGCAAAGTGAATCCTTCGTGCCGGGCCATGCCGCGTTTATAGCAGGCCCCTTTTTTTGCACACCGCCAGTCGGATGGACGGGAGAGCCGGCGCGGCCAGTGGCCTCAAGTCGCGCAAACCGAATCGCGGGTCGATAATTGGCCTTCCGCCTCAACGTCTTTCGAACCTGCATGCTCAAGGCCATGCGCTCTGCCGATGTCCTCGTCATCGGCGCGGGCGTGATCGGCCTCTCGACCGCCCTGGAGCTGCACCGATCGGGTGCGCGCGTGACGGTGCTCGAGCGTTCGGCGATCGGCCGCGGCGCGGCCTCCTGGGCCGGCGGCGGGATCCTGTCCCCGCTCGAGCCGGACGACGTCGACGACGCAACGCTACCGATTCTGCGCGACAGCCTGGCCCGCTACCCCGACTGGTGCGCCGGTTTGCAGGAACTCGGCGGCGTGGATCCGGAATACGTCGTCAGCGGGATGCAGGTCCTTGCACCGGCCGACGCCTCGGCATGGCGGCTCGCGGCGGCGCGCTGGGGGCTGCAAAGCGGTGCTTGTGACGCCGCCGGTGCAGGTGTTCTGACGCTCCCGGATGTCGCGCAGGTGCGCAGTCCGAGGCTGCTACGCGCGCTGGCGCAGGCCCTGCGCAGCGTGGGAGTCGAGTGCGTCGAGAACGAGGCGGTGCAGGAACTGGTTGCCGATGCGTCGCGCGTCACCGGCGTACGCACCACCAGCGGCATGCGGGATGCGGGCACGGTCGTGCTGGCGGCAGGCGCCTGGAGTGGTCAGCTGGATGTCGACGTCGTGGTGCGCCCGGTTCGCGGGCAGATCCTGCTGCTGGATGGTCAGCCAGGAGAACTGGACTCGATCCTGCTGCGCGAAGGCCGCTACCTGATTCCGCGTCGCGACGGGAAGATCCTGATCGGAAGCACGCTGGAGGACGTGGGCTTCGAGGACGTCACGACCGACAGCGCGCGTGCGAGTCTTCTGCAGAGCCTGCGGGAGATGGCGCCGCGGCTCGCCGAGCATGGCGTGATCGCGCACTGGTCCGGCTTGCGGCCGGCGCCGGCGGGCACAGGCCCACTGATTGACTGGCATCCACGAAGGCGCGGTCTGTTCGTGAACAGCGGGCACCACCGGCTGGGGATCACGCTTGCGCCTGGCTCGGCGCGCGAAGCAGCGCGCCGAATCCTGGCGGCAGGCGCTTCCTGACTAGTAGCGGCGGCGGCGCTCCGGCAGGGCGTCCGGATCGTAGTTGCGCGGCAGTGCCTCGCGGACTTCCGCGCGACGCGCGGCCAGGCGCGCCCGATCCTGTTCGCTGAGGCTGGCGATGCGCAGGCCGGCGTCGAGCTGCGACAGCGCGCCACCGGCGTCGCCGCGCAGGTACAGATAGTTGGCTGTCTGGTAGCTGGCTTCGGCGTTGTTGCGCATCTCGCGCGCGGCCTGGCCGAGAAGGCGATAGGTGTCCAGCCGCGTGCCCAGCGCTTGTTCATGCGACAGCAGGATCGCGCGCGCCTGTTCCGGCTTGCCGGCCCGGATGAGCGCCTCGGCGTACTCGAGGATCACCGGCGCGAAGCGCGGATTTGCCTGCAGGGTGCGCTCGTAAGCGGCCAGGCCTTTCGCAGGATCCTTGGCGTCATCGAGGATCGTGGCCTGCAGCAGGCCCACGTTCGGCTGTTTCGAATACCTGTCGATCACGGGCTTGAGCGTCGCCATCGCAGCGTCGTTCTGTCCGAGCTCGTGCTGCGCAAAAGCCAGACCGTAGCGGTTCCCCGGTGTGTCATGACCGGACGCGATCTGCGCGGCGAAAGCGTCTACCGCATCGCTGGGCTGCACCGAAGCGAACACCTGGGTCCGCGCCTTCATCAGGCCGTACTCGATGGAGTCCGGCACGTCGTGCTTGGGTAGCGACGCGGCGCGCGCGCGCGCCTCGGATACGCGCGTCGTATTGACCGGGTGCGTGCGAAGGATCTCGGGAATGCCGTTGCCGTACAGGCGTGACTGCTGCTCGAGCGTCTGGAAGAACGACGCCATGCCTTCGGGATTGAATCCGGCTTCCGACATGGTGTGGATGCCGATTCGGTCGGCCTCGAGTTCGTGCGAGCGCGTGAACGCGACCTGGCGCTGGTAGCTGAGCCCCTGGCCGGCGGCCAGCGCGGCCAGCACGATGTCCGGGTTGGCGGACCCGGCGATGATCGCGGCGAGAACGGCGAGCCAGGTCGCGACCGAGGCCACACCGCCGCTCTCGGCCTGACTGCGCGCGATGTGGCGCTGCGTGATGTGCGCAAGCTCGTGCGCCATGACGCCGGCCAGTTCGCTTTCGTTGCTGCTGGACGTCATCAGGCCGGCATTGAACCCCATGAAGCCGCCGGGCAGCGCGAAAGCATTGATGCGCGGATCCTTGACCATGAAAAACTCGAGCTTCGCCGGTCGCGCTCCGCTGGCCGCCGCTAGTTTCCAGCCCAGCGACGACAGGTAGTCGGTGAGCTGGGCGTCTTCGAGAATGTATTCGTTTGCGTACAACTCGGAGACCACGCGCGCGCCCAGGCGATATTCCTCGGCCGGCGACAGCGCGGTATCTGCCGGGTTGCCGATCTGGGGCAGGTCCAGGTCGCGTGGCGCGGTTTCCGGCAGGCCGGCTGCGTCAGGCGCGCGGGAAATCATGCTGTCCTGCGCGCGCGCTGCTCCCCACGCACTGGTGACGAGGCCCGCGGTGAATAGGAGCGGTACGAACGTTCGGAGCATGTGGGAAAGCCCGGTAGGCGCAGCAGTTTACGCGCCTTGGAGTGCATCGGATGCGATTGGTTCAGCGCACCCGCGACGGTATCCGCGCCAAGGCCCTAGGCCAGATACCCGCCGTCGACGACCAGCGTGGTGCCGGTGACGTAGCTCGCCGCGTCGCTGGCCAGAAACAACACGGCGGGAGCGATTTCCTGCGGTTGCGCGACGCGCTGCAAGGGCAGGTTGTCGGTGATCGAGCGACGGATGGGTTCGTTCTTGATCAGGGCCGAGGCGAACTTGGTGTCAGTCAGGCCGGGCAGGACCGCGTTGACACGTACCTTCCAGGGACCGCACTCGCGCGCAAACGCCTGCGTCATATTGATGACCGCCGCTTTGGTGATCGAGTAGATGCCTTGGAACATGGCGGGCTTCTCGCCGTTGATGCTGGCGATGTTCACGATTGCGCCGCCACCCTGCAGACGCATCAGCTTGGCCGCGAGCGAGGACAGTTCAAAGTAGCCCTTGATGTTGACCTGCAGGGTCTTCTCGACCATGCCCATGTCCGTATCGGTGATGTGGCCGAAGTAGGGATTCGTCGCGGCGTTGTTGACCAGGATGTCGAGGCGTCCGATCTCGGCGGTGATGCGCTCGACCAGATGGTGCAGCGCGGCAGAGTCGCCTTGATGGGCGGCGATGGCCGTTGCCTTGCCGCCGGCCGCCTGAATGCTGGCGGCGACCTTGTCGAGCTCTTCCTGCTTGCGGCTTGCCAGCACCACGTGTGCGCCCTGTTCCGCGAGCAGTCGCGCGGTGGCTTCTCCGATGCCGCGGGACGCGCCGGTGATCAGCGCGACGCGGCCCGAAAGATCGAACAGCGTCGTGGGCATCAGGAGGTCGGCGCGTGCGCGGCAGGCCTGAGCGGCCTTTAGTGGACGAACACGGAACCCTTGGACCCGGCGCCGATCGCGCGCCCGGCCTTGTCGGCCAGGCCCGATCCGACGTCGACCGAATAGAGGCCCGGATCGACCGCGAGCAGCAGCATGGACGAGTTGCCCTTGGCCACCATCCACTTGCCCTTCACCTCGCCACCCTTCTTCGGCGTGACCTTGATGTTCTGGTTGGCGCTGTCGGCGTTGTCGAACTGACCGTCGAGCATGACCACGATCGCCTTGGTGAAACTGGCATCACCGGCGTAGGTGATGTTGAGCTTGCCGTCGGTCTTGGCCGGCCACCATGCGACCTTCGCTTCCTCGGGCGCCGTCTTGGGGGCGGCCGACTTCGCTGCTGGTTTGGGCTCCTTCGGCTCGGCGGTGGCCTTCGGGGCCTTGGGCTCCTTCGGCTTGGGCGCGGGCTTTGGCTTGGGCTCGGGCTTCGGCGGGGCAGCGGCTGGCGCGGGCTCGGGTGCCGGGGCAGCCGCTGGCGCGGGCGCCGGGGCGGCGGCAGGGGCGGGTTCAGGCGCAGGAGCCGGGGGCGGCGGTTCGGCCGCCGGCGGAGGCGGTGCCGACTCGACCGGCGCGCTCGGCTCGGGCGGCGCCATTGCGCCATCGGTGGCGGCAGGCGCAGATGCGTCGCCCGGA
This sequence comes from Panacagrimonas sp., assembly GCA_046594215.1. Taxonomy (GTDB): domain Bacteria; phylum Pseudomonadota; class Gammaproteobacteria; order Nevskiales; family Nevskiaceae; genus Panacagrimonas. Next base: position 28,288 of record JBKJPX010000072.1, read on the forward strand.
TAGCCGCCGGCCTTGACGATCACCGGCTTCTGGTTCGGGTCGGTGATGCCGGTCGCGCAGGCCCCGGACGCGACGGCCGGAGCCGAGGACGCGGGCGGCGGCGTGGGCGTCGCGCCGCCGGAAGCGGCCATGGGCTCGGCCGCGGGTGCCATGGGCTCGGCTGCGGGAGCAGCGGGAGTGGACGCAGCTTCTGCGGCGGGCGACGGCGTGGCCTGCGCCACTTCCATCGCGGGTGCGGGTGCGGCGGCAGGAGCGCCAGCAGCAGCCACGACGACCGGCTTGCCGCCGCCGGCGCCGATCGCGCAGGAACCACCGGCAACAGCGGGAGTCGACGCAACGGGAGGGGCAGACGGCGATGGGGCTGCAGCGGACTCGGCGGGCGCAGCGGCAGATTCCGCTGGTGCGGTCTCAGGCATCGACTGCGCCGCTTCGGGAGCAGGAGCGGGAGCGGGTTCGGCGGCAGCGACTTCCATCGGTGCAGGTGCCAGAGCACCCGGCTCCGCGATGGAAGCGGCGAAGACCTGGTCGGCGGTGACGCCCTGCTTGTCTGCGTGAGACGGTTCCGCGGCGTGCGATATCGGCGCGACCACGGTGAGGGCAACCCATGTGACCACGGCCACACCGATGGTTGCGGCCGCGAGGACCAGGGCCTTTACGTTCATCACCGCTCTCCCAATCTAAAGAATCGTATGTTTGTGTGAATCGGGTTCGAAGCTTGCTACGCCGGTTCTCCATCCAAACAGGCAGCAACGGCTCGGAACTATCCGGGAGGGGCTGGCCGGACGTCAACATTCGGCGCTCTTGTCAGTGCGCGCCCTGATGCCCCTACTTAAGCTCCGCGCTCTCGCCGCCGGCACGCAATGCCGCGACGAAATTTCCTTTATTCACCATCCCAGGATTATCGATGAGTGATCGCTTCCTCGAGTTCTCCCAGACCGCATTCGGCAAGCAGTTGTCCGGACTCCTCGGTCTGCCCGCACCGCCGCGCCTGCGTCGCGCAGCAGGTGCTTACGCCGAGCAGCCGCTGGCCGGCCGCACGGTTCTGGTCGGTGCGTCGCCATCGGGCCGCTTCGGCGACGGGGTGCTGCGTGGGCTGGCCGGAACCGGGGCGGAACTGTTCATCGCGCCGGAACATTCGGGGCTGGCGCCACTCAAGGCGGCGGCGCAAGAGTTGGGGCTGGCACTGAAGGGCGAGCCTGCGGGCGAGAAGTTTTCGCCCAACGCCCTGGTGTTCGATGCCAGTGGAATCGATTCCGCGGCCGGCCTGCGCACTCTGTATGACTTCCTGCAGCCCCGCGTGTCGCGCCTCTCGGCGCACGGCCGCGTGGTCGTGATCGGGCCTTCGCAGGACTCGATCTCGCGAGTCGGTGAGCGCACCGCCGCAGCCGCACTGCGCGGTTTCGTGCGATCGCTGGGCAAGGAGATCGGGCGCAAGGGTTCCACGGTCAACCTCATCGTGGTGGGCAAGGGTGGCGAGGCGAATCTGGCGGGTGTATTGCGCTTCTTCCTGACCGAGCACTCGGCCTTCGTGGACGGGCAGGTGCTCGAAGTAGGCGCCTCGCAGGCCGCGCCGGCGATGTATTCAGGCCAGCTCGCGGGCAAGCTGGCCCTGGTCACCGGCGCAGCGCGCGGCATCGGGGCCTCGATCGCGCAGACCCTGGCTCGTGAAGGCGCTCAGGTCATCGGCATGGACCGTCCGCAGGAAGAAGGGGCACTTGGCGAGACCATGAGCCGTATCGGAGGACGCGGCCTGGCACTCGACGTGACGGCCAAGGACGCGGGCGATCGGATCCTGTCCGAGTGCGGGCCACTCGACGTGATCGTCCACAATGCCGGCGTCACGCGCGACAAGATGCTGCGCAACATGGCGCCGCATCTTTGGGACATGGTGCTCGACATCAACCTCGGCTCGATCGTGCGCATCAACGAGCGCCTGATGGGCGAGGGCTTCAAGCCCGGCGCGCGCGTCGTCTGCATCTCGTCGATCGGTGGGATCGCGGGCAACCCGGGTCAGACCAACTACGGGGCCACCAAGGCCGGCATCATCGGCTACGTCGACGCGCTGGCGCCGGAATTCGCGCGTCGCGGCGGCGCCATCAACGCGGTTGCGCCCGGCTTCATCGAAACGCAGATGACCGCCGCCATGCCGCTGGTCAATCGCGAAGTGGGAAGGCGCCTGAACTCGCTTTCGCAGGGTGGCCTGCCGATCGACATCGCAGAAGCTGTGACGTTCTTCGCTTCCTCGCTGTCGACCGGCGTCAATGGGCAGACCCTGCGTGTGTGTGGGCAGAGCTTCGTGGGCGCCTGATCGGCGCGGACCACATCGGCGTAACGGTCCCGAGGGGGTCGGCGATGCGAGCCGACCCCCTCTTCGTCTCGGTCGCGAACGGCGCGCATCGCGCAAGTCGCCTAAAATTGTCGACTGAACGTCTCACCTTCCCCAATCCTTCCATCATGAGCGTGCTGCAACGCATCGCCGAGGCACGGCTGCCGACGCCGTTCGCGGAATTCCGCGTCCAGGTCTACGCGGCGGCCGACGGCAAGGAACACGTCGTAATGGCGCTGGGAGACCTCCAGAATCACGCTGCGCCCCTGGTGCGCATTCATTCGGAGTGCCTCACGGGCGACGCGCTGTTCTCGCTGCGCTGCGACTGCGGCTTCCAGTTGGAGACGGCGCTCGCCGCCATCGCGAATGCGGGCTGCGGGGCGGTGCTGTACCTGCGCCAGGAAGGCCGCGGCATCGGCTTGGGCAACAAGATTCGCGCGTATGCACTGCAGGACCAGGGCAGTGACACGGTGGAAGCCAATCACCAGCTGGGATTCCCGGCCGACGCGCGCGAGTACGACCTCGCGGTGCAGTTGCTGAGGGAACTGGGTCTCAGGCGTATCAAGCTCATGACCAACAATCCGCGCAAGCACGATGCGCTGGTGCGCGACGGCATCGAGATCGTCGAGCGCGTGGCCCTCGAATCGGGTCGCAATCCGCACAACGAGGCCTACCTGCGGACCAAGGCCGACAAGCTCGGGCACTGGCTGACCTTGCCGTGACAGGTCGGCGTCCGGCAGACCCGACGCGGGGGGGTGCCGACAGCGGCCCGCGCCCGCCTCCCGCAGGGCCGGACCCCGAGCAATCCGCGCGGCCTGAAGAGGCGCAGGAATCTCAGGCTGTCCGCAGGAAGGGCGGAGTCCTTCACGAGATCAGCCGTTTCTCGGTCTCTACCTACAAACTCACACGCGGCTTTGGTTCGCTGGCCAAGCTCATCACCGCCGAGAGCGACGTCACGCGCGAGGAACTGGCCAGCGCGATCGATCGCGCGGTCGAAGGCTTCTACCGCCATCCGTTGATGAAGGGCACGGGGCGCCTGACGTCCTATCTACGCGGTCGCGGCCTCATCCCGAACGAGCAGTCCACCGAGGAGCTGATCCGCTACATCGTCGATCAGGTGCTGTCGCGCAGCCCGGTGCCGATCCCCGAAGCCATCGTCAACGAGTTCTGGGATTTCTTCGACGAATTATTCGCCTCGCCCGAACTCAAGGGGCTGGGCGAGCTCAGCGTCGACATGGTGCGCCTGGTGCTGCGCACCTACGAACCGCTCCTGGTCGAGGTCGTCAACGTCCTCAAGGCCGGCCGCCGCTTCAACGAGTGGCAGGTGCGCGAGGTGCTGCGCCGCGCCGGCATCGTGCGCCACGATCTCGCGATCATGCGGCGCCAGATCAAGGCGCTGCGCCACATCCGCCCGTTCTTCCAGACCGATCCGAAAGATTTCTCGGCGCAGGCCAAAATCGTTGCGCAGATGGTCGGCGAGTTCGGCCCCTTCTTCGTGAAGATGGCGCAGGTCGCCGCGGCCAACTCCGAATTCCTGCCCGACGAGATCGCGCGCGAGCTCAGCGTGTTCCACGAGGACGTGCCGGCCATGGGCGAGGAAGAGGTCCTGGCCGCGTTCATGGAGTGTTACGGCAAGCCGCCGCACCAGCTCTTCCTCGACTTCGATCCGTCGCGGCCGGTGAAGTCCGGCTCGATCGGCAGCGTGTACTTCGCCAAGAAGCCTTTCATGGAAGACGGGCGCGAGGTGCTCAAGCCTGTCGTCATCAAGGTGGGTCGCCACAACATCGACCGCGAGTTCGCGATCGGCAAGATGGTCCTCGGCCTGGCCATCATGTCCTCGCAGTACTGGGCGCCGCACTCCAAGCTCACGCCCTTCCTGCGCGCGATGCAGGAGCAGGTCGACGAGTTCGTCGCCGGTTTCGTCGAGGAGCTCGACTTCGAGGCCGAAGCGCAGAACCACCAGCGCTTCTACGAGCGCAGCCTCGGCACGCGGCAGTGGAGGGTGCCCCAGTTGTACGGACACTCGCACCGCATCCTCGAGATGGAATATCTCTCGGACGCCGCGAGCCTCACGCGTGCCCTTGCGCGCATGTCCAAGCGCGAGCGCCGCCGCTTCCAGTCGCAGGTTTCGGAGCGGCTGTTGTACGCGGTGCTCCAGCACGTTTTCGTCTACAACGAGATCCACGGCGACCTGCATCCGGGCAACGTCATGGTCGGCTCCGACGGCGGTCTCCACCTCATCGACTGGGGCAACGTCGTGCAGCTCGAGGGCAAGGTAGGACCGGTCTGGAACTACCTGGTCGCCGCGATGCTGGCCGACACATCGATGATCGCGGACTCGCTGGTGGCCATGTCAACTCAGCCCGAGGAGAACGCCAAGCGCCGCAACCAGATCAAGGCCACGCTCGATGAGACGCTGATGAAGAAAGGAGTCACGCCGCTGACGGCGATGAACTTCCTTGTCGAGCTGCGACGCGGCGGGCTCGAGGGCCTGCATCGTCGCGGCCAAAGCGTGCTGCACCTGATGTCGAACACCCAGCAGATCGGCGTCGTGCTCAAGCGCGACTACCTGCACCTGTCGCGCGCGCTGTTCGCCGCTGCGGGGAGCCTGGGTTCGCTTTACGAGGACACATCGAAGCGCCTGATGCTGCGCGACGTCGTGCGCTCCTTCCTGCGCCTGCCGTTGAACGTCACGCAGGACGTCTTCCACCACGAAGTCAGTTCCTGGCGCAAGCGCATCGCGCGCGTGTTGCCGCTGCCGGCTTTCGTGAAGAAACGGCTGGTGCCGCCGCCGCGTCCGCAGCCCAAGCACATTGGCAAGCCGCCACCGCAGCCGATCATCCTGCCGCCGACCACGCCGCGTCACACGGGCCGGATACTGTGAGCCGGCTGTACGCACTCGCGCGCCGCGCGCTGTTCCAGCTCGACGCCGAGACCGCGCACGAACTGACACTGCACAGCTTCAGCCGCTTTCCCAAGCTGGCGACCGCGCCCTTCGCGGGTGCGGCCGTCGACGATCCGATCGAACTGCTCGGTCTTCACTTTCGCAACAGGGTGGGACTCGCGGCGGGTCTCGACAAGAACGGCGAGTGCCTGGAGGCCTGGTCGCGCCTGGGCTTCGGTTTCGTCGAGATCGGGACGGTCACGCCGCGCCCGCAGCCCGGCAACCCGCGTCCGCGCATGTTCCGCCTGCCCGAGCACCGCTCGCTGATCAATCGACTTGGCTTCAACAACAAGGGCGTGGATTTTCTCGTCGAGCGCGTGCGCGAGAGCTCCTACTGTGGAGTGCTGGGCATCAACATCGGCAAGAACGCGGACACGCCGATTGAAAAAGCCGCGGACGACTATCTCGCCTGCCTGCGCAAGGTGCATGGGCTGGCCGGCTACATCGCGGTGAACATTTCTTCGCCGAACACGAAGAATCTGCGCGACCTGCAGGACGAGCAGAAGCTCGACCAGCTTCTCGGCAGGCTCGCGGCGGAGCGCGAGGTCCTGGCCCAGCGCGAAGGGCGTCGCGTGCCGATGCTGGTGAAGATCGCGCCCGACGTGGGCGAGGTGCAGGTCGAGTCGATCGCTGCGACGGCGCGCAAGCACGGCATAGACGGCTTGATCGCCACGAACACCACGATCACGCGGCCGGGCCTGGAAGCCCATCCCCTGGCGTCGCAGGCTGGCGGCCTCTCCGGACGCCTGCTGCGACCCCTGGCCGACGCCACCCTGGCAGCCTTGCGCGCCAGGGTCGGGCCGGATTTTGTGCTGATCGGGGTTGGCGGCATCGGGTCGGCCGAAGACGCGCAGGCCAAGCGGCGCGCCGGGGCGGACCTCGTGCAGATTTATTCGGGCTTCATTTATGAAGGTCCCGGCCTGGTCCGCCGCTGCGCCGCGGCGCTTTCCACGAGCTGACCCGGGTCACTGGCGCGGATTGCTGCGCTGCAGCGTGGCCGGTACAGTCGCGAACTACAACAAGACAGAAAGCGGCGGGATGCCATGGGAAGGATGATCAGCTGGACGTGGGGCGTCGCCGCCAGCGTACTGTTGTGGTCGGGAACGGCCTCTGCGATCCACATCGATGGGTACGAGGGAGTCTACGGTTACGGCGGCGGCATCTACGAGATCGGCGACTCGCAGCGCGACTCCAAGAACGGCCTCGGCCTGAATCTCGGCGTCGGCATTCCCTTCCTCGACCGCGAGGCCGAGTCCCTGGAATTTTCCTTCCACGGCATTCAGCGCAAGCGCGACAACGGGGGCGGCGACGACAAGCAGCGGGCCGTCTTCGCCAACTGGGTGCGTGACCTGGGCCTGACCGACCTGCTGCTCGACGCCAAGCCCTTCGTGCTGCTCGGCGCGGGTGCGATCCAGGAAGACGTGCGCGGCGACGATCACGTGCATTTCGGCGTGGACGGCGGCCTGGGCGCCCTCTTTCCGCTGCTGAACTGGGGCTGGGCGGTACGCGCGGAGGCCATTGCGCAGGCCCAGCTCAACGACGACTCCGTGCCCAACGAGGACTACCTGCTGGATTTCCAACTGCGCCTTGGCCTGCAGATTCCGTTCGATCACGAGGAGTCCTCGCCGGCTCCGGTGGAGGCTGCGCCCGAGTGCCCGGTGCGCACGGTGGACCCGGTCAGCGGGCGCATCGACTGCACCGCCGACTCGGACCATGACGGCGTCGCCGACGGACAGGACGAGTGCCCGGGTACGCCCAGCGGCACTGCCGTGAACGCCAAGGGCTGCACCACGACCGGAACCGTGGATTCGGACGGCGACGGCGTACTGGATCCGGTGGACGCCTGCCCGGGTACGACCGTGGGCATGGTGGTCGATGCGACCGGCTGTCTCGTCGAACAGACCGTGACCCTGCGATCGGTGAATTTCCAGACCGGTTCCGCGGTACTGCTGTCGACCTCCAAGACCGCGCTCGACGAGGTGGCTCGCAGCCTCAAAAACCAGAAGAATCTGAAGGCCGAGATCTCTGGCCACACGGACGACGTCGGCAACGACGGCTACAACCTGACGCTCTCTCAGCAGCGCGCCGAGGCCGTCCGGCAGTACCTGATCGGCAGGGGTGTAGCGCCGGAACGCATGGTGGCGATCGGCATGGGCGAGACCCGCCCGGTCGCCGGCAACGACAGCGAGGAAGGGCGCCTGGCCAACCGCCGCGTCGAATTCAAGGTCAGCGTCCAGTAAAGACCTGCGGATGGGCGATCTCGAGACTTCCGCGAGCGAACCCGTCGCGTCGCCCTGCGTCGGTATCTGTCAGCTCGATCAGCGCTCGATCTGTCTCGGCTGCGGAAGGCTGATCGGCGAGATCGCCGAATGGTCGCTGGCGACCGAGGAGCGCCGTCGGCAGATCGTGGAAGTCGCGGCTGGCCGGCAGCTCGCGTTCGAAGCCGACGGAAAATACCCGGCGTGAGCCATCCTGCGCCGCGCCGCGAGGAGTTCCAGTACTTCTGCCGCCTCGACACGCGCTGGGGCGACGTCGATTCCATGGGGCACATCAACAACGCGAAGTACTTCACCTACGACGAGCAGGCGCGCACCGACTACATCATGCGGCGCCAGGCGGCAGCAGGTCTCGCCGGCGCACGCTTCATCCTCGCCCGCATCGCCTGCGATTTCATCGAGCAGGTGCGCCATCCGTCCAGCATCGACTACGGCATGCGCGTGGTGCGCCTCGGGCGATCGAGCATGGAGACGCAGGGCGCGATCTTCATCGGCGATCGCTGCCACTCGCGTACGCAGGGAGTCGTCGCCTGGTTCGACTACGACGCGCAGAAGACGGTGCCGATCCCCGACGCGATGCGCCGCTCCGTTCGCGACTTCGAGATCGTGAAGCCTGCGGAGTAGGCGGCAGGCTCAGTGCAGGCAGGCCAGCACCAGGCGGGCCCACAGCACGAGCAACACGATGTTGCTCGTCGCGAAGACACCCAGGCGGTGGAACACATTGTTGTAGCTCAGGTGGATCACGCTCTGAAGCACCCGCAAGAACACGTAGGTCCAGGCCAATGCGATCGCAATCGCGTCGCCCTTCTGCGCCACGGCGTAGATCAGTCCCACCGCGTAGAACAGGACCGGCGCTTCGAGCAGGTTCATGTAATTGCGGTTCGGAATCACGGCCTCGGGCGGCACGCGCTGCGACTCGCCCAAACGGAAGTCCTCAACCGTGACCTTGCCCGCGAACGCTGCGCGGAAGCGTCGATACGGAATCAGCAGCAGGACCAGCAGGGTCCAGCCGACGAGGGCGAGCAAGGGAAACAGTATGCGGGGCGTGTCCAGGCGAATTCTCCGGTACGAGGCATGCGTGAAGCGCTTTGCGGGCCGGGTTGAAGCGGCCCGCGCCCGGATCAGGCCTCAGATTCTGAGCGTGGACATCTCGCGGGCCACTTCGGATTCGTGCCACAGCACTTCGAACTCGCGCAGGTGGCTGCGCGCGACCATCGGCGCGTCGGCGTAGTGCTTGGCCTCGAGCTGGTCGGGCGAGCTGCGGTAGAGCAGGGCGCGTTCGTCCGCGACCAGGAATTCCTCTCGCAGCTTGCGCCGCTCTTCGGGAATGGCGCGGAACTCGATGCGGCTCGACAGCAGCCGTCCGAACTCGACGAGCCGGATGCTGTTGCGCACGGCCGCTGCCGGGTCGTGCACCAGCACGCGCAGGCGCGCACGCCGGTGCGCCACAATGAAACCGCGCAGCTTGTCGGTGAACGCCTCGGTGCCGAACAGCCTGCGATCGAGTTCGACGCTGATCAGCACCAACTCGTGGCGCGCCACACCTACGACTTCCAGGGCCGCTTCGGCAAAGGCCGCCGAGCCGGTGACTGCCACGAATTCCATCGCGGGCGACGCACCGGGTTCGCGCGGCCGGTTGCCGTTCATGACTTGCCGCTCTGCCGGGCCTGCTCGGGCGCGTTGCCCACGTAGTCGGCCGGCGTCATCGACATCAGGCGCTTCTTGTCGGCGTCCGGGATGGCCAGCTGCTGCACGAACTCGCGAAGCGCATCGCGCCCTACCTTCTGCCCGCGCGTGAGCCGCTTGAGCTGCTCGTAGGGCTCGGGCAGGCCGTAGCGGCGCATCACGGTCTGGATGGCCTCGCCCAGCACCTCCCAGTTGTCCTCGAGGTCCCGGCCCATGCGCCAGGCGTCGGCCTCGAGCTTCCGGATGCCCTTGGCCACGGATTCCAGGCCCACGAGCTGGTGGGCCACGCCCACGCCCAGGTTGCGCAGCACGGTGGAGTCGGTGAGATCACGCTGCCAGCGCGAGATCGGCAGCTTCTCGGCCAGGTGCTGCATCACGGCGTTGGCGAGGCCAAGATTTCCCTCGCCGTTTTCGAAGTCGATCGGGTTGACCTTGTGCGGCATCGTCGAGGAACCCACTTCGCCGTCCACCGTCTTCTGCCGGAAGTATCCCAGCGAGATGTAGCCCCACGCGTCGCGACAGAAACCGATCAGGATCGTGTTGATGCGCGAGGACGCGTGGAAGTACTCCGCGATCCAGTCGTGCGGTTCGATCTGCGTGGTCGCCGGGCTGCGCTGAACGCCCAGGCCCTTGATGTATTCGTCGGCCAGCGCGGGCCAGTCCACGTCGGGATACGCGGCGTAGTGCGCGCTGTAGTTGCCCACCGCGCCGTTGATCTTGGCCAGGCACTCGACCGCCGCGAACTGGTCGCGCGCACGCCTCAGGCGCTGCGCGAACACGCCCATCTCCTTGCCCAGCGTGGTGGGCGAGGCGGGCTGGCCGTGCGTACGCGCGAGCATCGGCTGTTCGCCGTAGCGCACGGCAAGCGCCGAGATCATGCCGATCAGCTTGTCGACCTGCGGCAGGGTCACGTCGCGTCGCGCGTCGCGCAGCATCAACGCGTGGCTGACGTTGTTCATGTCCTCGGAGGTGCAGGCGAAGTGGATGAACTCCTTCACCGCGCCCAGTTCGGGATGGCCCCCGATCTTTTCCTTGAGGAAATACTCGACGGCCTTGACGTCGTGGTTGGTGGTGGCCTCGATGGTCTTGATGCGCTGCGCGTCCTCGATCGCAAACCCGCTGGCGATCTGGTCGAGCCGCTCGCGCGCCGTCGCGGACAGCGCGGGCACCTCCGGAATGCCCGGGTGCGAGGCGAGCTGGATCAGCCAGCGGACCTCGGCGATCACGCGGTACCGCATCAGGCCGTACTCGCTGAAGATCGCGCGCAGGCCGACGGTCTTCTCGGCGTATCGGCCGTCGATGGGGGAAACAGCGGAGAGCGAGGACAGATTCATCCAGGGAACGCGAGCCGAGCGATTGGTGACAAAGTGTAAAGGATGATGCCGCGCCTACCGCGCGCCCCGCACGGGAAATGCCATGCCCCGACGATCCGCCAAGCCCGCCAAGCCCGCCAAGCCCGCCAAGCCCGCCAAGCCCGCCCAGGCCGCCAAGCGCACCGAGCGCGACAGCCTGGGGCCCGTTTCGGTCCCCGCCGACGCCCTCTGGGGCGCCCAGACCCAGCGGGCGGTCGACAACTTTCCCGTCTCCGGCCTGCGCATGCCGCGCGCTTTCATCCGGGCGCTGGGGCTGATCAAGGCCGCAGCGGCCGAATCGAACGTCGCCCTCAAACTGCTGGCCCCGCGGACCGGCAAGGCGATCCAGCGTGCAGCGCTTGCCGTCAGCGCGGGCATGCACGACGCACAGTTCCCGATCGACGTGTTTCAAACCGGCTCGGGCACGTCCAGCAACATGAATGCGAACGAGGTCATCGCCCACCTGGCTTCGACCAGCCTGCGCCGGGCGGTGCATCCCAACGACGACGTGAACCTCGGGCAGTCGTCCAACGACACCATTCCGACCGCGATCCATGTGGCTGCCGCGCTCGAACTGCGCGAGCAGCTTCGGCCCGCCCTGCAGCATCTGGCGGTCACCATCGAGCGCCGCGCGCGCGAGCTGCGACACGTCGTGAAGACCGGCCGCACGCATCTCATGGATGCCATGCCGCTGCGCTTCGACCAGGAGCTCTCGGCCTGGGCCCAGCAGGTCCGCAACGGCATCGACCGGCTGGACGCGGCGACGCCGCGCCTCTTGCGCCTGGCGCAGGGCGGCACTGCGGTGGGCACCGGCATCAACGCCGATCCGCGCTTCGCGGCGCAGTTCGCGCGGCGCCTGTCGCGGCTCGCCGGGCCGCGCTTCGTGCCCAGCCCGAACTTCTTCGAGAGCCTCGCCAGCCAGGACGCGGCCTGCGAGCTTTCCGGCGCACTTCGCGTGATCGCGGTGTCGCTGACCAAGATCGCCAACGACCTGCGCTGGATGAACTCGGGCCCGCTCGCGGGCCTGGGCGAGATCGAACTGCCTACCCTGCAGCCGGGCTCGAGCATCATGCCGGGCAAGGTGAACCCCGTGATTCCCGAGGCCGCGTGCATGGTCGCGGCCAAGGTGATCGGAAACGACGTGACGATCACGCTCGCCGCGCAGTCCGGCAGTTTCCAGCTCAATGTGATGCTGCCGCTGATCGCGCACGACCTGCTGCAGTCCATCGGCTTGCTGGCAAATGCATCGCGGCTGCTGGCGGACAAGGCCATTGCCGGGTTCACGGTGCGCGAGGCGCGCATCGCCGAATCGTTGTCGCGCAACCCGGTGCTGATCACCGCGGCGAACGCCGTGCTCGGCTATGACAAGGGCGCGGCCATCGCGAAAAAGGCCTATCGCGAAGGCCGGCCGGTGCTCGACGTGGCGCGCGAGGAAAGCGGTCTGTCAGAGGCGCGCCTCAAGCGTCTGCTCGACCCGGCGGCGCTGACACGCGGTGGTGTCCGCGGCGTGGGCGGAAGCGGGGGATAAGCGCAGTATCATCGTGGCAGCCACCTTCGCGGAAGCTTCCATGAACGACATTTCCACGCCCCCGATCGCGCGCAAGAAGATCGCGAACGGTGCCGAGTACATCGAGAGCCTGCGCAACCGCGGCCTGCAGGTCTGGCTGTTCGGCGAGAAGGTGCCGGAGCCCGTCGATCACCCCATCATCCGGCCCTCGATCAACGCGCTGGCCCGCACCTACGACCTCGCGGTTGAGCATCCCGAACTCGCCTCGGTCGTCTCGCCATTCACCGGCGAGCGCGTGAGCCGCTTCCTGCACGTCTGCACCTCGACGCCCGACCTCGTGGCGCAGAACAAGATGCAGCGCCGCCTGGGCCAGCTGACCGGCACCTGCTTTCAGCGCTGTGTGGGCATGGATGCGTTCAACTCGCTGTACTCGGTGACATTCGAGATCGACGACCAGCATCAGACGCAGTACCACGCGCGCCTGAAGGCTTTCCTGACCGACATGCACCGCGGCAACTACGTCGTCGGCGGCGCGATGACCGACGTGAAGGGCGATCGTGGCAAGGCGCCGCACGAGCAGACCGATCCCGACTTGTTCGTGCGCATCGTGCGACGCAGCGCCGACGGCGTCTGGATCCGTGGCGCCAAGGCGCACCAGACCGGCTGCATCAACAGCCACTGGATGCTCGTGATGCCGACGATGCGCCTCGGGCCGAAGGACCGCGACTGGGCCATCGTGGGCGCGGTGCCGGTCGACGCGCCGGGCATCACCTACATCTACGGCCGGCAGTCCTGCGACACGCGCGCGATGGAAGGCGGCAGCATCGACCCGGGCAACGTGATGTACGGCGGCCAGGAAGCGATGGTGATCTTCGACGACGTGTTCATCCCCAACGAGCTCGTGTTCATGGACGGCGAGACGGATTTTGCCGCGATGCTCGTGCAGCGCTTCACCGCGTACCACCGGCGTTCCTACGTCTGCAAGAGCGGCGTTGGCGACGTGCTGATCGGCGCGGCCGCGGCCATCGCCGAGATGAACGGCGCGGACGCCGCGAGCCACGTGAAGGACAAGCTTGTCGAAATGACGCATCTCAACGAGACCATCTACGGCACCGGCATCGCCGCGAGCTACCAGGGATTCGCGACAAAATCCGGCGCATTCCTCGCCGACGACATGCTCGCCAACGTCTGCAAGCACCACGTCACCAAGCTGCCCTACGACCTGGGTCGCATCGCGCAGGACCTCGCGGGTGGCTTGGTGGCGACGCTGCCCAGCGAGCAGGATTTCCGCCATCCCGAGATCGGCGAGCTGCTGAAGAAGTACCTCGCGGGCCGTTCCACGTTCACGACCGAAGGTCGCATTCGCGTGCTGCGCCTGATCGAGAACATGACCCTGGGCCGAAATGCCGTGGGCTACCTCACCGAGTCCATGCACGGCGCCGGTAGCCCACAGGCGCAGCGCATCGAGATCGGCCGTGCGATGCAGCTCGAGTACAAGAAGCGGCTGGCCAGGGCCCTCGCGGGCATCACCCCGGAGCTGTGCTCTGACGAGGTGGTGGAAGAGCTGGAGGGATATTTCGGCCGAGTGTTCAAGCTGCCGCAACAGTCTTAGCGTCGGTAGCCCGGAGAACATCCATCCCCACCGGTAATCCGAAGGCGGCCATTCCGATAGGCCAGGCGCCGCATGAGCAGGAGGACGACGGCGGTACCGGACGTCCGCCACCGGCGGTAACCGGTCTGCGCCTGCGGCTGGTCGAGCGCTTTCTCCAGTTCACGACCTGGCCGACCAGCCGCAAGCTCGCGTTGCTGACCGGGCCGGTGCTGCTGGCACATCTCGTCGGATCGACGGTGGCCCACTTCGGGTTTCACGCCAGCGCGAACATCGACCTCGCGCGCCTCGATCTATTTCTCGCGCTCTGGAGTGCGACCGTGGCCGGGTTCTTCGTCCTGAGCCTGTCGATGAGCTTGTCCGGCCGGGAAGGGCGCTTCACGGCCTACGCCTGGGTCGCCGTGTACTCCCTTTTCATCGTGTGGATGCTGCACCTGTTCGGCACGATGAGCAGTCCGCACCTGCTGTGGTACCCCGCGGTCATCAGCTTGTGGGCGATCTACTTCGACGAGCGCGTCGGCGTTTTCAGTGCGGCCTACCTGTTCGTGCTGATCATTATCGTGTGCGGCCTGGAGATGGCCGGCGTGCTGTCCTACGCGCCGCTGCTGATCGAACGCACGGTCGACGCCCAGCGCAATCTGGGCTGGGTCGGTGCGCACGTGCTGGTGACAGTCGTGCTGCTCAGTCTGAGTTTCCTGTTGCAGTGGCTGGCGCTGTCCGTGCGGCGCCTGCAGGAGACGCGGCTACGGCTGGCCAACGCGATGCTGGATCGCAGCACCCAGTTGATCCGGCGCTACGTGCCCACGCAGATCGCTGACGAAATCCTGGCGGGAAAACAGCAGGCCGCCGGCCGCAACGAACGCCGGCCACTGACCATCTTCTTCTCGGACATCGTGGGCTTCACGCAGATCGCGGAACGGCTGCCGCCAGAGGATCTGGCGCGCATCATCAACGAATATTTTTCCGAGATGACGGCCATCGCCCAATGCCACGGCGGAACCGTGGACGAGCTCAGCGGCGACGCGATCCTGGTTCTCTTCGGGGCGCCGAGCTTCACCGACGACCGCGACCACGCCCTGCGCGCCGCGGCGATGGCGATCGAGATGCAGGTCGCCGCCGAGGTGCTGAACTTGCGCTGGGTGGACGCCGGGATCGACGTTGCGTTCCAGATTCGAATGGGCATCAACAGCGGTGTCGTGACGATCGGGCATTTCGGTTCGCCCGATCGCATGAAGTACACCGCACTGGGGACGCACGTGAACCTGGCCGCCCGATTACAGGCCAGATGCACGCCGGGGAAGATCCTCGTGAGCCATTCCACGCGGGACTGGATCCACGATCGGATCGCTTGCGCGCCGCGGGGCGAGATGCAGTTCAAAGGCCTGAGCAAGCCGGTCCTGACTTACGAAGTGATCGCCGGCGAGAACGACACTCGAGGCCAGCGGGCCGGTGCCGCGGGCGCGGCCGGTCCTTGAAGGCGGGAGAGCATTCCGCTTCGCGCAGATTAATCACAGGGGACGGCGGCCGACCGCTTGATGCCGCGCCGTCTCCGGGTCACGATGCCGCGTACCGGGGGACGAACATGCAGGCACCGCATGTGAACGGCAAAGGGACATCGGGTGACGGGATTCGCGCGGTTGCTCCTGCGTCCCGTAATCCTGCGACGGCGCTGCGGCGATGACGCTGGTCGAGCGGTTCATCGAGGTCAACGCCTGGCCGACCAGCCGCAAGACCGTCCTGCTGATGGCGATCACGCTGCCGGCACACCTGGTCGGCTGGGCCGTCCTGTACGCGGCGCATGTCGACGACAAGGTCGTCGACATGCGGATCGTCCACTCGGTGGTGGCTGCGGGAGCCGCCGTGCTGGTGATCTGCCTGCTCGCGGGCGCGTTGTCAGTCTGGCGGGGACACGAAGGGCGCTGGACCGGTTACCTCGTGAGTCTGCTCTACGGCGCCTACGTGATCGCGGTGATCCAGACCGCTGGAAACTGGAGCACGCCATTCTTCGCCTGGTACCCGATCGGCGTGATCGTGCTGACCCTGTGGTTCGACGAGCGCATCGGCGTCTTCACCTTCGTGCTCGGCATGTTCTGGCTGTGCCTGATCGCGGTGCTGCAGTGGCGTGGCCTGCTTCCGTACGCGCCTGCGATCATCGATCGAAGCATGGATTCCCAGCAGACCCCTTCGTGGGCCGGCGGCGTGGTGGCCCCGATCATGCTGTTCTTCGGGTTCTGCTTCTTCCTGAGCCTGATGATGCTGGCCTCGCGGCGGCTGCAGACGGTGCAGCTACGCGAGGCGCGCGAAAAGGTCGAGCGCAGCGCGCAGCTCATCAGCCGCTACCTGCCCTCGCAGGTGGCGCAGCGGATCATCAGCGGCGAGCACGACAACCAGTTCCGTCCTGTGCGTTCGCGGCTCACGCTGTTCTTTTCCGACGTGGTGGGCTTCACCGGCATCGCTGAGGATCTCGATCCGGAAGATCTCTCGCGCATGCTCAACGAGTATTTTTCCGAGATGACGCAGATCGCCGACCGTCACGGCGGCACGGTCGACGAACTCAGCGGCGACGCGATCCTTATCTTCTTCGGCGCGCCCAGCGCCACCGACGACCGGGATCACGCGCTGCGTGCCGCGCGCATGGCGCTCGAGATGCAGCAGGCGATCGAGGCGCTGAACCAAGCCTGGAGCCGTGCCGGCATCGACGCCGAGTTCCGCGTGCGCATGGGCCTGAATACGGGCCTGGTGACGATCGGGACTTTCGGATCGTCCGGCCGCATGAAATACGCGGTGCTGGGCAAGCATGTGAATCTCGCCGCACGGCTCCAGGCGGTCTGCGACCCGGGCAAGGTGCTGATCAGCCAGTCGACATGGCTGCTCGTGCGAGACCAGATCGCCTGCATGCCCAAGGGCGAGGCCACGCTCAAGGGAATCGCGCGACCGGTCGAGATCTACGAAATTGCGAGTGCGACGTGAGACACCCGGAACGCATCGTTACGAAAACCTGACGTCGTCCGTTACACATGCGCGAAGATGTCGGCAACGACGACCGTGGAGAAGCAGCGGATGAGCCTGCGTATTCATCACCTGAACTGCGGAACGATGTGTCCCTATGGACGGCGCTTCCTGGCGGGCGAGGGCGGCGTGTTCGAGACCGCCGAGATGTGCTGCCACTGCCTGCTCATCGAAAGCGCCAACGGCCTGGTGCTGGTCGACGCCGGCCTGGGCACCGATGACGTGCGCAATCCGAAACGCCTGGGCCGCCCGTTCGTGGGCGTGCTCCGGCCGCAACTGCGCCAGGAGGAGACCGCGCTCGCGCAGGTGCTCGCGATGGGTTTCAAGCGCGAGGATGTACGCCACATCGTGCTGACGCACCTGGACCTCGATCACGCCGGCGGCATCCCGGATTTCCCTCAAGCCAAGGTGCACGTTTTCCACGCCGAGATCGAGGCCGCGATGGCGCCCAATCTTCGCGAACGGGCGCGATATCTCCCCGCGCAGTGGGCGCACGGACCGGACTGGGTGCGGCATCGTCTCGACGGCGAACACTGGTTCGGCTTCGAGGCCGTGCGCGCGATCCAGGGCCTGGATCCGGAACTGCTGCTGGTGCCGCTGACGGGTCACACGCGCGGGCACTGCGGCATCGCGGTGCGCACGGGCGACAAGTGGATGCTCCACTGCGGTGACGCGTACTTCTTCCGCGGCGAAGTCGAGACACCGGCGACCTGCCCGATCGGCCTGATGGCCTTCCAGAGCCTGTTGCAGATCCACGGCGCCAAACGCCTGGGCAACCAGCGGCGCCTGCGCGAGCTCAAGGCGCAGCACGGCCGGGAGATCGACATCTTCTGCGCCCACGACCCGGTGGAACTGGCGCGGCATCGTCACTGATGAAGGAGGTGACCAAGGCGGAATTCCGTGCCGTTTTCCTCGAGCACGGTCGAGGCGCCGACGGCTGGACCCAGGACTACTGGGATCGCCTGTACGAAACCGATCGCGTGCCGGCGATGAAGTACAGGGTCGAACTGCCGCAGAAGCCGGGGCAGACGCGGATGATGATCGTCGACGATTTCGCGGCAAACGAGCACCGGCTGTTTTTCGTCAGCGAAGAAGCCGAGGAACGTTTTTTCCAGCCGACCGGGGGCTGAGTCCGGGCCAGCGTCGAAGCGGTTCGTCGCCAGCCACGTCCTCGTTCGGATGGCCGATAATGCCGGTCTGCCCCATCCCTGCTGCGCTTCCGAGCCGAGTCATGACGACCATCCGCCAGGACGATTTGATCCAGTCGATTGCCGACGCCTTCCAGTACATCAGCTACTACCATCCGCTCGACTACATCCAGGCGCTGGGCGAGGCCTACGAGCGTGAGGAGTCGCCGGCGGCCAAGGATTCCATCGCGCAGATCCTGACCAACTCGCGCATGAGCGCGGAGGGCAAGCGACCGATCTGCCAGGACACGGGGATCTGCGTCGTGTTCCTGAAGGTCGGCATGAACGTGCGCTGGGACGCGACGCTCAGCGTGCAGGAGATGGTCGACGAGGGCGTGCGCCGCGCGTACACCAATCCCGAAAACAAGCTGCGCGCCTCGGTGCTCGCGGATCCGGCCGGCGCGCGGCGCAACACCAAGGACAACACGCCGGCCGTGATCCACTACGAGATCGTGAAGGGCGATCACGTCGAGGTCACGTGCGCCGCCAAGGGCGGCGGCTCCGAGAACAAATCGAAGATGGTGTGTCTCAACCCGTCGGACTCGATCGTCGACTGGGTCCTCAAGACCATACCGACGATGGGTGCCGGCTGGTGCCCGCCGGGGATTCTCGGCATCGGCATCGGGGGCACGCCCGAGAAGGCGACCGTGATGGCCAAGGAAGCGATCATGGCGCCGGTCGACATCCACCTCGTCAAGGCCAAGCAGGCCCGCGGCGAAACGCTCACGAACATTGAGGCCATGCGCCTCGAACTGCTCGAGAAGGTCAACGCGCTGGGCATCGGTGCGCAGGGTCTAGGGGGTCTGACGACCGTGCTCGACGTGAAGATCATCGACTACCCGACGCACGCCGCCAGCCTCCCGGTCGCGATGATCCCGAACTGCGCCGCGACGCGGCACGTTCACTTCGAACTCGACGGCAGCGGTCCGGCAAAGCTCGAGCCCCCCAAGCTCGAGGACTGGCCCAAGGTCACGTGGAAGGCGGACCTCAAGACCTCCACGCGGGTGAACCTCGACACGCTGACGCCGGCCGAGGTCGCGAGCTGGAAGCCGGGTCAGACGCTTCTGCTCAACGGCAAGATGCTCACGGGCCGCGACGCGGCGCACAAGCGCATCCAGGACATGCTCGCCAGGGGCGAGAAGCTGCCCGTGGATTTCACCAACCGCACGATCTACTACGTGGGCCCCGTTGACCCGGTACGCGACGAGGTCGTGGGTCCCGCCGGGCCGACCACGGCCACGCGCATGGACAAGTTCACCGAGATGATGCTCGCCAGGACCGGCCTGATCGCGATGATCGGAAAATCCGAGCGTGGACCGACCGGCATCGAGGCGATCAAGAAGCACAAGGCCGCCTACCTGATGGCCGTCGGCGGAGCGGCGTATCTGGTCAGCAAGGCGATCAAGTCGGCCAAGGTCGTCGGCTTCGCGGACCTGGGCATGGAGGCGATCTACGAGTTCGACGTGCAGGACATGCCGGTGACGGTGGCCGTCGACGCGGCTGGCACCTCGGTGCACGAAACGGGACCGAAGCTGTGGCAGGCGAAGATCGGGAAGATCCCGGTCGTCGTGGCTTAGCCCGGCGGTCCGCGCCCGACGCGCGGTTGCAAAGGATTCAGACCGATCCCCTCGATGGGTTCGGCTCGAACAGGAGGAGAGACGATGAGCGCATTTCGGGATCTGGAACACCGGGGCTGGAACGCGGCGGCCAGCGAATACGACGGCGCCTTCGCGCGCCTGACCAGCCAGTCGGCTCCGGCGATGTTGAAGGCCGTCGAGGCGGGCCCGGGGGTGCGACTGCTCGACCTGGCCTGCGGGCCGGGCTACGTGACGGCCGAGGCGGCGAAGCGCGGAGCCAAGGTCCTGGGCCTGGATTTCTCCGCTTCGATGCTGGAACTCGCGCGCCGGCTCAACCCGGGCATGGAATTCGTCGAAGGCGACGCCGAGTCGCTGCAGTTCGCGGACGTGAGTTTCGACGCGGTCACGATGAATTTCGGCGTCCTGCACCTGGATCATCCCGAGAAGGCAATGTGCGAGGCCGCGCGCGTGCTCGCGCCGGGCGGACGCTTCGCGTTCACGGTGTGGGCGCCGCCTGAGCAGACCAGCGCGTTTCGCATCGTGCTCGGCGCCGTCGCCCGCAGCGGCAAGGCCGACGTGCCGCTGCCACCGGGCCCGCCTTTCTTCCAGTTCAGCGATCCGGTCGTTTCAAAAAAGGCGCTCGAGGCGGCGGGGCTGGTGGACGTGCAGGTCCAGACGATCGCGCAGACCTGGCGCTTCGCGAAGCCCAGCGAGCTGTTCGACACGATGATGGCCGGCACGGTGCGCACCGCTGCGCTGCTGAAGGCGCAGACGCCGCAGGCGCTCGCCGCGATTCGCCAGGCCATCGAGCAGGACATGAGCGCTTTTGCGTCCGAGGGCGGCTACGCGATGCCGATGCCATCGGTCCTCTCGAGCGCCCGCAAGCCGGGCTGAAACGTTCGACGCAACGGAGCCGCCCCGGTCGCGGCCCCGTTGCGCTGAAAGCCTTTGCTTTGCGCCAGGAGTCCCGTCGACGGTGATCTTCCTCCTGTCGCTGCAGGTCTGCGACACTATTTCAAGGCCAATACGGCCCACGGATTCCAGAACGCATGCGCAATTTCCTGATCTACCTGGTTGGCGTCCTCATCGTGGTCTGCGGGCTGGGCTACGGCGCGTACATGGCCGGCGTCGCGACGCACTGGGTCGTCATCGGCGCCGCGGTCGCGTTCGGGCTGGGCGTGATGGCCGGGATCAGCAAGACGCAGAAACCGGATTGATCGCTTTGTCGTCCGCTCACAAGCTGTTCGCGATTCCGCTGCTGCTGTCCGTCCTGCTGGCGGGATGCAGCCAGCCGCTTTCCGGCACCTACGTCGACGTCGACGATGCTTCGCGCTTCTACACCTTCTCGAAGTGGACGAAGTCCTGGACCAGCTACTACGACGAGACCGGCAAGTACACGGTCGACGGCGACAAGGTCACGATCGACACCGGCGGTGGGATCGAGGGAAAGATCGTGTCCGAGTACGAGTTCCAGCTTCAGGACGTCTCGGGCTGGCATCCCGACAAGCCCTACCGCCTGTATCGGCGCGCGGCGGGAACGGAGTAGCGCGCAGAAATTTGAAGTCGATCCACCCGATCGCCGCGCGGGACCGTATGCCGGGCACGTCGATTGCTGCCGGGTTCCTGCCGCCGGGTAGGCCCTAGTTCGGGAGAGTCCGGTTCCCCTCCTGTGCGGCGGAGAGGACATGGAAATCACCGACTACGCGGTGGAAACCGCAGTGCTGGACCAGTTTCGCGACGCTCGGGTGTTTCACGCCGGCGGCGGTCTGCTGCTGGGCGACATGCGGCGTGCATGGCCTGAGACCGGCCTTCGTGCACGCGATCTTCCCCGTGGAATAGAACTGTTATGCGTCGAGGGGTACACGGCGATGCGGGAAGCCGAGGATCCGGACGATCGCGTGCTGACCTTGCTCCCCCGGGGTTCCGACCGGCTCACCCGCTTCCCCTGGACCTGGACAGGTCTGCAGCGGGAGATGGGAGCGGCGTTGACCCTGCGTGCCGCCGCCCGGCGCCCGCGGCCCGAAGCCTGGCTCAAGCTCAGGAGCCGACTGCACCACTTCGACCCGAAGCGCTCCGAAACAGCCTGATCTTCCTCAGGCCGGCGCGCCCAGCACCTCGGCCATCCGCTTCCGGTCGAGTTCGTTCTCCCAGCGTGCCACTACCACGCAGGCCACGCCGTTTCCGACGAAGTTGGTCAGCGCGCGCGCCTCGCTCATGAAGCGGTCGACGCCCAGGATCAACGCCAGTCCGGCAACCGGGACCGTTGGCACCACCGACATCGTCGCCGCCAGGGTGATGAAGCCGGAGCCCGTGACGCCGGCCGCGCCCTTGGACGTGAGCATCGCCACGCCCAGCAGCGTCAGCTCCTGCGCCAGGCTCAGCTCCACGTTGAGGGCCTGGGCCACGAAGATCGCGGCCATCGTGAGGTAGATGTTGGTGCCGTCGAGGTTGAACGAGTAGCCCGCGGGCACGACCAGGCCGACCACCGAGCGCGAGCAGCCGAGCCTCTCCAGCTTCTGCATCAGCGGAACCAGCGCTGACTCGGAGGACGAGGTGCCGAGCACCAGGAGCAGTTCTTCCTTGATGTAGCGGATGAAGCGCAGGATCGAGAAACCCGTGAGCCACGCGATCGTGCCGAGCACGCCGAGCACGAATAGCAGGCAAGTGAAATAGAACCCGCCCATGAGTTTGGCCAGTGGTCCGAGGCTGTCGACGCCGTACTTGCCGATCGTGAAGGCCATTGCGCCGCCGGCGCCCAGGGGCGCGAGCATCATGACCATGCCGATCATGCGGAAGAAGACCTGCGCCGCGGAATCCAGGAAGGCGATCACGGGCCTGCCCTTCTCACCGACATGGATCAGCGCAAAGCCGAACAGCACCGCGACCAGCAGCACCTGCAGCAGGTGACCATTGGCGGTGAACGCATCGGTGAAGGTCCTGGGAATGATGTCGAGCAGGAACTGCACGGTGGACTGCTCCTGCGCCTTCGCCGCGTATTGCGCGACCGCACCGGCGTCGAGCGTGGCGGGATCGGCACCGAAACCGGCCCCGGGCTTGAGCACGTTGACCACGACCAGGCCGATCACGAGCGCGATGCTGGAGACCACTTCGAAGTAGAGGATGGCCTTGGCGCCGACGCGGCCCACCTTTTTGACGTCCGACACGCCGGCGATGCCGAGCACCACGGTCAGGAAGATCACCGGGCCGATCAGCATCTTGACCAGCGAGATGAAGCCGTCGCCGAGCGGCTTGAGCGAGACGCCAACGGAAGGCCAGAAGTGGCCGATCAATCCGCCGACGACGATCGCGGCGAGGACCCAGAGGTAAAAGCGAGATCCCTGCATGAAGGCGCGCGCCCGAGTGGCCGGTGAGATGGCCGCACCATAAACCACACCGGCAGGGCGGTGAGGATTTGTGACAGGACCGACTCGGCTCCAGCACGGCTCGTGCCGCAAAACGCCGGGCGACCCTTGGGCCGGACACCGAAATTTGCGAAGGCGAAGAGCTCGGAGCTTTTTGTACCGCTCCCGGATCGTACGCCTTGCCCCCAACCCTCAGGTCAGGACGCGACGCGCCTGGGGTCGATCGACGCGCATTGATACGCGGTGCCCGTCGTGGCCAGGGCGTACGAGTCGACGAGCAGCACGTTTCCGCCCTTGCGTGCGGTCTCGAACTTCAGGTCGCGCTGGCGCTGTTCGAATTCGCTGTCGAAGCTGCCGAGCAGGACGGGGCCGACCCTCTGGCACTTCGACACCTCGGTATCGGAAGCGGTGATCTGCACGGCCTCGGCGCGCGTCTTGAGCGTGCCGCAGCCGGCGCCGAGCGCGGTCAGCGCGAGAACGGCGACAACGCGAAAAATCCGTCTCGGAAAACGAGGGTGTAAGACAACAGGATGCATGGCCATGGGGCGGCGCAATCGGGTAGGGAGCAGCACCGATCGTGCGCGCGCAGGGGCGTATGCGCCCTGAACCGATTGCACGATGAGTCGGAGCGACGCGCGGCCACCTTCTGCGTCAGCTCGGGAAGAAATCGATCGGCTTGGTCGTGGTGACCGGCGCCACGTCGCGATCCTCGAAGCGGAACATCATCACGCGCTTGACGAGTTGTGCCTTGAACTCGGGCGCTTCGAATTCCATGGACACGATCCGGCAGGCCGTCACCATGCCGTTCGGCTGGATCGTGAGTTCGAGCACGAGCTTGCCCTGCAGTGCCGGATCGCTGCGCAGCGCGCGATTGTAGAGCGCATAGATGGCGCCCTTGTTCTGGTCGAAGATCATCTCGATCTCCTCGCGGCTGCGCGCGCCCGCGCCGCCGCCCGACCCGGGCCCCGAGCCCGTGCCGCCGGTGCCGATGCCGCCACCGCCGCTGCCACCGCCGCCGTGCCCGCCGCGGCCGATGCCCGGACCGTTGCCATTGCCGCCGCCACCGTAGCCCGCGACCTGCGTGGTGCCGCGTCCGGCAAGACCACCGCCGCCGACGCCGCGGCTCAGCGCCGCCGTGTTGATGCCGCCGCTCGATTGCCCGGCCTTGGCCGTGATCAGCGCGCGCTCGGAGCCGGCGCCCGAGGCATTGCCGCCGTCGAACTCCGCCGTGCGATCGGGACGCGGCGTGCCCGTGAGATCGGGACGACCGGTGATGGCCTTCGACGCCACGGAGTCGTCGCGAAGCGAGGAGAGCTGGCTCGCGAGGCTGCCGACGCCGGCCGCGTTCGCGCGTTCGCGCGCCGTCGGACCCGGCAGCGGGGAGCCCGAGCGCTCGGTGCTCTTGTTCTCCTTCTGCAGCTGCTGCGGCTTGGGCCTGGGAAGAACCACGGGCTTGGGCGGCACGAGCGGCGGGGCTTGCGCCGGCTCGAGAGCCGCGGCGACGACAGGCTTGGGCGGCGCAATCGCGACCGGTGGCCTGGGCTCGAGCACGAGCTGGATCGGCAGCGGTGGCGGCGCGGTCACGATGCGTTCGATGAGCGGCGCGGGCAGCAGCGCGATCAGCGCGCTGAGCAGCAGCACCAGTACGAGCACGGCCAGCCGGATGCGCCGGAAGCGCTGGTCCTGCTGTTCCCAGAGATCCCAGGGCAGTTCGAGCGCGAACGAGGGCAGGGCAGCGCTGTTCATCAGGGGGCGAGCAAGGTGGCCGGTGGCGCCACGGGCGTCGCGCGCTGCAGCACCGCGAGCGAAATCGCGCCGAAGTCCGCATCCGCGCAGGTGGCGAGCACCTTGCGCAGCAACTGGTAGGGAATCTCCTTGTCGCCCATCACCGTGAGTTCGCGCGGCGGCGGCTCGACGGGCGCGCTGCCGGGTGCGGGCGGCGGCGTGGCGGCGGGCGTGGCCGGCTCCATAGGCGGCAGCTTGAGCAGCGCGTCGTGCAGGGACGCGATCAGCGGCTCCTTGGATGCCAGCACGTCGGCGACCTTCGCCACGGCCGTTCCCTGCACGAGGATCTCGTCGCGGCTGACCATGACCACGACCGTCTCGCGCGTCTGCGACAGCGCCGAGGATTCGGGCAGGCGCACGTCCTTGGACTCCGGCAGCTTCTCGGTCTGCGTGAGGTTCAGCAGCAGGAAGAAGACCAGCACCGTGAAGATATCGATCAGCGAGATGATGTTCAGGTGCATCGGCCGCGGCTTGCTGCGGCGACGGCGACCCGAACCGGTGGAGAGAGCGGCTGCGGCGACGTGCATGTCAGTGCGCCGGCTTGGCAGGCGCCACGCCGGTGGCGATGGCGTCGCCCACCGCGATGCGTGGAAACAGGTCGGGCGGCGCCTCGTTGCCGAAGATCGCGAGCGTAGGCTGCGAGCGCACCGTGTCCATGACCTGCACAAGACGATCGTACGAGACGTCCGGATCGAGCAGCACGCTCGCCTCGGTCTCGTCGGGATGATGGGACTTGAGCGCGACCAGTTCGGCTGAGAGTTTCACGAGGTCTGGGCTGCCGTCCGCCAGGTTCGGGACCTGCGCAATGGCGCCCTTGTTGCGATCGCCGATCTCGATGGCATTCGCGCGAACCGTGACCTCGAGCAGCAGCTTGTCGGCGGGCGTGGGTTCGGAGGCGCCGCCGGCAGCGGGTCCGGGCATGCGCAGGTCCAGCACCGAGGCATGCGAGAACGCCACGTTCACGAGCAGGAAGGTGACGAGCACGACCATCGGGTTGATGAAGGCCGTGAGCTGCAGCTCCGTGCCTTCGATCTTGTTGCGACGGGCGCGACGCACGCTCACAGGTTCACTCCGGGTGAAGTCCCGACGTCGGTGGCGTGGGGCGCTGCGCTCACGCGGCCGCCAAGGTCGCGGAGCCGGCTTCGCCCGCAGCGCGCGGCGAAGCGGCAGGAGCGCCCGGCACCTTGCCGCTCGCGAGGCTGCGTTCGGCGGCGGCGTCGAGCAGCTTGGCGGAGGCCGAATCGAGAATGTCGACGATCTCGCTGGAACGCGACTGCAGGAAGGAGTGCACCACCATCAGCGGAATCGCCACCAGCAGGCCGAAGGCGGTGCAGTTCAGCGCCTCGGAGATGCTCGAGGACAGCAGGCCGGCCTTTTCGGCGGCGCTGACCTGTCCGACCGCGGCGAAGGCGTGCACCAGGCCCATGATCGTGCCGAGCAGACCCAGCAGCGTGGCGACGTTCGCCAGCATGGAGAGATAGTGCGTGCGCTTCTCGACCATCGAGATGGTGTCGGCGACCGTGCCATCGAGGCTTCGCTGCAGGTCGTCGCGCGGCCAGCCCTGGCGCATGCGGCCGATGCCGTAGCGCAGCAGGCCGGCGAGGGCGGCCTCGGAGCCCTGTGCCGAGCGATCGGCGCCGTCGAGGTTGCCGTCGATCAACTGCGGCGCGACGCGGTGCCAGAGCGTGGCGTTCTTCGCGATCGTGCGGTTCAGGTACAGCCAGCGCTCGACCGTCACCGCCAGGCCGAACGCGGCCACCGCCGCAATCGGAAACATGAAGATGCCGCCGTTCTGGAAGAACCGCAGGATCGTTCCGTAGAGTTCCATCGTCTCTTACTCCTTCACTTTCGATTCGGTTGTCGCGGCAGCAGGAGATTCCGCTGCGGTCTGCAAGTCATGTTCGTAGCGCAACTGCCGGCGCATCTCGCCGCGGTCCAGCGGCGACAGCGCGTCGTCCACCAGGGACACCGCGGGACGACCCGGCAGGTCGCCGCCACCGGCGCGCTTCCACGGCACGATGTTGAGCACCTTGGGCAGGCCCTGCTGTCCCTTGATGGTCGTGGTGTCCAGCGGCACCGGATCCTTCTGTGTGGGCGCCGTCGCAGGCGGGGTCTTGGCGGCCGGCCTGGCGGCGCTGGCCGCTTCGCCGGCGGCATGGGCATTCAGCGGCAGAACGCAGATCGCCAGGGCCAGCCAGCCGATGCGCGGCGCGCGAGATGCGACCATCGTCGTCGTGATGTCCCGCTTCATGAGCCGGCTCCCTTGCTGACGCTGGCGGAAGCCGGACGCTTGCGCAGCGCGTCGATCCAGCTCTTCACCTGCGGGTCCGGCTGTGCCAGCAGCGCCTGATAGGCCTCGTAGTTGCGCACGGCTTCGTCGGGTCGTTCCAGGTAGAGCTCGTTGAGCACGGCGCGATCGTAGAACGCACGCGAATATTTAGCGTCGGCAGCCTGCGCCTTGGCGAACGCCGCGTCGGCGTCGGCGAAGCGCCCCTCGGCGGTCAGCGCCTGGCCGAGCTGAAACTGGACCAGCGCCGAGTCGGGGCTCTTCGCGGCCAGGGCTTCGAGCGCCTCGCGCGTCTGCGGCGTCTGCGCGCCGCGCGGCGGGCGGGCGTAGCGGCCGGGAACGAGGGTGGCGAGGCTCGCGTAGCTGCTGCGCACCCAGGCGTCGTAGAGGCCGTCGTGCGCGCGGTGCGCATTGGCCTCGTGCAGCGCGATGGCCTTCTCTTCGAAGGGATAGGCCTGCTCCTGGATGATCAGGTCGTATTCCTCGCGCGCCTGTGCGTCGAGGCGCTTGGGCCGCTCGGACTGGTAGAGCGACTGGGCCAGGCCCTGGTAGAGCTCGCCGAGCCGGAACGTCGACTCCGTGAGCGCAGCGGCAACACCGTACTCCGACGCCCGGCCGTAGGCGGCGAGCGCGGTCTCCATCTGGGTCTTCTTGCGCTTGAGGCTCTTGTCGAGCGGCGCGGTCAGGCGCGTGGCCATGAAGGCCTCGCGTGCCGGGTCGGCCAGCCGGAGCGTGGCCTGCGCGCCGAGCCAACGGGAGCGGTCGTTGCGCCGGGTCCCGGCGCCCGCGTCGTCCGCGACCTGGCGCTCGGCGAGCTGCTTGACCGCGGTGGCGTCGTGGCGCGCCACGGCGAAGCCGAGCAGGCGATGCCGCGCTTCCATCACGGGCGCGAAGGCTTCCGGGAAGCGCGCGATGAACTGCGTGAGCACGCGCGTCTCACCGGTCTCGTCCTTGCGCGAAGCGTAGAGGCGCGCGGCCTGCTGCAGCGCCTCCTGCTGTTCGGCGCGCGGCGTGGCCTTGTCGTTGGCGATGCCTTCGAAGGCCCTGGCGGCGGAGGCCTCGTCCTGGGTGTCGAGGTAGGCCAGCGCGAGGCGCGCGGTGGCCGCGGCCGCGAGCGGACTGTCGCGGTGCTGGGCGGCGAAGCGCTCCAGGATCGGCACGGCATCACGCGAGCGGCCCGCGTTGAGATAGGTCTGCGCGGCCTCGTAGTCGGCAGTGGCCACCGTGGGCGAGTCCGGCGTGGTGAGGCCGACACGCAGGAACGCGGTGGCGGCCTCGTCGACCTTGCCCGCGTCGCGCGCCTGCTCGCCCTGACGGTAGATCGAGGCGGCGAGGTGTTCGCGCAGCTCGGGGTCCTTGCGGCTGGCGGCGACGTCCAGCCGCGTGGCTTCGAGGTAGGCCTTCTCGGCGCCTGCGTAGTCCTTGGCATCGACGCGCGCGTGGCCGATCACGCGCCAGGCGGCGCGGCGCTGCTCGGGCGTGGCCGAGGCGCTCGTGGTCACCGCGGCCGCGGCCGTGGCTGCCTCGCTCGATGCGCCGCCCACCAGCAGACCTTCGGCGGAGCCGAGCCGTGCGGCGGAGGCTTCCTTGTGTTCCGGGAACGCCGAGGCGAAGCGCAGCCCCGCATCGAGCCGGCGGCGATGCCAGGTGCTCGCGGCCTCGCCCGAGAGCTGCGCCTCGCGCTTCTCGTAGGCGAGCAGCGCGGCGTAGCCGGCCTCCGCGCTGTGCGCGTGGGGCGGGAATTCGTAGGCGGCGGATTCGTAGGCTTCCAGCGCCTGCGCGTAGTCGCTCTGGTCGTAGAGCACCTCGCCGAGCAGGAACTGGCTCTCGGCGATCCGCGCGTCCTTGGGAAAGTAGCGGCGGTACTGGCGATAGCCATCGGCGGCCAGCGCGTACTCGCGCTTCTGGTCCCCTGCCGGCAGCGCCTTGGACTGCGCCCTCGCGTGATGCGCCTGCGTGACCTGCCACACCGAGTCCCGCAGGAAGGCGATCGTCGTGGGATCCGGCGGCGCCTTCTGCGCCTTCCAGTACGGCTGGTCAAGGCCGAAGCGCGCCACGTAGGCCGCGCGGGCCGTGATCGACTGTTCGGCGAAGTTGCCCTGGCCGAGCGCGGCGATGGCGCGTTGCTGCAGGCCCTGCGATCGCGAATCGAGCGGGTGTGTCTCGACGTAGCCCGAGAACACGCCGGCGGCGTCCGACCAGCGTTTCTGCTCGAGGTACTGGTCGGCGAGGCTCAGGTACACGAGGTGTTCGTAGGGCGCCAGGCCACCGCCGGCCTTGGCGCGTGCGCCCATGGCCTGCTGGAGACTGCGAAGACCGAGCTCGGAGGAGAAGGACAGCGACATGGCGCGCAGGCTGTCGTCGACGAGTTCGCGGACTGCAATTGGCATGCCGGAGATCGTGTTGTCGACGGCTTCGGGCGCGACGCCCTCGAAGCGTGCGTCGAGCAGCGCGAGGAAGGCCGCGGTCGATTCTTCGAAGCGCTCCTGCCTAAACAGCGACCAGCCCAGCTTGTAGCGCGAGGGCTCGGCGAAGGTGGGCCGGTCGGGCAGGGCGAGCACGGCGCGGTATGCGCGTTCCGCGTCCGCGAAGCGCTTGGCGCCGAACAGGAGTTCGCCGCGGCGGAACTGCACCTCGTCGATGTTGGCCGATGCGGGATAGCGCACTACCAGCGCGTCGAGCGAGGTCAGCGCCCCCGCCGTGTCGCCGCCGCTGTCCTGGGCGCGCGCCAGCTGGTAGAGCACCGTGTCGTTGCGCGGATCATTCGGGTAGCGCTTCAGCAGGTCCTTGTAGCGCGCGATGGCCGGCGCGTAGCTGGAGGCCGGCAGCTTGCTCGTGCCCGCGTCCAGTGCTTGGGATTCACCCGCCTCGAGTTCCAGGTCGCCCAGGCGGCGCAGCGCCGCGGCGGAGCGATCGGGATCGGCGTTGGGCGTCTTCAGGAATTGCTCGTAGTGATCGCGCGCGTCTTCCTGCGTACCGGTGAGCGGGACATCGGCCGGAATCTCGACGGATTCCTCCGACAGGCTTTCGAGCGTCTTCGGGCCCTTGTCCTTCTTCGCGGCGTACGCGCCCGGAATGGCCAGCAGCAACAGGCCGGCGAGGGCGAGCACGTAACGCGGCGCGCGGTCGATCATCACGGCGGTGCCGCCTTGCCGCCCGCGGCGCGGTCGTAGACCTCGGCGAGCGCGAAGTGCGCTTCCGACGAGTACCCCGCGAGCCGGCCCTTGTAGAGCTCGAGCTCTGCGGCGGCGACTTCCTGCAGTTCCTTGCGCTGGCGCGAGAGCATTCCGTCGGTGCGTTCGAGCAGCGCGGCGACGCGCGGGCCCTGCTGATCAATGCGCTGCCCGAAGCCAGCCAGGCGCGCGGGCTCGCTGGCCTGCGCCGCGACCACGGACGCGCGCAGCTCCTGGGAGTTCGCAAGCGCCGTGTCCACGCGCGACAGCTCGCGGCGCGCCTCCCACAGTCGCTCCGCGTATTCGTGATTGAGGTTCCAGCGCAGCACACCCTGCAGCACGCGCGCGCGTTGGCGAAGCGCGTCGGTCTGCGGGCCGGGAGCAAGCTGGTCGATGCGCGTGGACACCTGCTGGAGCCGCGCCCACTGCGCGGTCTCCCGGGTGTTGGCCAGACCAATGGCATCGCGATCCTGCTCCACCCGGGCGAGGCGCGTGACCAGCGCCGCGCGCCGCTCGAGCGCGACGTCGATCGCGTTGCGCTGCATCGCCTCCTGCACCGCGGGCACGTGCTGCTCGTAGCGCAGCTTTCGCGTGGCGAGCATGTCCGTGAACGTGGACAGGTCGCGTGACCAGCGCTGCAGGTTGGCGCGAATGAAGCGCAGGTCGCGGTAGTTCTTCAGGCCTTCCTGGAAGCCGCTGGTCGACATCAGGCGCACGAGATAGCGCGTCTCGTTGGTGGCCGGCAGCTTGTCGATCTGCCAGTTGCCGCCCAGGCTGCTCGGGTTGTCGTCGCGGAACAGCTCGTCGAGCACCGCGCCACTGCGGATGCGCTTGATGCTGGCGTCGAGGTTGCTGCTCTCGCTGGAGAAGGAGGCGATGGCCTTCTTGTAGCGCTCGGCGGCCTGGCCGTAGGCCTTCAGGCCCATCATCGCGTACGGGATCGCGAGCATCGATTCCTGCACGGAGGGGTCGAGCAGGTCGCGCTTCTGCAGCACCATCCAGGGCACCAGCGCCTCGCGGTAATGCCCCATCGCGGATTCCGCCCAGCCCAGGCCCAGCAGCGCCTGGTTGGACCAGGGGCCTTCGAGGCGCACGCGGCGGAACGCGGTGCGCGCCGCTTCCGGGCGCTGCGACTGCACCGCGGCGAAACCGAGCGCGAGGTTGGCGCGATCGCGCACCGCGAGATCCTCTTCCCCGGTGGCCTCCATCGTGCCCGCCACCCCGAGCGCCGCGAGGCCCTCGTCCATGCGGTTGGCGCGCACGAGCGCCACGCCCTCGTTGAACTTGGCGTAGCCCGCCCAGTCCGGGCCGCCCTGCCAGTCGGCGAGCTGCGCGGCGGCCTCGGAATAACGCTGCTGGCCCATCAGCACCTGCGCGGCGAGCAGGCGGCGTTCGTCCTCGAGGCGGCCCGGGAGCTGCCCGCTGATGCGCGTGATCGAGTCCTGCGCCTGGTCCACGGAGCCGCGGTCGAAAGAGACGCGCGACAGGAAGAACCACGCGCGGTCGCGGATCTCGGGCTTGGCGCCGCTGTCGAGCAGGCTCTGGAAGATCTGCGCGGCCTGCTTGTGCTGGCCGTAGCTGAGCAGCATGCCGCCGAGCAGCAGTTCGCCGTCGGCGGCGTGCGGTTCGGCGCGGCCCATTTGGCGCGCCGCCGTGAATCCGACGATCGCGTTGAAGAAATCGTCCTGGTAGAAATGGAACAGCACGTCGCCGTAGTGCAGGTCCTTCACGGTCCGCCCTTCGCGCAGCACGCCCGGCTTGGCCTTCTCGGCGGCCGCTTGCGCGCCGCCGCCTGCCAGCAGCAACGTGACCGCCAGGACGAGCACGCGTCGCACGCTACTCCCAGGTCCGCGTGACGAATTCGGGCTGCTGCTTGCGCTGCAGGTCGGCGATCCTGAGCTCGACGAATTCGGCGCCGATGCTCTTGTCGATCTCCATCGTCGTGCCGCGGCGGTAGTCGCGATCGTGCGGGCCCTTGCCGTTGAACACCGCGACCAGTTCGTGCTTGCCGACCTTGAGGTTTCCCACGTACAGGCGCTGCACGCCGCCCTTGAGCAGGGCCTCGGCCTCGCGTTCGGTGTAAAGGTAGTTGGCCAATTCCACGCCGTCGATCGACAGCTTCACGGAGTCGAGCGCGAAGAACAGGCCCACGTCCATGGAGACGAACACCGCGACCTGCGTGTTGGCGGGGAAGAGCAGGTCTTCCTGCAGCACGAACAGGTCACGGTTGATGTCGAGCACGTCCTTCTTGAGGGTCTGCAGATCCTGATCGAGACCCGCGGAGGGCGCGTCTGCGCCAGGTGCGGCGGCGCTGCAGCAGAGCAGCGCGGCGGCGAGCAGGGACTTCAGGACATTCACGTTCAGTACCGGATGGTGAGGAAGGCCTGCGCGATGACAGCGGTGAATTTGTACTTGTCGCCGTCGCGTA
This sequence comes from Panacagrimonas sp., assembly GCA_046594215.1. Classification (GTDB taxonomy): domain Bacteria; phylum Pseudomonadota; class Gammaproteobacteria; order Nevskiales; family Nevskiaceae; genus Panacagrimonas. The sequence continues at coordinate 60,796 of JBKJPX010000072.1, forward strand.
CGTCGGTGAAGTTGCTGTACTGCAGGTGCATCAGGTAGGCCGCGCCGCTCACGTCGATGCCCTGGATGGCGTGGCTGCTGTCCCAGCGATAGAGCGGGACGGTGAGCTTGGCCCCCAAGGTGTGGCCCGTGAAGCTCGCCAGTTCCTTGTCACGCGCCATGAAGTCGAGCGGCTGCGAGAAGTTGTCGCTGTAGAAGGAGGCCGCGCCCTGCACGTAGAAGCGGTACGAGTAGTCGAGCAGCCAGGCCCGCGGCAACCGGTAGGTGATGCCGGCGCCGATGTTGAAGGCATCGACCTTCCAGGTGTCGTGGTAGAGGCGCGCTTCGAGTCGTGTCGACCAGTCCTCCGACCACGACTTCACCAGACGCGTGGACAGCGCGTGCCCGGTGCGTGTGCCTGGGTAGATTTCGGGCACCGCGCCGCCCTGCACGCGCGCCGAGCGGTAGGGGTTCTGCAGGTAGCCGTCGTCGGCGGTGAGCTCGTAGGAGAAGTTGCCGAGGAAGGTGGGGTTGATGACCTGCGTCACCGACAGGCTGTACACGTCGCGGTTGGCTTTCGCGGAGAACGGCGTGTGCACGCGGCCCACGTCGTCGCGGCCGCTCGAGTAGCCGAGCGCGACGGTCGTGCGGTTGTCGAACAGGTCCTGCGACACGCCGACGCGCCAGGTTTCGGCGTCGTAGTCATTCTCGTGGCTGTCGGTGTAGGAGACGCTCAGCGAGGTGTCGCGATGCAGCAGTTCGGCGCCCGCGGTGTACTCGGTGCGCTCTTCGGTGTATTTGCTGGCGTTGGTGACGACGTCGATCGAGGCGCCGCTGATGCGGTCCACGTAATACCCACCGGTGACGGAGACGCGCTCGCCGAAATTCTTGCGCACGAGCAGCGCCGGGCCCTGAACGGTCTGGCCGCCGCCGTCGTACAGGTGATAGAGCGTGTCGGCGCGCTCCTCGGGCAGCACGGCCGCCGCGGCGCGCTGGCCGCCGAACAGGGCCAGCACGGCGGGAATGCCGATCGCGAGCCGGTCGCGGACCGCGCGCCAGAAGCCGGGCAGGCTCCGAGCCTGCGAAAAAGTCGAACGCCGCATTGACGTCCGCAGCAGGCGGGCGAATTGTTCGCAGACTCTCAGTTGCATCCGCAACCGCCTCCGCCGGTGCCCGCGCCGCCGCGCGCGCCTTCGCGTACTTCCTGCACGTGCTGAAGATGGTTGTCGGAAATCGGATCGCGCGACAGCGACATCAGCGGGCTCGCCAGGCGCTCGCGCTCGTAGGGCATCACGGGCTTGTAGCCGAAGTCTGCGCAGCCCGGGAGCAGGGCCGTGAGCAGCAGCGAGCAGGCGATCGTTTTCTTCATGGCGAGGCTCGCGGCTAGTCCTTCAGGAGCTGGCGGATCTGGTCGAGATAATCGGCCTCGACACCGTGCTGGTAGCCCTTGTGCAGGTAGCGCACGGTACCGTCGCGCGCGATCAGCACCGTCATCGGCATGGAGCCGATGTCGTACAGCCGGCTCACGGACTTGTCGTCGTCGAACAGCACCGGAAAGGTCACGCCCAGGCTCTTCGCCATGTCGCCGGCGCGGCTGCCGGCCTCGTCCACGTTCACGCCCAGCACCTGAAAGCCGACCGGACGGTACTGCTGATAGATGCGATCGAGCAGCGGCATCTCCTCGCGGCAGGGCCCGCACCAGGTCGCCCAGAAGTTGATCATCACGACCTCGCCGCGCATCTCGGACAGGCGACGGTTCTTGCCGTCCAGGCTGCGCAGCGCGAAGTCCGGCGCGGGCTTGCCCTTCAGATCGGCGCTCGCCGGCACCGGCGGGGCGCAGACCAGCAGCAGGCCGAAGAGCAGCGTAAGGACAAGGCGCAGGCGATGCATCGAAGGGTTGTCCGTTAAATCAGAAGAACGCGGCCACGCCGAACGTGGCCTCGAAGTTGTGGGTGAGCTTGTCCTTGCCGAGCAGGTCGGATTCCCAGATGCGGTCCCGCATCTCCAGGCGAAGGCTCAGCCAGTCCGTCGGCAGCAGCTTCACGCCCATGCCGGCGTTGTAGGTGAGGTAATGCTCGTGATTGAAGCTGGTGTCGCCAGCACCGCCGAGCAGGTACATCGTGGCGGACACGGCGCGGCTGCTGCCCACGAACAACTCACCGGGCAGCAGGTTGTAGCCGATGCTGATGCCATAGGTGTCCAGCGGCACCGTCTTGTGGGGGAAGAAGGGCTGGCCGATGGTGCGGCGGATCTGGTCGGAGACTTCCGATCGGCCGTACTCGCCCTCCACGAAGAAATCCTCGGACAGGTGATAGGCCGCGCGGATGCCGGCGATCGGGTGCGACTCCAGGTCCTCGACGCTGATCACGCCGGCAAACGCGCCGACCTCGTAGTTCTCGGTGTCGATGCGCGGCACGATGACTTCGCGGCGCGCCACGTCCGGATCGATGACAGGGTCGAGCGTGCCCTCGCTGCTGATGACGGGCTCTTCCTTCTTCGGCTCTTCCGGCGGCGGTTCTTCCTTGGGCGTCCACAGCCGGCTCCACAGCGCGCAGCCGCTCGTGGAGAGGGTGAGCAGCAGGATCGCGGCGAACTGCGGGAGCGCTGAGCGTGCGTTCAAGGAGAATCCTGGGGCGTCATCATCAGAAGAAGAACGAGAAGCCAAGCTGCACCTCGTCGAAGCGATCGTTCTGCTGCTCGCTGGTGAGAGCGAGGTAGCGGGTGTAGTCGGCGCGCAGCAGGAAGTTGCGCGTCAGGTACATGCGCAAGCCGGCGCGGGCGCCGATCATGGTCGAGGAATGCGTGTCGATCTGGCCGACCAGTGACGCGCGGTTGCGGTTGCGGAACAGTCCGCCGCCCAGGCCCAGGTAGGGCACGAAGCGCACGCCCAGCGGGTGTTCGATCAGCAGGCTGGCGAGCAGCAGCTGCGATCCCGAGTACGCGCCGGAGATCTGCGACAGGCCGAGTTCGCCGACCAGGCCTTCGATGAAGTGGTAGCCCGCGCGAAAGCTCACGATCGGGTCGCCGTCGAAGTAGCCGGCCGAAAAACCCACGTCGAGCGTCTGGGTCTCGAAGTCCGCGAGCACCGCGTCGCGCAGCGATTCGGACACGCCCTCGGCCATCATCGTCGCGCGCATCTGGTCGATGCCGACCCAGCCTTCCTTCCCGCGTGCGGTGCGCACCTTGAACCACGCTGTGCGACGCTTGATGACGGTGACGGTCTCGCCGCGTTCGGCCACGTAGTAGATCGGGTACCCGCGACCCGGGCCGGTTCGCAGCTCCATCAAGGCTTCGGCGACGGTCACCTGCACGTGCGGCTTGGCGTCGTTGTGCTCGACCCCCGGTTCCGTCACGGGCTGCGCCCGCGTGGTCCCGGGCTCCGGCGCTATCGGCGTCACGGCATCGTCGGCGTGGGCACGAGGCTGGAACAGCAACAGCAGCACGCCGAGCAGCACGCCGACCGCCGCGCTGCGTGTTCCGGCTTCTGCCCGCTCAATACCCACAGGTCGACGTATCCACCGGGACGCAGCTGCCGCAGACGGCGGCGTTCGCATCGTCCACGCGCGTGGAGATCCAGTTCTGGATCACCGCGTGGCACGCATCCGAAGTGCCGGGGAAGATGTCGCCGCCGGCGTGTCCGCCGATTGCGGCGGAGCGACCGGCCGTGGGTTTCTGCAGCAGCCGGCTGCCGGGCGGGTCGTCGAGATTGGCGAAGGAACGCGCGGAGAAGTAGTTGGCCATCATCTCGGGCGAACCGGTGGGAGCACCCGGGTTGATCTTGAACGCGCCGCCAGATCCCGAGGCCTGCGAGTGGCAGCCGCCGGCCGAGCACGTCGCGACGCCGGTGCGGCCGTTGATCGCCGCGTCGAAGATCGGGTTGACGCAGACCTCGTAGTCGACGACGCACAGGGTGGAGCCGCTGGCCTCGACCGGCTGCGGGTTCACCGTGTTGCCGCAGCCGGCCGCGAGCAGCGCGAAGCTACCGAACATCGTCGCCGCCAGGAGTCGCGCCATGGCGGCTAGCATCACGGGCAGGTGCCCGTGCCCGTCGCGATCCAGTCGCGGATCGTCGCGTAGTCGGCTTCCAGCGGCGACAGCACCGGGCCCGGCGGCGTGCCGATCTGCGGATGCGGATACGGGCCCAGGCCGTTCGAGGTCGGACGCAGCAGCAGCGGGTTGGCCGGCGGGTTGCAGACGTCGTTGACCATCGTGAGCGTCACGTCGTAATCGCCGTCGGTGTCGCCCGTGAGCACGAACTGGTTGTGCTCGAACGAGGCCGCATCGGCGCCCGTGTTGCCGAACGGCTGGTGGCACATTGCGCAGCGGGCCATCAGGATCGGGTGGACCTGCTCATCGAAGATGGTCTGGTCGAGTCCGTGGACGCCGCGTGTGTTGGCGAGGGTATGCGGCAGTCCGTTGAAGGGGTCGTTGTAGTACTGCGCGCCGACGTCGGCCCACTCGGCCAGCAGGCGCAGTTCGGCTGCGTTCATCATGCCCGCGTGGTTGACGGTCTTCGCGGGTAGCGGCGCGCCTGCCGTGAGTTCACGTTCGAGCAGCTTTTCGAACAGGACCGAACTGCGCGAGCTGTCGCGGCTGTCGCCGGTCTTGACGATGGGATCGGCGCGCACCAGTTCGATTTCGCCGTCGTCCTCGCGCGTCACCGGCAGGCCGGTGACCGGGTCGAGCAGTACCTTGCCCAGGGTCAGCGATTCGTAGGACGTGAAGCGGCCGGTGCCCGACTTGAGGCTGCGCAGGTCCAGGCCGACCGAGACCGGGTCTTCTTCGTTTGCGTTGTTGTGGCAGTTGGTGCAGGTGTTCAGCAGGCGAACGGGATTGGTGAACAGCGGCGCGATGTGGTCGGGGTAGTTGATGACGCCGCTGGCCGGCGGCAGCGTCGTCAGGCCCAGGTAGGTCAGCACCAGAGACGGATCGGCGGCACGGCCCGCAGCCACGGGGTCGGTCCACACGTCAACGTAGGTGGGATCGGGCTTCAGATCCATTTGCGCGGGGAACAGGCGCGTACGCGTCTCGGCCATCGATTCGCCCGGCTGAGGGGCGAGCGCGGCCTGCGTGTTGGGATGATTGCCCGCGATGGGGGTGACGTTGAGCGCCGTGCCGCGGCGCGGCGAGTGGCAGCCGTCGCAGGTTCGCGTCTCGCCCGGCCGCACCTGCAGCCAGTTGGTGTGGGTTTGCAGCGCCATGCCGTTGCTGTCGACCACCGAAAGCGTCAGCGCCGTGTCGGCCGGCACCAGCAGTCGCGCCGATCCGTCGGGCTCGACCTCGGTGTAGCCGACGAGCTGCTGCATCTCCATCTCGGTTTCGCCGATCGATTCGCGCGACAGGCCCGGAGGGGTCGGCACCGCCTTGGTCACACGCAGGAAGCGGGCGGGGCGCTGCGCCGCCGTGGTCTGCGCGGGGTCCTTGAGCCGGGCGAGGTCGGGAACTGTCGTGCCGCCGACGTGGCCGACCGGCGCCAAGGTCTTCGGGATCGACTCGCCGGGCGCCAGCACGCTGTCGCCCATCAGGTCGCGCACGTCGGTGTCGTAGACGCTCTTGATGTTCAGCAGGCCCAGGCCGCGCGAAGCGAGGTCGGCGTTCAGCGGTTTGTCCGGGATGACGTTGGGGACGGGGCGCGGCGCGATGGCGATGGCATCGACGTACGACCAGCCCTCGGGCGGGATGGCGATCGGGCGCAGCGTCTTCTTGCCGACGTCGAACATGTACACGCCGTACAGCGGCAGGCCTTCGACGCGTTTGTTCTCGCCCGTCAGCGGATCGACCTCGGTCACGGGACGCGACGGCGACCAGCTCACGAGCGCGCGGTTGGTGCCGTCGTAGAGCGGGAAGGGCGAGGTGTAGCGGCCGAAGGTCGCGAGCGCGTCGCGATCGTCGAAATTCACGTTGTCGCTGCTGAGCTGTTTCTGGCCGACGCCGGTCGTATCGAGCGCGGCCGGCTGGTCGTATTCCGAGAAGTTCTGGATGTCGACGCTCATCAGCGCGCCGCCCAGGTTGGTGCCGGACAGCGGCATCAGGCTGGTCATCACCTTGCCGTCCGGCATCTCGCGCGGCTGCAGGAAGCTGTTGCCCGGCGAGAACGCGCCGTAGCGCACGAAGATGCTGGTGCCGTCCGGGTTGGCGAAGAAGATCGGGAAGTGGTTGCGGTCACCCACGTGGTCCCAGCGCGCGAACATGATCTCGCCGGAGCGCAGCACCGTGGGATTGCGATCGTGGCTCTGATTGAAGGAAATCTGGTGGATGCTGGTGCCGTCCGCGTTCATCACGTGCAGCAGGGTCGCGCGCTCGCGTTCGTATTCATCCAGGTGCGCGTAGGCCTCGGTGCCTTCGGCGGTAAGCAGCTCCTTGCTGCGCGTCTGCCGGTTTGAACTGAAGACGATGCGGCCGTCGGGCAGATAGCCGGCGCCCAGGTCGTCGCCTTCGTTGGCCACCGCGTCGTCGGTGATCACGCGGCGCATCGCGCGCGTGGCGAGGTCCATCTCGAAGATGTGGAAGCTTGCGTCGTCGGGGCCGCGCATCGAGAACAGCAGCTTGGTGCCGTCGTACGACACCTCGGGTTCGGCCACGTCACCCAGCCCGTGCGTGTAGACGGAGGTGAGGTTCTCCATGCCGGCACTGGGCGAGGCGAGGTTCATCATCATCAGGTCGCCACCCGGTTCGAACTCGATGGCGTCCGTGGGACTGCCGAGCGCTTCGGAATTGCGCCTGGCGAAGACGATGGGGTAGTTGCCTTCGATGGCGACCGAGTCGTCGTTCGGCGAACTGCAGGCGCCGAGCCCGAAGAGAGAAGCTGTCGCGACGGCCACGGCCGCCCCGAGGCGCACCGCGGGCCCGTAGAAGTCTGCGCTGAACATGTCCGCCCCCCCTGTCGTGCGGACCCACCCCAGGTTGGCAGCGTCCGCGCGGAACCTCGATTCACGTAGCTTGCACGGAAGCTGCCATTTAATGCCCTGTCGTGTCCGACGGGCGGCCTCGTTCCCATGCCAAGCGCGAGAAACGCTAGCACGCTCTGCGCCAACCGACTTCAATCTCAGCCGTTCTTTTTTTCGTGCGGATCCTGCAGTCCCGGCGAGTACCAGAGTCGGCCGTCGCCATCGACCATCACCGCCTCGTAGCCGGGCAGGCGCGACAACATCGCCATGCCCTCGCGCACGCCCATGACGAACATCGCGGTGTCGAGGCCGTCGGTGAGCGTGGCGTCAGGGCCGATCACGGTGACGCTGCGCATCCCCTTCGAGGGAAGACCGGTGGCGGGATCGAGGATGTGGTGCACGCGCTCCCCATCGGGGCGATCGAAGTAGCGCTCGTAGTCGCCGGCTGTGGAGATGGCCTCGTCGACCAGAGGCAGTCGCGCGATCACGCCATCCTGCGTGCGCGGGTCGCGGATTCCGATGATCCAGGGCTCGCCGCGGCGATCGCCGATCACGCGGCTGTCACCGCCTGCGTTGAGCATGGCGTGGCGGATGCCGCGCTCGCGAAGGATCGCGGCTCCGCGTTCCACGGCGTAGCCCTTGGCGATGCCGCCGAGGTTGATGCGCATGCCGGGCCGGCGGAAGCGGATGGCGCGGCGACCCGCGTCGAGTTCCACGGCCCGCCAGTCCACCAGGGGCAGCCGCTCGCGGACGTCCTGCGAGCTAGGGGCGATGCCGGCACGAAGGTCGTAGAGCTGCCCGATGCCGTCGAACGTGATGTCGAAGCAGCCCTTGCTCAGGCGGGCAAGGTCGAGGGAACGCGCAACCAGGTCGAACAACTCGGCGCCGACGACGCTGGGCGCGCTTCCCGCCTCGCGGTTGAGTCGGGAGATCTCGCTGTCCTCGCGGTAGGTGCTCATGAGCACGTTGATGCGGTGGTATTCGGCGATCACCGCGGCGGCTGCGGCGGCGGCGTGCGCGCGATCCTCGTGCCAGAGCTCGACCGAGACCTCGGTTCCCATCAGTGGTTCTTCGAGCCGGTACCAGCCGGGCGGGCGAGCCTGCGTGGCATGGTTTCCGCCCTGCTTGCGCACCGCGTCGCGGGCGGCGGATTTCCTGCCGAAGATCATCGGGCGACGATAGGTCGTGGGTTGCGGTGACGCAAACGAAGCGACGCCCGCGAGTGCGGGCGACTCCCGTCCAAGCGAGGCTTGCTGGATAATCGGGCCCCGTCTGCCGCCCGTGCCCGTCGCAATGCCCTCTTATCGCGTGCTGTCATTCATTGGCTTCGCCGCGTGTGCTTCCGGCTTGGCCTTCGCGCTCTACCTGCAGCACTTCAAGGGATTCGAGCCCTGCCCGATGTGCATCTTCCAGCGCGTGGCGATGGCGGGCGCGGGCGTGTTCTTCCTGCTCGGCGCGCTGCACGCGCCCCAGGGCGGAGAGCGCTGGGTCTACGCGGGCCTGGCGGACCTGTCCGCGATCGCCGGCGCGGTCATCGCGGGACGCCATGTCTGGTTGCAGGGCCTGCCGGCAGACCAGGTCCCGGCCTGCGGCCCGACGCTCGACTATCTGCTGGGCATGTTCCCGGTAAACGAGGTCGTGACGATGGTGCTCAAGGGCGACGGCAACTGCGCCAAGATCGACGCGCAGTGGCTGGGCCTTTCGCTGCCGATGTGGACGATGATCGGGTTCATAGGCCTGAGCCTCTGGGCCATGGTCACCGTGATCCTGCCGCATCTCTCCGCGCGCCGCGCCTCCTCGTCGACCGCCGCCTGAAGAAGAATTTTCTCCGTCCCACGGGATCGCCCATGTCTTCCTACGCCACCACCGATCTCTCCGACGCCCATCCGGAGGCCCAGACCTGCGACCCGGTCTTCGACGACTTCGGCGGCCGCAGCGCGTTCTTCGGGCCCATCAAGACGCTGAAGGTGTTCGAGGACAACGCCCAGGTGCGCGCCACGCTCGAAACGCCGGGCGAGAATCGCGTCCTCGTGGTCGACGGAGGTGGTTCGACGCGCTGCGCCCTGTTCGGCGGCAACCTCGGCCAGCTCGCGGTGAAGAACGGCTGGGCCGGCGTGGTGGTCTACGGCCTGGTGCGCGACAGCGTGGAGATCTCGCAGCAGGACTTCGGTCTCAAGGCCATGGGCACGCATCCGCGCAAGAGCGAGAAGGGGCTGCACAGCGCCCAGGCGGATCGCGTCGTGAAATTCGCGGGCGTGGAATTCAAGCCAGGCGCGTGGCTGTACGCGGATCCGGACGGCATCGTCGTCAGCGAAAAGCCGATCCACGCGTAACCGGCGCGCCGATGCAATCCGGCGCTTTTCTCCCTCTGCGGGTGAACGATCCCGGACTTCGTCCGCACTTCGTGCGGGCTACGCGGGTTCTTCGGCCCGCGCATTCCGCCGCTGGATGAACCACGCGAATGCGCTGGCCGTGATGACCATCTGCACGCCGTAGACGGCGGCTGGGATCATGTACACCGGCGCGATCATCGCGCCCACCGCCAGTGTGAGTGCGGTGTTGTGGACGCCCAGTTCGATCGCGATCGCGGTCGACTGGCGCGGGTCGAGCTTCGCTCGTCGTGCGATGAACCAGCTCACGGACATCGCGCAGAGGTTGAGCGTCAGGGTCGCGGCGCCGACCGCGACCACCATGCCCATCGCTTCCTTGCGGGCCTGGTAGATGGCGCCCGCCAGGACGATCACGAAGAACGCCATGGCCGCGCGCTTCATCCAGGGTTCGATCTGCCGCGCGAAAG
>JBKJPX010000046.1:0-24263 GCA_046594215.1 Panacagrimonas sp.
GCGTGCAGATCGCGTACTGAAGAACGATCCGCCGTCGCGCAGCTCAGGGCGCCGCGGAACAGCCTGCAAGGATGTCGTCGCCTTCGTGGTATTCGGCGGTGCGCACCGTGAACAGGCCGAGCAGGGTCGGAAAGAGGTTGTCGTGAGACCAGGTCTTGTGACGACGCGTCTCCATGCAGGACAGGTCGTGCGAAGGCGACCACAGCACGCCCGGCACGTGGGTCTGCTCTTCGGGTGCGACCGCGTAAGGCAGGCCGTGCAGGTAGATGCCGTTCTCGCCCAGGCTCTCCCCGTGGTCCGACATGTAGACCATCGTCGGATCGACCTTGTCACGATGGCGATCGAGGATTCCGATCAGCTTCGCCAGCACATGGTCGGTGTAGAGCATCGTGTTGTCGTAGGCGTTGACGATGGTCTCGCGCGGACAGCTCTGCACGTCGTCCTGCGCGCAGTCCGGCGTGAACTTGCGGAACTCGGCCGGGTAGCGCTTGTAGTACGACGGGCCGTGGCTGCCCAGCAGGTGCAGCACGATGATCCGGTCGCCGGTGCTGCCTGCGATCACGTCGTCGAGCCCCGCGAGCAGTTCCTCGTCGTGGCATTCGTCGGCGTCGCAGAGGCCCGGAGTCTTGTGGCGGCGGAAGTCCTCGCGCGGTACGCGATCGGCTACGCCCTTGGAGTCGGAGTTGTTGTCGCGCCAGGACACGGCGACGCCGGTGCGCTGGAGCACGTCCAGCACGTTCTCCTCCTTGCGCGCCTTCGAGCGGCTGAACGAGGATCGGTGCAGGCGAGAGAACATGCAGGGCACCGACACGGCGGTGGCCGTGCCGCAGGACCAGAGCTGGGGCAGCGCGATCACGCCCGGAGTGGCCGAGAGTTCCGGGTTGGTAGGGCGCGAGTAACCGGCGAGCTGGAAGTTTGCCGCGCGCGCGGTCTCGCCGACGACCATCACCACGACCCGCGGCTTTCCGGAGACGGAAGGCAGGCGCACCGCGTCGGTGGCGATGGGCTTCGGCGGTCCATCGGCCGACTTGAAGATGGTCTCGAGGTGCTTGTTCAGCGCGTACATCGGGTAGGTCGGATTCACGTACGTGCGCACCTGGCGGTTGGTGCGGGCCCAGAGGCTCACGCCCTTGTAGTTCGCCAGCACGCAGCCGAGCAGCACCGTGAGCGCCAGGAACACCAGCAGTGCGCGCTTGCCCAGTTCGTTGAGCCAGGTCCCGCATCTGAGTTCGACCCGCGCGACCAGCGCCGCCGGCACGATGCCGAACAGCAGCACGTGAAGGATCATCGGCAGGCTCAGCAGTTCCCTGACCTCGCGCAGATCCGTCTGCGCGGTGTTGACGATCATCGACTCGTCGATGACCGATCCGAAGCTGTCCATGAAGTAGCTGCATACCGCGGCGACGAGCAGGAACGCGATCACCACCGGCTTGACGATGCGCCGCGCGCTCAAGGGCGCCATCGCCAGCAGCAGCACCACGTTGAGCGCGATGAAGAGGCTGCCGAGCAGTCCGTAGACCTGGACCCCATGTTCGGCGGGCAGCACCCGCCACACCTGGCTCCAGAACGAATGGTTCTGCGTGGTGGCGAGGTAGAGCGCGGTCAGCAGCAGCAGGCTGTTGATGCCCATGCGCCCGCGCGGTATCCGCGGGCGGGCCGGCTTGCCCTGGGGGTCGTCCGTGCTCGAGGGCATGATCAGTTGGGAGGTCGGATGGGACCGCGGGCGAATCGCCGGGCCGGCAGCATGACCAGGATTCGAGCGACGCACAGGATCGTGAGCATGCACTCAGCATGGGGAGCCCGCCGTGCCGCCAACGTTGGGCGATCGTTGGATATTCGTCAGGCCGACGGGAAAATCGGGCGACGAAGGCTCGGCCCGGGAGCGGCTGCCGCGTCAGGCCTTCGGGGGCGCCGGCGACGCGGGGGGCGGCATCACGATTTCGAAACGCGTCCCCTTGCCCGTGGAACTCGTCACTTCGGCGACCCAGCCCAGTCGGTCGCAGATCCGTTTGACCAGGTAGAGGCCAAGGCCCAGGCCGCGGCTGTGCTGGCCTCGGAAGCGGCGTTCGAACACGCGCTCGAGATCGGCGGGTGCGATGCCGACGCCCGTGTCCTGCACGACGAGCCGACCGGGTTCGACCCGCACGTCGACGCGGCCTCGCTCCGTGTAGTGAACGGCGTTGAGCAGCAGGTTGCCGATCACGCAGCCGACCATGCCGCGCGGCGCCAGCACCGTGGTCGGCACAACGTCGATCGACACTATCAGGTGCTTGGCGGCTGCCACGTCGCGGTAGGTGTCGGCGATCTCCTGCACGATCAGGTGCAGGGGCACCTGCTCGGCCGCGTAGGCGCCTTCCTCGCGCGCGAGGAACAGCAGCGCTTCGATCATCATCTGCATCTGCTGGGTGGCGCGCAGGACGCGTTGGACGCGTTCGCGCGCGGCGGCGGAGAGCTGCCCGTCCTCGGCCAGGATCTGCGCGGAGCTGTCGATCACCGACAGCGGCGTGCGCAGCTCGTGGCTCGCATCCTCCGTGAAGGCCTGCTCGCGGGAGATGAACGACTCCATCCGCTCCATGAGGCGGTCGACCGCAGTCGCGATCACCCCGATCTCGGGATCGGCGAAGCGCGGCGCCAGCCGCTGCGGCTGGCCGGGCTTGAGTGCGCCGACCAGCTTCGCCAGTTCGCTGACCGGCCGCAGTACGCGTCGCGCGAGCCATAGGGCCAGCGCCACCGCGGCGACCCAGGAGATCAGCGCGCACAGCCAGGCCAGGCTCACGAAGCGCTTCTCGAGTTCCTCGATGCGCTGCATGTCGAGCACCACGTACAGGCGCGCGCCCTTGACGTCCTGGCGCGCAACGGCAACTTCCTGCTGGCCGATCCGGATGTCCTCGTAGGCGCCGGGCGGCATCGATCGCAGGGGCTCCGGGAGGCTGCGTTCGTCGCCGCCGGGCGGCAGCACGTAGCTGCCCAGGCCGTGCGCGCGCGGCCCCGGGATCCGTGGATCGAGCGCGTAGGTCCGCGCGAACTCGTCGAGCTCGCCGAGCAAGGTGGTGTCGCGCAGTTCGGCCTCCAGGAACTCGATGAACTGAGACACGGCCATGTAGTAGCCGGCCGTGCTGAAGCTCACCAGCAGCAGGCAGGCGGCGATGAAACGCGCCCGCAGCCCCAGCCTAATGCCGCGTCTCATAAGTGCGCTGATGCAATTGCCGATGGATTTTCGCGACCGGCAAGGCGCGACGACGAGTAATGGTCGATCTATGGCGAGGAGGAGCGATGCAGCCGGCCGCGAAAATAGCCGTCGAATTCGCGGCAACGTTTATAGGACAGCGCACTAGTTGTTGGCATCCGGGACCAGCCGGTAGCCCACGCCGTGCAGCGTGTGCAGCAGCTTCACCTCTTCGCCGTCGTCGACCAGTTTGCGCAGGGTATGCACGTGTCCGCGCAGGCTGGCCTCGCTGTCCGGGGGCGAGTCGCCCCAGATGGCGCGCTCGGCCGCCTCGCGCGAGAGCACGCCGGGCGAGGCCCGCATCAGGGCTTCGAGCAGCTTGAGGCCGGCGCGCGTGAGTTCCAGGCGCCGCGTGCCGCGCTTGGCGATCAGGCTCAGCGCATCGAAGCGCAGGTCCGCCACGCGCAGCAGGTTGCTGTTACCCATGTTCCGCCGCACCAGCGCGCGGATGCGCGCGTGCAGCTCGGCGAGCGAGAACGGCTTGGTCAGGTAGTCGTCGGCGCCCGCCTCCAGGCCCTTGACCTTGTCCTGCTCGGTGTCGCGGGCGGTCAGCATCAGCAGGGGGACCGTGCTGCGGCCATCCTCGCGCAGGCGCTGACAGATCGACATGCCGTCGAGACCGGGCAGGTTCAGGTCCAGGATCACCGCGTCATAGCGGTTGACCGCGGCCAAGTGCAGGCCGGTGAGCCCGTCGGCCGCGTAATCCACGACGTTTCCGTGCGTCTGCAGGTACTCGCCGATATTGGCCGCGAGGTCCGCGTTGTCTTCAACGACGAGCAGATGCATCAATGGGAATCCGATCGGGAGCGACCGACGCTAGCAAACAGAACGTTAGATTGACGTAACCGCTCCGTTGGCGCTACGCGAGCGACGATCCGCATTTTCGCCCGAACTAAGGATGGAACTAAGGATGGAACTAAGGATGGCGTTCCGAGCACGCGACACGCGTGGGGCAGTACTTACTCACTGCCAAGCTCAAAAAGTCGCGGCTGAGCAACAGGCAGTCGTTCGCCCGTATCGCTGGGGGCTCGTGGATGCATTCAATTACGCAGGCGACGATGTGGCTGATCAGGCCTTGAGGCTTGCATCCAGTGCGCGCGGGACGCCCGGTCCGGTGGCGAACTCGTCTTTGCTGTCGCCGTCGTGGGTGATCAGGTAGGCGGCGAAGCCCAGCACGGTGACTGCGTATAGACCTTTCACCAGGGTAGCCATCACGCCGGACATCTCGATCACGGCGAAGGCGCCGCCACACGTGTAGGCACTCAGCAGCACGGCAATCCAGATGGTGGGCATGTCAGTTCTTCCTGGCGTTGGGACGGGCAATGCTCCCTTCGTGCCATCGTCAAGACACCGGTTTTTCCGCATAAAACAGCGGCTTCCGCAGAGGCTCGCGGCGGCGTTGCCTGCAGCTTGCAGCCGCGCTGACCGTCACCTTGCAGCGTGCGAAGCGCGCAGCCGTCGACCGGCCTAGGTCAGCCCCGAGGTGACTGGGTGGATCGGAGGCGCAGCCGCCGCGTCGCGGAAGGCGGGGAGCTTCTCCATCGCGTAGTGGTAGCCGCGGTCGGAAAGCTCGTCGATGCGCTTCCAGTCGAACATGCCGATGCCGGTGACCGGCATGCGCAGATACAGGTCGGCGCGCGCCGCGCGCGCCGCCACGCCGGACTCGCTGGTCAGCGTGGCGGTACGGAACAGGATGGACAGCAGGCTCGGGCGCTTCTCGGTGTGCACCCAGTTCAGCAGGCCTTCCGGATCGGGTCCTTCGATGCCAGGCGCGGCGATGCCGCCCTCGGTGCTCACGTCCGAGGCGATGATCGGGCCCCGTTCGAGCGCCTGCATCACGTCGGTGGGAAGACTGTTGATGACGGCGCCATCGACGTAGAGCTCGCCCTTGTACGCAACCGGCGGCGCCACGCCGGGGATGCACATGCTGGTGCCCAGCCAAAGGTGCAGCGGCCCGCGGTCGTGGACAAAGGCGGTGCCGCGCGTGAGGTTGGTGGAGATGCAGTAGTAGGGCGTTGGCAGTTCCTCGATGCGGCGGTCGCCGAAGATGTCCTCGAGGCGGCGCAGAAACTTGCGCCCTCGGATCAGCGAGACGGTCGGGAAGAGATAGTCGTTGAGCAGGTTGCGGCTGACGAAGGTCTCGCGGGTCAGGCGCAGGATCTCCGCGCTGGAATGGCCGCAGGCGCAGAGCGCGGAGATGAAGGCGCCCATGCTCGAACCGCCGGTGACGTCGACGTCGATCTTCAGTTCCTCGAGCGCGCGCAGCACGCCCAGGTGCGCGAAGCCGCGCGCGCCGCCGCCGCCGAGCACGAGGCCGATCGCGCGACCCGTGAGGCTGCGGGCCACGCGCGCGATGTCGCGCGTGCTGCCCGGCCGCACGAAGTAATGTGCACCGGCCCCGGCGGACTCGCGCCACTCGAGCACGTGGCGCGCGCTGCCGCCCTCGGGGCGCAGCAGCACCAGGTCGATGGGCACGCGCAGGCCGCTGCGGCGCAGCTCGGCCACGACGGCGCTCGCGTTCGGATCGTCAGCGATGTTGGCCAGCACCAGCACGCGGTCCGCCTGGCGCACGCAGCGTCGCGACCAGTGACCGGGATCGTGCGTTCCGACGTAGACCAGGTGCGTGTGCGCCAGCTCGTACGCCTGCAGCCACTCGATCAGACGTTCCTCGGAATCGCCTTCGCCGTGCGGCGTGTCCGCGGTGCCGGCGCCGAGCGCAGAGTCGACGCTGGCGCGGTCGAGCCTCTCGACGCCGCCGGCCGGCGAGATCTGCTGGCACAGCGCGTCGGCGAAAGCCTCGACGTTCACCGAGTGGCTCGCGGGAAGCAACGCGAAGGAGCGCGATCGGCGTACCGACGCGAGCTTGGCCGCGCGCTGGTTCTGGCGCAGGCGCTGGATGATCATGCGGCTCATCGTCAGCAGCGCCGAAGGGTGCTGCGCGAACACCTCGTACAGCGCCATGCGGCTGATCTCGAGCACGGTGGTGTCGCGAACCGCGTAGACGTTGGCGGTGCGGGCTTCGCCGGACAGCAGACTGATCTCGCCGACCGGCTCGAGGCGGCCGACGTCGCTGACGATGGTGCCGTCCTCGAGCGCCACGCGCAGGCGGCCGACCGCGACGATGTAGAGGTTGTCGGAAGGCGTGCCGATGCGCAGCAAGGTCTCGCCGCTGGCGAGCTGGCGTACGCGGGTGGCGGCGACGAGGTGGTCGAGCGCGGGTGCGGACAGCGCGACGAACAGGTGGGTCTGCGCGAGCAGCGTGCGGGGATCCACTAGCGACGGCCCGGCTTCGTGTTGCGTAAGGTCCTGGGGGCGCTGGGCATGCGGGCAAGTCTAGCGCTCGCCCCGGCGAGCCGGTTGAGTCGCGCGCGGTGCCGCGATAGCGTCGCGGGATGACCATTGAAGAACTGCAAGCCTACCTGCACGCGCACCTCCCGCTCAGTCGCCACATGCAGCTGACGGTGCGCGTCGCGGAACGCGAACGCCTGGTGCTGCACATGCCGCTGGCGCCCAACGTGAATCCGCACGGCACCGTGTTCGGCGGCGCGCAGGCGGCAGGGGCGCTGGTCGGTGGCTGGATGCTGCTTCACGCGGCCTTCGCGCGTGCCGGGATCGACAGCCAGATCGTGGGCAAGGAGAGCCGCTGCGAATTCCTGGCGCCGGCCACCGCGGACTGCGAGGTCGAGACCTGCTGCGCCGGGGCCGACCTGGACGCGCTGCTGGCGGAGTTTCGCGAGCGTGGACGCGCCCGCAAGGCGCTGACCACCGTGATCCGCGTGGGCGCCGTGGAGGCCACGCGCCAATACGGCGTCTACACTGCGCTATCCCCTGCGACCCACCGGAAACCCGCAGCATGAGCCGCCCCTACCGCTACTGCCCGCAATGCGGGCAGAACCTCCAGATGATCCACACCGGCGGCATGCCGCGAAACGCCTGCGTTGCGGACGGTTGCGGCTTCGTGCATTGGGACAACCCGGTGCCCGTCGTGGCCGCCATCGTCGAACACGAGGGCAAAGTCCTGCTCGCCCGCAACGTCGCCTGGCCCAAGGAGTGGTACGCGCTGATCACGGGCTTCCTGGAGCGCGGCGAAGATCCCGCGACGGGCGTCATGCGCGAGGTCAAGGAAGAGCTGGACCTGGAGCCGCAGGGCTGCAACTTCGTAGGCATCTACGAGTTCCGGCGCATGAACCAGCTGATCATCGCCTACCACGTGCCCGCGACCGGCACGGTCAAGCTCAACGAAGAGCTCAACGACTACAAATACGAGACTTTCGAGGACGCGCGCTACTGGGACGCCGGTACCGGATACGCGCTGCGCGACTGGCTGCGCTCGAAGGGTTTCGAGCCCAAGACGGTGGATTGGGCTCGCGGCGCGAACTAGCGTCGCCGTCGCACCAGAACGCGCTCATCCGGAGTAGCAGCGGCCTCGGGCACGCGCTGCGCTCGTGCGCTACTAGGGGCGAACGCGTCGGGCTTCGCTGCCTCTGCCGAGTTCAAGCGGCCGGGCGTTTCGCGCCGCGCAGCCGCTTCCCCGTTCAGTCTTCGTCTTCGATCGACGCCTGGTCGGCCACGATGGCGCCTCCCGGAGAGTCCTGCCGGATCTCGACGATGTCGCCCGGCGCGAGGGTGGCGTAGAACGTCGCGGATGAGATGCTGCCGTCGTCGCGGCCTTCGAATTCCGTACCGCCGTCGGTCGTCACGGTGATGCCCAGGATCACGAGGCTGTTGATGCCCTCGCTGTCGACCGGACCCCGCAGCTCCAGGCGGGCATCGTTGCTGTCGCGCTCGATGCGGCTGGCGACCAGGGAGCTTCCGTCGACGTAGGCGCGCAACTCGACATAGTCGCCGGGCGAAAGATTGGCCAGGCGGAACGGCGAGAGGTGGTCGCGGTTGTCCTCGAACTGGGTATTGGCATTCACGCGAAAGACCTTGCCCAGCATTGTCACCGTGCTCGCGCCGACGTCCACCGCATCGATCGTCGTGGTGATGCGCACGTCGAGCGACTGCTTGATCTCGATCCTGGTTGCCTGCAGCACGCCGGCCGAATCGAAGCTGCCCTCGACCTCGACCTTCACGTTCTGCGCGATCGAGGCAGCGGTGCCGCCGTCGAAAGCCGTGCCCGCGCCGTCGTCGACCGTGACGCCGCGCACGATGAAGCGCGTGGGCGACACGACCTGCGAGACCTGGCCCTCGATCTCGGCCTTGGCGCCCGGCTGCGCGCCGCGTACCTGGTCCTCCTGCCGGACGGAAGTGGCGGTCAGCGTGCCGCCAAGCGGCGCGCTCGTTGCCCCCACGTTGACGTACATGCCGGCCGCCAGCGCGACGCTGCCCGCCGTGGTCACCGCGGCGCCGGCGTAGTTCACGATCAGGCCGTTGACGGTGAAAGTGGACGGCGTGGACGCATCGATCACGCCGCTGACTTCGTACTCCGTCAGGCTGGTCTTGAGCTCCACGCGCGTCGCCAACACCTGGTCATTGGCATTCAGCGAACCGTGCACCTCGACCAGATTCCCCGCCGCGAGCGTGGCGAGCGTGACGTTGGCGAAGACCGTGGCCGAGTCGGTGAGCACGGTCTGGCCGATCGCAACGAAGCTCTTGCCGGCGATATCCACCGAGCTCAGGGGACCCTTCAGGAATTCGTCGGTCGTGACAGCCGTGGCGACGCCCGTGCCATCGCCATTGAGCGTGCCTTGCATCGACACCGAGTCACCGACGTTGAGGTCGGCTTGCGTCACGACCACGCCGTCGTTGGTGATCGTCGCGTGCGAGATGTCCATGCGAACTCCGTTGGCGATGATGCTGCCGAACGCGTCGATGGGACCGTCCACGATGCCGCTGCCGCTGATGTCCGCGACGCCACCCGCCCCACCTCCCCCGCAGGCGTGGATGAGGGCGGTCGCCGCGATGGCGGCAGCGGTGGCGAGCATCCTCCGACGGGGTACGGGCTTCATGGCGTGCGACTCCTGGGTATTCATTCGGTTATTGATCGGTGATGTCAGGTACGGCAGGCCGGGCCCGCGGCAGGTCCCGGCCCGAAGCAGGCGCGGGATCAACGAAAACGTGCAGGGCGAGCCCCGCGTGATGGCGCCCGACGCCATCGCTGCCGTCGGCGTGGTGCGGCGCGAGCAGTGCGTCGAGTTCCTCGAGCAGGGCCTGGCCGCGTGTTGCCGAGAACTCGCCGAGCTTCCGGACGCCAGCTTCATCGAGCGCGGTGAACGCCGCCTTGCGCTGGAAGCGCCGCAGGCCGGCGCCCGCCTGCAGGTTGTGGTCGATGGTCTGCAGCAGCGCGGCAGGTTCTTCGCCGACCAGGGGCAGCAAGGCGAGGTCGTCGCCGCTGGGAACGAAGCCGCGCTGGACCAAGTGGACGGTGCCGTCGCGCAGGGCGACGACGCCGGTGCGCTCGAGATCGCGCAAGAGCGCGCGGTAGGGAACGTCGCCACTGTAGCGGATGACCAGGGATTCGAAGGTCTGGCCCTCGCCGGACAGCGGCAGGGCGGCCGGGCCGTCGCCGGCCTGGTAGGCGGGCTCGCGCAGCCAGGCCGATACCACCCGGATGGCCCGGTTCGGGGTGGCCCGATCGGACGTCAGGTCGGTGGACTGCTCCAGGAGCAGCGCCACCTCCTTTCGGGACAATCCGGTCAGCGAGGCGATGCGTGATTTGCTCGTGGGACGGCCGCGCAGGCCGTGATCGCGCGCCGCGACATCGACGAAGGCGCGACGAAGCAGCTGCTCGGCTTCCTGCGCCGACACGTTGTAACGCAGGAGCACGCGCGCCAGCGCCATGAGCAGCCGGTACGCGGATCGTAGAAGTACGTTCTTGGCGGAGTTGTCTTCCATATTTGGGATAGTGATCCCAGAGGCGTTCCCGTCAAGTTTCTCTCGGCTGTCGGTTCGATGGGCGGCCGGCGCCGCGACGACGCCCGAGGACGAAAGGCCGTAGTGCCCGAGACGGGAACAGGGCCGGGCGCGACTTCAGGCGCGCCCGGCCCCGCCCGGCCTCGGATCGATCAGTCGTCGACGCCCTGATTCTTGACGGCCTCGGCGTGCAGCACGCCGTCCGCGAAGACGCCTTCGGCTTCGATTTCCTCGTTGGCCGACAGCGATCCCAGGAAGCCGGCCTTGTCGGTGGACACGCCGTTCAGCTCGAAGCGGGTCGCTGCCGAAATGTCGATCTGGAATGGCGCGCCGTGCTTGGAGACCGTGATCACGTCGCCGCTGACCGACTGGTAGATGCCCTCGACCTCCGCGCCGTGGTGGTCCGGGCCGTCCTCGTTGTCGCCGTCCACGTCTTCGACTTCGCCCGTGTCGTCGTGCTCGTGGTCGTGACCGAGCACGTAGTTGGCGCCGTCAAAGGTGACGACCGGCGCGAAGTCCACCACGGCGTTGGAGACGGTGCCCGCCTCGACGGTGAAAGGCGGTTCGAACTCGAACTCGAATTCGGCGGCCTCGTCGCCTTCGCCGGACTCGGTGACGACCAGGGGTAGGGTCGTGTTGTTGTCGGAGAAGTGGATCGTGGCGGTGTTCGGATTGAACTTGAGCTCCACCTCGTCGTAGCTGCCTTCCGGGACCTGTGCGAGCGACAGCAGCACGGGGAAGGTGAGCGACAGGACGTTCAGCGGGATGCCCGATCCGGGCGCGGCCTCGAACACCGTGACGTGGCGATCACGGCTATCGCGGCTTTTCAGTTCGACCTTGAGTATCTCGATGTTCACCTCGTCGGCCGGACGACTGTCCGACGTGACGATGGGCGCGTCCTTCAGAAATACGGCGCTGCCCCCTGCACCGGATCCACCGCCGCCTCCGCCGCCACAGGCGGACAGGGTGAGGGCGGCTGCGACCGCTGCGAACCAGGCTGTCTTCTTCATCTTCGATCTCCTACGGGTGGGTCAGGGAAGCGCGGGATGCCGTGGCGTCCGCGCATACGGGAATCACGGCCCGACGGGAGGTCGTCGGACCATTACGAGGGTTTTCATCCGCGCGAGGCCGCATCCGGTCGGGAGTGCCTTCGAGCTTGGATATTTCCATAATTGGGATATTAATCCCATATATGGGAAATTACCAAGCTACATATCCGCCAGGAGCGACCGCTGGGCAGGGCATCCGGCCTCCTGTGTGACCGATGGAGCCGGGCGTGCGGGGCCCCCGGCAGCAACGAATTCCGCAGAGGTCCGCCAATGTCGAGGCAGGCGAGCGGGAGCCCGAAGCAAGCCTGACTTTTTTGCGCTACGCGGGGGAACGCCCCCGATCGGGTCCCAGCTGGGGCCCGACTTCAGCCGGCGATCGCCATGCGGCCCGCGAGCCGCGCCGCCTCCACTTCCTGTCGCGGCGGTGCGCCGAACAGGCGTCGGTACTCGCGCGTGAACTGCGAAGGACTCTCGTAACCCACGCGATGCGCGGCCGATGCCGCCTCGATATCCTCGAGCAGCATCAGGCGCCGCGCTTCCTGCAGGCGCAGCTGCTTCTGGAACTGAAGCGGTGACATCGCGGTGACGGCTTTGAAACGGTGATGCAGTGATGAGGTGCTCATGTGCGCGGCGTTCGCGAGCTCCTCGATGCGCAGGGGATCCTTGAAGCGGCGCTTCAGCAGCTCGATGGCGCGCGCGATGCGCTGCGACTGGCTGTCGATCACGCAGAGCTCGCGCAGGCGATGTCCGAGTTCCCCGGTGAGCACGCGGTAATGGATCTCGCGCAGCGCAAGCGGCGCGAGCACCGGCACTTCCTCGGGCGTGTCGAGGAGCCGGATCAGGCGCAGCACCGCGTCGAGCAAGGGCGCGCTCGTGCGGGCGAGGTACATCGCACGCGCAACGGACGGCGCGTCGTCGCGCGGCGGCCGGACCTGCTGCTGCAGTTCACCGATCAGGGCGGGATCGATGTTGAAGCGCAGGCACAGGTAGGGCCGCGCCGGGCTGGCCTCGATCACCTGGCCGAAGACGGGCAGGGTCATGGACACGACGAGATAGTTCAGCGCGTCGTAGGTGTAGATCTCGTCGGCGAGCAGGGCCTGCTTGCGGCCCTGGACGACGATGCACAGGCTGGGCTCGTAGACGGAAGCAACGCGCTGCGAGGGCGCGCTGTAGCGGATCAGGCTCACCCCGGGGATCGCACAATCGTGCATGCCATCGGCCGAAGTGTTTCGGGCAACCCGATCCGCCAGTTCGGCCTGCTGCGCGTCGATGCCGACGCCCAGGGAGACCAGTCTCGATACCTTTGCATTCATGGCGCTCTGC
Organism: Panacagrimonas sp.; assembly: GCA_046594215.1. GTDB lineage: Bacteria > Pseudomonadota > Gammaproteobacteria > Nevskiales > Nevskiaceae > Panacagrimonas. Next base: position 12,454 of record JBKJPX010000046.1, read on the forward strand.
CCCGCTGTGGTGCTCGACGATTATGCGCGCCGGCTCCTGCGCTGCCGCCCCGTGCGACACGCTTGTGCAGGATCAGGCAAACATTCGGCAGCAATGGGCTAACCGCGGTCACGGTTCCGGGCCTAATCTGTTTTCGCCGCCGCAGGCCACGACACGCAACCGGAGTTTTTCATATGAATCAGCAGATCCCCCAGCGCACGCTCGGACGTTCCGAGCTCCAGGTTTCCGCCATTGGCCTGGGCTGCATGGGCATGTCCGATTTCTACGGACCGGCCGATGAAGCCACCAACCTCGCCGTGCTGAACCATGCGCTCGACATCGGCGTGAACTTCCTCGACACCGCCGACATGTACGGCCCCTTCACCAACGAAGTGCTGATCGGCAAGGTCCTCAAGAAGCGGCGCAAGGAGGTGGTCATCGCGACCAAGTTCGGCAACGTACGCGCCGAGGACGGCACCTTCCTGGGTATCAGCGGCAAGCCGGATTACGTGCGCTCGGCCTGCGACGCCAGCCTCAAGCGCCTGGGCGTCGATCACATCGACCTGTACTACCAGCACCGCGTGGACACCACCGTGCCCATCGAAGAGACCGTGGGCGCGATGTCGCGTCTGGTCGAGACCGGCAAGGTGCGCTACCTCGGGCTCTCGGAGGCCTCGGCCAAAACCCTGCGTCGCGCCGCCAAGATCCATCCGATCGCCGCGCTGCAGAGCGAGTACTCGCTGTGGACGCGCGATGTCGCCGAAGAGCTTCTGCCCGTGTGCCGCGAACTCGGCACGAGTTTCGTGCCGTACAGCCCGCTGGGTCGCGGCTTCCTCACCGGCGCGATCCAGAAGGCGAGCGACCTCGACCCGAAGGACTGGCGACTGACCAACCCGCGTTTCCAGGGTGAGAATCTCGACCAGAATCTCGCGCTCGTGCGCGCGGTGCAGGAGCTCGCGAGCGCCAAGGGCTGCACGCCGGCGCAGCTCGCGCTGGCCTGGCTGTTGCACCAGGCGCCGGATCTCGTGCCGATCCCGGGCACGCGCAGCATCGCGCGACTCGATGAGAACGCGCTGGCGGCGAAGGTGAGCCTGAGCCCCGCGGATCTCAGGAAGATCGCGGGCGTGCTGGCCGAACGCGCGGTCGTCGGGGCGCGCTATCCCGAAGCGTTCATGGACCGCCTGAACGTCTGATTCTGCTTGGCTGTTGAACCGCGACCCGGCTCCCATGGACCGGGTCGAGGGTTCGACTTGCCCGAATTCCAGCTTTCCTTCCCCTTTTCCGATCACCAGGAGATTTCGATGCCCGGAATCCAGAACAAGGTGGTCCTCGTCACCGGGGCCAGCAGTGGCATCGGCGAGGCCACGGCACGCGTGCTCGCCCAGCGCGGTGCCAAGGTCATGCTTGGCGCGCGTCGCACGGACCGACTCGAGAAAATTGCCGCCGAGATCAACGCCACCGGCGGCCAAGCGCGGTTCCGTAAGCTCGACGTGACGAATCTCGAGGATATGCAGGCGTTCGTCGGCGGAGCGGTGAAGGCCTTCGGCAAGATCGACGTCATCGTGAACAACGCCGGCCTGATGCCGCTGTCGCCGCTCGACGCGCTCAAGATTGGCGAGTGGAACCGGATGATCGACGTCAACATCCGTGGCGTGCTCCACGGCATCGCGGCAGGCCTGCCCCTGTTCAAGCAGCAGAAGAGCGGCCAGTTCATCAACCTTTCGTCGATCGGCGGCCACGCCGTGTTCGCGGGTGCAGCGGTCTATTGCGCCACGAAGTTCGCGGTGCTCGCGATCTCGGAAGGCCTGCGCCAGGAAGTGGGGGCAGACGTGCGCGTCACCGTGATCTCGCCGGGTGTCACCGAGTCGGAGCTCGCGAGCACGATCACACACGAGGGCATGAAGGACGGCATGCGCGAGTTCCGCAAGATCGCGATTCCGCCGGAAGCCATCGCGCGTGCGGTCGCGTTCTCGATCGAGCCGCCGGACGACGTCGATGTGAACGAGATCATCGTGAGGCCGACGGCGAGTCCCTACTGAGCCGGACGCTTCTTGATGGTCTCCCTCCCGTGCGAAGGCCGCAGGGGGAGAGGGGATCAATGTGCGTTTGTTCCTAGACCGGAAGCTTCAGCGCCTTCCACAACCGCAACGTCGGCTCGCTCTGGTTCAACGTGTAGAAGTGAATCCCCGGCGCGCCGCCCTTGATCAGCGTTTCGCACAGCCGCGTCACGACCTCGGTGCCGAAATCGAGGATCCCGGCCTTGTCGTCCTTCAGCAGTTCCAGTCGTAGCCGGATCCAGCGCGGGATCTCGGCGCCGCAGGCGGCGGAGAAGCGCGTGAGCTGTGCGTGGTTGGTGATCGGCATGATGCCTGCCACGATCGGCAGCTTCAGATTCGCGCGGGCGCAGCGATTCAGAAAGTCGAAGTAGGCATCGGCGTTGAAGAAGTACTGCGTGATCGCCGTGTCGGCGCCGGCCTCGGCCTTGCGCTTGAACGCCGCGAAGTCCGCGTCCGGGCTTTCGGCCTGCGGATGCATCTCGGGATATGCGGCGATCTCGACCTCGAAATCGGTGCCGTGCGTGGCGCGGATGAACTCGACCAGCTCATTGGCATAACCGAATTCTCCCGGGGCCTCGGTGCCGTGAGAGGTCGCGGGCAGATCACCTCGCAGCGCGACGACGCGCTTCACGCCCGCCGCCTTGTAGCGCGTCAACAGCTCGGCGACTTTCGCGCGCGTCGACCCGACGCAGGTCAGGTGGGGCGCGGCCTCGATGCCGGTGTCGGCGACCACGCGGCACACGGTCTCGTAGGTCCCGTCCTGGTCCGATCCGCCGGCGCCGTAGGTGACGCTGAAGAACGCTGGCTTCACGCCGGCCAGCTTCGCGACCACGGCCGGCAGCTTGACCGTACCCTCCGGCGTGCGCGGAGGGAACAGCTCGAAGGAGTACGACGGGCCGGCAGCGGCGTTCACAGGCGTTTCTCGTAGAAGTGACGGTCGAAACCGTCGGTGTAATTCTTGATGCAGCCGAAGCGCGTGTAGCCGAGCTTCTCGTAGAACCGCGGGGCCTGGAACTCGAAGGTGTCGAGGAAGATGCCCTTGTACTGCTTGGTCCGCGCCGCGCGCTCGGCCTCTGCCATCAATGCCGAGCCCAGGCCGTTGCCGCGATAGGGCTCGATCACGACCAGGATGTCCACGTGCAGCCAGTAGCTGCGCCATTCGCCCAGAAGGCCGCCAACGAGGCGACCTTCCGGGTTACGTGCAGCGAGGCGAAAGACGTCGTACGGCGCGCGGCCGATGAACTGCTGGTTGTAGTCCTTCAGCAGTTCGATGATCGCGTCTGCGGTCTCGGATTCTTCGTCCGTGGCCGCAGCGATGGACCAGTCGCCCGCCACACCGGCCTCAGTAGCGGTAGTGATCCGGCTTGTACGGGCCCTCGACCGGCACGCCGAGGTATTCGGCCTGCGCCGGCGTGAGCTTGGTCAGCTTCACGCCGATGTGCTCGAGGTGCAGCGCGGCGACTTCCTCGTCGAGCTTCTTGGGCAGGCGGTACACGGTCTTCTTGTAGACGTCCTTGTTCTTCCACAGGTCCATCGACGCGAGCGTCTGGTTGGAGAAGGAGTTGGACATCACGAAGGCCGGGTGACCGTGCGCGCAGCCGAGATTGATCAGGCGACCTTCGGCCAGCACGTAGATGCTCTTGTCCGAGTCCGGGAACGTGTAGCGATCGGTCTGCGGCTTGATGGTGTCGCGCACCGCGCCCGAAGCGTTGAGGCGATCCATCTGGATCTCGTTGTCGAAGTGGCCGATGTTGCACACCAGCGCGTTGTTCTTCATCGCCTTCATGTGCTCGAGGGTGATGATGTCCTTGTTGCCGGTCGTCGTGACGTAGATGTCGGCGAAGCCGAGCACGTCCTCGATGGTCTTGACCTCGAAGCCTTCCATCGCCGCCTGCAGCGCGTTGATGGGGTCGATTTCGGACACGATCACGCGAGCGCCGAGGCCGCGCAGCGAGTGCGCCGAGCCCTTGCCCACGTCACCGTAGCCGGCCACGAACGCGACCTTGCCCGCGATCATGAGATCGGTGGCGCGCTTGATGCCGTCGGCCAGCGATTCACGGCAACCGTAGAGGTTGTCGAACTTCGACTTGGTGACCGAGTCGTTGACATTGATGGCCGGCACCAGCAGCTTGCCCTGTTCCATCATCTGGTAGAGACGGTGCACGCCGGTGGTGGTTTCCTCGGCCACGCCCTTCCAGTCCTTGACCACGCGCGTCCAGAAGCCAGGGCGTTCCTTGGCGATGCGCTTCAGCAGGTTCTTGATGACCTGCACTTCGTGGTTGTCCGACGGAGTCTCGACCCACTTGTCGCCCTGCTCGAGCTCGTAGCCCTTGTGGATCAGCAAGGTGACGTCGCCACCGTCGTCGACCACGAGTTCGGGGCCGGTCAGCGTGCCGTCGGGCAGCGTGTGGGTGACGCAGTCCATCGTCAGGTCCCAGTACTCTTCCAGCGTCTCGCCCTTCCAGGCGAACACCGGCGTGCCAGCCGCCGCGACGGCGGCGGCGGCGTCGTCCTGCGTCGAGAAGATGTTGCAGGTCGCCCAGCGCACGGAGGCGCCGAGGTGGCCGAGCGTCTCGAGCAGCACGGCCGTTTCCTTGGTCATGTGCAGCGAGCCGGTGAGGCGCACGCCCTTGAGCGGCTTGAGCGGCGCGTAGCGGGCGCGAATGCTCATCAGGCCGGGCATTTCCTCTTCGGCCATGCGGATGCGCTTGCGGCCGAATTCGGCGAGGGACATGTCACGGACCTTGTAGTCGGTGAACGGCTTGGGTTTGAGGACTGCGTTCATTCGTGTGCTCCTGGTTTACTTGAGGCCGGCGGCATCGCGCAGCAGCGCGGCCCTGTCGGTCTTTTCCCAGCTGAAGGCGGTGTGCGTCGTGGACTTCTTGATCTTCTTGCCGCCCTCTTCCTGCTCCCAGTGGTAGGTGTGCTCGAAGGGCTTGCGGCCGAAGTGGCCATACGACGCCGTGAGTTCGTACATCGGGTGGATCAGGTCGAGCATCTGGATGATGCCGTAGGGGCGCAGGTCAAAATGCTTGCGCACCAGCTTCTCGATGTGCTCGTCGCTGATCTTTCCGGTGCCGAACGTGGTGATGGAGATCGAGGTCGGTTCCGCCACGCCGATGGCGTAGCTGACCTGGATCTCGCACTTGTCGGCCAGGCCCGCGGCGACGATGTTCTTGGCGACGTAGCGGCCCGCGTAGGCGGCGCTGCGGTCGACCTTCGAAGGATCCTTGCCGGAGAACGCGCCGCCGCCATGACGGGCGTAGCCGCCGTAGGAGTCGACGATGATCTTGCGGCCGGTCAGGCCGCAGTCGCCCACGGGGCCGCCGATCACGAAGTTGCCGGTCGGGTTGATGTGGAACTTGGTCTTCTTGTCGATCCACTTGGCCGGCAGCACCGGCAGGATCACTTCCTCCATGACCGCCTCGCGCAGCTTCTTGAGGCTGATCTCGGGGCCGTGCTGGGTGGACAGCACCACCGCGTCGATGCCGGCGATCCTGTTGCCGTCGTATCGCATCGTGACCTGCGACTTCGCGTCCGGGCGCAGCCAGGGGCACGGCGAGTTCTTCTTCTTGCGTACCTTGGACTGCTGCTCGACGAGGCGGTGCGAGTAGTGGATCGGTGCCGGCATGAGTTCCGGCGTCTCGTTGCAGGCGAAGCCGAACATCAGACCCTGGTCGCCGGCGCCCTGTTCTTCGGGCTTCTTGCGGTCCACGCCCATGTTGATGTCGGGCGACTGCTTGCCGATGAAGTTGAGGACGCCGCAGGTGGCGCCGTCGTAACCGACCGCGGAGTTGTTGTAGCCGATGCCGGTGATGACGCGGCGCGCGATGGCCTCCACGTCGGCCCAGGCAGTGGTCGTGATCTCGCCGGCGACGACCGCGACACCCGTCTTGACCAGAGTTTCGCAGGCCACGCGGGCGCGTTTGTCCTGCGCGATGATCGCGTCGAGGATGGCGTCGGAGATCTGGTCCGCCACCTTGTCGGGGTGACCTTCAGAGACAGATTCGGACGTGAACAGATAGGAGGACATCGGCAACTCCCGGGAAGCAGGGCTGTGGAGAGGAAACTCGGCGGGCATCCGCGTATGCGGATAGGCGAATATCGTAGCCGAAGCCGGACGGCGGTGGCGCCCCGTCCATCGGCGCGGCGCGCAGTCTCGGCGGCAGGGCGTGACGGGGCGTGACGGTTGTCGCGGCAGGTCTGGCAGACTTCCCCGACTAGCAGAATCACCGCCGCCCGCTACGTCATGCCCCCCGCCGCCGCAGCTCCCGCTATTCCCCTGATCTATGTCCTGATCCTGCTCGGGTCGGTAATCGTGCTCGCCGGGGTGTTCGTGGTGATGCAGTTTCTGGCCCGCCGCCAGGTGGAGGTCGCCCTGGCGCTGGCGCAGCAGCAGGAACACGCCGAAAGCGAGCGAGCCGTCGCCGCCGAGACGCGAATCGAGGCCCAGGAAAGCCGGCTCGTCGAGCTGCGCCAACGTGCCGAGGAAGACCTCGACCAGCGGGCGCGACGCATCACCGAACTCGAGCAGGCGATCCTGAACGCGCAGCAGGCCAGCGAGGTGCGCCTGCAGTCGGCCGCCACGCAGCGCGAGCACTTGCTCGCCCAACTGGCCGAGGCCAAGTCCGAGGGCCGCGAGCTGACCAAAATGCTCGAGTGGGAAAGCACCCAGGCCGGCGAGAAGCTGCAGATCCTGCTGGATGCGCGCGAACAGATGGCGACGCAGTTCAAGTCGCTGGCAAACGACCTGCTCGAGGAGAAGAGCAAGCGTTTCACTGAGCAGAACCAGACCAACCTGAGCCAGATGCTCAACCCGCTGCAGGAGAAGATCCGCGCGTTCCAGGCCAAGGTCGAAGAGGTCTACGTCAACGAGACCAAGGAACGCAGCGCGCTGGGCGAGCAGGTTCGGATGCTCACGCAGCTCAACAACACGCTAAGCCAGGACGCGCAGAACCTCACGCTCGCGCTCAAGGGCGACCGCAAGGCGATGGGCAACTTCGGGGAGATCATCCTCGACGACGTGCTGGAGAGGGCCGGTCTGCTGCGCGGTCAGCATTACGAGCGTCAGGGCGGAGTGCAGGGGACGGACGGGCAGGGCCACTCCATTCCGGACGTCGTCATCAAGCTGCCGGGTGAGCGCTTCCTGGTCGTCGATTCGAAGATGACATTGCCGGATTACCGCGCCTTCGCCGAGGCGGACAACGACAGCGACCGACTACTGGCGCTGAAGCGCCATCTCGGCTCGATCCGGGCGCACATCAAGGGCCTTTCGGAGAAGCAGTACCAGACGATGTACGACCTGAAGTCGCTCGACTTCGTCGTGATGTTCGTGCCGCTCGAACCGGCGTTCACCGTCGCGGTGACCAACGATGCCGAACTGTTCCAGCACGCATGGGAGCGCAACGTCCTGCTCGTGAGCCCCAGCACCCTGCTGTTCGTGGTGCGCACCGTGGCCAACCTATGGCGCCAGGAAGACCTGAGCCGCAACGCCAAGGACATCTCCAACCAAGGCGCCAAGCTCTACGAGAAACTGGTGGGTTTCGTCGCGGATCTGGACGAGGTCGGCAAGCGCATCGACCAGGCGCAGCACAGCTTCGGAGACGCTCGGCGCAAGCTGCGTGACGGGAGCGGCAACCTCATTGGCCAGGCCGAGAAGCTGCGCAAGCTGGGCGTGAAACCCAGCAAGGCCCTGCCGGTGGCCTGGGTGGAGGCCGCTTCCGCGGACGATCCAAACAGCTTGTCGGCGCTCGAAGAGGCGCCTCCGCCCCTCGATCAGCCGAAGTGACAGACGTAGTGCAGCGGCTCCAGTACTTCGATATCGAAGGATGAGTCGCCCGCAACCTTGAAGGACTGCCCGCCCGCGTAGTCCTTCGTCGCGGTTTCGCCCTTGAGCGTCACGCGGCAGCGCCCCTCGATCAGTTCCATGACTTCCGGCGCACCGGTGGTGAAGGTCAGCTTCGACGGCAGGATCACGCCCACGCTCTTGCGCGTGCCGTCCGCGAGCAGCACGGTGTGGCTCACGCACTTGCCGTCGAAATAGACGTTGGCCTTCTTGAGGACGGAAACCTGGTCGAACTGGGACATGGCGGGCGACGGCTGGATCGGGGACGCCATTCTGAGCGAAGCGCGCACGGGGCGGCACCCTTGTGGCCTGGGCCGGCCGCGAGGTTCACGCGGGGTCACGCCTTGGCTACCCTGCACCCATGAATTCGACGAAGACCGCTCCCTGTCCCCAGTGTCGCAAGCCCGCCTCGCTCGATACGGCGAACCGCTTCCGGCCGTTCTGCAGCGAGCGCTGCAAGCTGCTGGACCTCGGCGAGTGGTTCGCCGAGAAACACACGATCCCGGTGGCCGACTCCGACGCGGATCCGGACGAGGCGCCGCCGCGCGCTCAGGATCCCGAGCGGCTCCAGTAGGCCGAGATCGCAGCGACACCCTGCGCGTAGCGCGCGAACGCCTCGGGCTTATCGGCGGCAGATAGCCCGCCGATCGCGTACACGGGCAGGTTGACGCGCTCCGCCAGGGAAGCAAAACCGTTCCAGCCCAGTGCCTCGCCATCCGGGTGCGTGCCGGTGGGCTTGATGCTGCCCAGTACGATCCCGTCGACGCCGATGGTCGCGGCATGCGCGAGCGAGGCCGCGTCGTGGCAGGACGCGAAACGCAGAAGGTCGCTCGGCCTGTCCGGTGAGGTCTCGCGCATCAGTCGCGCCTGCGTGAAATGGACGCCAGTCGCGCCCACGCGCCTCGCCATGGTCTCCTCGCGATCCAGGACGAGGCGCAGCTTCCTCGTGGCGATCTCTGCGACCAGCGACGTGGCGATCGCCTCGTAGGCCACGTCGTCGAGCGCCGGCAGGCGCAAGCGCAGCAGTGCCCCAGACGGCAGCGTCGCGAGTCCGGCGCGAATGAAAACCTCGTCGGCCGTCGGCGGCGTGAATACGTAGTCCTCCGGCAGCCGAAGCGCTCGCAGGATCGGATCGACCGTGGGCAGCACGTCGAGGCCGTGCAGCGCATCCGGCCGCTGCCAGCTGAAGCGCTGCGCCTCGCGGGCTTCGGGCTCGTGGTCCCAGCGCGTGATGAGCCAGGTGTGCAGCGTGACGATCCGTTCCCTGTACGCGTGCGTGAACAGGATCAGCGGCCGCGCCTGACGGGTGACGATGCCGATCTCTTCCTGCAGCTCGCGCACCAACGCTTCTCGCGGCGTCTCACCCGACTCGATCTTGCCGCCCGGGAATTCCCACTTCAGAGCGGCGATCTTGCCGGCGGGACGCTCGACGAGCAGAACGCGGCCTGCCGCATCACGCAGGGCGCCGCAGGCGACGTGGATCCACGGCAATTCGGAATCCGGAGCTCGGAATCCGGAATTGTCACGCGCGCCGTTGTTCATTCCGCATTCCGAAATCCGCACTCCGCATTCAGGTCCGGTACTCGGCGTTGATCTTTACGTAGTCGTAGCTGAAGTCGCAGGTCCACACGCGCGCCTGTGCGTCGCCGCGACCCAACCCGATGCGGATGCTGAACTCTTGCTGGGCGACGACGGCGGAGCCGAGCTCCTCGCGATACGCGGGATGCGGCTGCCCGTGCTCGATAAGCTGCACGTCGTCCAGCGCGATGCTGACCGAACCCTGGTCCAGGCCTTCGACGCCGGCTTTTCCGATCGCCATCGCGATGCGGCCCCAGTTCGCGTCGGACGCGAACATCGCGGTCTTCACCAGCGGCGAATGCGCGACGGAATACGCAACCAGTCGCGCCTCGGACTCGGTCTTCGCGCCGCCGACTTCGATCGAGATGAACTTGGTCGCGCCCTCGCCGTCGCGCACCACGGCCTGCGCGAGCTGCACGCAGACTTCGGTGATCGCGCCGAGCACGAGCGGGTAGTCCGCGTGCTGCTCGTCGATCTCGGCGCTGCCGGTCTTGCCAGTGGCGACGAGCACGCAGGAATCGTTGGTGGACGTGTCGCCATCCACGGTGACGCAGTTGAAGGATTGTCCGGCCGCCTCGACGAGCGCGCGCTGAGTCGCCGCGCGCGTCAGGCGAGCGTCCGTGGCGACGAAGGCGAGCATCGTCGCCATGTCCGGGCAGATCATGCCCACGCCCTTGGCGATGCCGGTGACGGTGACCTCGCCCTGCGAGGTCTTCACGCGGCGTGTCGCGCCCTTGGGCACGGTGTCGGTGGTCATGATGGCGCGCATCGCGTCGAGCCAGCCCGAGGCGCTTGCGGCCGCGACAGCGGCGGGCGCGGCCGCCACCATGCGATCGACGGGCAGGCGCTGGCCGATGACGCCGGTGGAGAAGGGCAGCACCGATTCGGGCGCGGCGCCGAGTGCGCGTGCGACGGCGGCGGCGGTGAGCCGCGCATCGTCGATGCCGCCCTGGCCGGTCGCGGCATTCGCGTTGCCGGAATTGACGAGCAGCGCACGAATCTCCGGCTGTCCTGCATTCAGGCGCTCGCGGCACACCTGCACGGGTGGCGCGCAGAACGCGTTGCGCGTGAACACGCCGGCGACGCGCGCGCCCGGGTCGAGCGCGATCACGAGCAGGTCCTTGCGGCCCGGCTTCTTGATCGCCGCCTCGGCGACGCCCAGGCGCACGCCCGGAACGGGATGCAGGACTTCAGGAATGGGGAGATTGACGGCCATGACGCGACTCGGCGCTAAGGGCGCGCGAGTTTATCGCGGTGTGGCGGCTTTTCTAGCGAAATGGGTCGCCAATGCAGCGTGCGTAGAGCGCAGGGTAGGCAAACCTCTTTTCGTTTGCGCACGCGTCGAGGCGCGTTCGGGTCGGCGGGTGAAGCCTGCCCACCCGGCGCTGACCTCCGTCGGACACCCTACCCGTTGGCAGCCAGCGCGCCTCGGCGCATCGAGGCCGGGCGATCGGTTTCGGCCGGTAAGGCGCGCAGGAATTCGAGCACGCGTGGCATCAGGCGTTCAGGCCTCGTACGCAGTTCCATCACCGAGCGTGCGACCAGGATCTCCGCGTTCGGCAGCTGGCGTTTGAGCGCCTTGGCATCGGCCATGTCGTGCAGGGGATCGCGCGCGTGGCCGATCACCAGTGTTGGGGACTGGATGTGCCGGCGGCGGCGCACCGAGGGGACGACCGGTCCGACCAGCACGCCGTGCAGGATCGCGCGGATGACCTCGGGCTCGGCCGCCAGCGCGTTACGCACGCTGTTGAGCACGGCGCGCTTTGGCTCCGGCAGCTTTCGCAGCAGGCGCGCGAATATGCGGTACAGGGGCTTGGCGTAGTGCACCGCGATCATCAACGGCACCAGCATCAGCGCGGCGGCCGGCACCGCGTTCTCCATAACCGGCATCTCGAGGAACAGCGCGCGCACACGGTGCGGCGCAAGGCAGGCCGCGGTCAGCGTGGTGATCGCGCCGAGCGAGACGCCGCCCAGGATTGCGCGCTCGAGGCTCAGGTGATCCATGAGGCCGAGCACCTGTTCAGCGTAGAAATCGACGCGGTGCTCCGCCGCCTTCGTCGGCTTGTCGCTGCGACCGTGTCCCAGCAGGTCCAGCAGGATCACGCGGTAGCCCTCGCGGGACAACGTGCCTGCGATGTCGCGGTTGCAATAAGCGTCCATGAGGATGCCGTGCACGAGCACCACGGGCGTACCGTGTCGAGGACCGTAGATCTCGTAGCCGAGCCGGTAGTGACCGTGAAAGAAATAGCTCTGCTCCACGGGGTAGACGGTCGGTTTCATCCCGCGAGCCTGACATTCGCGGGAAGGGCGTGTCATTACGGGGTGACTACCGAGCGCGCGGCCCCGGCTAG
>JBKJPX010000062.1:0-62103 GCA_046594215.1 Panacagrimonas sp.
GCATCCGGAATCCGCTTGACCGCGGCCTGCGCGCACTCGAGATCATGGATCGGGTTGTCGCGCGTCCACAGCAGCATCGTCTTCGCGCGAATCTGCTCCAGCGGCAGCAAGAACTCGTCGTGCCGCGGCAGCATGCGGTTCACCATCGGCGACACCTCCCGGCCTTTCGGCATCAGGTAGTACTGCAGCCGCAGGTTCACGAGCTCGTCCGTGACCAGGTGATGGTTCTTCGGGTGGATCAGCCATTCGATACGGTGCTTGACGGCCTCGAAGGTGGGGGCCATGCCCGCAGCCTTCTTCGAGCGTTCCATGAGGTCCACGAGATCGGCGCGGCCCTTCTGGCTGACGATCGGAATGCCGGCGCCGGTGTTGAGCATCACGCGGCCGGTGCGCTCCGGGTAGATCACCGAAAAGAAACCGGACACCCAGCCGCCGAGGGATTCGCCGGACAGGTGCGCCTTCTGGATCCCCATTGCATCCATGAGTTCGACGAGCTGCTCGGCCAGCACCGGCGGCGTGTATTCCATCGGCTTGCGGTTGGACATCGCGTGGCCGACGTAGTCGAACGCGATGCAGTGGAATTCGTCGGAGAGCGGCACCAGGTTCTTGCAGTAGGCCTCGAGATGGCCGCCGATCCCGTGCTGGAACAGGATCGCCGGGGCGTCCTTGGGTCCGGCTTCCGCAATGCGGATACGGCCGAAGCCCGGGGTGTCGACATAGCGGATTTCGCAGCCGACGAAGTCGAGCCACAGGCTCATCTGGATTCTCCCTTCAATGTTTTCAGGTGCCCGGCGAGGATCAGCTTCCACTCGTCGAGTAGTTCGCGGAAGCGGTCGTCGTCGCGCTGCCAGAGCGCGCGCACGGAGAATCCGCGCACGATGCTGATCGTCAGCCACAAGATCTTCTCGGCCTTCGCGCGCGACACGCCGCGCTCGCACAGCACGTCGAGCCATGCGGCCTCCACGCCCACGCGGCTCTCGCGCGTGTAGCCATAGACCTTGTCGCGCAGACTGCGGTCCTTGGTGCTGGCCAGCACCAGGTCGAGGATCACGCTGAAATCACGGCCCAGGAAGAACTCCATGCAGTCCTGGATGATCGCCTCCACCGGGTCGCCGGAATTCTTCGCCGCGAGGGCACGCGCCTGCCCGCGTTCGAGGCCTTCGCGCAGCAGGTGCGCGGCCGTGGCGAGGACCAGGCTGTCCTTGCTCGGGAAGTGGTACTGCTGCGCACCGCGCGACACCTTGGCCACGCGCGAGACTTCGTCGGTGCGCAGTCCCGCATAGCCCTTGCGACGCAGCACTTCGGCCGCGGCATCGATCACGCGCGCGCGCATCTCGTCGCTGCGCTCGGCCTGCGTTCGGCGCTTGCGTGGCGCGGCCTTCTTGTTGCCTGCTCGCTTCGCCGGCCGCACGGTTCCGCTTCGCGCCGGGATCTCAGTACTCGACATGCAGCACGCCGTCGATGATCTGCACGGGGTAGGTGCGCAGCGGCTCGTTGCAGGGCGAAGCGGTGGCCGCACCGGTGGCGATGTCGAAGCCGCAGAAGTGCCAGCCGCACACGACGTTGCTGCCGTCGACCATGCCCTCGTCGGACAGCGAGGCGCTCTCGTGCGTGCAGGTATCGTCGGTGACGTAATACGCGCCGTTGAGGTTGTAGAGCGCGATGCGCGTGCCGTCGGGCAGGGTCGCGTTCTTGATCTCGCCTTCGAACAGCTCGGCGGCGGGAATGAGGGTTTGGAGTGCCATGTCGTCGTCGCGTTTTTCTTCGTTCTGCTTCGTTCTGCTTCAGAGCATCGTGGTGCCGCCGTTGACGCTGATCACCTGACCGGTCACGAACGAAGCCTCCTCGCTCGCAAGGTAGGCCACCATCGAGGCGACTTCGATCATCGTGCCGGGTCGCCCCATCGGCACGATCTCGGTGACCTTGCGCACAAGCTCGGGATTCCGCGCGGCCACCTCGTCGAGCTGCGGCGTGGCCACCACGCAGGGCGCAACCGTGTTCACCGTGATGCCGTCCTTTGCGAACTCGCGCGCAAGGCCCGTCGTCATGCCATGCATACCGCCCTTGGCCGCGTTGTAAGCCGCGTGGTCGAACAGGCCGTTGCGGACCGAGTCCGCGCCCAGGTTCACGATGCGGCCGTAACCCTGCTTCTTCATGATCGGCAGCGCGTACCAGCTGCACCAGATGCAGGTCCAGAGGTTGCGGTCGATCGTTGCGCGCAGCGTCTCGGGCGTGTGTTCGAGAAAAGGCCGCAGGATGCCGCCGCCGGCATTGTTGGCCAGGATGTCGAGCCGCCCGAAGTGCTTCGTGGCCGCCAGGATCGTTCGCTCGGCCACGTCCTGGAGCGCGAGGTCCCCGGCTTCGGTGGCGACTTCGGCTCCGCTCTCGCGCAGGCGCGCCGCGGCCTCGGCCAGCAGCTTCACGTCGAGATCGGCCAGCACGAGCTTCGCGCCCTCGGCCGCGAAGCGTTCGGCGATGGCGTAGCCGATACCGCGCCCGGCGCCCGTGACCACCGCCACTCGATCCTTCAACCGCGCGCTCATGCGAGCGCGCCGCTCTGCGCCGGCGTCACGCGCGCAGCGGTGACGTCTGCGCCGGCGGGTCTCGACGGAGCAGCCTTCTCGATCTCGCCGACCTTGCCGAAGCTCGGCGTCGGCACGCTACCCCAGATGTCGAGTGTTCCCGGCGCGGGTTCCAGCAGCCGCGCCTCGCGCGCGCCCTGTTCCGGGAACGTCTCCATGCCGAAGCTGTATTCAACGGTCATGCGATCCGGATCCAGGAAGTACAGGAAGATGCTTTCCGAAGGCTGGTGACGGCCCGGTCCGAACACGATCTCGGTGTCGTTCTTCTTCATGCGGTTCATGCCGCGACCGATGTCGTCGATGTCCCTGACCATGAAGTTCACGTGGTTCAGGTGGTCGACCGTGTCGGTGAGCACCGCGAACGAGTGGTGCAGCGGGTTCGGGTAGCAGCGCAGGAACGCGGCGAAGCCTGGAACGAAGTCCGAGACGCGGAAGCCCAGCTTCTCCGTCAGCCAGTGCAGCGCGAGATCGAAATCGGCGAGGTTGAGCACCACGTGCCCGAGCCGTTCGATCTCGGCGACCGTCGGGGTGTACGCCGTCGACAGGTGCATCATCTGCACGAAGTACTCGAGGCACAGCCCGCTGCCCGGCAGGCGGAAGCGAAAGCCCGCGACGGTCCGCAGCTGCTTGAGTTCCTCGAGCGTGATCTCCTCGATCGCCAGGCCCAGCTGCGTGACGTGCGCGCGTGCTGCGTCCAGGTCCTGGCGGCTCTCGAGTTCGAAGCCCACGCGCTTGAGCCCGGCGCTCGCTGCGCGGTAAAGCAGCACGTTGTGGTGATCCTGGGAGCAGCGCAGCGCGGCCAGATCAGCGCCAAGCTCGGTGACCGCCAGGCCTACGAGGTCGCGGTAGAACGCCGTACTGCGCTCGAGGTCGGTGACGTTGAGCGCGACGTACGCGAGCCGGCGATAGCGGTAGGGGAAGTCCATGGCCGTCCTTCTTCTTCAGAGAATGATGCTGATGCGACCGTTCGGCTTGAGGCCGTCCATGTCCAGGATGCAGCGCTTCTCGCGGATGCGCAGGCCCTGCTCCGTGACCGCGAGACGATAGCGATAGCTCCCGATGTAGGTCTCGGTGAGGCCCATCTTCGTGCGGTAGGTCAGCACCGCGGCGCCCACGTCGAGCTCGTCGCCCTTGCGCGCGCGGATGCGTACGTTGCTGACCAGGTGCCGCGTCTTCGACCTCGGGAACTCGGCGTGCGCCGTGCGCTTGAGCAGTCGCTCGACGCGCTGCTCCAGGCGGAAGCGATCGTCGGCGACGTAGAACAGCGAGTCGTCGGGCGAGGCATTGGGCATGGAGTCGGTGGTGGGCACGTAATAGCAGCCGTCGGCGGTGAACAGCGTCAGCCATTCCTTGAGCCGCCACTCGTCGAGCATCTCGGCCTCGAGGAACATGAAGTCCTCCACCTGGTCGCGCGTCACGGCCTCTGCGTTCATCAGTCGCCTCCCGGCGCCACCGCGGTCGCACGCGTGCGGCGCTGCCACTCGTTCCAGAACACGCGCATCTGCAGTTCGTCGTCGTAGTTGACCTTCTGCTTGTTCATGCCCTTGGACATGTCGTTCCACGGCGCTTCCTTCATCGCCTCGTAGCCGCGCTGGCACTGCTCGAGCGCTTCGACGTCGTCAGGCGTCGCGAAGCCGCCGGGGCCCAGGAATTCGAGGAAGTTGGAGAGGCGGAACTTGCGTGCCCAGGCACTCTCGTCCTTGGGCGCGAGCGCCCAGCCCGAGACCTGCATCGCATCCGGCGCGGTGGGGAAGTAGGTCCGCACCGTGATCGCCATGATGTCGTTGATCACGAGGTTGGGGAAGATGAACATGTTGCGGTTGAGCGTGGCGATGCGCTCGGCGCGCGCCTCGCCGAAGCGTTCCACCAGGCGCGCGCGCACCTTTGAGAGTTCGGTCTTGCCCTCCTCGCCCCAGAGCGGAATCCACTGCGCGACGGGCCGGCCCCAGGGCGCCTTGTACTCGATCACCGCGTGGCCGTTGCCCAGGTCGTAGCCGGTCCCGTCGAAAGGCACCGGCGACATGCTGCCCTGCATGTTCTTGAGGTAGTCGACGTAGGTCGCGTGCGTGTTGATCGCGTGGTAGCCGTCGATGCTGTTCTCGGTGAGCAGCTTCCAGTTCGCGCGGATCTGGTACTCCTGCGTGCCGCCCACCAGTGCCATGCCGACTTCGGACTGGTCGGCAATGATGTCGATCCACGCCTTGGCATCGGCGAGGTAGTCGCTCAGCGACTGCACGTTGCGGTCGAAGCAGATGAACCAGAAGCCTCGATACGAGTCGATGCGCGTGACCGGAACGAGATTCCCCGCGCCGTTGGCGTTGAAGTCCGCCGGGTAGCACTCGCTGCCGGGTTGGCTCTTGAGCGCGCCGTCCGCTCCGAACACCCAGCCGTGATAGAAGCACTGGAAGCTCTTCGCATTGCCCTTGCGCTCTCGGCATACCTGCGCGCCGCGATGCGGGCAGGTGTTGAAGAACGCGTTGATCCGGTTCTGCGCGTCACGCGTGAACAGGATGCTGCGCTTGGCCACGATGCGCGTGACGAAGTCGCCGGCCTTGAGCAGTTCCGATTCGTGGCCCAGGTACAGCCAGCACTTGTCGAAGATGCGGTTGTATTCGTCGCGCAGAATCTGCGTGTCCACGAAGCTGCGACGCGAGACCTTGAAGATCAGCTGCTCGGGGTCGTGCCACACCGCGGGCTTCTCGGAAGTAAGGGGCATGTTCACGGTGGCCAATCTCGCTGCCGGAAGGTGCGGTACCGTACTATCCTTCGCACCGCACATCAACATTCCGGCTGAATAGCTTGTAAGTTGCGGAGACACGGAGCCCCCATGAATCGAGCCACCGAAGAGCACCAGAAGGAACTGCGTATCGCGGCCCGGGCGCTTGCCCGCGGCAACCTCGTCCATGCCTACGGCCACTGCAGCCGGCGGCTGGGCGCGGACGAGTTCCTGGTCTGTGCCGCCAAGCCCATGGGCACCATCCTGCCGGGCGATCCAGGCACCGTGGTGCCGGTCGTGGGGGAACTCCCCGAAGGCGTGCTCGGCGAGGTGCGCATCCACCAGGCGATCTACGCGCGGCGCCCCGAGATCGGCGCGGTCTGCCGGATCATGCCGCCGCAGATCGGACTGCTCGCGCTGCTGCGCCGCACGCCGCGCCCGCGTCACGGCTTCGGCGCCTACTTCGCGCCCCGGCCCGCGTTGTGGGAGGACCCGCGCCTGTTGCGCGACGATGCATCAGCGGCACGCCTGGCCCAGACGCTGGGCGCGGGCAAGGCGATCGTGATGCGGGCCAACGGCGCGGTCGTGGTGGGGGAGAACCTTGTCGAAGCCGTGGCGCTGTCGTGGTTCCTCGAAGAAGCCGCGCGCGTGGAAGTCGGCCTGATGCAGATGAACGCGGACGGCGAGCAGACCCTGCTCACGCCCGAGGAGACCACCGCGCGACAAGTCACCGCAGGGCGCGTGTACGAGCGGATGTGGGAATACCTTTGCTTCGGAGACCCGGAGCTGCAGTAGACCGACCTACGGTTTGGCGAAACGCCTGCGCAGGTCGATCTTGGCGACCTTCCCGTTCGGATTGCGCGGCAACTGCTCCACGAGGTGAAGTTCGCGCGGCAGCTTGTATCGCGCCAGCCGCGTGTCGAGGAATTCACGCAGCGCCTCGAGCGTCAGGCCGGACGCCGCCTTGGGTGCGACGACGGCGACCACCCGCTCGCCCCACTTCGGGTCCGGCGCACCGATCACGGCGACTTCGGCCACGACCGGATGCTCGTAGATCGCGCTCTCCACCTCGGCGGGATAGACGTTCTCGCCGCCGCTGATGATCATGTCCTTCACGCGGTCGCAAATGTAGAAGAAACCCTCGTCGTCGAAGTACGCGACGTCGCCGCTGCGAAACCACCCGTCCTCCGTCCTTGACTGCGTGGTGACCTCGGGCAGGTTCCAGTAGCCGGGCGTGACCATGCCCCCGCGCATGCACAGCTCACCCGGCACGTTCGGCTTCGTGATGGGCTTGCCCTCGAAATCGATCAGACGAATCTCGTTGAGCATTCCCGCGCGTCCACAGGATCCGAGCTTGGCCAGCGCACGATCGGTTTCGAGGAAGGTGACGCCCGCGGTCGCCTCGGTCATGCCGTAGCACTGGCTCACGGGAATGTTGCGGCTGCCATAGAGCCGCAGCAGGGGTTCGGGCACCGGCGCGCCGCCCGCCACGATCAACCGCAGGCTCGACAGGTCGGCCTTCTCGAAGTTCGCGTGCTGGCTGATGAACAGCATCATCGCGGGCACCAGGAATGTGGTCGTCACGCGGTAAAGTTCGACGTCCTGCATGAACGCGAGCGCATCGAAGGACTCGTGCAGCACGAGATGACCGCCGGCCATCAAGGTCGGCAGCAGCACCACGCACAGCCCGCCAACATGGAACAAGGGCGCCGCATTGATCGTCACGTCGCGCGACGTGAAGTCCGAACTCAGGGTCCAGCTCAGGTTGTTCGTCCAGAGATTGCCGTTGCTGAGCATCACCCCCTTCGGCCGGCCGGTCGTGCCCGAGGTGTAGATCAGCAGGACGACGTCGTCCGGCGCGCCGTTCACCGCGGGGGGAATCTGCTCAGCTGATTCGATCAGCGTGGGCATCGATTCCCAACCCGCCCGCGCGTCCGCGTCGTTCACGAGGAAGCGCTTGCAGGACAACGCGGATCTCACCGACTCGATCACCGGTCCATGCGCCGCATCGGCCACCACGGTATGCGCACCCGCGTCCTCGATGATCTGCTGCAGTTCGCGCGCGGCCAGCCGGAAGTTCAGCGGCACCAGGATCGCGCCCAGGCGCGCCACGGCGAATAGTGCAACGAGGATGTCCGGGTGATTCAGGCCCAGCCAGGCGACGCGCTCGCCGGCCTTCACGCCACCGGCGGCGAACACCGACGACAGGCGCTCGATGCGGTCCTGGAACTCGCCATACGTCCAGGTCTGACCCTTGAAGCTGACACCCGGCCGCTCCGGTGCGCGTGCGGCGCGACGACGGAACCACTCCGCGGCGCCCGCGGGATCGATGCGCTGCTCGTTCATTCGCTCGCCTCCCTCGGTGGGACTGTTACAGCCCGGTCTTGCGGAATTCCTCGATGACCGCCTTCATCCTCAGCAGCGAGAACAGGTTGATCATGTGATTCAGTCCCACCTGCGCGAACTCGGCGAGCTCGGCCTTGCGCGTGGGAGCCGACGGCGGAATGCGCGCCATGAAGGCGGCGATCTCCGCGCTCGCGAGATCCTTGGCGCGATCCACGTAGAGTTCGGTGACATCGGCGGAGAAGCCTGTGGCCTCGCTGTAGCCGGCCTTTCGCATCTCGCCCCAGATCGCGACGATGCGCGCGTCCATTCGCGAGAGAAAACGCTTGCCCTTGCGCGTGACGAGTTCGATCGTGCCCACCTCGTGCAGGGCCTTGGCGTCGACTTCCGCATCCGGATAGGCGTCGGCCAGCGAGGCCAGCGGCACGAGTGTCTTGTCCGCGCCCAGACGCGTCGCGACCAGTTCGTCGAGATGCCGGTAGGTCATCGCGTCGGTCTGCACGCTGGCCGCGTGGCCGTTCATGGAACGCTTGATCTCGTCGATGGAAAGTCGCTGCTCGTCCTGCAGGCGCCGGATCGCGAGAATGCCGCGCACATGCCCCTCGCCGTACTCGGCAACGTTGGGCTTCGGACGCTTGGGTTCCGGCAGGAGCCCGTTTCTGAAATAGAAATGGATCATCTCGCGGCGAACACCGGTGCGCTGTTCCAGGTCCCGCATCTTCATTGCTCTACGAACTCCAGCAGTTTTGGTTGACCTTTCGTCGGCGCGCCCATCCTAGCACTTGACACGTATTTCATTTGTACG
Organism: Panacagrimonas sp.; assembly: GCA_046594215.1. GTDB lineage: Bacteria > Pseudomonadota > Gammaproteobacteria > Nevskiales > Nevskiaceae > Panacagrimonas. The sequence continues at coordinate 8,447 of JBKJPX010000062.1, forward strand.
TAATTTCATTACACGTTCTGACCGGGTAGTGACTCGGCACGGGGCACGAGCGTACCGTCCGGCGACCGAGCCTCCGTCCACACAGAGGGGCAGGCACCACATCTGAAACCGTGTGAGGAGATTTGCAATGGACTACCTGAAGTACTGGCTCCCTGTTCTGGTCGTGGGCTGCTCCGCCGCAGGTCTGATCGCCGGTGGCGACTGGATGTGGGTGGGCATTGCGAGCTTCCCGATCCTGGCCGTGCTCGACTCGGTCTTCCCGCGCGACTACGCGGTGCGGAAGATGACCAACTCCACCCTGGCCAACCTCCCGATCTGGCTGTGCTGCATCGGACCGGTGGCGCTCTACTTCGTGTTCGCCTGGTCGCTGTCGGCCAACGAGCTGACGCTCTGGCAGAAGATTGGCGGCGTGCTGAGCGTGGGCTGGATGGGCGTGATTCCGCTCATCCCGGCGGCGCACGAGCTCTACCACATGCGCAACCCCATCGCGCGCACCGTCGGCCGCTATGGCCACCTGTGCATCCTCGACTGCACCCGTGACATCGGGCACGTCGTGGGCCATCACATCGACGTGGCGACGCCGGACGACGGCGACACCGCGGCGCGCGGCACCAGCCTGTACCTCTTCACCCCCAGAGCGGTTGTCGAGAGCACCAAGTACGCGTTGCGGATGGAAGCCGGCGCGCTGCGCAAGAAAGGCCTGAGCCCCTGGCACTACAGTCATCGCCTGTACCGCGCGCTGCTGGCGCTCGCGGTGTTCCACGTCCTGATCTTCCTGATCGGCGGCTGGGAAGCGAACCTCCTGGCGCTGGCCGGTCAGACCATCGCTCGCTTCTGGGTGGAGTCCTTCAACTACTTCCAGCACTACGGCGTGATCCGGGTGAAGGGCGCTCCGATTGGCCGCCGCCATCTGTGGAATCACCTGGGCTGGTTCTCGCGCACGATGGCCTTCGACATCACCAACCACGCCGACCATCACCTCAACTCCTACCAGGTCTACTACAAGCTGGTCCCGCACAAGGAAGCGATCCCGATGCCCTCGGTGTTCGTGTGCTTCCTGAGCGCGCTGATTCCGCCGGTCTGGCACGAGATGATCATCAAGCCGGCGCTCAAGCGCTGGGATCTCGAGTTCGCCACCGCCGAGGAGCGTGCCCTCGCCGCCAAGCAGAACGAAGCCGCCGGCTGGCCGGATTGGCAGAACGAGCGCCCCGAACTGGTCGGCAAGGCAGCCACCGTCGGCATCTGATTCCGGCAACAAGCTTCAAGAAAAACGCCGCGGGTCGTAAGACCCCGGCGTTTTTCTTTGCGCGACGCCGCGAACGCCCCTCGACGCCGGGAGCCACGACGAACGCGGTCCGGCTCCGTAGACTGTTGCCCGCATCGGCGCACCTGGCGCAGCTCCCGCTCACGAACCGGAACCTATTCCTCATGACGACCTACGACGTCGCATTCATCGTCGGCAGCAATCGCCGCGAATCGATCAACCGCAAGCTCTCCGCTGCGCTCGTGAAGCTCGCGCCGGCGACGCTGGCATTCCGTGAAGCGGAAATCGAGGCCCTGCCGATGTACAACGGCGATCTGGAAGGCGCCCGGCCCGAGAGCGTCAACGCGTTCACGGCCTCGGTCCGCTCGGCCGACGCGGTGATGATCGTGATGCCCGAGCACAACCGCTCGCTGCCCGCCGTGCTGAAGAACGCAATCGACTGGGGTTCCAAGCCGGCGGACCAGAACGTGTGGCGTGACAAGCCCATCTTCATCACCGGCACTTCGCCCGGCGCGATCGGCACCGCGGTGGGCCAGGCACACCTGAGGCAGATCCTGGGTGCCGTGAGCAGCATCGTGCTCGGCGGCGAGTGCTACCTGCATTTCAAGCCGGACCTGATCGACGCCCAGGGCAACGTCACGGTCGAAGGGACGCGCAAGTTCCTGCGCGGGCACCTGGATCGTTTTGCAGAGCTGGTCGCCAAGCTGCGGGCAGGTTGAGGCATGGCCCGGACGATGTCCGGGATGCTGCCCCGATATCGAGCGAACAGCGCGCTGATCTGAAGGGAAAACCCCGCTCTTTCGCTTCGCGAAATTCAACGCCGGGGCTGCGCGCGCCTCGTGCTGCTCTGGATTCAGCCGCGCGCGGTGCCCGCCACCTGGCGAGACGTGAACTGCGGGGCAGCCGCCTTTTCGGCATTCGCCTCGCGCTCCAGTTCCTTCACCATGTACCAGGCGGTGCCGTTGAGGTACACGCCCCAGATCGTCATCGGCAGGTAGAAGCCGAGCAGACCGTGGTACGCGAACGGCCCGCTCTTGAAGAACGCAGGGCCCGCCGCCGTCATCAAGGTCGCGGCGCCCGCGAACGTGAACCACGTGAGCCAGCGCGGGACCATCGGCACGGCGCGCTTGTCCTGCAGTTCCACGATGCCCGAGGCCACCATCTCCAGCGCGAGGTAGATCCAGCCGAGCAGGAAGGCCATCCAGGCCCAGTCGTTCCAGGACTGGATGACGTCGGCGCCCGTCTCGGGACGATACGAGGCCACGATCCAGGCGCAGGCGTTCATGAAGATGATCAGCGAGATGAAGATGCCGCTCACCGCGGTGCTGATCGACCACAACGGCCAGCGGCCCTCGATCTTCGACAGCATGATCCCGAACTGGACCGACGCCGGCACCAGCGCGCCGCAGGCGATGTAGAAGATCGTGCAGCCGATGATCGTGTTCCATCGATAGGTCTCGCTGTACCAGACCTTGGTCGCGTCGAGCCCGAGGTCGGCCGGCGCCGGCGCATAGAAATGCGCGATGCCGAGCCAGCCGATCGCGGTCAGCGCGCTGAAGATCCACGCGCAATACAGGCCCCATTTCTGCGAGGCGATGCTGGACGCCTGGGGGCCATTGATCGAGTCGTTGATCATCGCGTTGCTCCTTGCCTTTCTCTGTTACGTGCGCGGGTGCCGCGTGCCTAGAACACCAGCACCGGCTTGATCGCGTCGCCCTTCTCCGAGGCATGCGCCGCCTCGTTGATCTGATCGAAGGGAAATTTCTTGATCAGGCGATCGAACGGAAACTTGCCGGCCTTGAAGTAGCCGAGCATCTGCGGGATGAAGACCTGCGGGTCGGCATCGCCCTCGGTGATGTACTTCGCACCCACGCCGCGCATGAGCATGCTCATCATGTTGGCCGGCAGGTTGGCTTCCGGCGGCGGCACCGCCACGAGCCCCAGCATGCCGTTGGGCAGCATGGTTTCCATGGCCACCGCGATGACGGCGGGAATACCGGTGGTGTCGAACGCGTGGTTCACACCGCCGCCGCTGAGCTCCTTGATCCTGGCGAGCACGTCGACGGTTTCCTTCGGGTTGATCGTGTGCGTCGCGCCGAGTTCGAGCGCCAGCGCCGCGCGCGCCTTGTTGGGCTCGACGACGATGACCATGCCCGCGTCCACCGCGCGGGCGCCGAGCAGTCCGGCGAGGCCCACGGCGCCGCCGCCGAAGATTGCGAGCGACTGGCCCTTCTTGAGCTTGAGCGAATTGATCACCGCGCCCGCGCCCGTCTGGATGCCGCAGCCCAGGGGCCCGAGCAGTTCGAGCGGGAAGCCCTTGTCCACGACCACGGTGTTGCGCTCGTGCGCGACCGCGTAGGAACCGAACGAAGACTGGCCGAAGAAGTTGCCGTGCACCATCGTGCCGTCCTGGCTCAGGGGAGTAGTCCCGTCGCCGGGTCGCACGCCGGAGAAGTTGTTCGCGAGGAAGTTGTAGCAGTACGCCGGCTGCTGATCGCCGCAGCTCGGGCAGGCCGCGCAGGAATTGAAGCTGAGCACGACGTGATCGCCGGCCTTGATGCTCTTGACCTTGGATCCGACCGACTCCACGACACCGGCGCCCTCGTGTCCGAGCACGATCGGCATCGGGATCGGGAAGCCGTCGCGCGCGACGAGATCGGTGTGGCACATGCCCACCGCCACCATCTTCACGCGCACCTCGTGCTCGCGCGGCGCGGCCACGTCCACCGACTCCAACGTGAACGGACCGCCGATCTTGCGGACCAGGGCTGCCTTCGCCTTCACCGACGCTGCTGCGCTCATGCTCTCTCCAGGATTCGTTTTTTTGCTTGCGATGGATCGCGGATCAGTCCGCGACCTTGACGAGGCGGGTGCCGCGATTGCGACCTTCGAAAACTCCCTGGAACGCGTCGGGCGCGTTCTCCAGGCCCACGACGATATCTTCGAGCGGCTTGATCCTGCCTTCGTCGATCCAGGTCTTCATCTGGTTGTCGAAAGTCTTGACGCGGCCCTGCACGTGGTCGGAAGCGACCATGCCACGCAGGCTGATGCGCCTGGCGATGATCTCGGAGATGAAGGTCATGGTGTTCTGCGTGCGGCCCCTGGCCAGGGCCTCGCCGAAATGCGGCGTCGCCATCTGGCCGACGGCGGCGATGCGCGAATTGGTGTTCATCAGCGGCATCACCGCATCGAGTGCGCGGCCCCCGAGCGTCTCGACGTAGACGTCGACGCCCTTGGGGCAGGCCGCCTTCAGCAGCGCCTCGAAGTCCTCGTCCTCGCGATTCACGCAGGCGTCGAAACCCAGCTTCTCCACCGCCAGCTGGCACTTCTCGGGAGAGCCGGCAATGCCGACGACCCGGCAGCCCTTGAGCTTTGCGATCTGGCCCGCGATGTGACCCAGGTTACCCAGCGCGGTGCCGACCACCACCGTCTCGCCGGCCAGGGGCGGCGCGATCGTGTCGAGTGCAATGTAGGCCGCGAAGCCCGACAGGCCGAAGGCGCCGAGCGCGTAACTCGGTTTCTGCGGACCGAAGTCCAGGTTGCGCAGGCGCTCGCCTTTCACTGCGGCGTAATCGGACCAACTCCACAGGCCGCTGGCGAGGTCGCCGACCTTGAAGCGCGGGTGCCGCGATTCCAGCACGCGGCCCACGGCCGAACCCACCATCGTGTCCTTGAGCTTGATCGGCTCGCGCTGGACCGCGGTGACCCGCTGTACGCGGGAGTAGAGGCTGGACTCCATGGCGAGCCACAGCGTCTGCAGGAGGACCTGCCCTTCCTCGATCTGCGGCATCGGTCCGGTGCCCATCTTGAAGATGCTGGCGGTCGGTACGATGTACCGCGGCCTCTCGGCCAGGATGACCCGTCGATTGGGGGTGGTGTTCATCGGTGCTCTCCTCCGGTTTCGCCGAACGATCTGGCCAGAACCTCGTGGCCTGTATACCGTCCCGATGGAAGCTGCGGAAGACGGGTCAGAGCCTGTTGTCAGAAATCGTATGGTATCCTACTATTTCGCGCAAGCGCTCCGCCCGAACCCTCGGCACAAGAACGAACGCAGCGAACCACAGGGAGAGTCGGCATGGGTTTCCTCAAGTCTCTATTCGGTGCCAAGGAAGCGAAATTCGTTGAGGTCGCGCCTTTCGGCGCGCGCTACGAGGTTCCCAGCGGCGAAACCATGCTGGAGGCCGCGCTCAAGAACGGCGTGCCCTTCCCGCACAACTGCACGGTGGGCACCTGCGGCTCCTGCAAGTGCAAGCTCAAGACCGGTCGCGTCAGCGCGCTGACCGACTTCGGCTACACGCTCTCGCAGCAGGAAATCGCGGCAGGATTCATCCTCGCCTGCCAGGCCATCCCGAAGGATCCGCTCACGCAGGTCGAGGTCGAGAGCGCCGCGTCCGATGCGCCCAAGCCGGAGCAGTACACCGGCAAGATCGTGTCCACCGAGGACCTGACGCACGACATCAAGAAGATCACGCTGGAACTGGATCGGCCGGTGAACTTCGTCGCCGGCCAATACGCCAATCTCAAATATCCCAATATCCGCCGCGCGCGTAATTACTCTTTTGCCGACGCGCCGGATCGCGACGGCCGCAAGCAGGTCAGCTTCTACATCCGCAAGGTGCCCAAGGGCGCGTTCACGGAAGACCTGTTCGCCGGTCGCCTGGCCGACATGCCGTTCGACATCGAGGCGCCGCACGGCGCGTTCCATCTTCACCCCGGTTCCACGCCGATGATCTGCATCGCCGGCGGCTCGGGCCTGGCGCCGCTGATGAGCGTGCTGGAGAAGGCGCGCAAGGATCGCGTGAAGCGTCCCTGCGCCTTCCTGTTCGGCGCGCGCACCGAGGGCGACCTGTATTGCCTGGAACAGATCAAGCAGATCGAACAGGGCTGGGCGGACAAGTTCGTGTTCATGCCCGTGCTCTCGCACGAGCCCGCCGACAGCGCCTGGAAGGGCGCGCGCGGCCTGGTCACGCAGTTCATCACCGACGCGATGCCCGACATCAACTGGACCGAGGCCGAGGGCTACATGTGCGGCCCGCCGGGAATGATCGACGCGGGCATCGCCTCCATGACGGAAGTGGGCATGACGCTCGAGAAGATCTTCTACGACAAGTTCACCGACGAGAGCCACATCGCGAAGATGCCGTAGCCCGGTCCGCCTCGCCCGGTGGACCGCAGTCCCGCTTTTGCGGGGCTGCAGCCCGCGACGCGATGCGGCAACGTAGGACCTGCCGACGGGCAGCGCGTCACTAAAAAAACGAAAGGGGAGCACCACCATGAGCCAGATCCAGATCGCATTCCTGTTCTTTGCGGCCATCGCAGCCGGGGGCCTGCTGATGACCGGCCTGATCCTCGCCAAGGTGAAGATCCCGCCGATCATCCCCATTGCACACGGACTCGGGGGGCTCGCCGCCCTTGGCTTTCTCTTCTGGGTGAACCTGCAGGGCGGAGACGCCACGCTCGATCGCGCCTGGTGGGCGCTGGTGGTCTTCGCGGGCGGCTTCGTCGGCGGGCTGCTGTTCTTCCGCGTGCTGTTCAAGAACGCGGCGCCGCTGTTCCTGATCGCCGGCCACGGGTCGGTTGCGGCGGTTGGCCTGTACCTGCTCTACGGCGTCGCGTTCTGAGGACTACCCCGCGGGCCGGGATACACGCCGGTCTGCGTCGCGGTCATCCGTTGGCGTCCGTCGCCCACGCAGGCCTGCCTCGAGGCGGTATGCGCACGCATCCCGGGTTGGCTTCATGATCCGGCGTCAGCCGGCGTCTGCATCCTGCATGTCCGACCGGATGCGATTCGCGCGAACGACGCATCCGCGCGGCGCCTGAACTGGACCACTGGAGACTTGGCGATGATGCACCTCGACCTGCGGCTTTCCTCCCGCCTGCTCGCCTGTCTTTTCGCGATGGGCCTCGCACTGCCCGCAGCGGCGGCCGATCCGGCGCTGCCGCCCGCGGCCGATGCCGCGCCCACGAAAGCCAAGCCCAAGCCCGCGCCGGCGAAGCCCGCCCGCAGCGCGACGAAACCCGCGGCGGCCGCAGCCGCCAAGCCGACAGCAGCGCCCGCGAAGCCTGCCGCCGCACCGGCGCCGGTCGCCGTCGTGCCGCCCAAGCCGGCGATCCCCGTCGATCGCGAGATCCGCATCGTGGCCACGGTGGACGCCACGCAGGAGTGGAAGAAGAACGATCCGCAGCACCCGGGCGAGCAATGGTCCAAGGGCAGCACCAAGCAGCGCTACGAAATCACCACGCGTCTGCATTCGACCGGCAAGCTCGAGGTGCGCAACATCCTGGATCCCAGCCTCGAGGTGCGCATGGAGGCCAAGACCATCCACCTCGTGCGCCAGGCCAAGACGATGATCGGCAAGCCCGGTCATCCGTCAAAGATTCCGCAGACGGAAGCCGAGAAAAAGCAGTTCACCATTGATCTGCAGAGCCGCATCCTGGGCTGCGAGGGCGACCCGACGTGCAACTACGAGGCGCAGATGGAGGCTGCCATGATCATGGCGGCGTACGAGTATCCGCAGGCGCTCGAAGAGGACACCGACCCCGGCCGCTACTACTACTTCGAGCCGTACGACGCGTGCCCGCAGAAGACGCGCGTGACCTTGACGATGCATGTCGAGGGCGTGCGCTACAACAAGGACGTGGACAAGTTCATCCCGTTCACCGAGAACCGCGAGGCCGACACGGTGGACGGCTCGGACGGCCTGACCTTGTGCAAACACTTCCTTGCCGTGATCGACTCGCAGGACAAGGAAAAATCGATGTACCAGGAGACGATCTTCGTGCCGCGGCCCGAGGGCATGACCGAGTACACCGAGAACAATCACACCGCGCGCGAGAAGCAGTACCAGCCAATGCCGGTGCCCGCGATCGACTGGATGACCGAGACGCTGCGCCACGCGCCGGCGCAGGGCAAGGCCAGCGTAGACCTGCCGCTGGCGCTGCCGCTGAACGGCAACGCGACCTGGCTGGGCCTGTGGAAGGGCAACGCCCACGTGACCATGGAGTGGTCGTTCAATGAAGTTGCTGCGTCCACCGCGCCGCCCAAACCGTAAAGGTAGGGTTCCATACGACCACCAGGGATTCGCATGATCCGCCGTATCTGCATGCTGCTGCCGATAGCGTTCGCCCTGGGCGGCTGCGGCCCCGTCATCCCTCCGCCGTCGGTCTATGTCGGCTGGTTCAACGGAATGGGAACCTGTCGCGCGGAGTACGCGACGATGGATGCCCGGGTCGCCGCGGCAGGCGTGGGCGACGGCGCCTACTACCGCATACCGGGTTATCCCTACCTGCGCACGGACCGGCTGCTGGCGTCCTACGCGCACCAGCTCCAGGGCCTGGAACAGAACGCGGGCTGGATCCGCCGCATGCGCGAGCTCGATCAGGAGTCGCGCGAGTTCGAATACCTGAACCTGGGCATGAGCTACAACGAGATCGGCCGGCAGCGCGACCGCTTCCTCAACTGCAGCCGCACGCTGGCCACCTTCGAGCTGGAAACCGCCGACAACTTCGAGAAGCTCAAGTCGGCCGTGCAGGCGCCCGATGAATACTCCGGCACCGCGCGTGCCGTGGGTCTGTACCCGCTCACGGTGCCGCTGATCCGTTCGCGGATCGAGACCGAGCAGGAGGCGGTGAAAAAGGACTTCGAGCGCCCCGTGGCCGAACTCGACGCGCTGGGCACGCTGACGCTGTGGACCGTGAAGCCGGCGGAGGAGCCCGACTACGACGAGATCAATTTCCGAAAAGCGCTGCCCGACGAATTCGGCCTGCCGGGCCTGACCGACACGCAGTGGCGCACCCTGACGGAACGCAATGCGCCGTCGCTTTGGATCGAGACGGCCAGCGATCAGGACCGCCCGGGCGCGCCGCGCCTGACCGACGCAGGCGCCGACGTCGACAGCGCGCAGCCGCTGGTCAACTACTCGATCAGCTTCGCGCGCTTCGGCCGGGAGCCGGTGATGCAGATCACCTACTTCCTGTGGTTCCGCGGAAAACCGGGAGCCACCTTGCCGATTGACGGCATCATGTGGCGCGTCACGCTCGACATGGACGCCAAGCCTCTGGCCTACGAGAGCCTGCACGCCTCGGGTCACTCGCACTACTGGTTTCCCGTGCAGCCGCTGCCACGGCGCCAGAGCGACAGCTACTGGCACCAGGCCGACTTCTTCCCGCAAGGGCAGGTCACCCCGGACCACAAGGTCCTGCGCCTCCAGGCGGGTAGCCACGCGCTGCGCCGCGTGCTGCCCGTGGACGCGGTTCACTCCGAACACACCGCGACCTACGAGCTGCGACGCTACGAGGATCTCTACACGCTGCCCCTACCGGCGGGCGGATCACGCAGCCTGTTCGCGCCCGACGGCGTGGTGCCGGGGTCGGCGGGACCCGATCCCACGTGGATGTGGGCCAGCGGTGTGCGCCACCCGGGCGCGATCAAGCAGTACGGCCATCACGCGTCGGCCTACGTGGGGCGCGAGCATTTCGACGCCCCGTTCCTGATGGAGTCGGTCTTCGTCCCGCCCTCGCCCCCCCCCGTGGCGACCGCGCCGCCGGCACCGCCACCTGGCTGAAGCGGAATGCCCGCGTGATTCCGACCACGGCCGCCGACCGGGAGCGCTTGGCCGCGTTGCTGGCCCGCGTGGCGGCAGGTGACCAGCGCTCGCTGACCGACCTCTACGACCTGACCAGTCCGATCCTCTATGGCCTGCTCATGCGCATGCTCCGTCGCCCGGAGTGGGCACAGGAGGCCTTGCAGGACAGTTACTTGCGCGTGTGGCAGCGGGCCGAGAAATACGACGCGGCCAAGGGCGAGCCGATCGGCTGGCTGATCGGCGTGGCGCGTTATCGGGCCCTGGACCTGCTCCGGTCCCGGCGTGACGGCGACGTCGAAATGCCCGACCCGATCAGGCCGGAAGCTGCCGACCTCGCCAGCCTGGAAACGAGCCCGGAGGACCGGGCGGTCGAGAGCGAAGGGCTGGAGCGGCTGATGCGTTGCATGCGCGGATTGACGGAAGTGCAACGGAAAAGCGTTTTGCTCGCGTACTACGAAGGGTATTCCCACACCGAACTGGCCTTGGCGATGGATGCCCCCCTGGGTACCGTCAAGGCCTGGATCCGCCGAGGGCTTGCGCGACTGCGCGAGTGCCTGGAACGGTAGCGGGACCGACAGGACTCGACAGATGCGCTACGACAGCCCGGAACTCAAGCGTCAGCTGGCCGCCGAATACGTCATCGGGACGCTGCGCGGTGCCGCGCGCCGGCGCTTCGAGACACTGCTGGAAACGGACGAGGAAGCCCGCTTCCAGCGCGATTTCTGGGAGCAGCGACTAGCCGAATTCGGACAGGTCCTGACACCCGTGAGTCCTCCGATGGCCGCTCGCGCCGAACTGCTGCGGCTGACCGCCTCGCCGGCGACCCAGAACCCGGTGCTCAAGCCCGCGCTGTTCGGCGGGCGCCGCCGCCGCCGGACCATTTGGGCCTACGCCGCCGGTTTCGCCGGCGCGGCGAGCCTCGCGCTCGCCTTCCTGGTGGGTCAGCGCTACGCGGTGTTGCCGGATTCCGGCAAGCCGCTGCGTACGGGCCGCAGCCCGATTGCGGTCGCCGTCATTGCGGACGAGCCCCCCCGCGAAGCCTGGCCGATCTACGCCGCCGAAATGCGCATGCCGGCTTCGAGCATGGGCTGGCTGCTGAGCCTGACGCCGGACCACGAGCGCCTGATCGCGGTGGCCGCCGACGATTTCTACCAGAGCGGTCGCGCGCAGCTGCAGCTCTGGTGCATGGTTCCGGGCGCCGACCCGGTCTGGGTCGGGATGCTGCCCAGCGAGAAGGACCAGAGCGCCACGTTCGTGATCCCGCCCTCGGTGCGCGGCCGCGAGCAGGTCAGCTTCGCGATCACGCTGGAGCCCATCCAGCCGCAAGCGGGCACGCAGCGGGTGCGCAAGCCTTCTGCCCCGGTGCTGAACGAGTCCGCCACCCTGATCGACAAGATCTAGCCCGCATTTCTCACAGGGGGATCGAGCGACGGCCGTTGTCGAGGACGTGGATCGCGCCGGGACGGAGCGAAGCCCATAGTGCGCCGACGACACGGTGTCTGCGCAGCAGCGGGTGCGGGAGTCGGCGCAGCAGTCCCGCCCGCACCCACGCTCGCTGCGCTCGCGACACCGTGGCGGGACTGCCCATGGGGTGAGCGAGTCCCAAGCGATGCGCGCCGCAGACAGGCCAGCGCCGATCCAGCGGGAGAATCAGGGCAACGCTCTGTATCTGAAGCCAACCCGAAGAACACCCTCGGGATGGGAGATAGCAAGGGATTCTCCGGCGACCTGTGAGAAATGCGGGCTAGACCCAGCCCGAACGCCGCGTAGCCTGCTTGTTGGATTTGGCGTAGCAAGAGTACGGGGGCCTCGTGCCACAACCGCGGCCCCCGACTTCACCCGGGCGACGCGCGACGACCGCAGGATCAAGCGCGCGCCGACGCGAAGGCCTGCCGCATCAGGATGAACATCGCGATGAACGCGATCACCGCAAACAGCAGCGCGGGCGCAAGGCCGATGATGGCCGCGAGGTTGGACTCGCCGAACTTGTTGTCGGCGAAGCTCAGCGCGCGGTTGGGCGCGAACAGCGCGGCCCAGTAGAACACCGTGTTGGCCCATCCGGTGCCGATGAGCATCCACGACAGGCGGCGGCACTGCGCCTCGCTGCAGCCGATCGGCCCGATCAGCAGCGCCACGAGGAAGATCAGCATGCCGTTGAGCATGCCGCCGATGTGCGCACGCACCCAGCCGCCGGCGTTGCCCGGAATGTCGAGGGCGATGATGTGTCCCGGGATCAGCTCGATGCCGCCGAGCAGGGACATCAGCAGGCCGATGCCGGCGCTCATGCCGACGAGCATCACGGCGGCGCCCTGGCCGACCATGCGTTTCTGCAGCGGGGTGAAAGTCATTTCTTGTTCTCCCTGGGTATTGGTTTCACTACCTTGGCGAACGCAGGCTGTCAGACGGAAGTCCGACGCGCCCGCGAAAACTAGCTGGTTTTGATCATCTGCTCGCGCACCGAGCGCTTGAGGATCTTGCCGGTGGCCGTCATCGGAAGCGCGTCGACGAAGCGTACCTCCTTGGGCACCTTGTAGCCGGCGATCAGGGACCGGCAGTGTGCGATCACCTCTTCCTGCGTCAGCGTGGCCCCGGCCGCCAGGATGATCACCGCGGTCACGCGCTCGCCCCACTTGGCGTCGGGCAGGCCGACGACCGCGCACTGGCGGATCGAGGGATGCTTGGCCAGCGCCTGCTCGACCTCGGCCGAGTACACGTTCTCGCCGCCCGTGATGATCATGTCCTTCACGCGATCGACGATGTAGAGCAGTCCGTCCTTGTCGCGGTAGCCGGCATCGCCGGTCTTGTACCAGCCGTCCTGCATCACCGCGGCCGTGGCCTCGGGCTGGTTCCAGTAGCCGCCGAACATATTGGGCATGCGCACCCAGAACTCGCCGTTGGCGCCGTCGGGCATCTCCTTGCCGTCGCCGTCCATGATCTTCACCTCGATCAACGGAAGCGGCGTGCCGCAGGAACGCAGGCGCGCCTCGTTGGTCAGGTCGTGCTGCTCGGGACGCAGCAGCGTCATGGCGCCGGAGGATTCGGTGGCACCGTAGAACTGCATGAAGCGGCACTTCATCTCGGACAGCGCGCGCGCGAGCAGCGTGGAGCTGATCGCGGAACCCGCGTACATCACGAGGCGCAGCGAGGAGTAGTCCGCCGTCTTCGAATCGGGATGGTCGAGCACGAGCTGGATCGCGGTGGGAACCAGCGCGCAGATCGTGGGCCGGTCGCGCGCAATGAGCTTGAGCATGTTGCCCGGCTCGAGCGCGGGCAGGATGGAGACCGCCGCGCCGTTGTACAGCGCCTGCACCGACAGCCCGGTGCCCACGAGATGGAACACCGGCATCACGGTGAGCATCACGTCGCCGTCACGCCAGTCATACGCGGGCTCAAGGTGCTCGCACAGGCGCATGCGATCGAGCGCGCCGTGCGTGAGCTGCACACCCTTGGGCTTGCCGGTGGTGCCGGAGGTGTAGATCAGGAACGCCGTGTCGTCGGGATGGATGGCGAGCTTCGGATCGCTCGTTCCGGCACTCGCGAGCCAGCCTTCGAATTCGGCGGCCTCGGCGCGCGTGGAATCGAATACCGCGGTCTTGAATGATTGCTTGCAGAGCTTCTGCACCTTGGCCAGCAGGTCCACGTACTCGCGGTCCACGAAAACGATCGGGCACTGCGCGTCGTCGATCACCGGCGCCAGTTCGGGCGCGGCAAGGCGCCAGTTCAGCGGCACGATCGCGGCGCCCGCCTTGTTGACGCCGAACATCAGCTCGAAGTAACGCGCCGAGTTCTTGCCGAAGAAGCCGACGTGCTGGCCGGGCTTCAGGCCCTCGGCGATCAGGCGGTTGGCGATGCGATTGCTGAGCTGGTCGAGCTGCTCCCAGCTGCGCTTGCCCAGGCCGTCGATCAGCGCCGTGTCCGCGGGACGCGTGCGCGCGTAGTGGCGGGGGATGTCGCTGAGATTCTTGACTTCGTAGTGCAGCCACATGGTGTTGAGCTCCCCTTCTGGTGCTGACCGGCCCGCTTTCTTTCAGCGGCCCTGGAATTTCGGCTTTCGTTTCTCGACGAAGGCCGTGATGCCCTCGCGTGCATCGGCGCTGCCGGCAACGATCGCCAGCGCCTGCGCCTCGTCCTCGAGCTGCGCCTCCAACGGCTGCCGCAGCGCCTTGTTCACGAGCTGGCGCACGGCGCCGAACGCGCGCGTCGGCCCCGCAGCAAGCTGGCGCACGACCTTCTCGGTCTCCTCGATCAACGCGGCGTCTTCGACCACCAGGTCGACCAGGCCGATGCCGGCCGCGGCCTGCGCGTCGAGCATCTCGTTGAACAGGAAGAAGCGGCGCGTACGCGCGATGCCGATGCGCGAGGCCAGCGCGAACGAGGCGCCGGCGTCGCAGGTATAGCCGATCTGCGGATAGGCCGCGCCGAAGCGCGAGCTCTTGCCGGCGAGCACCATGTCGCAGCCCGCGATCAGCGCCACGCCGCCACCCATGCAGGTGGCGTGCACCGAGGCGATCAGCGGCGCGTTGAGTCGCTGCAGCCGCGCGATGCCCATGTGGAGCCCGGCGGTCCAGGTGCGGATGTTGTCCGGCAGGTGGTCCAGATCGTCGACGAACATGCGGATGTCGCCGCCGACGCTGAAGAACTTCCCGCGACCTGAGATCAGCACCGCGCGCAGGTCGGCGCGCCCCGTGAGGGCGTTTGCGGCCTGTGCAATCTCCGAGCAGAAGTCGGCGTTGAACGGATTACCGAGGTCCGGCTGGTTGAGCGTCAGTCGCGCAACGCCCTCGCTGACATTCAGATCGATGGTCTTATAGGACAAGAAAGTTCTCGCACGAATGAAAACGCCACTGACCTCGTCGCGAGATCAGTGGCGCGATGTGAAACAGGCTGCGGGATCAGACTCCGACGGTCGCGGCCTTGCCGACGAGATCGGGACGCTCGTTCTGCCAGTCCGGCCAGCCCGCGGCCGCGTTCTGCTGGGCGGCGAGGGCGCGCTCCTCGGCGGTGGCGAACTCGAGATCCCAGCGCTTGAGTGCCGGCTTGATGATCATCGTGTGCCACAGCGGGGGAATCAGCGCGGTCAGGAAGCACAGGAAGACGCTGGGCATCGGGATCGCTTCCTTGTGCGGCGCCAGCTTGTAGTACACTTGGTAGGAATTCAGATGATGGTCCGCGTGGTTGGTGATCTCGAAGGCCACCGTGCGCGAGAACCAGCCGAGGTGATTCCAGAGATGACGGCGACCGATCGGCGACCCCTTCAGACGGATCACGCCGTAGTGCTGGAAGTAGTTGAACGACTCGACCCACAAGCGGGCCACCAGCTGCGCGGCGAAGGCGAGGCCCACCGCGAGCCAGCCGCCGACCATGAAGATCAGGGTGTGGAAGATGGCCAGTGCCAGAAGCGCGCGATAGCCGCGATGGCGGATGTTCCAGGCGCTGAAGCCGCGCTTGCGCAGCGCCCGCCCTTCCATTTTCTGCGCGAAGATCGTGCTATCGATCAGCGCCTTGGCGGTGAAGCTGTAGAGATCCTGGCCGCGATTGGCGGTGTCCCCGTCCTCGATCGTCGCCACGTCGATGTGGTGATTGATGACGTGGCCGATGTCGCGCGTGCAGTCGAGGTAGCAAAGCTGCACGTAGTGGCCAATCGTCCGGGCCAGCGGAGAGCGCATGTGGTAGAGCTCGTGCGAAGCGGGAACCAGCGGCACCACGCCCATCCACGCCACGCCCAGCACGGCGCCGAACATCTGCCAGCCCGTGAGGTCGTGATGCACGACGGACCACGCGAGCAGGAAGTACAGGCCCAGCGGCACGATCGCGCAGATCCAGATCGGAATGTTCGCGAGCGTCGCATTGCTCATCTTGCGCATCGAGTAATCGCGACCGGCGACCGTGTCGAGGATCGCGAGGATCGGGAAGGTCGCGATGCCGACCCAGGCCCAGTCTCCACCGACGATCAGCCCCGCGGCGCTAGCGGCGAGGACCAGTACCGGCGTCCAGTATTTCAGGTAGTCCATGATGCTTCTCCGTCCATTTGCATCGTTGGGTGTGCCTCGGGATGCGCCACGATGCTGGCGTTCCCGGGTCGGTATTTACCGAAACATTCAGCTCACGCGGCTGCCTGATTCTGCCCGCTGCCGTCGTCCTGCGATCCCGCGATCGGGCGGATCGTCGATCCGCCCAGGTGCTCGCGAAACAAGGCGCGCCCGATGATGTGCTTCATCACTTCGATCGAGCCGCCGGCAATCTTCACGATGCGCGCGTCCGCGTAGGCACGGGCGATCGGATATTCCCACATGTAGCCCCAGCCGCCGAACAGCTGCAGGCACTCGTCGACCACCTTGCAGTGCAGGTTCGACAGCCACATCTTGGCCATCGCCGCGTCCACCTCAGTCAGTTCGCCCTTCATGAACTGCTCGATGCAGGTGTCCGTGAAGACGCGACCGATGACGGCCTCGGTCTTGAGCTCCGCCAGCTTGAATTGCGTGTTCTGGAAATCCGCGATGGTCTTGCCGAAGGCCTTGCGCTGCGCGGTGTAATCCACCGTGTACTCGATCACCGTCTCGGCAACGGTGGCCGAGCGGATTGCCTGCGCCAGGCGCTCCTGCGCGAGCTTGGTCATCATCAGCGTGAAGCCCTGGCCTTCCGGGCCGAGCATCGCGCCGGCCGGCACGCGCAGGTTCTCGAAGAACAGCTCCGAGGTGTCCTGACCCTTCATGCCCAGCTTATGCAGGTTCTTGCCGCGCACGAAGCCCGGCAGCTTGGTGTCCACCAGGAACAGCGTGATGCCGCGCGCGCCCTGGGCGCCGTCGGTCTTGGTCGCCAGCACCAGCACGTCGCAAAGCTGGCCGTTGGAGATGAACACCTTCTGCCCGTTGATGACGTAGTCGTCGCCGTCGCGCACGGCGCGGGTGCGGATGGCCTTCAGGTCGGAGCCCGCATGCGGCTCGGTCATGCCGAGCGAACCGATCGCCTCGCCCGACACCATCTTGGGCAGCCAGTACTTCTTCTGCTCCTCGGAGCCGAAGGACTTCACGTACGTCGACACCAGGTCGCAATGGATCAGGAAGCCCGGGCCCGTGAAACCGCTGCGCGCCATTTCCTCGAATACGACGACGTCGAACAGGTAATCGAGTCCCAGGCCGCCGTACTCCTCGGGAATCGTGCAGCAGAGCATTCCCGCCTCGCCCGCCTTGAGCCACAGCTCGCGCGGGACGATCCCGTCTTCCTCCCACTGCTTGTGAAAAGGAGCGATCTCCTTTTCGACGAACTTGCGGACGGAGGAGCGGAACATCTCATGCTCTTCTTTGAAAAGCCGGCGCTCGAACATGGACTGCTCCTGAATCTGGATTGCAACGATCGTACGGTACCCTACTAGGTCTGTAAAGGCCCGTCTCCCCCCTCAAAAGAGGTACGTGGAGCCGACGATTTCCAGACGTCCGGTGCGGCGCGAAACGAAATCGTCCGAAGGGTCGGGCAAACGGCTTCATCGTCTGCCCAGGCGTGGAGCGCGACGCCTGGGAAGGTGTGGCCTGCCCACCCTTCTGACCTAGAGGCTGCGCGAGATCAGCTCCCGCATGATCTCCGAGGTGCCGCCGTAGATCCGCTGCACGCGCGCGTCCGCGAACAGTCGGCAGATCTCGTACTCGCGCATGAAGCCGTAACCGCCGTGCAGC
Organism: Panacagrimonas sp.; assembly: GCA_046594215.1. Lineage (GTDB taxonomy): Bacteria > Pseudomonadota > Gammaproteobacteria > Nevskiales > Nevskiaceae > Panacagrimonas. Next base: position 25,966 of record JBKJPX010000062.1, read on the forward strand.
TGCAGGCAGACATCCACCACGCGGCCGTGCATCTCCGTGCACCACAGCTTGGCGGTGGAGGCGTCCAGCGCGCCGAGCTGGCCGAGCACGTGCTTTTCCAGGCACTGGTCGGCGAAGGCCCAGCCCACGAGCAGGTCGGCCTTGAGGTCCGCCAGCTTGTAGCGCGTGTTCTGGAAGTCGCCGATGGCCTGCCCGAAGGCCTTGCGGTTGCGCACGTACTCGACGGTGATATCGAACGCGCGCTGGGCCGAGGCCATCGACTGGTAGGCGATGATCAGGCGCTCCTGTGGCAGCTCGGTCATCAAGGTGGCGAAGCCGGTGCCTTCCACGCCCATGACGTTGCTGACTGGCACTTCGACCTCGTCGAAGAACATTTCCGAAGTGTCCGAGGACAGGTGCCCGAGCTTGTGCAGGTTGCGGCCACGACGAAAGCCTGGGCGGTCTGTCTCGACCAGGATCAGGCTCAGGCCCTTCGCACCCCGATTCCCGGTTCCGGAGTGACTTTGTGTCACTCCGGAATCGGGAATCGCCTCGGAGGTGCGCGCGACCACGATCACGAGATCGCAGTGCTGCCCGTTGCTGATGAAGGTCTTCGATCCGCTGATGCGGTAGACGTCGCCGTCGCGCACCGCACGCGTCTTGATGCCCTGAAGGTCACTGCCGGTGCCGGGCTCGGTCATCGCGATGGCGCAGACCGTCTCGCCGCTGGCCATGCGTGGCAGCCACATCCGGCGCTGCTCTTCGGTGCCCGCATGAAACAGATAACCGGCGCAGACGTCGCTGTGCACCGAGAAATCCGTCATCGGACCGGCATAGCCTGCGTACGCGATCTCTTCGACGACGATGCAGTTGTGCTTGAAACTACCGCCCGCACCGCCCAGTTCCTCGGGCAGGTTCGGGCACAGCAACCCGGCCTTGCCGCCCGCGTCCCAGAAACTGCGGTCGACGATTCCGGCCTCTTCCCAGCGCGCGAAATGCGGCGTGATCTCGGCCTTCACGAAGCCGCGCACGGCATCGCGGAACATCTCGTGTTCTTCGCTGTAGACGGAACGGGGGTTCAGCACTTCGACATCTCCTGGCAACAAGGAAAGGGACCGAACCGTCGGTCCTCGCACATTTCGAGAGTATCGGCCCGCACCTGGAACCGCGCTGCGCCAAGTCGGCCCGCCGAATCCCGAGCGGCTAGGTCGCGGCGGTTTCCAACGACCGACGGGTGACCGGCATCGTCTGCAGCTTTTCGAACAGCTCCAGCGCGCTGGTCGCCGCGAGTTCGGTTCCGATGCCGTGCCCGCCCGCTTCGGACGACGCGAAGTACAGGCCCTTCAAGGGGCTGACCACGGACGGGCGCTTCTCGTGCACCTGGTGGATGGTTTGCCCGATACCGATGATCGCGCCGGTCTCGCCGGCCATGCCCTTGATCAGCGAAGGCGGATCCACCCAGACCTTCTCGACCTTGCCGTGGGCTTCCGGGTAGACCTCGTAGAACGAGCGCATCAGCGACTCGCGCCACTGGTCGATGTTGTCGCGGATGTCGGCCGGGCAGGCGTGCAGCGAGGTGATCATCTGCTTGCCTTCGGGCGCGAGCTTCGAATCGAACTCGGTTGGCGATCCGAAGCAGCCGCCGATCAGGTGCGGCACCTTGCCTTGCTTCATCTCGTCCGTGACCTTGCACGGCGGGGACTCGTCGTCCGGGATGTAGATCACCACCTGCTTGTCGGTGACTTTCTCGGAACACAGCACGCGCAGCATCACGCCGTGGCAGGAATAGGTCAGACCCCGCACCTTCTCCACGTAGTCCTGCGGGAAATTCTGTTCGCCGGCGAGTTCGCTCACCGTCATTTTCAGGTCGGCGTTGCTGATGATCACCGGCGCGCGGAATTCGTCTCCCTTTTCGGTACGAACGCCAACGGCCGCGCCGTTCTCGACGATGATCTTGTCGACCGACGTATCGGTCTTGACCACGCCCCCGAACTTCCTGATCGCCTCGACATAGGCCATCGGCACCGAGTAGTTCCCGCCGGAGGGATAGGAAGTGGCGCGATTGGCCATCACGTCGCGGAAGGCGCGGATGAACTCGGCGCAGCTGGCCTCGCTGGACGGCACGCAGAAATATTGCGACACGAAGCTCTCGATCAGCGTGTTCGCCATCTTGTCCTTGGTGAAGGTCTGCACCCACTGGTCGACCGGCACGTACCAGAGTTTTTCCAGTTCTTCGTCGGTGATCGTGAACACCGCCTTGAACAGGCCCTTGAAGTTGTCGCGCTCCTCCACTGACGCGGCCTCGTACATCGACTGCTTGGAGTACTTCTTCTGCTCCTTGCCGATCTGGATGTACGACGTGCCGTTGAGATCGTTCCAGGGAATGCTGTCCGGCAGGCCGACGCGGTTGCAGATCTCCTGCAGCGGGCCGACTTTTCCAAGGCAGTAGAAGTGCCAGCCCAGGTCCATCACGCAGCCGGACCGGTCGTAGGAGATGCAGCGACCGCCGACGAGCTTGTTGCGCTCGAGCATCAACACCTTCCACCCGGCATGCGCGAGCAAGGCGCCAACGCCGCCGCCGCCGATACCGCTGCCGATCACGATCGCGTCGTATTGAGAGGTCATGGGTTCACTCCACCAAGTGGCTTGCGTCACGCCGGGGCGCCGGCATGACGACAAACCTAGGTGGCGAGGCACCGCGAAAAAAGCCCGCGACCGTTTACTTTCAAGACTTGGGCGATACGCGCCAGGCGCGCGTGAACAGCGTCACCAGCGACTCCACCGCGTGCCGCCGGCTGGCGGGACGGCGCGACGGCGTCGTCAGCACGTAGCGCCCGGCGCCCATCGCCAGGCCGCAGATCTGCGTGACGGCGTCGTGAGGCGAGTCGATGTCGATCTGCCCGCCGTCCTTGAGCTGCTGCAGATAGTCCACCAGCGGCTCGGAGACTTCGCTGGAATCGTCGAGCATGGCCCGCCCCAGCTTCGGGAACCGCCCGGCCTCGGCGATCACCATGCGCAGGACCGCGAGGTACTCCGGGTGTGTGTAACCGTCGTAGAGCCGGTTGATGATTTCCCGAAGCACCTCTTCCAGCGGCAGGCCGCGATCCACCATCGCGCCCAGCCGCTCGCGCACGGATAACTGCGCCCGCCGCGCCACGTCCACGAACAACTGTTCCTTGGTCTCGAAGTGGCGATACAGCGTGAGCTTGGCCACGCGGGCCTCGCGCGCAATGCCTTCCATGCTCGCGGCCTCGAAACCATGGGCGATGAACACGCGCAGCGCGGCGTCCAGGATGCTGCGGCGGGCGGCGTCAGCCTGCTCGCGTCGTGGCCGGCCCGGCGCGGCGCGGGCGGCGGGCGGCCTCGGGTCCTGCGTCCCGGCCGGGCGTCTGAGCCTAGGGTCCATGGCGCATGATGCGGCATCCCGTCGGGATCGCGATCCGGGTGGGCGTGGTGTTATCGTATGGTTCCATATCATCAACCCGGAGCCCGTCGATGGCCCTCTATTCCCCCGATGCACTGGCCGGCAAGCGCATCCTCGTCACCGGTGGCGGCACGGGCCTGGGCAAGGGCGTGGCCGGCTTCCTCGCCAAGCATGGCGCGCACGTGCACCTCTGGGGCCGGCGCATGGAAGTGCTCGAAAAGGCCGCCGCGGAAATCAACGAAGGCTGCGGTGCGCAGCGCGCACACGTGCAGGCCGTCGATATCCGCAAGGCGGAGCTCGTCGATGCCGCCGTCGGCGAGATCTGGTCCAAGCACGGTCCGCTCACGGGCCTGATCAACAACGCGGCCGCGAACTTCATCGCGCCGACCAAGGACCTGAGCCCGCGCGCCTTCGAGGCGGTGACCGGCACCGTCATGAACGGCGCATTCTTCACCACGCTTGCCTGCGGCAAGCGCTGGATCGACCAGGGCCTCAAGGGCTCGATCGTCTCCACCCTGGTGACCTGGATCTGGACCGGCTCCGCCTTCGTGGTGCCTTCGGCCATGGCCAAGGCGGCGGTCAACGCGATGACCATGTCGCTTGCCGTGGAATGGGCGAAGTACGGCATCCGCATCAACGCCGTCGCACCGGGTCCGTTCCCCACCGAGTACGCGTGGCAGATGCTCTCACCCACCGATGATGCGAAGATCGGCGCCACCCAGGCGGACGAAGTGCCGATGGGGCGCTTCGGCGAGATTCAGGAACTGGCGAACCTCATGATCCTGCTGCTCGGCGATGGGTGCGATTACATTACCGGCGAAACCATTTGTATCGATGGTGGTCATCATCTGGCCGCGCCCTCTACTTTCGCGGGATTGAACAAGCTCAGCGATGACAGTTGGCGCAAGATCCGCGAAGCAAGCCTCGCCGCCACCGCGGCATCCAAGGCTCAGCGAAGCACCTGAAAAAACGCGACGCGCCGTGACCCGTGCCGGCGCTGCCGGTGCGTGGCGCGCCGGGTTGGCCGCAATCCTGCTGAGCCTGATTTCCGCCGCGCCCCTGCACGCCGACGACAAGCAGGATCACGCCACTTCGAAGGACACGAAGTCGTCGGGCGCGCGAGCCGTGGCCACTCCGGTCAAGCTGCAGAAGGCGTCCCAGATCGATTGCCCGACGGCGCCGCCGTTCGCCACCGACGCCAACGGAAAGTTTTCTTACCGCGACTGCGCGGACACGCCCGAACTCGTTCGCCTGCTGGGCGCGACATTCGACATGGGCGAGCACAGCACCACCGGGACGACGTACGAACGCCCCATCCACAGCGTCACCGTCGCCGGGTTCTCGATCGGCAAGTACGAGGTGACCTTCGACGAGTGGGACGCCTGCTATCGCGCGGGTGCTTGCCTGAAGCAGGCGGATGACAAGGGCTGGGGCCGTGGGCGCCGGCCCGTGATCGACGTCAGCTGGATCGATGCGCAGCAGTACGTGCACTGGCTCAGCGAGAAGTCCGGCCATCACTATCGTCTGCCGTCCGAGGCCGAGTGGGAATACGCCTCCCGCGCCGGCACGGGCTCGCGCTTTTCCTGGGGCGACGGCGCCGAGTGGGCCTGCGAATCGGCGAACGTGTTTGACCTGACGAGCTCCGAGAGTTTTCCCAACTGGCACTGGCGCGCCAGCTGCGACGACGGCTTCGTCACCACCGCGCCCGTCGGCAGCTTCAAGGGCAATCCCTGGGGCCTGTTCGACATGAGCGGCAACGTCTGGGAGTGGGTGCAGGACTGCTGGCACAACGACTACACCGGCGCCCCCGCCGACGGCTCCGCCTGGGTCGAGGGCGGCCAGTGCAGCAAGCGCGTCAACCGCGGCGGCGGCTGGGGCAACCACCCGCGCAGCATGCGCTCGGCCTCTCGCGACGCCGACAATGCCGACGGCTATAGCAACGCGATCGGCTTTCGCGTCGTTCGCGACCCCTAGTTTCGCCGCGTCCGCCCCCCAACGGCTCCGCCCCCCATCGGCTCCGCGAATGAAGTCATGGCGTGTCGAGATAAATGCCGATCAGCGCGGCCGCCACGATCAGCAACCACACCTCGAACACCAGGCGCAGCAGCCGCGGCGCGCCTCGCAGTTCCATGAAGTGCAGCAGCACCAGCCGCACCTTGATCGCCGCGATGAGGATGATCGACACGGTGCCGATCTTCGCCGCGACCACGTCCTTCGACAGCACCCAGGTCGTGAACACGGTGGCCGCCACGAGCAGCAGCCAGATCAGGCTCGCCCGCCGCTCGAGCAGGTCCACGCTCATCTCATGAGGTAGAGCAGCGGGAACAGCAGGATCCAGAGCAGGTCGACCATATGCCAGTACAGCCCCCCGCTCTCGATCACGGACAGGCGCCCGCTTCCGAACGCGCCGCGTCGCGACATCTTCCAGAACACCAGCAGCATCCCGCTGCCACCGAATACGTGCAGCAGGTGGAAACCCGTCAGCACGAAGTAGTACATGTAGAAATCGTTGGTCGCCGGCGTGATGCCCTGACCCAGTTTCGACCCGTACTCGAAGGCCTTCGAGATGCCGAAGGCCACGCCGCAGCCGAAGGCTGCCAGGAGCCAGCGCGGGATCTCGGCGAGGCGGTCCCGCTTCGCGGCGTCCACGGCCTGGATCACGAACCAGGAGCTGGTCAGCAGGATCAGCGTGTTGATACCGCCGAAGTTCGGATTGAGCGTCTGCCGTCCGGCTTCGTAGATGCCGGCCGCATCATCGCGGCGTCCGAACATGAAGGCCATGAACAGCGCGGTGAAGAACATCATGTCAACGCCGAGGAAAACCCAGACGCCTTCCACTCCGGGAACGCGTCTAGCGAGCTTCTCGGCAGAGACGGTCACCCGCCTTGCCAGCGAGACATCGTCCTGGCTTCGACCCGGGCACTCATGGTGCGGCGCAATGCACCGTGATTCCCGTGAACAGCCAGATGCCCAGGATCAGCGACGCGGCGGCCACGACCCATATCTCGAAAGTCAGTCGCCACGCCAAGGGAGCGTGCTTCAGTTCCATGTAATGCAGCACGATCATTCGCGCCTTGAACACGGCGATGACCAGGATCAGCGGGATGGCCGCCACCGGGCCCAGCGCCCTGCCCTCGATGAGCAATCCGGTCGCGACGCTTGCACCGACCAGGAACGCCCAGGTGAGGACGGCCGCCCGGTTCAGGGACAGGGTTGCCATTGCAGGCCCAGCACGTAGAGCAGCGGAAAGATCAGGATCCACAGCAGATCCACCATGTGCCAGTAGAGGCCGACCGCCTCGATCGTGCCGCGGAAATCGGGCGCGGTCGCGTGCCGCAGGCTGCGGAACCAGATGAAGGCCAGGGCCCCCATGCCACCGAGGAAATGCAGGAAATGCGCCCCGGTGAGCGCGAAGTAGTACATGTAGAAGGCATTGGTCTGCATGCCGATGCCGTGCGCGATCTTGTCGCCGTACTCGAACATCTTGCTCACGCCGAACCCGGCGCCGATGACGAAAGCCATCAGGATCCAGTTGCGGATCGCCACGACCCGCCCCTCGCGCGCCGCGGTGACCGCGAACACGACGCAGAGGCCGCTGGTCACCAGGATGAGCAGGTTGGCGAGGCCGAAGTGGTAGTCCAGCGTGTTCGCCGACCGATTGAACACCGCCAGTTCCTTCGAGCGATCCACCATGAAGCCGGTGAACAGCATCGCAAACACCATCAGGTCCGCGATGATGAAGGTCAGGATCCCGGAGACCGGCTCACGCCGGTCCCGGGACGCATCGAGTGAAGACGCCGTGGAACTCGCCATCTGCGGGGCGACCCAGCTGAAGGTCAGGCGCGGTCCAGAATCTCCGCGCGCTCCTGCGCGAGCCGGGGAATCGCCTTCATCGTGAAGATGGTGATGATCAGGATGTAGGCGAACCAGACGACGAACTCGACCCAGAAATTCAGCCAGCCCTGCCGGGCGAAGAGCCCCGACTTGAAGAACGGCATCAGCAGTTCGAACAGGAAGCTCAGTCCGGCCCAGATCGAGTACCAGCATGCCCAACGCGGAAACAGCGGCTTTTCGCGCTTGTCGGTCAGACCCGCGACGCCGATGCAGACCATCGGGATGGTGGTGATGAAATAGAACATGTCGATCAGGAGCCAGCCCTGGTCGTACAGCATCTGGAGGATCTTGGGATCGAGTTCGTCGGGACGATACGAGCCCGTCAGCCAGAACACCGAGGACGTCACCAGCGGCACCACCGTGAGTGCGCCCCCCCACATCTGCAGGGTCGAGACGATGTCGTTCTCGTTGCGGTTGATCAGCTGCATGACCTTGTAGATGGCCAGCGTCCACGGCAGGTACAGGCATCCGAACAGCATCGCCCCGGACATGCCCGCCCGAACCGCGTTGTAGTTGCTCCGAAAGTGCTGGGCCAACTGGTCGGCCGTGAAGTCCGCCGGAATGGGCGGAATGTTGGAGCCGAGCACGCCCCAGCACACGACGAACGCGGCCAGGAAGACCGGCCCCATGGCGGCGCAGGTGCGCCAGTACTTGAAGTAGGACTCGTTGCTCAGCACCGGGTTGTAGTACCGGAAATAGGTTTCGGTGTTGAACATCCTGGGGTCGTTCATGGCTTCTCCTGACGCACTCGCTTTTGGAATCGTTCCGGAGCGCGGGCCCGCACATCGCCGGGCGCTCTCCGTGGTTGTGACCGCCCTGCATCTTGCCACCGGGGCAGGCCGGTTCTACCAGATCCGGCTGGATCTCATGGCAGAATCGGATCACAGCGCGGGAGCCGTGCCATGAGCCATTCCAACAAGCGGCGTGCGGAGCAGGCGTTCCGAACCGCGTTTCGCGTGGCGCCGCAGGTGGCCAGAGAGATCGTGGCCGGCGCCCGACTCGGGATCTATGGCTGGCAGACGCCGGACTTCGAAGGCTTCGAGCTTCCGGAGTCCGACGAACTCGTGCTGGCGCTGCACCTGGGCGGCTCGCGTCACGTCCGCGCCGTCACCGGCCAGGGACTCAGCCGCGCCCAATCCGCGCCCGGCATGATCACGATCCTGCCGCCCGGACAGCCCGTGGCGTTCCGCACCGAGGGCAGCGTGCGCGTGGCCACGCTGCATCTGTCGCACGTCGACGGCGCCGACGATGGCCCGCTGCAGCGCCTGGCACGTTGTCCCGCGCCCCGCTTCGCATTCCGCGATGCCTATGTCAGCGCCTCGATGGAGGCCATGCTCCGGGCCGCGCGCAGCGATCGCCCGGTCGATCCGCAGTACCTCGCCAAGCTCGCCGACGCGCTGCTGTGCCATCTCGCGCAGCTGGCCGACCTGGGGCCCGAGGAGCAGCGTCCGCTGGAGAACGTGCGTCTGCACGAACTGGTCCGCTACGTCGACACGCACCTGGGCGAGCGCCTGACCCTGGACGAGCTGGCAGGCCGCGCCGGCATGAGCCGCGCCCAGTTCACGCGCAGCTTTCGCGACTCCACGGGCGAATCCGCGCACCGCTACATCACGCGCCGTCGGGTCGAAGCCGCGCAGCGGCTGCTGAGCCAGACGAATCGCGATCTCGCGTGGATCGCCAACGAGACCGGATTCTCGAGCCAGTCGCACTTCACGCGTCAGTTCCACGCGCTGACCGGGAACACGCCGGGGCGGTTCCGCGACGGTCAGTGAGCGCGCGCGGTCCCGGAGTTCGTGTGGGCCACCCACAACGTTCCTCACCACGAACAAGAAGAGGACCGGTTTCCCGGTCCTCTTCCTCATTCCATCCGCGCCGCGCGCCTCGACGGCACCGGGATCAACCCATCACGTACGTCGACTTGTACTGCTGGTAGCCGGCCAGCGCCTCGGGACCGAACTCGCGCCCCAGGCCACTCGCCTTCACGCCGCCGAACGGCGAGCCGATGGCCGGCATGTAGCCGTTGATGCCGATCGTGCCGGTCTGCACCTGGCGTGCGAGCTTGCGCGCGCGGCCTTCGTCGGAACTCCAGATCGAACCGCCGAGCCCGTACACCGAGTCGTTGGCAATGCGAACGGCATCGGCCTCGTCCTTGTACGGGATCACCGCGAGCACGGGCCCGAAGATCTCGTCACGCGCGATGCTGGTGCTGTTGTCGGGCAGCGCGAACACCGTGGGCTGCACGAACCAGCCGCGGTCGAGGCCCTTCGGACGTCCGCCGCCGGTGACGAGCTTCGAATCCGACTTGCCCTTCTCGATGCAGCCTTCGACGCGGCTTCGATGCAGCGCAGAGGCCATGGGCCCGACGTGCGTGCCCATGTCCATCGGATCCCCGACCTTTAACGACGAGGCCATCGCGGCGAGCGCGTCGACCACCTCCTGGTAGCGGCCCTGCGGCGCGAGGATGCGCGTGCAGGCGAAGCAGGTCTGGCCGTTGTTGAGCAGCGACACGGATGGAAGGCCCTGCATCACGGTCTCGAGGTTGGCGTCGTCGAGGATGATCGCCGCCGACTTGCCACCCAACTCGAGCGTCACCGGCCGCAACAGTTCGCCGCAGACGCGAGCGATGGCGCGACCCGCCCCGGTGGATCCGGTGAACGCGACCTTGTCGACGCCCGGATTGGAGACGAGATACGCACCGACGTCTCGATCCGCCGCGACCCAGTTGATGACCCCCGGCGGCACTCCGGCTTCGGCGGCGGCCTCGGCCATGATGTAGCTGTCGAGGATGGTGCCCGGGGAAGGCTTCATCACGAGAGTGCAGCCGGCAGCCATCGCCGGTGCGATCTTGCTGAGCGCCAGGGTCACCGGGAAATTCCACGGCACGATGCCCGCGACTACGCCCAGCGGCGAACGGCTCACCAGGGTTTCACGTCCCATCTGCGAGGGACGCACCTCGTCGGTCTGCAGGTTCTTCGCGAGTTCTGCGTAGTACGCCAGCAAGCCGATGGAGAACTGGCCCTCGAGGCCGGTGCTCACGGCCAGCGGCATGCCGTTCTGCACGCTCACCGCACGCGCGATCGCATCGCTGCGCTTGCCCAGCGCAGCGGCGAAGCGGCCCATCACGGCGGCGCGTTCGGCCGGCGTGCTGTGGGCCCAGGGACCGCTTTCGAAGGCCTTGCGCGCGCCGGCCACGGCGCGGTCGACGTCGGCCTCCATCGCTTCGGGCACCGAGCCGATGACTTCCTCGGTCGTCGCGTTGATCAGGTCGAAGTGTTTTTTCGACGACGGGGCGACCCACTCGCCGCCGATGTAGAACGCGTTCTGCAGATGGTCCTGGACGCCCATTTCGGTATTCCTCCTCGTAAGCCCGTATCGCCGCCGGAACCGACCGGTTTCCGACTTTACGACCTTATATCGTATGGTCCCATACGAGTCCAGAGGGCCACCGGACCGCACGGTCAGTGATCGGCCGCGCCAGGCTCAGCGCGTCGACGCCTTCTTGACGCCCTCGGTCAGCAGCTTCGGCCGTGCATCGAGATGAAAGCCGCCGAAAGGCTGCGACTTGTCCGAAGGCGTCCCGGTGCGTGGCATGGGCGGGTTCCAGCAGTTGCGCGCATTGGGCGCGCCGCCGTCCACACGGATGCAGGAACCGGTGACGAACGAGGCCACGGGCGACAGCAGGTACACGATGGCGCCCGACATCTCGGCGACGTTGCCGTAGCGCTGCGCCGGGATGGTCGCCGGGAACTTCAGGATTTCCTTCTGCGCCTCGGGCTCGTAGGTATCGAAGCCGCTGCTCTCGATGCCGCCGGGCGCCACGCAGTTCACGCGGACGCCGGCCGGCGCCCACTCGGACGCTGCGCTCTCGCTGAGCGTCCACATGCCGCCGCGCGATGCGCCGGAGTGCGCGTAGTTGGCCCAGCCGTTCCAGATGTCCGCGATGATGTTGACGATGCTGCCGCCGTTCTTCTCCATCCAGCGGTTGTAGACCTCGCGCATCACCATGAAGCCGCCGAACAGGTTCAGACGCACCACCGCCTCGAAGCCCTTGCTGCTGATGTCCTTGAGCGGCTGGCGGTATTGGCCTCCGGCGTTGTTCACCAGACCATCGATGCGACCGTGCGCGGCGATCACCGCGTCGACCATTGCGATCACCTGCTCTTCCCTGCGGATGTCGCAGATGTGCGTGCTGACCTTGCCGTGGATCCCCTCGGCCTCGATCTCCTGCTGCACCTTGGCGAGCTTTTCGGCGTCGCGACCGACGATGGCGACCGTGGCGCCCAAGGCCGCCAGTTCGTGCGCCGTGCAACGGCCGATGCCGGAGCCGCCGCCGGTGATGAGGACGACCTGGCCATCGAACAGGCCGGGACGGTAGACGGATTGGTAGGGCATCGGACAGGCTCTGGGGTAGAGTTCGTTGGTACGGTACCGTATCATCTAACACTGGCCTTTTGCAGGGGCCGCCGCCACGCCTTCAACGTTCGCGAGGAGATCCCCATGAACAAGCTCACGCCCAACCGGCCCGTCCCGGTTCTCGACCCCGTCAACGACGGCCGCCACAAGCTGCGCGACCTGCCGCTCGAGCGCGAATCGATTCCCTACGTGGTCTCTATTCCCGAGCACAACATCGGCGCCTTCATCTACACCTGGGTGACCAAGGACAACGTGGCGGGCTCGGTCTTCGTGGCCTACGGCCCCGGCGTCGGCGACCAGCCGATCTACGAGCACATCGACGGCGTCACGATGGGCCCGGACAAGAACTTCGACGACTGGAAAGTCGGCAAGCTGCACCTCAAGCAGGATCTCAAGCTTCAGAAGGCGACGATCAAGGTCGAAGGCGAACGCGCGAGCTTCGACGCCACGTTCGAGGCGCTGCATCCGGCCTACGCCTACGGCTCGCACCCGGCTGGCTGTCCGAACTGGGCCGCCACGAACCGCCTCGAGCAGGCCGGCCGCCTCAGGGGCACGTTGCGCATCGACGGCCGCACCATTGCCTTCGACACCACGGCCGCGCGCGACCACTCCTGGGGCACGCGCAACTGGGACACGCCGCAGCACTGGAAGTGGCTGCACGCACAGGCCGGCCCCGAGACCTGCGTGCACTTCTGGCAGATCCAGGCGCGCGGCCGCACCGAGCTGCGCGGCTACGTATTCCGCGACGGCCGCATGGCCGAAGTCGATTCGGTCGAGGTCGACTTTCAGAACGACCCCCAGTATCGGCACACGCATATCGACGCCATCGTGCACGACACCGCCGGCCGCACTTCCCGCGTGAAGGGCGAGTATTTCGGCCACTTCCCGCTGCTGCCGGTGCCCAGCTGCACGCTGTTCGAGGGCGCGATGCGCTGCGAGATCGACGGCAAGCCCGGCGTGGGCTGGTCGGAGTTCATGTGGCCGACGGCCTACCTCGAGCACCTGCGCAGCGAGACGGTCTGACCCGGGTTCTCACCGTCTGGCAATCCCCAGCGGATTGCCGGACGATTCCGCTTCGTTTCACGCGTAACGATGCGCAGGAGGGAACGGGATGGATACCCCTGAGTTCGAGAAGCAGCTCGCCACGCGCGGTTACAGCGAGCCCACGCCGGGCGATTACCCGCCGAACTGCTTCAACGATTTCCACACCCACCCGTTCGACGTGCGCGGGCTGATCACGTCGGGCGAGATGACCCTGACGATGCAGGGCACGGCCACGACATTTCGTGCCGGCGAAATCTTCACGATGCCGGTCGGCGTGCCGCACCAGGAGAACGTCGGTCCCGAAGGCGTCGAGTACGTCTGGGGTCGTTCGCCGCCCGCGTAACGCCTAGCCCGGACGACGAAGCCTCGGACCTCGTCCGCGCCACGAAGGCCTCAGGCCGCCGTGACGAACAGCGCCACCACGCAGGCTACGCCCGCGCCCCACACGATCGAGCGCAAGGTCCCCCAGTCGGCGAGATAGCAGATGCCGTAGCCGACGCGCGCCGCCACCCAGGCCATCGCGAGCAGGTCGATGGTGTGCTGCGCGTTGCCCGCGAGATGGGAGATGACCACCGCCGCTGCGAACGCGGGGAAGGCCTCGAAGCTGTTCTGCTGCGCCCAGTGCGCGCGCTTCTGCATGCCCTGCACCGTTTCGAGGAACTCGCGCGGCGCGCGGTTCTGCTCGGGCGTCATCTTGCGTGCGCCGCCGAACTTGGCCGTCGCCGTCCACATCAGCGGCATGAACGCGCCAATCAACACACACCAGTAAGCGATGGTCATGCTCGTGCCTCTCCCCGGGTCAAAAAAATGAATCAGCGTCCCGAGAATTCGGGTTTTCGCTTGGTCAGCACCGCCTGGATCGCGTTCCAGCAGTCGTCGGTCTTCGCGCACTGCGAGATCGCGCGTGCTTCGAACTCGAGCTGCGTTTCCAGCGGCTGGTCGTGCGTCGACAGCAGCAGGCGCTTCATCTCGCCGTAGGTCTTCGTCGGTCCGCTGGCGATCTGCTGCGCAAGCGCCAACGCCTCGGCCTCCAGGTCCGCGTCCTCGACCAGGCGCGAGACCAGGCCATGTTCGACGGCCTGATCCGTACTCCACATCTGGTTGAGCATCAGGAATTCGGCGGCCCGACGCGTGCCGACACGACGCGGAATGAAGTAGCTGCCAGCGCCGTCGCTGACGAAGCCGATCGCGTTGTACGCCGCGTAGAAGCGCGCGGAACGTCCGGCGATTGCGAAGTCCGCCATCGCCGTGAGCGCCACGGCACCACCGGTGACCAGGCCGTGCGCGGCGAGCACCACGGGCGCATCGCAGCGCGCGAAGCGCGAGATCGCCATGTGCAGGTCGGCGGTGGCGGCCTTGAGGCGTCGCGGCAGCAGCGCGCGATCGGAGCCCAGCCATTTCAGATCGGCGCCGACGCTGAAGTACCTGCCCTGCGCGCGAAGCAAGATCGCCCTCACGCCCGCCGTCTCGTCGCACTCGATCGCCGCCTCGCAGAGCTGGGTGCAGAAGGCCTGGTCGAACGGGTTGCCGCGATCGGGCTGCGTCAAGCTGACGTGGGCAATGGACTCGCGAATATCGACCTGCACGGCGCGGACATCCAAGAGCCTGCCCCTGTCTGGAAGAGCCGAATCCTAACGTGTCGCCCGCGGCGACGCGCCCGGCGACCGCAGCGCGCACGCAGCCCTGACGACGCGCCGCTCAGGCCTTCTTCGAGAACGCCTCGACCGCGACCGCGGTGTTCATGAAATCGCGGAAGCGCGTCCACTTGCCGTCCTTCATGGTGATCACGTGCACGAAGTCCGACTCGATGGTGCCGCCGGTCGCCTTCGCCGTGAGGCGCAGGTGGCCGGTGACGATCACCTTGTCGCGCTCGGCGATGAACTCCTCGGCGTCGAACTGGTGGATGTCCACCGACGACAGCACGGTCTCGAAGAACTTGCGCGCGCCCGCCTGCCCCTTGGAATGCGTGGCGTACGGGATCACAGAAGGTCCGTAGAACTCGATCACGACGTCGTCGGACAGCAGCTCGAGGATCGCGGGGATGTCACCGCGGCCGAAGCGGACGAAGATTTCCTGCGTGATGGCGACGTTGTTGTTCATGGGATCAGGCTCTCTCGAACAGGACGGGAAGACGGGTGACGCTGTGCTGCAGGAGCGTGGCGCGCTGCGGCTCGGTCGGCGCGATGCCGGGCTTCATTCCGGTGAACCGGTCGAGGACGCCCTCGACGAGGCAGGCGGTCTCGAGGTTGGCCAGCGGCGCGCCGAGGCAGAAGTGGATCCCGTGGCCGAAGCTCAGCTGCGCGCCCGCGTTGTCGCGGTCCAGGCGCAGGCGTCGCGGCTCGGGGAACACTTTCGGATCGTGGTTGGCCGCCGCGAAGAACAGCGCCACCCACTCGCCCGCGCGAATCTGCTTGCCGCCGATCTCGACGTCGCGCATCACCTTGCGGAACAGGCGCTGCGGCGGCCCCGCGAGGCGCAAGGTCTCCTGCTGGAAGCGCGGCAGCAGCGATCGATCGGCGCGCAGCTTCGCGAAGACATCCGGGTTCTTGAGCAGCGCGTGCAGGCAGTTGGCCGCGTAATACATCGTGGTCTCGGCACCCGCCACGACCAGCGTGAAGCAGAATCGCCATACCTCGTCGCGAGACAGTCGGGCGCCTTCCGACTCCGCCACCAGCAGGGCATCGACGAGATCGCCGCACGGCGCACCACCTTCAGCCAAACGCGCCGCGCGCGCGTCGACCATCTGCATGAAGTAGCCGACCATCTCCATGTTGCTCTGCGTGCGCTCCTCCACGCTCATGTCGGCCGACAACATGAAGGCGTTCGCCCAGCGCTGGAACTTGTCGGTCATCTCCTCGGGCTGTCCCAGCAGCCGGACCATGAGCTGCGCCGGCAGCGGCGCGCACAGCTGCTGCACCACGTCGACCTCGCCGTCGGGCAGCGCGTCGATGAGCTTCTTCACGACGTCCTGCACATGCGGCCGCAGTTCCGCCACGCGACGCGGCGTGAACGCCTGCATGACCACGCGACGCAGCCTGGCGTGCTCGGGATCGTCGTGGTTCACCAGCATCAGGGTCGGCGCGTCAGTGCCCTGCTGGAAGTTCGCAGACGAGAAGGTCTGGTGATCCTTCGCCGCGGCCGCGACCTGCTCGTAGCTCAGCAGCGCCCAGGCCTGGATCGGCGGATCGAAGCCGGGCACCGTTCCGGGCGGCCAGTCCGCGTAGCCCGACACCGGCGAATCCGCGCGCAGCGCATCATAGGCAGGGTAGGGATTCGCGATGATCTCGGGCGTGGCGAGTTGTCGCGGGTCGAAGCGGGTTTCCACGTTTTCTCCTCCGGAAGTCCCTCGTACGGGACCTCTCGTTAATAATTGCCATTTTGTAACTATGTCTCCAGGACACAATAAGCCTGCCAGGCGGACCCGGTCAACCGCGGCGTCGACAGGCGGCACGGCGCAGGCCCCGATCTCGGAGGCCGCGAAGGAATTTCTCGACCTGTTCTACCCGGTGCACTACAAGATCGGGATCGGCATCGAGGACGCGCTTCGCGGCGGCCGCCTGTCGCGTCACCAGGTCGCGATCCTGTGGCTGATCCGCTCCGCCGGCGAAGGCGGCCGCACGATCCCGCGCAAGGAGATCGAGCGCTCGATCACGCGCTGGTTCGAGCTACGGAATTCCGCGATCTCGAAGACGCTGCGCGGGATGGCCAGAGAGCCGCTGGGTCTGCTGGAGATCCGCGAGCACCCGCTGTCGGGACGCGAGCGCGAAGTGATCCTCACGTCGAAGGGCGCCCGCGAGATCGAGCGCATGGTCGACGAGGGCCGGCGCTTCATCCAGACGATGGTGAATCACCTGAGCGGGACGGAAGCCGCGCAGGGCGTGCATTTCCTGACCCGCGTCAGCTCGGTGATCGACGTGGTGCAGCCGGCGACGAAGGTGCTGGCAGGCCCGCCGAAGCGGCGAGCGGCAAAGACGCGCTGACCGTAGCGACGAACTCAGCGCCCTGCCCTTGCCCCGATCCAATCCGTCAGATCCTTCAACACGATCGCCCGGTCCGCCGGCAGCTCGTTGAAGATCTCGTGGAACAGGCCATCGTAGATCTTGAGCGTCTTGTCCTTCGACGCCGCCCGGTCGATCACCATCTTGCTGCCGGCGACGCCGGCGAGCTTGTCCTCGCTGCCATGCATGGCCAGCAGCGGAAGCTGGATCAGCGGCAGCGCGGCGGGCAGCAATTCGACGAAGTTGATGATCTCACCGAGCGTGCGCGCCGGAACCTTGCCGTGCGCATTGAGCGGATCGCTCGCGTAGTCGGCGACCACCGCGGGGTCGCGCGAGACGAGGGCCGGATCGACCGCGAAAAGGCCGGTTTTCGGCGCCACGCTCGACAGGAACCTCGCGATCGGCTTCATCAGCGGCGGCGCGCCATCGAGCGCGACGGCCGGACCCGACAGGATCAGCGCGAACAGCTTGGCCGGGTTCTTCAGCGTGTAACTCAGCGCCAGCGCGCCCCCCATGCTGTGGCCAAGCAGGAACATCGGCTTGCGCGGCTGCTCGCGGCGCGCAAGTTCGACGACGTGGTCGATATCGTCGACGGTGTGCGCGAAACGATCGATCAAGGTGCGAGGTCCGCCGGACTTGCCGTGGCCGCGATGATCCATGGCGTAGACGGCGCAGTCGGCGTTCACGAGCGCCTCCGCGACGTGCGCGTAACGGCCGCTGTGTTCACCCAGCCCGTGCACGAGCACGACCACGGCCTTGGGCCGCGAGGGCAGCCAGCTCTGCCAGAAGATCTCGACGTCCTTCCTGCCCTTGAAACGGCCTTCCTTGGTTTTCATCTTGGTCATTTCTTTTTCGTGGCGGAGGTGGCGGCAGGCTTTCCCAGCGCAATCAGCTCGTCGATGCCGGCGCGCAGGCATTCGATGAGCAACTCGGGCTCGGTGACCGCCGCACGGTCGCTGTTGATGCCGATACAGCAGCGTCCGTTGTGCGACATCATCACGATCATCATCCCGCATCCGGGCACCGGCGCGAATGGCCAGAACTGCGTGATCTCGGCGCCGCCCATGTAGACGGGGTGCGCGATGCCGGGAACGTTGCTGATCTGCGCATCCTGCGCGGCGGTGAAGTCGGCGGTCATCGCGGTGATCGCGGCCAGCGGCAGTCGCGTCACCACCGGCATCATGCGGATCATGATGTCCAGCGCCGGCTCGGCTCTCGTTTCCTTCACGAACTTCTGGATGTGGCGCACGCGCTCCACAGGATCGGCAATGTCCAGCGGCGCCGCGTACTGGCTGCCGGCGAACTTGTTGCCCCCCATCGGATCGTTCTCGGTGCGCAGCGAGATCGGGAATCCGATCGGCATCTTCGAGAGCGTGACGCCCATCTCCTCGTGGTAGCGGCTGAAGCCGCCCACGAGGCCCGCAAGGAACACGTCGTTGAGGGAGCCCTGCGCGGCCTTGGCGGCAGCCTTCAGGTCGGCGAGCGGAATCTCGATGCCGTCGAAGCGCCAGGACAGGCTGCGGCGCTTGAACAGTCCCGACCCGGGCACCGGCTTGTTGCCGAGCACGCGCTTCGCAGACGACAGGTAGTCGAGACCCTTGCGCGCCGCATCCGGGTTGCGCATCCACTGGCCGATCGAGCGCGTGATGCTGGACACCCTGCCTGCGGCCTCGGACGGCAGCGCGAACAGGCTGTCGCGCACCTGGCGTGCGGCGACGTCGGAAGCCGAAGGCGCCGGTCGGTCGTATTTCTCTTCGGGCGGCGGCGGCGGCCGTTCGGTCTGGTCACGTTGTTTGCCAAGCACGCGGCTCAGCAGCTGGATGATGCCCAGCCCGTCCGAGGTGGCGTGATGCAGCTTGAGTACGTAGCCCGCACGTCCCCCTTCCAGGCCTTCGACCAGCATCGCCTCCCACGGCGAACGCGCCTTGTCGAAGGGCGTCATCGCGAGGTTCTGAGCCAGGTCGAACAGCTGGCGCTCGCTTCCCGGCTCCGGCAGCCGAACGCGGCGCAAGTGGTAGTCGAGATTGAAGTCGGGATCCTCGACCCACACCGGGTTGCCGACGCCGAAGCTCGGGTCGACCACGCGCTGGCGAAAGCGTGGGACCGCCTGCGTCACCCAGCGATGACCCGCGACGAGGCGGGACCAATCCGGCGTGCTGTCCATCACCAGCACCGACGTCGTGGTCGAGCGCAGCCGAGGATCGACCTCGGCGCGCCACATCACGGCTTCGAACGCGCTCATCTCGGCAGGGCCGCCCCAGTCGCGCAGCGCGGCGAGGAGCTCTTCGCTCAGTGGTTCTGCCTTGCCCATCGGATTTTTCATTGGTTCGTTTTGAAGCCTAGAAGGCATTTAACGCTAAGGCGCAAAGGAAAAAGAAAGGGCGCAAAGAAACATGAAGGGGCACACCTAAGGACAAACCTGTGGGTGAGCGCTTCGACTCGATGTCCTTTGCGTTCTTTCTTTTTCCTTTGCGCCTTTGCGTTGAAGTTTCTGACGCCGGCGCTCAACCCGACTCCTGCTCCGCGCCCGCGACCAGCTTTCGCAGCCCGCGGAAGGCCTGCACCGCGCCTTGCTCGCCCTTGACCACCGAGGCGACCTCGCGCGCGATCGGCATGTCCACGCGGTACTTCCCGGCGAGCTCCATGACGACGCTGCTGGTCTTGATGCCCTCCGCGACCATGTTCATGGAGGCGACGATCTCGGGCGTGGTCTTGCCCGCCGCGTACTGTTCACCGACCTGGCGGTTGCGCGACAACGGACTCATGCAGGTGGTCAGCAGGTCGCCCAGACCCGTGAGTCCCGAGAAGGTTTCGGCACGACCGCCGAGCGCGACGCCCAGCCGCGTGATCTCCGCGAGGCCGCGCGTGATGACCATCGCCCGCGTGTTCTCGCCCACGCCCAGGCCCTGCCCCATGCCGGCGGAGATCGCGATCACGTTCTTCAGCGGACCGCCGAGTTCGGAGCCGATCACGTCGGTGTTGATGTAGACGCGGAACACCGAGCTGGAGAACAGCGGCTGCAGCGCACGCGCGATGGTCTCGTCGGGCATCGCGACGACGGCCGCGGCGGCCATGCCCTGCAGCACTTCGCGCGCGATGTTGGGACCCGCGAGCAGGCCGGCCGGGTGCCCCGGCAGCTCCTCGTGGATGACCTCGGTCATGCGTCGCTGCGTGCCCTGCTCCAGGCCCTTGGCGAGACTGATCACGGGGACCCAGGGACGCACCAGCGGGGCGACCTGGCGCAGCGTTTCCCGAAAACTATGCGAGGGCACGCCCATCACCAGCACGTCGCATTCGCGAAGTGCTTCTTCGAGGCTCGACGTCGCGCGCAGCTTCTTGTGGAGCGCCAGGCCCTTCAGGTAATCGTCGTTGCGATGTTCGCGGTTGATCTGCTCGACCGTGCTCGTGCGCCGCGCCCAGATCAGCGTGTCGGCGTTGCGCGCGGCCAGCGACGCGACGGTCGTCCCCCAGGAACCCGCGCCCAGCACGGTCACGCGCATCGGACGGCTCATCCCGTTTTCTCCGGCCAGTTTTCCAGCGTGTCGACATACATCTGACGCACTTCGGCGACGCGCTCGGTCAACTCGGACACTTTCCACTGGGACACGTCGACCGCCGGCAGGATCGCCACCTGCACCACACCAGAGCGCATGGTCTGGTCGTTGCGCCCCATGATCTCGCCCGCATTGCGGATCACCACCGGCACGATCGGCACGCCGGCCTGCATCGCGAGGTGGAACGGGCCCTTCTTGAACGGTCCGAGCTTGGGCGTCCACGAACGCGTGCCCTCGGGTGCGATGCACACGGACAGGCCCTTCCTGAGCCGATCGACCGCGGGCTTGAGCGCATCCACCGCCTTGCCCGAATCGCTGCGATCGAGAAATGCGACTTCCGCCATCTCCATGAAGCGCCCGAAGCCCGGCACCTTGCGCGCCTCGGCCTTCGCCACGCCCGTGAAGCCACGGCGCACGAGCTGCATCATCACGAACATGTCGAACTTGCTCTGGTGATTGAGCGCGAACACGCAGGGGCGATGCGCCCAGAGGTTCTCTTCGCCCACCACGTCGAGCTTCACGCCGAGCACCGCGAAGGCCGAATCGGCAGCCATCTGCGTCACCCAGTCCACGGTCCTGCGGGCGTCGCCGTGCGTGCGATGCAGGCCAAGTCCCGCGAGGAAACTCAGTCCCATTGCGCCGTAGGCGCCGACGGTGCGCGCCATCGCCTTGGCCGGTCCGCGCTTGCGCGGATCGAAGCGCAGCACGGCCCACCCGGCCTCGTTCGCGGTCTTTTCCAGCAGTTCCTTGGGCTGCACCGCGGTGGCGTTGCCGACGGACTGCAGGAAGGCGATGTCCTCGTTGCCGTTGGCGTAGCCGTAGCTCTTCGCGAGGTCGATCTTGTGGGTCTTGGCGAACGCAACGACTGCGTCGGCCTTGCCCTGCCCCCAGGTCGGAGAACCCGAGAGGCCGCCCGTGAGCTTGCCATTGCGAATCTTCACGGGCGTCGCGATCACGTGCTCGATGCCGTATTCCTCGGCGAGCGGTTCGATCTGGTAGGCCGTTGCCGACGAGGCGATGGCCACCGTGTGACCCATCTTCTGGTGCGCGCGCACCAGCTTCCATCCTTCGGGGAACAGGGTGGAGCCAACTTTCGAGAGCCACAGGCGCTTCCACAGCGAGCGCATCTCGTCCTCGGTCCTGCCGGCCCAGTCGAGGATGCCCCTGCCGATGACCTCGTGGAACTCGGCGTCGCTGAGATCCTTCTTGCGCGCCAGCCTGATCGTGTCGACCAGTTCCTTGCGTCCCATCTCGCGGCGACGGATGCGGTCGGTGAAGTAGGCCGCGGCGGAGTAGCCGTCGATCAGCGTGCCGTCGTAGTCGAAGAAGGCGCCGATCCTGGGTCCCTTGGGTCCGTCGAGCACGCGCTGGATGGCCTCGTCGAGCGCGCTCACGGTGTGACCGCCACGGACACCGCCATGCGTCGCGAGCGGTCCAGCTCCTCGATCGCCGCCACGCTACGCACCGCCGCTTCGAGCTCCTGCGCAAAAGCGCGACGGCGCTCAGCAAGGTCAGGCGCTCCCGGCTTCAGGAGATCCCGGTTGGACGCCAGCGCCAGCGCGTTACCAAATATTTCCCGCGACACCGCCTCCGGATGCAGCAGGCGCCGCTGCAATACGTACTGACGTCCCACCATCACGCACTCCTCGGTGAGCGCCTTCTTGTCGACGGGTTTGTCGACGGGTTGCGCGGCCAGCCGATCGGCCACCACGTAATACGCTTCCAGGAACGGCGCGAGCACCCGGTGCGCGATCAGCACGGGCACCGACAGGAGCACGTCGCGTCGGTCCGTCGCCGCGGCTACGCGCTGGCGGAACTTCGGATCGATGAGCCGCGACTCGGCCTTCTGCTCCTCGCGGAACGTGGCCTTGTCGCTGAAGAAGAATTCGAACTTGAGCAGGTCGCGCAGCGCGAAGGCCGAGGCCCAGGCCCGCTCGAGCGGGCCGGTGATCTCTTCGCGCGTGGCGTCGAGCAGCGCGACTTCCAGGATGGCGCGGTTCACGAACCAGTGGATCGCGCTGTTGCGGTAGAACGCGGCGACCGAGTGCTGGCCCGGCTCGATGCGGAACACGGTCTGCGTGCCGCCTTCGTAGCGGCTCACGACGCCGCTCTTCTGGAGCGTGCGCAGGGTCTCGTCCACGCCCGCCGTACCGCGCAGGTCCTCGAGGTGCGAACTGGGCAGCCCGGCCGCCGCCGCATAATCGAGCAGCGGCTTCACCTGGTCGTGCACCTCTTCCAGGGTCAGCGCGCGATCGCTGACGCCGAGCAGCGAGAAGGTCACGAGCGCGGGCGCGGTGACCGGGGTGCAGCGGTTGATGCGCTGGAACACCTCGAACGCGATCTTGGCGACGGTCCACTTTCCGCCGCCTTCCGAGTCCGCCCGCGCGAGCGCTTCCTTGAGCGACAGGGGCTCGCCAAAGCGCACGTAGGCGTTGCCGATCCACTTCTGCTGCGTGCGCGCATAGCCCGCGAGCCACAGCAGGTTTTCCTTGGCCTTGGACGCGCCTGCTTCTTCGGCTGCCATCGTGCCGATCTCGTGCATCTGGTCGTAGGTCGTGGAGACCGGCACCAGCAGCATGTCGTCGGCGCCGCCGCTTTCGATGGCCGCGACGAGGTAGCTCAGCAGGCCGTACTTGGGCGGGCGCAGCTTGCCCGTGCGGCTGCGGCCGCCCTCCATGTACCACTCGAGGTTCAGGCGCTGCGAGGCCAGCCAGGCGAGGTACTCGCGCACGACCAGCTTGTAGACCTCGTCGTCCTGGAAGCTGCGACGGATCAGGATTCCGCCGGCACGGCGGATGATCGTGCCCAGCGGCCAGAAGCCCAGGTTGTTGCCGCCCAGGATGTGGTTGCGTTTCATGCCGTGGTCGCGCAGCAAGCGCGACAGGATGAAGGCGTCGGCGTAGGAGCGATGCGTCGGCAGGTAGACCAGCGCGTTGGTCTGGTTCAGGTCCTTCAGCTTTGCGAGCGCCACCTCGTCGGCCTGCACGGTCCAGGCGCGCGTGTGCATCGGACCCAGCCCGTAGTCGAACGCGGCCGCGAACGCCGGGCTCTGCACCGTGACGATTTCCTCGAGACCCTTGAGCGCCTCGGCCGCAACGTCCTCGGGCGTGCGTTCCAGGATCTTGGCGAGCATCGCGACCTGGTCCTGGAAGCGCGCGGTCTTCAAGACCTTGCGCGCCACCTGCTTGCGCTGGATCAGCGTCGCCGCGACGACCGGGTTCAGGGCCGCGAGGTTCATGCGGCGAGCGAGTCCGGCGCGGCGTCAGCTGCTTCGCGGCGCTCGGTCTCGGCGGTGACTTCCAGGATCTGCGCGACGACCTGCTCGGGCTCGTCGTACATCGGCACGTGGCCGGCGCCCCGGACGATGGTCTTCTGCGCGCCCGCGATGCTGTTCATGATGTGCACGCCGTACTTCTCGAACGGGATCACGCGGTCGTGTTCCGACCACGCGATGCGGATCGGGATACGCGCGGGACTGATCGCGCCGATCGGCCCATCGCGCCCCATCGTGCGCAGCAGGCCCAGGAAGGCGCGGCTCTTCACCATCGCGCGCAGGGAGTAACGGAATTCGTCCGCCGGCATGCGGTCGCCGTGCTCCATGGTTTCCTTGCCCAGGAATTTGCGGAAGCCGGCGAAGACTAGGAACGGCGAGGCCAGGAACAGGATGATCGGCATCAGCGCGAAGAAGATGCGGAAGCGCCGGCGAATCTGGTCGAAGTAGCTGGGCTGCGACCAGCCACCGGCCGGCGACAGCGCCGTCACCGAGCGCGCGAAGCCTCGACGGGCCAGTTCGATCGACAGCCAGCCGCCGAGCGAATTGCCCGCCACGTGGGCCGTCTTCACGCCACGGCTCGCCATCATCTCGATGATCTGGTCGGCGAGCCCCGCCACCGTGGCATCGCCTTCACCCCTGTGGTCGGGGCCTTCGCAGTGTCCGGGCAAGGTCAGCGCGTAGACGCGGTGACGCGCCTCCAGCCCCTCGATCACGGGTTTCCAGATGTGCCAGGAGCCGCCGATGCCGTGCAGCAGGAGCAGGGGCGTCCCGCTGCCGCCGACATAGCCGTCGTTCGGAACAAACGGGCTGTCCGCGCTCTCTGCACTCACAAGGCACTCCCCGAGGTCCCCCGGAATAGGCCGGACCGGTTGATCAGTTCCGTGAGACTAACCCACCGATCAGCCACCGGACCCAGACTTCATGCGGGTGCGACAGGCGGCTTTGCGGGCGGGGCGTCGGAATAGTAGTATGGGGCCATACTACTTTGCATAACCCTTCTTATCAAGCGGTAAACCCTCGGGAGAAAGCGTCTTGCGTGGACTGAAAGACAAGGTGGCCCTGGTCACCGGCGCGGCAAGCGGCATCGGACTGGCCATCGCCAAGCGGCTGGCCGAGGAAGGCATGGTCGTCGGCGTGCTCGACATCAACGCCGAGGCGGCTTCCAAGGCCGTGGCCGAGATCAAGGCTGCGGGCGGCAGGGCCGAGGCCGGCATCTGCGACATCACCAACTACGACGCCGTGAAGGCCGCGGTCGCCGAGATCGAAGGCAAGATCGGCCCGACCTGGGCGCTCGTGAACAACGCCGGCTGGGACAAGCCCATCCCCTTCCTCAAGACCACGCCGGACTTCTGGCAGAAGGTCGTGAGCATCAACTACATGGGTCCGCTGCATATGACCCACGCCGTGGTGCAGGGCATGGTGCAGCGTGGCGGCGGCCGCGTGATCTTCATCGCCTCGGACGCCGGTCGCGTCGGATCCTCGGGCGAAGTCGTGTATTCGGGTACCAAGGGCGCGACGATCGCCTTCGCCAAGGCGCTGGCGCGCGAAGTCTCGCGCAAGAACGTCACGCTCAACTGTCTCTGCCCGGGCCCGACCAACACGCCCGCGATGGACGCGTTCGTCGGCACCGGCGAGGAAGGCCAGAAGATCCGCGACGCGATGGTCCGCGGCGTGCCGCTGGGCCGCATCGGCGAACCTACCGACTATCCGGGCCTCGTCGCCTTTCTCGCGAGCGACGATGCGTCCTTCATGACCGGCCAGACGATCAGCGTGTCGGGTGGGCTGACGATGCACGGCTGAGATCCCGCTGCATTTTTGCGAACGGCGGCGCCCGCAAGGGTGTCGCCGTTTTTGTTGGCCGAGCGGTTTACACCCCGGCGCTTCGCGTTCACCCTGACGGCATAAGCGAGGCCCGCCATGACCGTTCCGCATCCGCGCGCACACGCCGCGGCACACCCCGACAAGCCTGCGCTGATCATCGCCGACACCGGCGAGTCGATCAGCTACGCGCAGCTCATCGAGCGGGCGGATCGCGCGGCGCAACTGTTCGCAAGCCTGGGCCTTGTCCAGGGCGACACCCTCGCGCTGCTGCTTGAAAACCACGTCCGTTATCCCGAGCTGATCTGGGCGGCGAAGAATTCCGGCATCACCTACGTCTGCATCAGCAGCCAGTCGAGCGTGGACGACGCGGCGTACATCGTCGACAACTGCGATGCGAAGCTGCTCGTCAGTTCGGCCCGGCTCGCCGACGTCGCACGTCCGCTCGCGCAGCGCCTCGGCGATCGCCTGCAATACCTGATGGTCGACGGCGAGGCCGCGCCGCACTTTCCTTCCTACGAGGCGCTCCTGGAGCGCGAGACGCCGGTCGCGCCGCAGGGTCGCCGTCGTGGTCCCTCGATGCTCTACTCGTCGGGAACAACCGGGCGGCCCAAGGGCGTGCGCGCGACGACACCGGTCGAGCCGCCGGAGGTGCCGCCTCGCCGGCACGGCCTGCTCGTGCAGCAGTACGGCTACGACGCCGACACCGTGCTGATCAATCCCGGCCCGATGTACCACGCGGGTCCAGGCCGCTTCATGGTCTGCGTCCTGCGCTGCGGTGGCACCGTGGTCTCCCTGCGCAAGTTCGACGCGCCCGCCGTGCTGCAGGCAATCGAGACGCATCGCGCGACGCACGGCCTGTTCGTGCCGACCATGTTCATCCGCATGCTCAGGCTCGACGACGCCGAGCGTACGCGCCACGACCTGTCGCGCCTGCGCTGCGTCGTCCACCTCGGTGCGCCCTGCCCGATCCCGGTGAAGGAGAAGATGATCGAGTGGCTCGGACCCGTGATCGACGAGATGTACGCCGGCACGGAGTCGATCGGTCACACCTTCATCGGCTCGCGCGACTGGCTCGCGCACAAGGGTTCGGTCGGCAAACCGCCGGCGGGTTGTCGTATCCGCATCGTCGATGAGAACGACAATGATCAGCCCACCGGCGTGCCCGGCCTGATCCGTCTGCACAACGGCAATCGCTTCGCGTACCACAAGGACGAGGAGAAGACGCGCGGCGCGATCGACGCCCAGGGCTGGGGCACGTTCGGCGACGTCGGCTATCTGGACGACGAGGGCTATCTGTACCTCACCGATCGCCAGTCGCACATGATCATCTCGGGTGGCGTGAACATTTATCCGCAGGAAGCGGAGAACCTGCTCGCCACGCATCCGGGTGTCACCGACGTGGCCGTGATCGGCGTGCCGCACGCCGAGTTCGGCGAGGAAGTGAAGGCCGTCGTGCAGCCGCGTGTCTTCCCGGTGCCGCACCCCGAGATCTTCGCCGCCGAACTGATCGCCTATTGCCGCTGGCGGCTGACCGCGCTCAAGTGTCCGCGCACCGTGGACTTCGTGGAGACGCTGCCGCGCAGCGAGAGCGGCAAGCTGCTCAAGCGGCTGGTCAAGGAGCCGTACTGGGCGGGGCGTTCGAGCCTGATCCAGTAGGGCAACGTCGCCGCGGCCTGGACCCAGTCCGGGATCTCGCGCCTTCGTGGCAGGAAAAAGCCCCAGCGTCCGTCCGGCTACGCCGGCGCAGTCGCGCTAATCCGCCGCGACCACCGGCGCCTTCCCGCCCTTGGGCCTGGGCAGCAGCCATACGAGCCCCAGCATGGCCAGGATCAGCCAGGCCGAGACCCAGAAGAGGTCAAGCGCCGACAGCAGGTAGGACTGCGCGATCAGCTCGCGCGTGAGCACCGCCGCCGACGCCGTGTCCGTCATGCCCGCGGCATGCAGGTGACCCATCGCCTGCTGCAGGGTGGGGTCGAAGGCGCTGCTCGCCTCGGCCAGGCGCGTCTGGTGCAGCACCTCGCGGCGATCCCAGTACGTCGTCGTCAGCGAGGTGCCGAAGCTGGCGCCGATGATGCGCAGGAAATTGGACATGCCCGATGCCGCGGGTACGCGGTGCGCCGGCATGCCATCCAGCAGCAGGGTCACCATCGCGATGAAGAAGGTACTCAGTGCGACGCCCTGCACGAGTTGCGGGATCAGCAAGGTCATCGGTCCGATCTGCGTGTTGAACCTCGCGCGCATCAGCGAGGAGGCCGCGAAGGCGACGTAGGCCAGGGTCGCGACCTGCCGCGCATCGCCCCTGGCCACCCAGCGGCTGGCGAACGGCGTGATCGCGATGGCGATCAAGCCGCCGGGCGCGGTGACCAGGCCAGCCCAGGTGGCGGTGTAGCCCATCTGCGTCTGCAGCCACAGCGGCATCAGCACGAGATTTCCGTAGAACGCCGCGTACACCGCGGTCATCGCGATGCAGCCGAGCGCGAAATTGCGGCCGCGGAACAGCGACAGATCGACGATCGGATGCTTGTCGGTCAGCTCCCAGATCAGCCAGGCGATGAACCCGACCACGGCCACCAGCGTCATCACCACGATGAAATTCGAGCCGAACCAGTCCAGGTCCTTGCCCTTGTCGAGCACGATCTGCAGCGCGCCGATCCACACCACCGTCAGCGCGATGCCCATGCCGTCCACCGGCAGCTTGCGTGTGGGCGTGTCCGCGTGGCGTAGCAGGCGCCAGCACGTGAAGGCGCAGAACACGCCGACGGGTCCGTTGATCAGGAAGATCCACGGCCAGGTCCAGTTGTCGGAGATCAGGCCGCCGAGCAGCGGGCCGCACACGGGTGCGATCAATGTCGTCATCGACCACAGCCCCAGCGCGGCGCTCTTGCGTTCGGGCGGGAACAGCATCATCAGCAGCGTCTGCGAACCCGGGATCATCGGTCCCGAGACCGCGCCCTGCAGCACGCGGAAGAACACCAGCGACGGCAGGCTCCAGGCCATGCCGCAGAGCAGCGAGGCGAGCGTGAACAGCACCACCGAGATCAGGAACACGCGAACCACGCCGTAGCGCTGCATCAACCAGCCCGTGAGCGGCAGGCCGATGCCGTTGGCCACCGCGAACGAGGTGATGACCCAGGTGCCCTGGTCCGCCGACACGCCGAGGTTGCCCGCGATGGTCGGGATCGAGACGTTCGCAATCGTCGTGTCGAGCACCTGCATGAAGGTGCCCGTCGCCAGCGCGATCGACGCGAGCGTGCGCGCGCCAGGACTCAGCTCGATCTGCGCCTTGCCCTCGGCGGGCTGCGGGCTCATCGCGCCGCCGGACCCGCCCTGCGGTTGTCCGCGGCGGCGAGCTTGCCCGCGTTGGCCGCGATGATCTGCGCGATGCGCGCTTCGACTTCCTCGTCATCGCGCTGTGCGTCCGTTGCGACGCCCGCAGCCGCAGGCGCCGCAGCAGGCGATGCGGCCATCGTGCCCAGCACCGGGCCCGAGGTATCGCGGATGTCCACCTGCACGTCCATCGATAGGCCGATGCGCAGCGGATGCTGCTGCACCTCGGCGGGATCGAGCGCGATTCGCACCGGCACGCGCTGCACGATCTTGATCCAGTTGCCCGAGGCGTTCTGCGCCGGCAGCAGCGCGAAGGCCGAGCCGCTGCCTGCGGCGAGGCCCGCGACATGTCCGTGGAATTCCACGTCCTCGTAGGCGTCGGCCTCCACCGTGACCGGCTGGCCGACACGCATGGCATGCAGCTGCACTTCCTTGAAGTTGGCGTCCACCCACACCTCGGACAGCGGCACCACCGCCATCAGCGGCGTGCCGGGGGCGACGCGCTGGCCCAACTGCACCGCGCGCTTGGCGACGACCCCGGTGACGGGGGCGACGAGCTTCGTGCGCTTGAGCGCGAGCGCGGCATTGCGCACTGCGGCCGCGGCGGCGAGCACCTGCGGGTGCGTGGGTACGCTGGTGTCGGCGGTCTGCGCCTGCACCTGGCGCTGCTGGCCCTGGGCCGCGGCGAGCGCGGCGCGCAACTGCGTCACGGCGTCGCGCGCGTGCGCGATCTCTTCGGCCGACACCGCACCGTCGGCCTCGAGCGTCAGGCGTCTTGCGAGGTCGCGATCGGCCTTCGACAAGGCCGCGCTGCGCTCGACGACCTCGGCCTCGACCTGTCCGTCCTGCGCGAACAGCGCGCGAACGCCGCGCACCGCGCGCCCCAGTTCCGCCTCGGCCGAGGCGAGCGCGACCTTCGCGTCGGCGGGGTCGAGTTCGACCAGCGCGTCGCCGCGCTTGACTCCCTGCGTGTCGTTGACGTGGACGCCGATGACGGTGCCCGGCACTTCGCTCGTGATCAGCACGATGTCGCCGGCCACGTAGGCGTCGTCTGTGCCCTCGAGCGTCCGGCCGTGAAAGTACCACCAGGCGAAGCTGGCGATGCCGCCGATCACGACAATGGCCAGCAGCCCGAACAGTCCTCGCTTGCGCGCGGTGGAAGCCTCTTCAGCAGTCATGGTGTCACCTGCGCCGACGGGGCGGCGGCAATCGAAGGGGGGACATCGGCGGCGTCCGGATCGAAGCTGCCGCCGATCGCGAGCAGCAGGCCCACGCGCGACTTGGCCAGCGCGTCGACGAGATCGAGCCGCTGGCGCCTCGCGACCAGCACGCGAGTCTCGGCGTTGAGCACCTCGAGGTGGTTCGACACGCCCGCCCGGTAGCGCTTCTCGGCGAGCCCGTAGGCCGCCTCGGCGTGTTCCAGCGCCTGCTGCCGTTCGCCGAGTTCGCGCGTCGCCGCGCGGATGTCCGTGATGCGGTCGGCGACCTGTCTGACGGCCTGCAGCACCGTTTCGTTGTAGACCGCGATCGCGGCGTCGATCGCCGCGTTCGCCTCGTGGTACTGCGCCTTCAATCCGCGGGCGTCGAACACCGGCAGGTGCAGGCGTGGGCCGATGCCGACCTGCAGCGAGTCGCCGGTCAGCAGATTGTCGAGGCCGATCGCGCCGAAGCCGGCGAGGCCGATCAGATCGACGTCGGGATAGAACGCCGCCTTCACCGCAAGGCGCTTGGCGTCGGCGGCCTCGACGCGCAGGCGGGCGGCGATCACGTCGGGACGCCGCGCGAGCAGGTTCACGGGCAGTTCCGCGGGCAGCGCGATCGGGGTCCTGAGTTCCACCTGCGGGCGACTGATGCCGGCGTAGGCATCGGCGCCGTCCGAAGTGAGCGCGGCCAGGGCGTGCACGGCGCGCTCGATGTCGGCCTGTGCCTCGCTGATGTCGACGCGCGCGAGCGGCACGGTGGCCTGGACGTCGTGCAGATCCAGTTGCGTGTCGAGCCCCGCGTCGACGCGACGGCGCGTGAGCTTCTCCAGTTTCGTGCGCTGCAACTCGGTCTGCTGCGCGAGATCGGCCACGCGATACGCGTGGTCGAGCTGCAGATAGGAACGCGCCATGGCGCCGGCCAGCACGAGCCGCGCGGTCTGGATGTCGAGCTGCGAAGCCTGCCCGCGCAGTTCGGCTTCCTCGATCAGCGCGGTCTGCCGGCCCCAGAAATCGAGATCCCAGGTCAGGTTCAGACCGACCTCGCCGCGCCAGATCCACTGGCCGCCGTAGGGCGGCGGGATGATGTCGTTCTCGCTCAGGCGTTCGCGGTTCTCGTTGCCGTCGAGCGTGACCTTGGGATTACGCGGTGCGCGCGACGCGCGGATGCGCGCGCTGGCGTCGTCGAGCCGCGCCATCGCCTCGGACAGGCCCGGGTTGCGCTCCAGCGCGCGCGCGATGAGCCGGTCGAGCTGCGGATCGCCATAGGCCTTCCACCAGTCGTTCGTCGCCGGTCGCACGGGCGCGGCCGTCAGGCCCAGTCCGCTGGCCTCGACGGGCTTGCCCCTGGGCAGGTCCGAGGGCGGCGTGACGCACGCGGACAACAGCGACGATGCGAGCAGCAGGAACAGCGCACTGCGCATGCCGCTCACGCAGCCTCCATGGGCGATGAGCCCTGCGGCTGCGCGCCCGCGATCAGCTTGTTGAGCAGGCGCGTGAGCTCCTGCACCTCGGCGCGCGTGAAGTCGGACAGCGCGAGATTGAGACGGTCGACCACGACGGGCACCAGCGACTGCACGAGTTCGCGCCCGCTGACCGTCAGGTGCAGCTCGATCGAGCGTCGATCGTTGCGCGAGCGCTGGCGCTCGATGTAACCGCGCTCCTCGAGCTGGTCGATGACGCGCGTCAACGCGCCGCTGTCGTAGTGGAATTCGGCGCAGATGTCCTTGGCGTTGAGCGCGATGCCGTCACGCAGGTAGATCAGCACCACCCACTGCATGAACGTGAAGCCGTGCCCGACGAAGACGGGCTCGATGCTGTCGAGCATCGCCGCCTGGGCGCGCTTCACGAGATATCCGACGCTGCTGCGCGCCTTGTAGGTCGATGCCTGGTAATGCTTCGCGTGGGCCATAGTCTGCCTAGGCATTAACTGCCGAGGCAGACAATATCACCGGGCGCGAAATTCTCGCGATAAGGGAAATGCCCCAGTCGAAGCAGGGCCGATCGATACGTGTGCACCGCCCCTACCCATGCGCCTTTTGCATGGGATAAGAGTCCGGGAAGGCGGACGCCTTCAGACCAGCGCCGCTTCGGATTCGAGCGGCAGGCCCCTCACCCCGGCCCTCTCCCCGCCAAAAGCACGCGGGGAGAGGGAGAGAGTCTCGAGGCGCGTTACGCCCCTTCCAGGCCCACGATGCTGATGCCGCACACTCCGTTGTACGGCACGCCGCCGAGGTTGTGGCTCAGGCCCAGCTTCACGTTCTTGAGCTGGCGCGGACCGGCACGGCCGGTGAGCTGCAGGTAGTGCTCGTAGACCATGCGCAGGCCACTGGCGCCGATCGGATGTCCGAAGCACTTCAGGCCGCCGTCAATCTGGCAGGGAATGACGCCGTCGGCGTCGAACACGCCGTTCATGACGTCCTTCCAGGCCTCGCCATCCCTGGACACGCCCAGGTCCTCCATCGTCACCAGCTCGGTGATGGAGAAGCAGTCGTGCACTTCCAGCGTCGAGAGCTGCTTGCGCGGGTCGGTGATGCCGGCTTCCTTGTACGCCGCCTTGGCGGCGTTGCGCGTGTTCTGCACGTAAGAGCCGTCCCACTGGTTGGTGCCCTGCTCGCGGCCGGCGCTCGCCGACAGCGCCAGCGCCTTCACGGTGACCAGGTCCTTCTTGCCCAGCGCGCGGGCGATCGCCGGCGTGGTGACGATGGCGCAGGCCGCGCCGTCGCTGACGCCGCAGCAGTCGAACACGCCCAAGGGCTCGGCGATGATCGGCGCGTTGAGGATGGTCTCCATCTCCACGGCCTTCTGCAGGTGCGCCTTCGGATTCTTCGCGCCGTTCTGGTGGCTCTTCCAGGACACGCGGCCGATGGCCTTCTTCAGATCATCCTTGGACACGCCGTACTTCGCGCGGTAGCCCGCGGCGAGCTGCGCGAAGCCAGCCGGCGCCGAGCCGTACGGCATCCACAGATCGTTGAAGGTGCCCTTGCTGCTGATCGGCAACCCGCCGTAACCGGTGTCCTTCAGCTTCTCGGCGCCGATGGCGAGCGCGATGTCGACCGCGCCGCTGGCCACCGCGTAGACCGCGCCGCGCAGGGCCTCGGTGCCGGTGGCGCACATGTTCTCGACCCGCGTGACTGGAATGCCTTCCAGGCGCAGTGCGGTCGACAACGGGATCGCCGAGTTGCCCACGTTCACGCGATCCACGCCCGAGCCGAACCACGCGGCCTCGATCTGCTTGCGCTCGATGCCGGCGTCCTTGAGCGCCTCGAGGAAGGCCTCGTTCAGAAGGTCCTCGGTGCCGCAGTCCCAGCGCTCGCCGAAACGCGAGCAGCCCATGCCCAGAATCGCCACCTTGTCCTTGATTCCGCTTGCCATGTTCGTCTTCCTTTTCGGATGCCCGGCGTTTGGACAAAAAAACTTTAGCGCAAAGGCGCAAAGGGACAAGAAAGGGCGCAGAAATCAGGGGCCGGTACAGTTCCGCGATGGCCGGTCCGATCAGCTTGCGTTGATCTTTCTTTCGTTCTTCCCTTTGCGTTCTCTCTTTTCCCTTTGCGCCTCTGCGTTGAATGTTGTGGATCCCGCTCAAAGATCAAGCCGGCGTGCCCTTCCAGAAATATCGGTCCCAGCCGCGCAGCTTGTCGCGCTCCTTCTTGCGGAAGGTCATGGTCAGCGGCGAGCCGACGTCGATGCCGGCCGCGCCCACGTCGACGATCTCCATCAGCAGGCGCGCGCCGCAGTCGAACTGCACGAGGCCCATGTACAACGGCGGAGCGGGCGAATACATGAGCCAGTCCGCGGTGTAGGTGGCGACCTTCGCCGGCTCTTCCGACAGCGCATACGGCGCGAGCGTGCCCGAGGCGCCGCAGTTCACGCAGGCCGGCATGCGCGGGAACTGCACCTGGCTGCAGGCGCTGCACTTGCCGCCGACAAACCCGAAGATCTGGTCCGAACTGCGGTAGAGCTGCGTGAGCGCGGTCTTGTGGTCGGTCTCGGCGCGCATGCCCCAATCGAGTTCGAGATGTCCGTCGTTCGAAAGCATCTTGAGGTAGGCCGTCTCCTCTATGCGGTTGGCGATGCTGCCCGCAAGCCCGCGACGGCCGCTCTTGTCCGCCGCCGCCTGCATCTCGAAGGCGATGACCTCGCAGCCCTGCGCGAACGAGGCGACGACAATCACCTCGCCTGGCTTGGCCCGCTCCAGCGCCGCGATCAGCTGCAGCAGTGGCTGCGCGGTGCCGGTGTCGCCGACCGTACCCTGCAGGTCCGGAATCACCTTCTCCGGCGCGAGCTTCAGCGCCTTCGCCACGGCCGCATCGCTCTTCGCCGGACCGCCCGACATGCCGAAGTGCGCGACGCGATCCGCATCGAGTTCCAATCGCTTGAGCAGTCGGCTGACCGCGGACGGAACGATCTTGGCGATGCCCTCGTCGCGGATCCAGCGCTCTTCCCAGGAATAATCGAAGTCGTTGCCACTCTTGCGGAAGTGATCGATG
The DNA here is from genome assembly GCA_046594215.1 of Panacagrimonas sp. Taxonomy (GTDB): domain Bacteria; phylum Pseudomonadota; class Gammaproteobacteria; order Nevskiales; family Nevskiaceae; genus Panacagrimonas. The sequence continues at coordinate 60,383 of JBKJPX010000062.1, forward strand.
AAGGGCACCGACACCGACTCGCTGCCGAGAAAGCGTGCGATCACACCGTCACCTTCGCCCACCGATACGGCGCCTGCGCCGCAGCCGATCTGCATTTCCTGCGTGCTGCCGGGCTTGGCGGTGCGGCGCTCGGATGCGATCACCAGGCGTTCGCCGGAGTCCGCGCTCCGGCAGGCCGCGATCACGGCGGACAGGCCCGCACGCGTCGAGCCGCCGGTGTCGCCGGCGCTCGCCGTAGTCGGCAGGCGCAGCGCGGCGCCCACGAACACGGCGTTGTTGAGGTCGGCGTAAGGCGCCGAAGTACTGGCGAGCGTCAGGCCGGAGATCGCCTCGGCCTTGCGCCCGCGCAGGCAGTCACGCCCCGCCTCCACCGCCATCGTGATGGCGTCCTCGTCCCAACCGCACATGGAGCGCTCGCCCTTGCCCAGGCCCTTGAGCGCCGGGAAAGCCCAGGCGTGCGCGCCGGCGATCGCAGCGCGCTGCAGGCGACGGCGCGGGATGAAGGCGCCGAAGGAAGTGATGCCGGTGGCCTTTTGCATATGGGTGAGGTCCTGAGTCGGAATGTCCGCAGTGTGACCAGCAGGGCGTGCGCGCACACCCCTCGAACGAGTAATCGTATGGTACCGTATCTTATGCTTTCAAAGGCCGGCGGCGCGACACGTCCGCGGGCCGCGGCCGAGTCCATCCGATCGGTCGATCACAGCTCGATCACAGAAGGAAAGCCGCATGCAGAACCGCCAGATCGTCCTGAAATCCCGTCCCGTTGGCATCCCGCAGCCGGCGCACTTCGAACTCAGAACGTCCGAGGTGCCAGCGCTCAGGGACGGCGAGTTCCTGGTCGAGAACCACTACCTCTCCGTGGATCCCGCGCAGCGCGGTTACGTCAACGACGAGAACAACTACGCGCCGCCGGTTCAGATCGGCGCCGTGATGCGCGCGATGGCGGTGGGCAAGGTCGTGGCCTCGAAGTGCGCCGAGGTGCGCGAAGGAGAGTTCCTCTACGGCTGGTTCGGCTGGCAGGACTACTGCGTCGCCACACCCGCGGGAATTCTTCGCCGCGTCGATCCTGCGCAGGCACCGCTGTCCACCGGTGCCGGCTTGCTCGGCATCAACGGCCTCACCGCGTACCTCGCGCTGCACGACATCGGAAACCCGAAGGCCGGCGAGACCGTGCTGGTCACCGCGGCCGCGGGCGCGGTCGGCAGCATCGTCGGCCAACTCGCGAAGCGGGCCGGTGCACGCGCCGTCGCCATCGTCGGTTCCGATGAGAAGGGCCGCCGGTGCTGCGAGGAATACGGCTATGCGGCTTTCATCAACTATCGCAAGCCGATGGACGCCACGCTGCGCGAGGCCTGCCCCATGGGCGTCGACGTGTTCTTCGACAACACGGGCGGCGAGATCGCCGACGTGGTGTACGGCCAGATGGCGCTGTTCGGGCGCGTGATCCAGTGCGGCACGATGTCGATTGCCTCCTGGGTGCCGGCGCCGGTCGGCCCGCGCAAGGACCGCGAGATCCTCACGCGCCGATTGCGCGTGGAAGGCTTCGTGATCTTCGATCACCTCAAGCGCTACGACGAAACCGCTACGAAGCTCGCGGCCATGATCAAGGATGGATCGCTGCGTTACGCCGAGGACATCGGCACCGAGATCGCCGGTGCGCCGCAGGCGCTCGTCGACGTCTACTCGGGGCGCAACAAGGGAAAGAAGCTGATCAAGTTGCG